>CAZJQD010000020.1:9886-68134 GCA_964548165.1 uncultured bacterium
GCCGCGACTGCCGTAGCGGCCGCGTCCGCGGCGTCCTGGATGGGAATGCCGATCGGCTTGGGCCTGAGAAACGCGCGCCAGCTGTCCGGGACTCGCGCGGCCGCGTCGACGGAGGGACAGAGCGGACGCCAGGCACAGCGGCCGCAGGCCGCGGCTGACGGCGTCGCGGGAAACCGGTCGCGGTCCGCGTCGATGCCCTGGTCGGATTCGGTGACGAGCGATCGGATCAGGGCGATATGCCCGGTCACGCGTTCGCGCAGGGCCTCGCGCTGGGAGGGTTCCGGCTCCCACTCGCGCACCGTCATGTCCGTGAGCGTCACCTCCCGGACGACCACGGTGGGCAGGCTCCAGGTCTCGGCGGCGAAGATCGAGTAGAGGCCCAACTGGAGGCTGTGGCCCTCGCCGTCCGTCTCGGTCTTTCCGGTCTTCCAGTCGACGATGACGGCTCGTCCCGGTTCATGCCAGGCCGCGTCCATCTTGATGTACACAGTGGCGTTCTCGATGGTCAGCGTCAGGAGGTCCTCGAGGCTCAGCCACTTCTCGGGCGGAATGCCGCGGATCGTCTCCGCGATGGGGCTCGTGAGGAACCGATCGAGCATGGCGTCGGCGTCCTCCACCAGTTTTTTCCAGGCGGCGTCGTCCACCTTCTCGTCGTAGAGGTGCTCGGCGAGCCCCGTGGCCTTGTTGTTGCCCTGCAGGAGGCGCCCCTGCTTCGAGGCGCGAAAGCCGTCCCGGAACGCCTGGCGCAGGTCGGCCTTGAGGTCCTCGACCGGCGGATTCTCGCCGCGTCGCCACGATCGGATGATGTGCTCTATGACGCCGTGCAGCACATCGCCACGCCACATCCAGCGATTCTGGACCTTGCCGAGGAGCCACGTCAGGCGCCGCTCCGATTCGGGATCGGTCTCGCGCCACCCGTTCCACCCGCCGAACTTCTTGTACCAATACTGGCGCGGGCAGGCCTCGTACGAGCGCATCGCGGTGTAGGACCAGGAGAGCTTGTTCTTGAGCGCCATGGGCCGATGATCGCGGAAACCGCGCGCAATCACAAGGTATTGAAGTCCCTGGCCACCCGGCATTCCGCTCCTGGGGAACGGGGGCCTGTCATGGTGGCGTGGGGCGTTGCGGGGACCGCGCCGCGGAGATACCATTCCGGCATGAATTGTCGCCCCTACCCCTTGCTGATCGTTGTCGGCTTGTATGCCTCGTGGGGTGTCGCCTGCGGACGCATGCCGCAGGCAGAGACCGCGGCCACGCCCCGGGTTCCCGCCGCGGACACGACCGCGGTGATGATGGACGAAGGCTCAAGTGAGTCCGCCGTTGCCGGTCAGCTCGCGGTCGCCCTCGACGGCGACGTGACCCATCTTGGGGATACGCGCTACCAGGCCGTCGGTCCCGAGCTACGATGCTCGGCGATGCTCCTGCCGGATGATGGCGGTCCGCCTGTGCCCGCGACGAGCCTGGTGGAATGGAAGGTCCTTCCGGAGAGCGGGGGCTCCTTTTCCATCGGAGCCCAGGGTGCCTACTTCCTTCCCGCGTCGACGGGTGTTGTGATTATCCACGCGGAGCTGCCCGGCGCGGCCGGGGCGCGGCGAAGCCCGGGGCTCAGCCTCTCGGTTTCTTCTTCCGGTCCCTCGCCAGGGGCGTAAGCAGAACGCCGGCGCCCTCCGCGAGCGCCGGATCGCGCGCGAGGTCGGCATCGGTCACGAGTCGACGCCCCGGGGTCTTTCCGGAGTGGCGCTTCTCGATCGCGGTCACCATGTCGATGCGGCGCTGGTACTTGCCCCCGAGGAAGTTGGTGCGCAGCCAGAGCTCGACGAGCGTCCGGGCGGTGTCGGCGTCGACGACCTTCGCGCCGAAGCAGATGACGTTGGCGTCGCTGTGCTCGCGGCTGATCGTCGCGGTGAAGGCGTCGTGGACGACGGAGGCCCGAACGCCGGGGATCTTGTTGGCGCACATGGCGGAGGGTGACCCGGCGCCGTCGATACAGACGCCGCGATCCGCCGCCTTCAAGGCGACCGCGCGGCCCACGTCCTCGGCCGACCGCGGGAAGTCGTAGGACTCGGGGCTGTAACACCCGACGTCCGTGACCTCGTGCCCCAGCCCCTTCAGGTAGCGGATGAGCTCCATCTTGTGGACGAACCCGCCGTGGTCGCTGCCGATCGCAATCCTCATGCGCGAGAGCCTACCAGAACGGGGGGCAGGCTGCCACAGGACCCGCGTCCCTGGAAACCCGGAGAATCCATCCACAGATTTCGCAGATTGCGCGGATGGGCCGTGGGCCCGGCTGAGCCCGAGGGTCTCCATTCGTGGTTCGAATTTTCGGGTGGTTGAGGCTAGTATGAGGGCATGCTCATCTGCTGGAACTGCGGGAAGGAGACCGATGTCTTCGAGAGGCCGGCGCGGGCCGATTCCTGTCCGCATTGCCGCGCCGACCTGAAGTCCTGTCGCGGCTGCCGGTTCCATGATCGCTCCGCGGCGGGGGAGTGTACGGAGAAGCAGGCGGAGCCGCCCGCGGATCGGACGGTCGCGAATTTCTGCGATTTCTTCGTGGTGCGGCCGGCTCCCGGGGGCGGCGGCCAGCCGGCGGCGGGCGGCAAGGATTCCGCGCGGTCCGCCTTCGACAAGCTCTTCGGCAAGTAGGGCCTTAAATCAAAAATCCCGCGATGCCGTAGAGCGCCGTCTAGTCTGGACCCTGTTTATAACAGGTGGGAGCCCCGAGAGCAGTTCGGCTTACCTCCGGACGAATCCGGCGGCGTCACGTCCCCGCGCAGCAGGCCCCCGTCCACACGAAGTGTTGGGCCAGATAACAAGCACCCTGCGAACAACGCAGGACACGATTATTATGGCTCCGTCTTCGCGAAACTCTCAAGGGGGATTCTCGGCGAGCGCGCGAAAAAAGGCGTGTATTCTTCCACCCTGTGGGTATCTCGCTCGCCGCCGCCACCGCGGTCCTCTTCGGGCTGAACGCCCTCCCGGCACGCGCTCTCCGCCGGCGGGGATGGAACGAATTCCAGGTCGCGTGGGTGAACACCGCCGTGGGCCTCGTTCCGCTCCTCCTGGCGGCCTGGGCCTGGGGAGGAGGCGTCCTTCGCCCCGGCTTCTTCGCCTCCCTGGCTCTCGGCGTGGCCGGCAACATGCTGGCCTTCACCCTCTATTACCGCGCGCTCGGCATCGGCGAGCTCTCTATTGTCCTCCCGCTGGTCTCGATCTCGCCGCTCTTCATGCTCGTGACTTCGCGGGTCATGATCGGCGAGCGCATCCCGCCGGCGGGCGCTCTCGGCGTCGTGCTCATCGTCCTTGGCGCGTGGTTCCTGGGGGCGGCCCGCGACCGCGCGAGCCTCCTGGCCCCGCTTCGGGCGCTCTGGCGCGATCCCGCGGCCCGCATCGCCGTCTTCGTCGCCTTCATCTGGTCGATCACCTCCAACATCGACAAGCAATGCGTGGCCGCCAGCGACTCCTTCACCTATCCCGCCATCTTCTCCGCCGTGACGACCCTGGCCTACGCTCCGCTGGCGTGGCGCCGGGACCGCGGCGAGGCGATGCGCCAAGCCTCGTCGTCCACTCTGGGCCTGGGCCTGATGCTTGGTCTTCTTCATTCGGGGATGATCCTCTGCCAGATGAACGCCCTGGGCTACCTGCCGGTTCCCTACGTGATTGCCGTCAAGCGCTCGGGCCTGCTCGTCGGCGTCCTGGCGGGCTGGTGGCGGAAGGAACCGGGGATTGCCTGGCGCCTGGCGGGCGCGGTCATCATCCTGTCGGGAGTTGTCATCCTGCTGGGCCAAGGGTAGGATCGCACCCCATGATCACTCTTGCCTGGAGGTCTTCGCGTGCGTCCCTCGTTCGTTCTTTTGCCGGTCCTCGTTCTCTTTGTCCTCCTGTCGTTGCCCGCGGAGGCCGCGGCCGCGCGGCCCACGTCGGCGCCGGTCGCTAGGCCCGTGCATACACTGACCGACGCCACCCTCCTCGACGCGCGTTTCGCCGGCGTCCTGGAGACGGGGGTCGAGTATCGGGCCGTCATCGAGATGGAGAACGGGAAGAAGATCGAGATCGTCTTCTTTCCCGAGACCGCGCCCAATCACGTCGCGAACTTCGTCTCGCTGGCTCGGAACGGCTACTACAACGGGATTACCTTTCATCGCGTGATCCCGGGCTTCATGGCGCAGGGCGGCGATCCCACCGGCACGGGCGCCGGTGGCCCCGGATACACGATCAAGGCCGAGTTCTCCGCCACGAAGCACGTGCGCGGTACCGTCTCGATGGCGCGAACCCCGGATCCGAACTCGGCCGGTTCGCAGTTCTTCATCTGCTTCGGCCCTCAAGCCTTTCTCGACGGGCAGTACACGGTCTTCGGCATCGTGGAGAAGGGCATGGACGTCGTCGACGCGTTCACGCCTCGTGACCCCCAGCGCGCTACGGCCCCTGGCGACGCCATGAAGACCGTGACCATCGTGGAGGTGCGCGACGCTCCGGCGCCCCCTCCCGCGCGCGCTCCGCGGACCCGCAACCGTTCCAATCGTTCACGCTAAGGCGGCGAATACCAGGGGCTGGGCGCATGGTCTGCCCGGTTCCCTGAAAAATCCGTGAGTCCTGGCCTGGACCCCATAAACCTTTCTTGTCCCCCTGCGTCCAAATCTTCAGACACAGCATGGACGGAAGCGCCCTGAGGTTGGAGACGAAGAGCGAGACACCGGGTGAGAATCCGGAGTCGACGGGCCAGGCCGACGCCTCGGATGGGTTTGCCTCGGATAGGCAAGTCCCGGACAGGCAAGCCTGGGACAAGCGCGCTTGGGAGCAGAGCGAGGAGTTTGCCGAGCTCTACCGCACCCATCGAGTCCAGCTCCACCGGCTCGCCCTTCGACTGACCGGGGAAGCGGACCGTGCGGAGGACATCGTCTCGGAGGCATTCCTTCGCGCGTGGCGGGCTTATGGGAAGTTTCGCGGCGAGGCCGCGTTCGGGACCTGGATGCATCGGATCCTGACGAACCTCGTCTACGACCGGCCCGCCCGACGCGAACTGGAGCTTCCCGAGCACCTGCCCGCGACCGGCGGACCCGATCCGCATGACCGGGCGGAGGCGTCGCTGGTGCGCGAGCGCATCGACGAGGCCCTGGCGGTGCTGACTCCGTCCCAGCGGCAGGTCTTCCTGCTCCGGGAGCTGGAGGGAAAGAAGCATGCCGCGATCGGCGCGGCGCTGGGGATTAGCGAGAGCACGTCGAAGGTGCATTACTTTCACGCGTTGAAGCGGCTGAGGGAGGAACTACATGACCTCGTGTGAGGCAAAGACGGACGAGCACCTGCAGGCCGCCTTCGGAGCGATGCTCTCGGGGGACTTCACCCCCGAGGAGTTCCGGGTCGCGAATCGGCACCTGGGCGCGTGCGCGGCCTGCCGGCAGGAGTACGGGACCCTGGCGGCGTTTCATACGAGGATGCGCGATGCCTACGGGGTGACCGAGGCCCGCGAGTCGCGCCTGGGCAGTCGCGGTCGCGTGTGGGGCGGACTCGCCCTGGCGGCGTCGCTTCTCGTGGGGGTTGCGGTCTGGCAGGCGGCGCCCGATTCCGCGGTGATGACGGCTTCTCCCCAGGCCGTGGGTGTGACGACGGTGGCTTCGAACGCGGAGGTCGGCTCGTTCGTGCCCACGACCGCGGATCCGGTTGCGGCCGCAACCGATCGACCAGAGCAGACCGACGCCGTGACGATCTCCGCGGCGGACGACATGGACGTGAACCTGGATGAGATCACGGATGAGGAACTGGACCAGATCCTGTTTGAGCTCGGCGTTTGATCGGGCGGAAAGAGTGGAGACGACGATGACGATGAAGACTTATGGAATGGTGGCGGCCCTGGTTGCGGCGGTGCTCATCGCGGCGCCGGCGGCCCAGGCGGAGCAGCCGGGGCGCTCGGGCAATCAGCAGAATGCGGAGCAGATGGGGGCGCGCCGAGCAGAGATGATGGCGCGTCAGCTCGGCCTGGATGACGCGACGAAGCAGAGGCTGGTGGCGGTCTTCGAGGCCCAGCAGGAGGAACGCAAGAGCCTCCAGGAGAAGCTCCAGGTCGAGATGCGGAAACTGCGCCAGCTCGTCCGGGACACGGCTTCGGCAGCATCGCTCAATGCCCAGCTCGATACGCTTCGCGGTATCCAGGGGCAGATGGCGAACCTCCAGGGCAAGGGCATGGACGAGATCCGCGCCATCCTCGGGCCGGAAAAGAGCGCCCGCGCCGTTCTGATGATGCAACAGCGGATGCAGAGCATGCGCGAGCAGGTTCGCGGCCGGCTCCAGGGAAACTCCGGCGGTCAGAACCGCGGCGGCCGCAACCGCGGCGGTAACGACGCGGACTGAGCCAGTGCCGTTGATTTCATAAGGTCGACCGAAGGCCCTTTCCTGGCGGGTTTAGGCCGGAGGGCGACCATATGAAAACTGATCTTCCGAACCCCCTGACCCGCGGGCGCCTGCTCGCGGGTCTTTTTTTAGCCTGATGTATACATGAATCCCACCACGGGGACCACGGAGACCACGGCATAAGGCGAAGAGGAAATCCGGACGGCAATGAGAGCCGCGCATGTTTACAGTCTGTCACTGACTCCATCGCCGCATTGGAATCGCCAAGATCTTGAATACTTGCCTTGTCTTGGCCTTCTCCGTGGTCTCTGTGGTCTCCGTGGTGAAGGCGAATGATGCGGGGGCTAGCGGCGGCGCGGGACCGTGGTGGGATTCCAGTCCGCGTGCGTCTCGTTGATGTGCACGACCTTGGCCGGGGGAAAGCCGTTGAACCAGGTGGAGGAGGCCGCGGAGTAGGCGCCGATATTCTCGCTGTAGACGAGGTCGCCGATCTCGAGGTCCGGGAGCTGCTCGGAGAGGGAGATCGTGTCGAGAGCGTCGCAGGTCGGGCCGAAGACGGCGGAGAGCCGCTTTGGCCCCTTCTTGAAGGCGCTCAGGTGGTACGTGCAGTGATCGAAGATGACACCCGAGAAGGTGTGATAGACGCCGTCGTTGATGTAGTAACAGCGCTTGTCGTTCCGGTCGGCCTTGCCGACAACCTTCGCGACGAGCGTGGCCGCGGTCGCCACGAGGAACCGCCCGGGCTCAGCGATGATCTCCACGTCGGGCGGGAAGAGCCGGTCGATCTCGGTGTTGAGCGTCTTGGCCAGTTCCTTCAGCGGGCGCACGTTGGCGTCATAGGGGGCCGGGAAGCCGCCGCCGATGTCGATGATGTTGAACTTCTCGAAGCCGCGCGCCTTGGCCTCGTGGTAGACCTCGGCCGCGAGCTGGAGCGCCAGGACGTAGTTGGAGAAGTTCGTCGTCTGGCTCCCGACGTGGAAGCTGAGGCCCTCCACGCCGAGCCCGGAGTCGCGGGCCTTCTCAATGAGGTTCACGGCCTCGCCCGGGTCACAGCCGAACTTCGAGCTCAGCTCGACCATGGCGCCCGTGTTGGCCACCTTCAGGCGGAGCACCATGCCGGCGCGCGGCGCGTGCCGGGCAATCTTGAGGATCTCCTCCTCGTTGTCGAACGTCACGAGGGGCTTGTAGCGGTCGAGCTTCTCCAGGGTGTCGATGGGCTTGATAGGGTTGGCGTAGATGATCTTGTCCCAGATGAAGTCCTGGCGGACGCGCGCGGGGAGGCGCCGGATGTTGTCGTGGACGGTCTCAAACTCGGCCCAGGATGCGACGTCGAAACTGCATCCCTCGCGGTAGAGCGTCCGGACGATCCGGGGATCGGAGTTCGCCTTCACGGCGAAGTAGGCCTGGACGCGCGGGAGCCAGCGCTTGAACTCGGCGTAGTTCCGCCGCAGTTCCGCGTGATCGACGATGAAGAGCGGAGTCCCGTGTTCCCGGGCGAGATGCTGGAGCTTGCGCGGCGCGATCATGGGTGGCCTCCTAATCCCGGTCGTACACGAGGAAGTTCTGGAACTGCCAGGGGTCCGAGAGATCGAGCTTCGGGTCGTTGTAGCCCCGGAACGCGTTCGGGGCGTTCTGCAGGGGAGTCCAGTCGGAGGGCGTGGAGAGGCACTTTCCGAGCCAGGGGTCGGCCTTCCCGAGGATGTACTCGTGGGGGATCTCGTCGGGAACGGTGAATCCGTTCGCGGGATTCTCGATCATCCAGGAGACCGCGGACACGACCGAGATGGCGACCTGGAGCGTCGTGGCGTTCTGGTGCGGGACGAGGCGCCGCGATTCCTCGATCGAGAGGTCACTGCCCGTCCACCACGAGTTATAGGGGTGACCCATGAGAAGGGCGCCGAGGATGTCGGAGCCCGCGGTGATCTCGTCGTTCATGATACGCAGCTTCGGCTGGAGCTCGTAGTTGCGGCCCCGCAGTTCCCAGAGCGAGATGATCGCGGCGTCACAGGGGCAGTAGGCGTAGTGCATGGTCGGCCGGTAGACGGCCTTGCCGTCCCTCCAGACGGTGAGCGTGTCCGAGATCGTGTAGGCCTCGCCGTGGCGGACGACCATGCCGTAGGTCGTGTAGTTCGGAACCCAGGTGCGGACCCAGGTGTTCATGCCCATCCTGGCGAGGCAGATCTGGTTGCGGGGCCCGTCCTTGTGCTCGAAGGCAAAGGGCGGCAGCTGCTTCTCGTGCGTACCCCAGCCCATCTCCGCCGTCGTGATGCCCTCCTCGCGGAAGCCCTCGATCGACCACGTGTTGACGAACTCGTCGATGGCCTTGGGCTTGTCCGAGACCTGCGTGTCGCGCTCGGAGCAGTGGATGACTTTGACGCCGAGCTTCATGGCGAGCTCGTTGTAGATGCCGCCGGAGAGGCAGTGCTTCAGCTCGTCGGCGAGCGCGCCCGAGGCCTTGCCGTCCGCGAGCATGCGCTTGGCGATGTCGACGAGGCCCCGGCGCGTCCAGTGCGAGATGAGCCCCGGGTTGGCGCCGTGCTCGATGACGGCCGTGGGTCCCTTGGCTTTCCAGCCGGCGATCATCTTCCGGATCTTCTGGTGGCGCCAGTAGAGCGTCTTCTCGGTGGGGTGATCGTAGCCCGAGTACGGGTCCCAGACCTCGACGGAGGTGTTGATGTAGAGAACCCCGTGGTCGTGGCACCACTGGAGGATCTCGCAGCAATCGATGTTCCAGGCGAGGTCGATGAGCACGTCGCCGGAGCCGACGTATTGAGACAGGAGCGCGCCCATGTTCTCGCGGGTGACCCGATCGCGGACCCAGTGGACGCCCTGGTCCGTCCACGGCTTCATCTCCGCCTCCTTGTCCTCGAAGTCCATCACGGTGATGTTGGAAAGGGGCACCTGGAGGAGGCGCGGCAGGATCGGCAGGGTGCACTGGGCCACCGAGCCGAAGCCGATCATGAGGATGCGCTGGGAAAACTGGATCACGAATGAGACTCCCGGGTAACGAGTTTGGGCGGCGTCGAAGACTGCGGAGAAATGCAGGCGCGATTCTGGCGTAGCCGGCGACGCGGTCAAGTTTAAATCCAATGAGCGGGGTGCGGCGGCGCCGCGATGGAGCGTGCTAGAGTTTCGGGGATGGTCCGGAGGAGAGGCCCAGGGAGGAGGAGAAGCCGATCCGGCCCGTGACGTAGGGCCAGGCCTCGGAGTACCACGACGCGGGATCGCGGCCCTCCGTGATGGCCCTGGCGGCCTCCGCGGCCATCTCCATCGAGTCGTGGATGTCGGTGTTCAAAAAGAGCCCCTGCCGGCCGACGGAGTAGAGGTTGGCGGTGCCGGAGAGCGTGCGGACCATCTCCTCGAGGTTTCGCTCGAAGCCGACGCGATACATCGGGTAGGCGTCCTGGAGCCGGGCGACGTGGGCGCCGGCCACGTCGGCGCGGTTGATGAGCTCGATGCGGTCGATGTCGGCGAGGGCGCGAGAGATCAGTTCGTCATCGGGAGCGTTCCAGCGCTCGTCGTCGAAGTCGCAGCTGTATTCGAAGCAGAGCACGGTCTGGCCTTCAGGGACCATGCGGGAACCCATGTTCTTCTGCTCCGTGAAGCGGTTGCAGTGGAAGTGGGGATCGAGCATGTAGACCCAGTCATAGGGCGTAACGCGATCGCGGCGGATGATGACGTTGATGAGGATGAGACCGCGGTATTTCAGCGCGTAGCCGCCATGAACGCTAAGCGATGATCCAGAGGTCTTGAGGGCACGGGCGACGTGGGAGAGGGGGACGGTGGAGAGCACGGCGTCCACCGGGATGGATTCGAGCTCGCCGCTCCTGCCCGTGACGAGGACACGCTCGATCCGGCCATTGGCCTCCTCGAGGCCCGCGAGCGCGCAACCGAGCCGGAACGATCCACCAAGGTCCCCGATGTGCTTCTCCATGTTCTCAAAGACGATCCCGATGCCGTCGTCCGGGTAGATGTACTCCTCCCAGTAGCGCTTGTGCTCCTCGCCCCGGCTGCCCATCAGTTTTCGCGCGATATCGCGAAGTCTGATTTCCTTGATTTTCTGCTCGGCAAGCAGATAAGAGAGAGCTCTTGCGGGAGTTCCCCAGACCTTCTCCGTGTAGGCTCCGCACGAGAAACGGTAAAGGGGGCGCCCGAAACGCCGCAGGCCCCAGGACTCGAAGTCGGTATCTGGCTTCCTGGAGAGACCGGTTCTAAGCAGGAATCTTGCCATCACCAGGTGGCCGAACATGCTGGCGGTCAGGGGCAGGGGAAGGAACTTGAGGACCTCGAGAATTTCGAGCGGATACCGGAAGAGATGATTATGAACGAGAAGGCGCTCGTTGCGGCGCTTGGTCTTGAGTTCGCCGCTGTAGTGATCATAGAGGATCTTGTTGATCGCCGGGTTCTTGAGGTGAAAGGCGTGGGGGCCGAAGTCCATGCGCGGTCCGCCCTCCGTGATGGGGCGCGACGCGGCGGCGCCGCCGACGAAGGGCAGGCGATCGATGACGATGACCTCGCGGCCCGCTTCGGCGAGACGCAGGGCCGCCGTCAGTCCGGCGGGACCGGCACCGAGGACGGCGACGCGTTTCATCGACGAAGGGGCGGGCTTAGAGATGGTCCCGGTACCAGGCGATGGTCCGGGCGAGGCCTTCTTCCAGGCCTACCGTCGGTTCGAAGCCCAGGACTTCACGAGCGCTGTCGATGCTCGGCACGCGAATCTCGACATCGGCGCCGAGAGCGGGGACGTACTGGAGCTGGGAGGCGGTCTTCGAGATGGCGACGACGCGCTCGGCGAGCCCGGCCGTGGTGACGGTGGCGCGAGGATTGCCGATGTTGAAGGCGTGTCCGGCGGCCCCGGGCGCAAAGAGGGCCTGGCACGTGCCTGTGGCCATATCGTCGATGTAGCACCAGGAACGGATCTGCGTGCCGTCGCCGTTGATGCGCAAGGGTTCGCCCTTGAGGGCGGCCATCACGAACTTGCGAACGGCGCCTTCGCCGACCTGGCGAGGGCCATAGACGTTAAAGGGGCGGATCGTGACGACGTCGAGCCCGAAGTCCTGGCCGTAGGCGTGTGCCCAGTGCTCGGCGGCAAGCTTGGAGACGGAGTAGCCCCAGCGAAAGATGCCGACGGGGCCTTGGGATGTCTGCGTCTGTTCATTGCCGCGGTAGACGTAAGGGCCGTAGACCTCGCTCGTGGAGAAGCAGATGACACGCATCGGTTTCAGCTCCTTGGCCGCCTCCATGACCATGTAGGTGCCCAGGACGTTGATCTCCATGGTCTCGGTGGGGCGGAGTGCGACGCTGTCGACGCCGGCGATGGCGGCGAGGTGGATGACGTAGTCGCAACCCCTCATGGCTTCGGTGACCGCTGACCGATCGAGGATGTCCGCCTCGCGCATCTCGGTCCGGGTGGGATCGAGCGTGGCGTAGCGGCCAGCGTTGCGGCGCTTGTTGTCGAGGAGCACGATGCGGCTGGCGCCCGAGGCCAGGAGCAGTTCGGCGACCGCGGTGCCGATGAATCCGGTGCCGCCGGTCAGGAGCACGGTGGCGCCGGACGCTTGGGTGAGAGTCATGGATGTGAGGCTAAAGGACGAGGCGCGAGGGAGCAACGCGCAATTGCTCTAGAACGGCGTGACGGGCGTGTTGAAGGTGCGGCCGACCAGGGCGTGGAGGGCGGCTGAGAAGAAGAGGAAGCCGACGGCGCCTCCGAAGAGCAGGAGGCAGGTACGCACGATGCTGCTGTAGCCGGCCGAGCGCAGGGGGTACTTCTGCGCGCCGCGGGCCAGGAAGAGCCCGACCGTGCCGCTCGTGACCAGGCCCACGGACTGGGCGGCCAGGGCGGCGCCGGTGAGGCCGATGCCCAGTGGGTCGATGACGCCCCCGGACTGGCGGATCACCTCCACGATGCTGATCCCCCAGAGGGAACCGACCCAGGCGAGCGTGAGGGAGAGCCCGCTCTCCTTGTAGATGGCGGACATCAGGAAGGTCACGCCGGCGATCACGAGTACGTGTCGGATGGCGTAGGAAAAGTGATCGGCGAAGAGAACACCGCCAACGTCGCGGTGAAGGAAGACGCTCTTCATCTGGAAGCTGAAGGCGCTGGCCAGCTCGGCGGAGGAGAGCCGAATGGCAAAGATGACGTACGCCAGGACCACGCCGCCCAGCAGGTGCAGGAGATTCATCACGAGTTCGGTGGAGGCCGCCTGGGGGTCGCCGCCGGGTGACCAGGAGATGTCGCGGTGCCGGGAAAAGAGCGATCGCATCGTCTCGATGATGCCGACGGCGGTCAGGGCCACGCCGAGCGCGCCCAGGAAACCGATCACGAGAAATCGGGCCATGAGAATCCCGGCGAGACCGTAGAGCAGACCAATCAGGATGAGCATGGTGGGCCGTGGGACCGGGGTGATGGGTGAGGCGACCGCGGGGCTTGCCGTGGGGACCGGGGTCTGCGAGGGGGTGGACATAGCAGGGAGAAGACCAGAGCTCCGGGATGGTGTCAACCTGGGGACGACGGGGCTTGCCGCAGCATGCACCTCGGTCGACGTTACGGCTCGAGAGGAGGGTTCGAACCGCGCTTATCCCGCACGGTGATCATGGGGTGCGTTTCGTGAAAGGCTGTAAAACAATGAGATAAAACTGTTCGCCCACCTGTTTGCTCACTTGTGAATTCTTTATACAACTGGTGCGGGTTTTGGCGGAGTTTCCCGTGGTCAATTGAGTGTGAAGGTTTATACGCACAATCTTATGCAAAATGGACCCTAAACCTTTGAAAAATATGGAAGTTATAGCGTAAAATCCGATACAAGGATCAGGAGCGCACGGATGCTGGGGACGAGCCATTGGCTTTGTTTGATATAAGTTCGCGTTGCCCGCGAATTCCTCCCTCCCCCCATACCTCCCTTCTTCCCCCCCATTCACTAAACCTCAAATATACCACGTGTTGCGAGGTATATAACTTCCCGTTGCCGCTTGGCGACATCAAGGCAGGTGATCTCGAGTGACCGGTCGGACTCTTTTTCTGAATAGGGATGCGCACCGGTCACGGGTGCAAGGTCGTTGGCGTGGAGCGGCCATGATCCACCTCTTGGGGATCATCGCCATGCTGATGGGGCTGGTGCCGCGAGCGCATGCCGCCACCAACGACAACTTCATCGAGAACTCGGGAGGCCAGCCCTACCACAGCCCGACCGTCACGGCCTGGACCGGGAGTCCCTACACCTACCGGGACTCCGCCGACATCCAGGACACCATGGCGCCGCGCATCATGTTCTCCGTCTGGGCCAACGACATCACCGGCGCGACCTTGAACTGGAATGCGGGTTCGGGCTGGAACTACTACACGATGAGCTTCCTGACGGACGCGGACTTCAAGTCGTATTGGACCACGGGACCGCTCGTCAGCGAGGTCCAGGCCCAGGCGCCCGGCACGGTCGTCCAGTATGACTTCAAGCTCGAGGACGGCGGCGACCAGAACTGGCTCAAGTCCGACGGCTTCTTCGACGCCCCGACGACGGGCACGTCCTGGTCGTTCACCGTCGAGGGCATCAGCGCGACGCCGACGACGGTGGCCGCCGACTCCTCCTCGACCGCCACCGTCTCCTGCTGGGTCACGCAGAACGGCACGCCCCTGAGCGGGCAGACGGTGACCTTTTCGTTCGTATCCGGCCCCGGCGCCTTCACGTCCAATAACGCGCGGTCGGTGACGGCGACCACGGACGCGAGTGGTCGCGCCAATGTCCAGGTATGGGCCGGGGACGCGGGCACGGCCGTCGTGCAGGCGACGAACGCCAATTTCACGACGGCGACCACGAGCGTCTCTTTCACTTCCTTCGTCATCGACGGCGATGACGCGGACTTCCCGGCCCGCTTCTTCGCATCCGGGATGAATAGCAACGACTCCAAGGTCGCCGAGGGAACCTGGATCTGGCGAGACGCTCTCGGGGACGCGCGCCCGGGATCCGAGATCGACAATCCCGGTGGATACAACGCGGACAACTGGGACCTCTATGCCATCCGCCTGACCGGGACGCGCGACACGTTCCGCGTTCTCGCTTCTCTGAAGGACGGCGTCGGCGCCAACTACCCGATGGTCATCCTCTGCGTGGACACGGATGTCACGCGCGACACGGCGTCCACGGTCGCGGGACCCGGCCCGGGACTTGCCACGTCGGTCAAGGACTTCGGCAACTGGTGGATGCCCGCCGGAGCCGCGACGGGCACGCGCCACCTCGGCGGCAATTCCCAGAACGAGAGGGGCGAGCGCCACCAGCGGGACCAGTCGAGCTCGGGCTCGAGCGACGGCTTGTATCCCAACCGCTGGCAGGTGGGTCCGGATAACGCCATGGACGGCGGCGCCGATTCCACGGTGAGTGGCAAGCGTGATCCAGCCATCTCCGCGAATCGCGCCGCCGACGGCGGCGGGGGTAATCCGAGCGAGCTGAAGTGGGACTACAGCCCCGTCTCGAACGAGATCTACTTCGCGTTCCAGAACTACCGCGCGGACGCGGACCACTTCTTCTGGCTCGCGGATGAAACCACAACGACGAGCCTCAACTGGTTTGCCGGGTATTGGAACAAGGCCGGCAAGATCATGGACTTCGATTTCTTCGCGGTTCGCAGCGACGGCAGTTGGTACCGTGGCACCCAGATCACCGGGCGCAACTGGATGAACGGCGTGGCGTGGAACTCGAACACGGGTTACGCCGAGGTCACCACGGACACGGATGACGACAACCGGGGCATGGCCTACGTGGTCTCCGACACGGACAACCCGACGATCGAGGGCGTCATCGACCTGGACGACCTGTTCCGAGATACGGGCGTTCGCAACGGCGATCTCTTCCTGCTCGCCAGCGCTTACGGAGCCGCGGACGGAAACGGCGCCTGGGATGGCGTTCCCGAGGACTTCGGAGGGAGCGGCGACTGGGGCGGCGAATCCCGCTTTCAGCAGATCTGGATCGAGCGCCCCTCGTCGACGTCCGACGAGCAGACGGCCGAGTGGGAGCGCGCGATCACGTTCAACAACCAGAGCCCCGGCGGCGGCAAGGTCGGTACCTGCATCTGGTATGCGCCCGGAGGCCGCAGCATCGGCTACAGCCGCAGGGAGTTCGACAACTCCACGAAGTCCTATCTTTCCGCAAGCGGCGACACCTTCGAGTTTGCCTGTCCCTGGGAGGATCTCCTCAGCCAGCGCCGGCCGCCCTTCACGCTCCGCTTCACCATCGGCGTGGGGCAGTCGGCGTCCGGGGGAGGGGACCAGTTCGACAACTTCCGCTACTTCATGGGGCGCCGCAAGGACGGCAGCGGCGCCTACGGCATGGTTTCCGGGCTCCTCGACGTCGTCTCCAACCAGACCTCGTCCAACGAGCTGAACGATTCCGACGTCGACTACTTCGTCGACGTCGACTTCAACCGGGACGGACGCGTCAACACGACGCCCGATACCGCGACGAGCCTGGGGCTGACGGAGTCCGGCGACACGGCCGTGCTCAATTCCGGGACCATCATCAACGACGCGACGCCCATCTTCCAGTGGACGTGGAACGATACCGACGGCGTCAACTCGATCCAACACCCGGCCTGGCAGGTCCAGGTCTTCTCGGACGCCGCGCATTCGGCGCTCGTCCAGGAGAAGTTCACGGAGAACGACAGCTCCACGCAATGGGAATACTCCGGCGCCGCGCTCTCGTCGGGAAACAACTACTACTGGCGCGTGCGCACGCGCGACGATTTCGGCTGGGGTCCGTGGTCGTTCACGAACGCCATGTACACGGGAGGCCGCACCGACAGCTTCTCCTTCCGGATCAACTCCGTCCCGAATTCCCCGAGCTACCTCCGGGTCGACGGCGAAACGAACCCGACGACGCTCAACAGCGGCAACCCGACCTTCTCCTGGCGCTTCAGCGATCCGGACGCCAACGACGGGCAGAAGGGCTTCGCGATCGAGGTCTACAACGGCGCCGCGATCGTCCACCGCGAGACCAACACGACGTCAAACACGTTCTGGACCTACCCGGACACCGCGCCCGCCCTCGAGGGCGGTTCCAGCTACAACTGGCGTGTCCGCTACTGGGACCTCAACACGGGTTACTCCGCCTGGGCGCCGACGAACGTGCCCTCGGATTCGACCTTCGGCACCGAGTACACGAGCCCCGGGGTGCGCGACCTGAAGATTGTCCAGGTCGGCCAGAGCCACGGCACCTACGGCGACTACGTGATGCTCTGGAACCCCCTCGACACGGTGGTGAAGCTAGCCGGCATGTCGGTGCAGAGGTGGAGCGCCGATCCGACAACGAGCTGGGCGTACATCCGGTTCACCCAGCGCGACACGATCGGAGCCGGCAGTTACTACCTGATCTCGACCAATGCGGGCGCGCTGACGGACACGCAGCGCACGTTGACCGTCATCACCACTGCCCAGGCCTTCGCGCTCGTCCGCAACTACAGCCAGGTGGCCTCCATCACGGACTCCGACATCGTGGACGGGATTGGTTTCGCACAGTCGGTCGACTCGACGAGCTTGGGGAACGCGACCATCGATGGCGCGGGCGAAGCCGTCATCCGCAAGGCGACGTCGTCCAACAACACGCAATACGGCATGACGCGGGATTCGGACCTCCGATTTGCCGGCCACTACCTCGACGGCAACGAAGCCGCGGACTGGGCGACGGGCACAACGCAGGATCCACGGGGCCTGCGTTCGGCCACGTCTCGGCTCAACTTCCGGGTGGCGCCGCGGACCGTCGACCAGAGAACGGTCGAAGTGGGGACGCCGTTCACAGCCGTCGTCACGGCTATCGATGCGTACGGCCAGCGGGTCTCGGACACGACGATCTCGAGCTACGCGGGCACGGCCAAGTTCCGCGTCTCCGGCGCGTTCGCTGTCTCGCCGTCTCTCTCCACCGCCACCTGCTCGGGCGGCATCCTCCTGGAGTCGGTCACGATCACGGCCGCGACCGGCAGTTGCACGCTGTATGCCGACACGACGATGGCCATGGACACGACCGGCATCGGCGTCATCAACGGCGAGACGCTCCTCAACGTCGTTGCGGCGGCCGCGCCCACCAAGCCCGTGATCCTCTCGCCGCCGGCCTACTCCTACGAGGCGAGCCCGTGCACGGTCACGTGGACGGCGTCCTATGATACGACCTACCCGGTCCGCTACCGCGTCCAGGTCGCGAAGAACGACTCGACGTTCGGGGCTGGCTCGATCGTGGCCGACACGATGGCCTATGACACGTTCCTTGCGATCGGTTCGCTCTCCGCGCCCGACTCGTTCTACGTGCGCGTTGTCGCGTACGATCCCGGCAACAACTACGATACCAGCTCCACCCGCGAATTCCGCGTCGTGTACCAGGTTGCCGACTGGCTCCTGTACGAGACCGACCCGGCGCTCCTGGCCCCGTCCCGAACCGTGCGCCATGGCGTCGGCTTCAACCTGCGGATCATCGCGAAGGATACGAACGGCAATACCGTCACGACCTTCCAGAATACCGTCTCGTTATCGCTGGACACCGGCACGATCACGCCCGCGAGCGTCACCTTCAGCCAGGCCCAGGCCGGCGATTCGACCTGTTCGGTCGTCATCACCGGCGTTTATGGCCCGGCCGTCATTCGCGTGGATTCCGGCGGAACCCTGCGCGAGACGATCCAGGTCTTCGTCCTGGGGGACAACCGCCTGGTCATCAGCGAGGTCCTGCCTACCGACACCGAGACCTCCGCCAACAGGGACCGCGACGAGTGGGTGGAGGTTCACAACCGGTCCTACGGGGACGTGAGCACGAACGGGTGGACGCTGACCGACGTGGAGGACACCTTCGCCTTGCCGACCGTGACCATCCCCACCGGCGGCTACCTCGTCGTGCACTGGCGTGAGACCGGGGTCGCCGAGACCGTCTTCGGGGACTCGGATAACGCGGCGCACGTCTACGTCAACTTTACGAGCGCGGTCAATACGCGACTGGGCGCTACCGACGAGATGACGCTCTACAGTTCGACGAGCACCTACGATTCCACCACGGTGGCCTCGCACGTCGCGTGGGCGAACGGCGCGACGTGGGGCGCTCAGCAGGATGCCCAGGCCGTGGCTGCCGGCATCTGGACCGATGGCCATGCCGTCGACCACGGCGGCACCACGGCCGCTCTCGCCGGCCGATCGATCTGGAGGGCGGTCAACGGCCAGGATTCGAATTGCGGCCGCGCCGACTGGAATGCGGCGGGTCTCTCGGATACCTACACGTTCACGGAAGGCTTTGACAACGGCATCTTCGACACGGACCTGACCGGTGTCACGGTCAGCTTCCTCTCCTCGTCGGGTTCCTCCGAGACCGTGGGCATCGGCGAGTCGCTGGTCGTCCGCGTGACGGCGGCGGGCGGCGGCAATCCGGCCGTGGCTGGCGTCACCGGGGTCTTTCTGTACAGCCGCGCCGATACCCAGGGGATCGTCCTGATGCTGCGTGAATCGATCCCCGGATCCCGCCTCTACGAGGGGATCGTCACGATCGCGAGCTACCTGGATTCGGGCGCCTCGCTGGACGGCATGCGTCAGCTCTCCACCTTCGCCCTCGACACGGTCACCGCGTACTGGGTTCGCGGTGGCGCCGCCGCGATCACGGCGGTCGCCGGCACGTTGCACCATTTCGATATCACCGGCCCGGGCTCGGCCTCGAACGGATACGGCGTATCCCTCGTGGTCGCGGCCAAGACCATCAATGGCGCGACCAAGGTGGACTTTACCGGAACGGTGAACGTGACCGTGAGCTCGGGATCGATCAGCCCGACGTCCCTCGTGTTCGCCGCCACGGACTCGGGCGTGGACTCCGTGGCCTTCACGTTGACTGGCGCGTCCGGGTACTGCACCGTCACGTTCACGAATGCGGCGGGCACCGAGACCGGGATCAAGGTGCTCTCGATCATCGAGCCCAACGTGGTGATCAACGAGATCATGGCCGAACCCGGGATGATCGACTGGGACGGGTCGGGCGCCGTCAGCGCGTCGCTCGACGAATGGGTGGAACTCTTCAATCGCGCCGAGTCGTGGGTCTCGCTCTCGGGCTGGCGCCTGGGCATGAACACGGCCACGTCCGGGGGCGTCCAGCTGAGCGACTCGATCTCACCGCGCGGCTACCTGATGGTCTACCGTCGAACCGCGGGACCACCCTGGGGTCTCGGCCACTTCTACGATTCCGGCGGCGTTTTCCGCAAGACGGTGAGCTTCGATGGAAATTCCATCGGTCCGTCCGGGCTCACGCAGGCCGGCAGACTGGTCCTGCAGACGGCAACCCCGGACACGGTCGACGATGTGACGTACCCGACTCTCAACGATGATTCCGTCTACATGCGCTCGTGGGATGGCGCGGGCACCTTCCGCACGAACAAGAAGGCGACCGCGGATTCTCCCGTGCAGGTCAACCAGAGGGAATCCGTGCCGAACATGCGTTTCCGCGTGGTCGTGGCCGAGACAGCGACCCTTGGTTCCAATGTCCTGCTCAAGGTCACCGCGCTCACGCCGTCGACCGACGGGGGAGACACGGTCACGGCCTTCACCGCCACCGGCGTCCCCATCTTTTCGACCGGAGGCCCGGTCCTGTCCACGTCGACGCTCACCTTCGATAACGGCGTCTGCTCGACCTACGTCTCGTTCTCGTCGCCCTCCGGAACGGCCACGCTCACGGTCCGATACGAGACCAATACATACGGCCGCGACACGATCACCGTGCTCGATGATGTCGGGCCGCCGAACGTGCTCACGGTCCAGATCACGGGCGTCAGCGACTCGAACTTCTATGCCGGAGTCGGGCTCATCGAGACCGGCGCGGCGAACCCGGCGGACACCGTCTGGACCAACTCGATCGATACGGTCTACGTCTTCTGCACCGTGACCGTCTCCGGGGGCGTCGGGAGCGTCGTGGCGAGCCGGATCTTCGGCAACCCGGTCCAGGTCGACAACGACTCGCCCTACAATTTCAGCTTCATCGTCCAGCCGCACCTGGCGGCCATCCTCTGGCGCGAGACGACCTGGCAACTGGCGGCGTATGACACGGCGCAGGCTCAGGTCGACACGGTGTACATCAAGGTCATCGAGGACCGCGAGGGACCGACCTTCTCCTCGGTGACGCTCCGGCCGGACACGATCACGGACGGCGCCGCGGACCAGGACGACGATCGGCAGATCTTCCTGACGTGGTCGGTCGCGGACAACGACAGCGGCGCCGGCGTCGCCGTCATCAACGCCCAGACGAACACCACCGACTTCGCGATCAATGACTCCTCGTTCGCCAGCGGGTGGGATTCGGCGATCGGCGCGGTCGGGTACAACGTCTACAAGGTCTCGGCGCGCGACCATGTCGGCAACTGGGCGTCCACTCCCGGTGCCGACACGATCCAGGTCATCATGCGGACCCTGGACGACTTCAACACGGTCCAGGCCCGGAACCTCTGGAGCGGCGAGACCCTGACGTTCGCCGCGGGCGCGACGATCGGCATCGAGAATCGAACCGATGCGCCGCTCTACCCGCGGGATCCGGCCGGCAACTTCCTCCGGATGACCGGCACGCTGACGACCGGCCAGTACGGCGGGTACATCTCCAAGCCGGGAGCCGGCGGTGCCGATCTCGGCGAGTCGCGCGGCTTCTGGCGCGCGCTCTCCTTCGGCATCCGTTCCGGGGACGGCACGGCCGGCGACCTCGTCCGGGTCGAATTCCCGACCACCGCCGGCAACGAGAAGGAAGACCTCTGGCGCTGGTTGCCCTCGGGCGGCGCGACGCCGTCGTGGCAGGAGGTCGTGATCCCCTTGAACGCCTGGACCACGTCGAACCTCGTCTTCGGGGATTCGAACGTCGCGTTCCTCTACGACGATCCCGCCACCTACGGCGGGCCGCCGAATCCCGTGGTGGACCTGGACTACATCCGTTTCGAGCAGTACATCGAGACGGCCGTCCTCGAGCTCTTCAACGACACGAACGTCACCGTCAATGCCTGGGGCATCACGGTCAACGCCTACAGCCAACTCACGAATCCGACGTTCCAGCGCGAGACGGGGATCCCGTACTCCGGCTGGGGTGCGCTCCGCATGAATTACGATTTCAACAACACGACCAATAACTGGCAGGGGCTCATCTTCGACTACCGTCCCATGGACCTCACGCGCCTCTCCGCGCTCGAGTTCATGGTCCGCCTGGACACCGGGACGAGCGCGCGACCGGACTCGTGGGGCAACCTCGAGGTCAAGGTCCGTCACGCCGGAGGCGCCGAGTTCGCCGCCTATCTCAACAACTACATTCCCAATATCGGCGGCGAGTGGCGGAAGGTTCGCATCCCGGTGAACGACTACATCACCTCCGGGTTCGATCCGACGCGTTTCGATCGATTCCTCTTCGCGGTTGTCAGCGCCACCGTCGACCCGGTGCGCGGACGCCTCCTCGTCGACGACGTGCAGTGGGTGCGCGGCGACACCACGGACCCGGCGGCGGCTCCGACGATCCAGGCCCCGCTCTACGGCCAGGAGACCATCACGCAACCCGCCCTGAAGTGGGCGGGCACGACCGACAATTCCGGAGAGGTGTACTACTACCTCGAGCTGGCCACGGACACCACCTTCAAGAACCTGATCTGGCGAACGGACACGACGGTGACGACGACGGTCGTGCCGTTCGAGCCCTCGCAGGCGGAGGTCTGGTGGCGCGTCACGGCTCACGACACCTTCGGCAACTGGACGGCCTTCTCGGAATCCTCGTACTGGCGATCGAGCCCGGCTCCGGCGCGCCCGTCGGGCTTGTCCGCGCTGGGCGTGCTCACGGCCCTCCCGGCCGTGGACACCGGCGTCCAGCTCTCGTGGACGGCCAATACCGAGACGGACGTGGTGGGGTACCGCGTCTACCGGAACACGGTCAACGACTCCCGGGCGGCGGGCATGACGCTGCTGTTCGGAGGAACGATCACCGGGATCGCGCGGCTCGATTCCAGCGTGCCGCCGACGGACACCTACTACTACTTCGTCGTGGCCATCGACAGCTATGGGTTGCGCTCGGACACGGCGGGAGGCGTCACCGCGCCCGTCTTCACGATCGCGAAGCTCATCGATTCGACCTCGCTGGGCTTGTTGCCCGGGTCCTCGATCCAGTACCGGCTCACGATCCAGAACGCGGGCTGGGGACCGGCGGATTCGATCGTCGTCTTTGACACGGTTCCCGCGAACAAGGTCTTTCGCGACACGGCGAACCTTGTCGAGGGCTGGGAGTTCCAGTTCAGCACCGTCGCCGCGCCGGACCAGGCGTTTTACTCGGCCGACTACGTGACGGGCGTGCCGCCCGATCCAACGCTCGTGAGGTTCGTGCGCTGGAGGAAACTGAGGGTCACGGCCGGCGAGCCGGCCGCGGCCATACGCTTCCGGACGATCATCGAGTGAGCGGGCTTGGCATGAGCGCGGGTCGGGGGGCGCGGGTGCTCGTGGCGCTCAGCCTGTGCGGTCTCGTGGTCGTGCCCGCCGCCGCCGAGCCGTCGACCGTGGCGACGGCCACGACGGCGCGCGCGGCCGCGGCCTTGCCGCCCGGAGTGGCCTACCAGGCGTGGGGGAGCGCGCGGAATCTCGAGGCCATCGCGGACGGAAACGCGGCGACGGCGGCGGTGGTCGATTCCGGTCCCGCCCGGATTTTTCTCCTCCTGGGCGAGGAGTCGCTGTTGTCGGCCATCCTCGTGACGACGGCCGGCCGACTGGGCGTGCCCGTCGTGGAACTGAGCCAGGATGCGCTCTCGTGGACGCCCGTGGTCGTCCGTGTCCGCAGGGATGCGCGCCGCGGAGAGACGCGGTTGGAGTTTGCCGAGCCGATGACGGCGCGCGCCGTGATGCTGACCCTGCCGTATTCCGGACGTTCGCTCTCCCTCAAGGAGGTGAGGCTGGAGCCCGCCGCCCCGGCCACGCCGCGCGTGCGCGAGATCGTCATCGGGGCCATCACCGAGGACGCGGCCACCGTGACGTGGAAGACCGACCGCCCGGCCAAGACGCTGTTGCTCTACGGCTTTCGCCCCGACGGGATGAAGAACTTCGGGGATCCCAGCTACGAGCTGAGGAGGGACCATAACGTTCGCCTGACCGGGCTTCTACCCGGCACCGATTATCGCGCGTGGATCGTGATCGGCCGCGACTCGGCGATCGGCGCGTCGCCGGGCCAACCCCTGAGGTTTCGGACCGCCGGGACCCCGCTGCCGTTCGCCACGGGCTTCCGGCACGCGCTCGGGCGCGACACGGCCCAGGTCCGCTTTCTCGTGAACATCCCGGCGAGGGCCGTACTGGAATGGCGGGAACAGGGGACGGAGAACGTGAGGCGACAACCGGTCCTCGCCGGCGACGCGCTCCTGACCGACCACGCCGCGCTCCTCGCGGGCCTCCAGCCGCGCGTGACCTACGAGTACCAGGTGATCGCGACGGATTCGCGGGGCCGGAGCACGGCGACGCCGTGGATTGCGTTTGCCACGGAGCCCTACAACCTGGCGGCGGGGCGTCCGGCGAGCGGCACGTTCCAGGAGCTCCTGGACGAGCAGGCGTCGGGGGATACGCGTCCGGCGCTGGAGCGGGTCACCGACGGGCGGGACGACTACTTCCACGGCATGGCGACCTCGGGGGATCCCGGCGAGACGGACCAGTGGGTGGAGGTCGACCTGGGGGAGCCGAGCCGGATCGCAACCGTGGAGATGGTCTGGCGCGGGAACGCGTATCCGCGCTCCTACTACGTGATGACCTCCCTGGACCGCCAGAACTGGGCCTATCCCGGCTTCGGGCTCGATGCGGGCGCCGGCGCCTTCGAGCGGTCGTCCGGCGGTGATCCGTTGCGGCGCGTCAGCCTCGCGATCGAGGCGACGGACCCGGTCCGCTACGTGCGGGTCTTCATCCCGCGCGGCAGCGACTACTTCGTGAAGACGCGATCGTGGCGATTCGTCCAGCTCGCCGAGCTGGAAGCCCACGGTCACTGGGCGCGATGAGGGAGCGACGGATGAAGGATGAAGAGAGGGATGAATCAGGACGTGAAGAAGGAACGAAAAATCCTGGTGGGGAGGTGAGGGTGGAGTAGTAGGAAGGACGGGCGCGGCCATGGGTCGCGCCCGCGGATTCGGCACGGGAATTTCAACGAAAGGACAGTATTCAAGTGAAAAGGCTCTTACTCAGCCTGGGCGTCGCAGCGATAGGCATCCTCGTGGTGCAGAATGTGGCTCTTGCCCTGGGCACGGCCGCGTCCACGAGCGTGACCAACGTCGCGCGCGTCGCATGGCTCAACAACGGAAACAGCGCTGATACGGTATCGCTGTCGGCGGATACGACCGTCGCGAGGGTCGCGGGCGATACGCTCCTGGCAACCGCGGACAACACGCTCTCGATCGGCGATACGCGGTACTTCGTCTACGAGATCTACAACACGGGCAACGCGACGGACACGATCTTCGTCGAGGTGGATTCCTTCACCCTGTCCGGCGGAGCCGCATCCTGGACATTCACGCTCTGGGGCGATTCGCTCGGTAATCCGACCTCCACGGTCAACGACACGATCGCCCTGCGCAACGTCGCCGTGGATGCTCTCAAGTTCTGCACCATCGCTGTCTGGTCCAATTCCACGCCGGCCAACTCGCCGGACGGATCCTTCGGGTCGTTTCGCCTGAGGATCAGGACGGCGGCGGCTGGAGCCGATACGACGGCCCAGTACGTGGGCGATAACGGCAACACGTATGGATATGGCCAGGGTTCAGAGGACGTCTCCCGGGCCACGGTGGCCGCGGCGCGCCTCGCGCTCACCAAGGCCATCACCAGCGTGACCATGTATGGGAACCCGTCGATGCCGCTACCCGGCGCGACGATCCTCTACACCCTCTCGGATACCAACCAGGGTTCCGCGGCCGCGGATTCCGTGGTCCTGAGGGATACGATCCCGACATCGACGACATTCGATACGGCATCCTCCACGATGGCCAACCTCGGATGTTCGGCGGTCCTGGCCGCCGACTCCGGCGCGTCGGGCTGGACGGCCCAGGTCTCGGTTCTCGCGTCTCCCTCGTCCGCGCTCTACTCCACGGACTGGATCAACCTGCCGCAGTATACGGCCGCGGCGGGAACCATCCGGCACGTCCGCTGGATACGCCAGACCGTGTTGGCGGGCGAGGCTTCCACCCTGCGGTTCAGGGTGATCATCAACTAGCGCGGAGGCGGGCCCACGCGGGGACGAGTAAACCCGCGACGGGCGAGCATGCTTTCGAGCAGAGATAACGGCGCGGACGCAGGCGGCCGGGGAGACCCGGCCAACGGCTCACCGCACCGCGTTGAATTTCCCGTGAGGATCCCGTCCCGGAGACGGGGCGGGGTCCACGGGAGTTCAGGCGCCAACCCACCATCCGTAGTGCGCATGGAGGGGCTGGCTCCTCGTGTCACACGATCGCCTCACCGGCACTCGGTGGCGGCGTTCCTCCTCTTTCTCATCGGCCTGGTTTTCGTCCTGGATCGTCCTGCGTCGGCCTTCACACCGGCGGGAACGATCATCAGCAACACGGCGGAGATCGGTTATGCACTCCCGGCAACCGGCGCCCTCGTTCCCACCCGTTCCAACACGGTGGAGACCACGGTGGAGCAGTCCGACACGTCGGGACCCATCATCGGCCAGGCGGTCGCCAACCCATCGCCCGCCACCAACGGCAACGTCACGGTCGTCGTCACCGTCTCGGTCTACGACTCCTCACCCCTCGACACCGTGTTGATCAATCTCTCCTCGCTCGGCAAGGGCGAATCCGTCCCCCTGCGTAACGACGGCATCCTGCCGGACACGGTCGCGGGAGACAGCATCTGGAATCTCTGGATCACGATCGATTCGACGGTCATCGGCGATACGCATCGCCTGGGCATCCTGGCGCGCGACGCGTTCGGATATGCGACGACGGGCTCGGTCACGCTCATCGTCCAGGACACCTCCCCGACCTTCGCGACCATCCGCAGTATCGGATGGAACCTCAAGGACGACATCCGGATCGCGGGCAACGCCGTCTCGGTCGCGCTCGGCTACAGCGACACCTTCGCCTCGGTGCTCTTCGAGTATCGTCCGGCAGCAGGCGGTTCCTGGCTGCCCTGCACCCGCGGCTCCTGGAGCGGGTTCAATCCCGATACACAGGGGCCCTACTGGGGCATCTACTGGAACACGGACCTCCTGCCGGAGGATACCTATTACGTCCGCGCCACCGCGACGAGGAACAACGGCGCCACGGATCCGAGTCCGACGCACCTCCGGGTCGTCGTCAGCCGGAGCGATTCCTGGCTCCACGAGTACACGGATACCGTCGCCAATCGCCATGTCCGCCGTCATCGTTTCACCAACGAGGCCGCCGACACCGCGCTCCTGACGGAGGCCACGGCCCTGAACCTGGGAGTTTCCTCGTTCGGCGCCCTGTCCTCGGTCTGGACGCGCATCACGATCTTCCCCTCTGCGCCCCTCGAGGCGCCCGCGCCGTCGGCCTCCTCGCTCCTCGTCGTGCCCGGCGCCGGCTACTACCGCCGGTTCGAGCGGGAGGACGGGCAGAGCCTCTGGAGCGACTGGGTCCGGATTTCGATTCCCTACGACGATCAGAACCTGACGTGTCCGGAGAGCGACCTCGGGATATTCCGGTACGACGTGGTGCTGGGGACGTGGATCCGGGAGCTCGAGGACTTCCAGCTCGACATGGTCCGCAACATCGCCAGCGTCCGCGTCCGCCACTTCACCGACTTCGCCGTCTTCGGCGTGGCGGTCAGCGCCAACCTGGACGGCGTCCTCGTGTATCCGAATCCCTACGTGCCCTATGACGGCGATCCGCAGACCGGGGCTCCGTTCGTTCGCGGAGACATCACGACCGGCATCATCTTCAAGAACGTCACCTCCACCGTGGACATCGACATCTACAACGTCGCCGGCCGCCGCGTGTCGTCCATTCGCGCGACCAACACGGGAGGCAACGTGCAGTGGGACGCGAAGACGGACGATGGTCGCGAGGCCGCGTCGGGCGTCTACATCGCGGTCCTGAAGGCGCCGAACGGCCAGCAGGTCGTGAAGAAGTTCATGGTGATCCGGTGAGGGAGGATGCGGGAGGAGAGAAGAGGGACGGACCACGGTTGAAGGCTGAAGGATCGACGCTGGGATGAGGAAGGGATCGTGATGGGGACGGAGAGGAGAAGCGCATGAGGCGAGCGCATGGTGGAGAGACGGAACGCGGGACGACGACCTATTGGTGGTCGGCCGTCCGCGCAATCCTGCTCTCCGGGTGCGCTCTCCTTGCCGTGCTTTCAATCGGTTCCAAAGTTGACGCTGTCTCCAACGCCGGTACCAACGGCGCGGCCTTCCTGGAACTCGGGGTCGGCGCCCGCGCGGCCGGGATGGGTGAGGCCAACACCGCGTGGGCGGACGACGTCTACGGCATCTACTTCAACCCGGCCGGGATCGCGCGGGCTCGCCGTCCGCAGGTCGGCCTCCTCTACAATCATCTCTTCCAGGACATCAACTACAGCTTCATCGGCGGGGTCTACCCGCTCCGGGACGGCGGCACGCTCGGCGCCACCCTCCTCTACGTCGACTTCGGGTCGGTCGACCGCACCACCATCGCCTCGGGCGTCGCCAACCGCGTCATCGGGACGGCGACGGCCTCGGACCTCGCCTTCTCCCTGACCTACGCGCGCGCGTTGATGCGGTACCTGGATGTCGGGGTTACGGCCAAGATCATCAATGAGCGGCTCGACCGGTTCGAGGCGACGGCCGGCGCCGTGGACGTGGGCTTGAAGTGGCACTGGCCGCTCGAGGGACTCACGATGGGACTCTCCGTCGCGAACATCGGCACGCGTCTCCAGTTCGTGCGCGAGGAGGAGGAACTCCCGATCACCGTGAGGCTGGGCGGCGCCTGGCGATCCTCGACGGGCCGCTTCGGCATCGCGACGGATGCGGTCTGGGTGAAGAACCAGGACGTGGAGATCAAGGCCGGTGGTGAGCTGTGGGTGCTGCCGGAGCGGTTTGCGCTGAGGGTCGGCGCGAACTCGGCCAACGACGTCGGGACGGGATTGACCGCGGGAGCCGGCTTCCGCTGGGAGGATCTCGCGCTCGATTACGCGTACGAGCCGGCCGGCGCGGCCGGGAGCGAGAACCAGGTCTCGCTGACGTGGGACTTCGGCGCGGCCCGTCCGGCTCCGAGCTGGGAGGAGCGGCCGCCCAAGCCCCAGCGTGAGCGCATCGAGGAGAACCTGCGCAAGCTCTGGGTGCGTCCCTTCGCCTACCGCGGCGGGCCTCCCCGCTACGACTGGTTCGGCCTGGCGACGATGGAGATCTTCCGTCACGACTGGAGTCCCGCGGGGCTCGTCGGCGTGCAGCCCGCGGAGGCGCGGTTCCGCCTGGAGGGCGAATACACGGTGGAAGGGGACCAGGTCCTCATGAAGGCCGTGCTTTCCGGGGCGGATGGGCCCCTTCAGACGTTCACGGTCAGCGGATCCGTCGAGCAACCGTTCCCCGCGTGGGATCGCCTGCTCGTCGAGGTCAACGAAGCGCTGGAACGCTACGGCATGGATGTGACCACGACGATGCTGCCCGTCATGCGGTAGCCGCTTTGAGGCGCCCGCCTCGGCGGGCGTCCCGGCCTCCGCCAGGAGGCCGAATCCCGGGTATTCCCGCTTCCACGCCGCCCGCCCGGAGACTGATGAGACGAGGACCGGGAGGCATGATGCCGACGGGCTTCGTCACCGGGAGGTGATGTGGATCACTCTGCGTTACGGCGCGTGACATCACGTGCGCGTCGAGGTGACCGGCGGGGACTATCCCCACTCACACTTTCGATTACGACACCCGGCCCAGGTCGGGACACTCAAAGGAGATTTCTCGTGAACAACAAGTATTTCGTTCAGCTCATCGCATTGGCTCTTGCCATACTTGGCCTCCAGGCGGCCGCGCTCGCCAAGGGCACGACCGCCGCGACCACGGTTTCCAACGTGGCCCGCGTCGCGTGGCTCAATAACGGCATCACCTCGGACTCGGTCACGCTCGCCATGGACACGACGGTTGCTCGTGTCGCGGGCGACAGCCTCCTCGTCCTCGGCGACCAGTCGCTCTCGGTCGGCGAGACCAAGTATTTCGTCTACGAGGTCTACAACACGGGTAACGCGACGGACACGATCTTCCTCGAGGTCGATTCGTTCACGTTGTCCGGGGGCGCCACGTCCTGGACCTTCACGCTCTGGGGCGACTCGCTCGGCAACCCGACCTCGACGATCAACGACACCGTCGCCCTCCGCAACGTGGCGCCGGATGCGTTGAAATATTGCACGATCGCCATCTGGGCAAACTCCACCCCGGCCAATTCACCGGACGGCTCCTTCGGCTCCTTCCGCATCAAGATTCGCGCCGCGTCCGCGGGCGCGGACACCACCGGCGAGTACATCGGCGACAACGGGCTGACCTACGGCTACGGACAGGGCTCCGCGGACGTCTCCCGCGCCACCATCAGCGCGGCCCGCATCGCGCTGGCCAAGGCGATCACGAGCGTCACGATGTATGGCAACCCGGCGATGCCGCTACCCGGCGCCACCATCCTCTACACGCTGACCTACAACAACGAAGGTTCCGCCACGGCCGACTCCGTCGTCGTTCGCGACACCATCCCGACCTCGACGACCTTCGACACGGCGGCGTCCACGATGACGAACCTCGGGGCGACGGCTGGATTCGCCACCGATTCCGGCGCCACGGGCTGGACGGCCCAGGTCTCGACGAGCGTCAATCCGAACCACGCGCTCTACTCGATCGACTGGATCAACCTGCCGCAGTACACGGCCGCGGCGGGAACGGTGCGGCACATTCGCTGGATCCGCCAGGCGGTCGCATCAGCCCAGACGGCGACGCTGCGCTTCCGCGTCACGGTGGACTAAGCGGAGCAAGCGCTCATGCGCACGGCCAAAGCAGAACGGGAGTGGCAGAACCGCGAGCGGCCTAGCAGCCGCGGGCGGACTGACCGCTTGATCGGGGCCTGATACGGCCCCGGCCGCTCGTCGCCGGGAACTCGAGAACGGGAGAGCACCATGCAGCCCGTGAGATCCTGATGCGAGAACGACCCCCATGGAGCCTGGCTCCGTGACCGTTAACCCGTAGTCCGTACTCTGCCCGCCGCCGTGCGTGGCGCGCGCCTATGAGATTTCTCATGGGAACGCGACCGCCGGAGGGAAAGACCCGACGTTGAATCCGGGTCATGACCAACCGCGCGTTCGCGGTGGAACCACGACCGACGGATCCCCTGGAAGGGGCGATCCGGGCGTGTCGAATCGAAAAGTGCCCGAACCAGCGGCGCCTCCCGGGTCTGATCCACCCGGGGGCGCACGCGGTCCGGACGCATCTCGGAAGGACCTCGTCCGTGGTGTGCCCGGCAGGCTCGGCTCCGAAGCGGTCGCACGACCGCGGACGGCCGTACTCTGCCCGACGCTCACGCTGCGACAGACCGAGACGCGTTCGGACGCCCGAGGAGGACCGGCGATGACGCCGGAACAGCTCGGGCGAGGTCATGGCATCATGAGACCGGGTGTGCTCGGCCACGTGGCCGGGCTGGCCGCCTGGTCCCTGCTCCTGGCCGCGACCTTCCTTGCCGGCATGACCGGCGCGGCCGCGGCCACACCCGTCGGCACGTGGCTGACCAACACGGCCGTCGTGGAGTTCAACCAGCCTGTGACGACGGTCCCAGGCGCGCCTGTCCGAACGACCGTCTACTCGAACGCGGCCGATACGCAGGTGGCCGCTCCCCCCGCCGACAGCACCGGTCCCGTGATCGGAACGGCGCAATTCACTCCGGTGCCGGTACGCAACAACGGCGCCACCGTTCGCCTGGCCATCTCCGTCGTCGATACGCAGACCCGCGTCGACTCCGTGATGGTCCACCTCGCGCCCGTGGGGCTCGCGGATTCCTCTCTTCTCCGCGACGATGGGCTCGGCGCGGACACGCTGGCCGGCGACGGGATCTGGAACATCCTCTTCGCCGTGGACACGAACATTCCCGCGGAGACCTACTCGCTCCTCGTCCAGGCCCGGGACAGCGCCGGCAATTGGTCCCGGCGCCGATCATCGCTCGCGGTGCAGGACCACTCGCCCTCGATGGCCACGATCATCTCGCTGGGCGTACGACGCGCGATCCGCGTCTCCGGCAACGCCGTCTCCCTCTTCGTGGGACGATCCGCCGTTTTCAGCAAGGTGCTCTTCCAGTACCGATCCGAGGCCGGAGGCGCATGGGCGAATTGCGCGGTGGCGGATTGGAGCGATCCGAACCCGGACACGTTCGGCCCGCAATGGGGCATCCTCTGGGACATGACGGCGCTCCCGGAGGATACCTACCTGGTGAGGGCTACCGGGTGGAACGCGGCCGGCGAGAGCGACGCGAGCCCGGCGGCCCTGCTCGTGGTGAAGGACGATCGCGATTCCTGGTTGAACGAATATAACGACACGGGGAGCCAGGTTCGCGTCAGGCGCCACCTGTTCGGGACCGATATTCAGGATACGACGATCATGAACGGCGGCACTTCATTCACCATGCCGACGACGGCCATGGACAGCCCCGCCATCTGGATCCGGATGACGGAATATCGCACGGGGGGCACGGAGGCGCCGCCGCCCACGTCCGGGTCCGGCCTGCTGGTTCCAGGGTCCGGGGCATTCCGCCGGTATGTCCGCGAGGACGGGGCGAGCGCCTTTGCCGACTGGGTAACCCTGACGCTTCCCTATCCCGAGGGCGATCTCGGCGTCCCCGAGGATCGGCTCGACGTGTATCGCTACGACACGGTGTTCAAGACGTGGGTGAAGGAGCCGGGCGCCGTGCTGGATAAGACGCAACGGACGCTCACGGTCCGCGTGCGGCACTTCACCGACTTCGCCGTCCTGGGCCAGGTACTCGCCCAGGGGCTCGGGGGAGCCGCCATCTTCCCGAATCCCTGGAAGCCGGGTGACGGCAATGCCACCACGGGCGTCGAGTACGTGCCGGGGGTGGCGAACACGGGGATCACCTTCGAGCAGTTGCCGCCGTCATCGGTCGTCAGCATCTATACGGCGCTGGGCGAGATGGTCATCGAGCGGACCGTGGACGCGACCGGGACCTGGCAGTGGGACGTGCGTAATGGCCGCGGTGCGCCCGTGGCGAGCGGTGTCTACGTGTATCGCATCACCTCGCCGACGGGCGAGCGACGCGCCGGGAAACTGGTGATCATCCGATGACCGCGCCGTATCGAGGGTTGCCGACCGCTCGCAGGACGGAGCTCCCGGCGCCGCTTCGTCGGTCGGCCGCGATGGCCATGCTGATCGCTTGCCTGTGCGCTCCGGCCTCGGCGCTCATCCGGGAGAATGCCGGCAGTTCCGCGGGCGATGCGCTCTTGCGAGGAGGCGTGGGCGCTCGACCGGCCGCGCTGGGCGGCGCGTACACGGCCGTGGCCGCAGGCCCTCTCGCGATCCGCTACAATCCCGCCGCGCTTGCCCTGGTCGGGAGGCAATCGGTCTTCCTCGGCTACGACAACGCGCTCCTCGACATCAACCGCAGCGACGCCGCGTACGCGCGGCCGTGGGGCCCGGGGAGCGCCGGGGCGATGGTGTCCGTCATCGACTACGGCACGATCACGCGGACGACGACGACGAACAAGTTCAACGCGGGGACGTTCGGCGCGAGCGAGTACTTGGCGCGAGCGGGATACGGATGGATGGCCGGCGATCGCCTGGCCCTGGGCGGAACGGTTGGCGTCTTCCAGTTGAACTACGAGGACGAGGAGGCCACGGGCTTCGCCGCCGACGCGGGCCTCCTGTACTGGCCCGCCGTCGATGGCGTGAGGCTCGCGGCCGCAGTACGCAACCTCGGCCGCGGCCCGCGGTTCTTTGGCGCCACCGAGGAGCTTCCGGTCACGGGCGTGGTCGGCGTCACCTATCGACCGGGCCCGTGGTGGCTGTTGGCATTGGAATACGAGGGGGTGCGCAACCAGGGGGGCGCGGTGCGCGCCGGGATCGAATTCACGCCGGTCTCCGTGCTGGCGCTCAGGGCCGGTTTCGATGGGCGCAACGACGCCGGGAACGGGCTTTCCGTGGGGCTGGGCGTGGCCGCCGGCGACCTCAAGCTCGACTACGCCTACGTGCCCTTCGGCGAGTTGGACCAGTCGCACCGCGTCTCGGCCGAGTACGCGTTCGGGCCGGAGATCCCGCGGCCGGAGCCGCGCGGCCGGATCGCGCCTGCGGTGCCGCGTCCTGCTCCGGAGCCGCCTGCCGTCCCCCCGTCGTCGGCCGCGTCCCAGGCTCCCGCGGCGCCGCCCCAGCCGTTGCCATCCCGCCCGTCGCGCGCCCCGAAGGATGAGCCCGTAGTTTCTCCGGGGGCGCCGGGATCCGGATCCGACGCGCCTTCGGCTCCCTCCTCGCCGGCGCCCGTGGCCCCGTCTCGTCCCCCGGCCACGCAGCCCCCGGTCACTCCTCCTGCCGTCGCGCCCGCGCCGGCCGTTCCGGACCGCGTCGCGACGACGCCCTCCGGCGATCCCGCCGCCGCGGATCAAGGGAGCTCGATGCGCCGCGCTCTGCCCGGCGATCCCGCGGCGCCGTACCTGGCGCGCGCGGCCGAAGCGGCGGCGAGCGGGAACGAGGAACTCGAGATGTCGTGGTACCGGCGCGTGCTCGCGACGTGGCCCGATCACATCATCGCGCACTACAACCTGGCGACCCTGCACTACCTCCGCGGCGAGTGGCGACCGGCGCGGCTTCACTACCTGGAGGTCGTCACGCGCGATCGCGAGGACGGCGAGGCCTGGCTCTATCTTGCGGTCGCGGAGTCGCGCCTGGGGAATCGTCGCGAGGCCCGCGAGGCGCTCCACCGCGTCCTTGCGATCGATCCGACGAACCCCTGGGCGAGGCGCGCGCTCGGCCGGCCGTGAGATCGCGCCGGCCATATACCATGTAACGCGAGGTATATGATGATCCGGATCTCGGCGCGGGCGCGGTTCGAGGCCCGCTCGGCGCATCCCTGAAATCGAACCACGGAGTCCGTGGACGAGGGCGCAAGGCCGTGCCCGGACCAGGCCACAACCCGCTCCGCGCTCCGGGGTTGCCGGCGAGCAAGGGCCGGCGTCGGCCCTTGTCCTGGTTAACGTGGTGAGCGCATGCGCAGGATTCCGGGCCCGGGCGGACCGTTGCGGGCGGCCCGTCGCGGGCCTGGGGTTTCGGGGGGAGGGGGAAGGGCGCCAGAGCGGATGCGTTAATAAGGATAGCGGGGGAGAGGACGTGGAAAGCCTGTGGAAAGTTTGGTGACTGATTTTTGAGGATTTACGCTTGACTATTTTAGCACATGAAAGATAGTGAAAGGGTCACTCGCTGATTTTAGCGAAGCAGAAACGAACGCAGCTTCAACGCCGCAAGACATGAAGGAGGGTGCGAATGGCCGTGGATAATCGCACGGTGGTCGGCCTCGATATCGGGACGACCAAGGTGTGCGCCATAATCGGTGAAGTCGGCGAGAACGGCGTCATCGATATCATTGGCGTCGGCCAGGCCCAGTCCGAGGGGATTCGCAAGGGCGTCGTCGTCAATCTCGACGCCACCGTCAAGTCCATCACGAAGGCCATCGAGGAAGCGGAGCTCATGTCGGGCACCGAGGTCCGCTCCGCGTACGTCGGCATCGCCGGCGGTCACATCAAGGGGATCAACTCCCGCGGCGTCATCGCCGTTTCCCGCAACGATCGCGAGATCACTCCGGCGGACGTCGAGCGCGTCATCGACGCGGCGCGCGCCGTCTCCATGCCCATGGACCGGGAAGTCATCCATGTCATCCCGCAGGAATTCATCGTCGACGAGCAGGATGGGATCAAGGATCCGATCGGCATGTCCGGCGTGAGGCTCGAGGCCGACGTCCACATCGTCACGGCCGCCGTCACGTCCGCGAAGAACATCGTGACCGCGGTCAACCGCGCCGGGTTCGAGGTGGACGACATTGTCCTCGAGCCCCTGGCGTCCTCGCACGCGGTTCTCACGGAAGACGAGAAGGAGCTCGGGGTCGTCCTCGTCGATATCGGCGGCGGCACCACCGACATGGCGCTCTTCGTCGAGGGCGCGATCTGGCAGACCGCGGTCCTGGGCATCGGCGGCACGAACGTCACCCGGGACATCGGCGTGGGCCTGCGGACGCCGGTCGGCGACGCAGAGCAGATCAAGCTGCGCTATGGATGCGCGCTTGCGGATCTCGTCAAGCAGGACGAGGAGATCGAGGTTCCGTCGGTGGGCGGCAGGAAGTCCAAGTCCCTGCCCCGGCAGGTGCTCGTCGAGATCATCCAGCCGCGCATGGAGGAGATCTTCCTCCTGCTCTCGCGCGAGATCAAGAAGACGGGCTACGAGGATCTCGTGGCCGGAGGCGTCGTCCTGACGGGCGGCGCGGCGGCGATGGAGGGCGTGCAGGAGCTTGCCGAGCGGATGCTCGACATGCCGGTGCGCATCGGGAGCCCCAAGGGAATTGCCGGGCTCGTCGACGTCGTGAACTCGCCCGTCTTCTCCACCGGTGTCGTGCTCGTCTTCTTCGGCGCGCAACAGATGGATCTGACCGATGCAAGCGGCGGTGAGCGCGGTGTTTCCGGGCTGATGGATACCTTCGGCGCGGTATGGAGCCGGATGAAGAGCTGGTCGTCGAAGATCAAGGGATGAGCGACATGACAGCGGGGATCGAAAGGAGGGGGACGACCAGAGACGCCGGGAGGGGTTGACAGCGCGCCCGCGGACGGGTTCGAGAACTCGTCGTCCGCAATAGAGAGAGACAGTCAGCAGCTAACACGCAGCAATGCACGGACCACGCTCGCAACAGGCGAGCAGTCGCCGGGGGACCCTAGGGACCGCCGGGGGCACACTACACGGGAGGATACGATGCCTTTTTCTTTTGACCTGGCGGATGACGTCATGACCAAGCCGACGGTAATCCGCGTTATCGGCGCCGGCGGCGGCGGCGGCAACGCGGTGGAACGGATGATCCAGTCGCGGATGCGCGGGATCGAATTCATCGTCGCTAACACCGACGCGCAGGCGCTTCGCCACTCGGTGGCGCCGGTGAAGATTCCCATCGGCCAGGACCTCACCAAGGGCCTCGGCGCGGGCGCCAAGCCCGAGATCGGCCGCGCCGCGGCCGACGAGGATCGCGAAACCATCAAGGCCACGCTCCAGGGTTCCGACATGGTCTTCGTGACCTGCGGCATGGGCGGCGGAACGGGCAGCGGTTCCGCCCCGGTCATCGCGGGGATTGCCAAGGAACTGGGCGCCCTGACCGTCGGCGTCGTCACCAAGCCCTTCCACTTCGAGGGCCGGATGCGCATGCGCCAGGCCGAGGAAGCCATCCAGGAGATGCGCGCCAACGTCGACACGCTCATCGTCATCCCGAACGAGAAGCTGCTGGCGGTCGCCGAGCGGCGCACCGGCATCCGCGACGCGTTCAAGCTGGCCGACGATGTCCTGCGCAAGGGCGTCCAGGGCATCTCCGACATCATCCTCGTGAAGGGCGAGATCAACGTCGACTTTGCCGACGTTCGCACGATCATGCAGGAGCGCGGCGACGCGCTGATGGGCATGGGCTTCGGCACCGGCGAGAAGCGCGCCACCGTGGCCGCCCAGCAGGCCATCCAGTCCCCGCTCCTCGACGACATCTCGATCTCGGGCGCCACCGGGCTCCTCGTGAACATCACCGGCGGAGCCGACCTGGCCCTTGCCGAGGTTTCCGACGCCATGGAGATCATCACCGAGGCCTGCGACGACGAGTGCAACATCATCTACGGCCAGGTCGTCGACGATTCCCTCAACGACGAGTGCCGCATCACGGTCATCGCGACGGGCTTCAACAAGAAGCGCGAAGCGGTGGTCGGCAAGACCGTCAGTTTCCCGCAAGCCGTGGCCGCTCAACCTGCCCAGCTTCGCACCCGCGACAGCGCGTCGTCGATCCGTATCCGTCGGCAGAACGTGGCCGTCGGGGACAATGCGTTCGTGCAGGGCGTCGAGAGCCGTGGGGTCGGCAGGATGGACCAGGATATCGAGACTCCCACGTTCCTGCGCTGGCAGGACAACAACTGAATTCACGGAACAGCACCCCGTGCTGACCGTGGTATTGACTGTGTGTAATCTTCCGCGGGGGCGCGATGTTCGCGCCCCCGCGTTTTTCAATTCCCGAGGCGCCATATCCGCGCCGGTTCAGATGGTGTTGCCGGCGCGCGCCGGCCACGAAAGCGGTTGGAGGTAGCAGGCGCCTTGGAACTCAATGCTCTCTTGAGCCAGGTGGCCGCGGCCGGCGCCTCCGATCTTCACCTTCATGTGGGCAGCGCGCCGACGGTGCGCATTCGCGGCGATCTCGAGCCGCTGCCGGATGCCCCGGCCTTGACCCCGCTCATGCTCTCCGAGTTCGCCACCGCCATCTTCCGCCCGGGTCAGGCCGACCGTTTCGCCAACGGCGAGGAGATCGACACGAGCTACAGCGTTCCCGGGGTCGGCAGGTTCCGGGCCAACGTCTTTCGCCAGAGAGGCTCCACCGGGATCGTGCTTCGCCGCATCAGCGTCAACGTCCCCACCCTGGAGGAGCTGAACCTGCCGCCCGCGGTGGACTGGCTCTGCCGGTTCCCCCGGGGGCTTGTCCTCGTGACCGGCATGACCGGCTCGGGCAAGTCGACGACCCTCGCCTCCATGATCGACCGGATCAACCGGACGCGGCGCTGTCACATCGTCACGCTCGAGGATCCGATCGAGTACCTGCACCACGATCACCTCAGCCTCGTGACCCAGCGCGAGATCGGCCAGGACTCGAAGGACTTCGCCAGCGCCCTGCGCGCCGTCCTGAGGCAGGATCCGGACGTGATCCTGATCGGCGAGATGAGGGATGCGGAGACGATCAAGATCGCGATCTCGGCGGCCGAGACTGGTCACCTCGTCCTCTCGACCCTGCACACGACGACGGCGCCGCAGACGTTCGAGCGCCTCCTCGAGTATTTCCCGCCCGACATGCGCCCCGTGGTCCGCCAGCAGTTGTCCTTCCACCTCCGCGGCATCATCACGCAACGGCTCCTGGCGCGGACGGACACCCCCGGGATGATCCCCGCCGTCGAGCTGCTCCTCATGAATCCCGTGGTCCAGAAGAAGATCATCGAGGGCAAGCTGGGCCTCTTGAAGTCGATCATGCACCAGGCCGCCAACGAGGGGATGCAGACGTTCGATCAGCACCTGGTCGCGCTCTACCAGGCCCAGGTCGTCAGCTACGAGGAGGCGCAGTCCCAGTGCTCGAACCCGGACTCGTTCCAGCTCTTCTGCCAGGGATTCTATCCCGACATCGTCTCGGTCATGGAGGGCTGATCGGGTGATGACCGTGACCTGGTTCGAACCCGCGCGCTACGCCCAGCTTCTGCGCTACTGGCTCATCGGTTTCCTCGGGATCGCCGCGGCGACGGTGATCCTGGCGTTTTCGGCCGAGGCCGAGTCGCTGCGGGTGACGGGCGTCAACGGGCGCGCGCTCTCCCTGCCGGTCACTCGCGTGCAGGGCGTCGACTGGGTCAATGCCGCGGACGTGGCGAGGGCGCTCGGCGCCACGCTCCGCTATGCGCCCGCCTCCCAGGAGGCCACCTTCACGCTCGCGGATCGCAAGCTGGTCCTGCTCGTGGGGAGCGTGCGGACCGCGGTCCGGCGCGACGGGATGGAGCCCGTGATTGGCCGGGTTGCGCGCGCGCCGATCCGTCATCGCGGGACCACCCTGGTCGACGCCTCCTCGGTGGCCGCGCTCTTGCGCCAGGTCCGCAGCGCCCGTTTTCGCCCCGCGGCCGCGCCGCCCCCGGTGGCGCCTGCCCCGACCTCCTCCGCTCCTGCCGCGTCCCCGGCGGTGTCGCCCGGGCCTATAGCCCCCGCGCCCGCGGATGGCTCCGCGGCCGGCGACGCCGGCTCTGCGCCCGCCGTCACGCCTGCGCCAGGCCGGGACGGCGTCGCGGCGTTCATCCGGAACATCGTGATCGATGCCGGCCATGGAGATCACGACGCGGGCGCCATCGGGCCGGGCGGCACGCGGGAGAAGGACGTCAATCTCGGCGTCGCCCTCAAGCTCGAACGCCTGCTCAGCGAGCGCCTCTCCGCGCGGATCACGCTGACGCGGCGCGACGATACGTTCCTATCGCTACGCGAGCGGGTCGCGGTGGCCCGCAGAGTCAAGGCCGACCTCTTCATCTCCGTCCACGCCAACTCCTCGGCCTCCCGCAATCGCCACCAGCTCAGCGGCACCGAGGTGTACTTCTTCTCGTCGCCGTCCGACGAGGATGCGCGGCTCGCCGAGCGGATGGAGGGCGGCCCGTTCGACCCGGCCGCCGAGGGGATCGATCCCGTTCTCTGGGACCTGATGCTCGCCGGGAACGTCGTGGAATCGCATCGCCTGGCCGCGATGATCATGAAGGAGATGCCGGGCTTCACGGGATTGCCTTCGCGCGGCGTGAAATCGGCCCGGTTCTACGTGATGTATTACGGCGTCATGTCCAATATCCCGTCGATCCTCGTGGAGCTGGGATTCATGTCGAATCCGACCGAGGAGGCCAAGCTGAAGAATCCCGCCTGGCAGCAGAAGGCGGCCGAGGGCATCGCCGTCGCCCTGGAGGGCTACCTGGCCGATCTCGAACGCCGGTACCCGGGTGGCCGCGGCTGGAGCCGCTGACCTCGCGATAGGCTGAGCGGACATTTTCTGAGATAATCGCCTGATGGCGGCACGAACTCACTTCTGCACCGCGGACATGCGGCTCCCCGAATTGGGCGGCGATTTCGACACGGGCCTCCACAATTACTTTCTCTTTCAGCGCGAGTTCGGCGTCCGCGACGGGCGTGTGCTCCGGCAGGTCCACGGCAAGGCCATCGTCTCGGCGGACGGCCAACCACGGCAGGCAGTCTGGCCGGTGATCGTCGGCGAGGGAGACGCGATCTGGACGAGCGAGCGGGGGGTGTGGGTGGGTGTCTTTACCGCGGACTGCCTGGCGATCCTTCTTGATGCCGGTGACCGCGTGATGGCCGTGCATGCCGGGTGGCGGGGCTTCGCCGCTGGTCTCATCGGCGACGCAGTGCAATTCCTCGGAGGTGGCGCCGCCATCCGGAGCGCGACCCTGAGCGCGTGCGCGCGGAAGTGCTGCTACGAGGTCGGGGAGGAGGTCGTGCGCGGCATCGAGGCGGCCGGCATCGAGCCCGTCCTGGCGGGGCAGAAGCTCGACCTCGTCGATACGGCAAGCGGCCACCTGTCCCGCCTGGGCGTCGCCACCATCATCCCGCCGCCCGGAGCCGGGTGCAGTATCTGCCAGCCTGGCGTCGCCTCGTTCCGGCGCGACGGCGCCGCGGCCGGTCGCAATCTCTCCGTCATCACCCCGGGTCACTGACCGTGCGCGTTCTCCTCTCGACGATCACCTATTTCCCGACGGTGGGCGGGGCCGACGACTACGTCCGCACGCTGGCCCGGGGATTGGCGGCAAGGGGGCACGAGGTCGCGGTCGTGAGCTCGGACCTGGAACAGCATGTCGCCGGCCGCCGCCTCTCGGCGGACGCTCCGCGCGTCGTGGATGGAATCCCGGTGACGCGGTGCCGCAGTTACAACCTCCCCGGTCACGTCTATCCGTTCTGTCCCGGGTTCTTCGCCGCGGTCCGCGCGTTCCGTCCGGACCTGGTCCATGGATTCGGGCTCGGCTACTGGAGCGCCGATGCGGCCGCACTCCTGTCGCCACGGCTTCCCGTGGTGATCTCGCCGACCGGCGGACGCTACCGCAAGGGGAGACTCTACGGTCTCCTGCGCACCCTGCTGCTCAGCCGGACCCGCCGCGTTCCCCTCTGGACCGCGCTCTCGCGCGACGAACGTTCGGCGCTGTTACGCGACTACGGCCCCGAGTTGCCGCCCGTCGAGCTCCTGTCGCCGGCGGTCGATCTTCCAGAGCTGGCGGCACCGCGCGCCGACCCGTTTCCGTCGTTGCCGCGTCGCGGGCGCATTCTCTTTGCCGGGCGGCTCTCGCGAGACAAGGGCGTTCCCGACCTGCTGGAGGCCTTCGCCCTCGTGCGGCGCGATCGCGCGGCGACGCTCATCCTTGCCGGACCCGACTACGGCCTGGGCCTGCCCCCGGAGACCGCGGGCGTGCACGTCGCCGGCACGTTGACGCGCGAGGAGCTGGTGGGCGCGTACCAGCATTGCGACATCTTCGTCCTCCCGTCCTACCACGAGGGCTACGGGATCGTGCTCGCGGAGGCGATGGCCGCCGGCAGGCCCGTTGTCGCTTACGCTAACAGCTCCCAGCCCGAGCTCTGCCAGGACGAGGTAAACGGCATCCTGGTCCCCACCGGCGATCGCGCGCGGCTTGGAGCGGCGCTTGCTCGTCTCCTCGATGATCCCGACCTCCGCTTGCGCCTGGGAGGCGCGGGGAGGGAGCGGGCGGCCCGCGAGTTCGGCCGGGAGATCCTGGTGGACCGCGCCCTGGCGCTCTACCGGAGCGTCCTGGCGGGCCGCGAGTCCCTTTGAGTGACCAGCCCTTTCTCGTTGCGCGGTGTCTCGGCCGAGCCTCATAATCGCAGGCTCCCATGAATCGTCATTTTCCAGACGGGTCCCCGTCGCCGGCAACCGCGGAAGGCTCGACCTTCTTCGATCTCCTGCTCCGGATGCTGGCGGACGCGGTCTGCCAGGAGCACGTGGGCGGGGCCGCGGCCTTTTACCGCCGGGTCGCCAAGCTGGCCGCGGAGAGGGCGGGTTCGTCCGGGGGATCGCTCTTCCTGGTGGAATCCGACGGGGGAGGGCTCATCGAGGTCGCCATCCACGATCCCAGGGAACTCCGGGTTCCCGGGCGCCGGTTTGCCCGGGCCGAGGGCGTGGCCGGCGCCGCGCTCGAGAGCGGCCAGACGGAGTGGCACACGTCCGCGGTTCCTCACACGACCTTCGTCGCCACCGACACCACGGTCCACGACATCCTGGCGCTTCCCCTCGTGGCGCCGGGACAGTCCCCGTGCGGCGTGCTCTGCGTGCACAATTTTCGCGACCCCGCGCGCCTGGCCGCGGCTCGCGACGAGCTCGACACGTGGAAGGTCGCCCTGGCTCATGCCCTGCGCCTGGTCCGCGCCGCGGACAACTTGCAGGCCATCAACCGGCGACTGCGCGAGGAGAACGAGCGCGTGGTGCAACTGCACGCCCTGGCCGCGCTCGTCTCGGACGAGGCTCCCGCGACCGAGGTCGCCGAGGCGATGCTCAGGGACCTGGCGCGGCTGTATGGATTCGAGCGTTCGTCGCTCGTGGTGGAACGCTCGGGCGAGTCGATCTGCCTGGCGGCGCGAGGATTTCCGGAACGGTTCCGGGCCGGCAACCGGATCACGCGTGGAGCGATGTCGGGCGATCCCCTGGTGGAATGCCTGGACGAGGTCCTGGGCGAGCACCGGCTGGTGGTTCGGGCGGATGAGACCGCGGCCCTGGTTCGCGGTTCGCGGGCGCCGCTCCAGGCGATCGTGGGCTTGCCGCTCCGGTGCGAGGATGGATTTCGAGGGGCCGTGCTCCTGGCGAGCGGCTGGGGAGACGCGCCGCGGGTGGACGACGTCGATCCGGCCCCGGCCCAGTGCTACCTGGACCAGGCGATGCCGGAGCTGGCGCGGAGCTTGAAGGCCGGGGCACGGGCATGAGCGAACGCGTTCCGACGCCGCGGGATCGCGAGTACCAGGTGCCGGTCCGCACCGACGTGATCATCCCGTCCGGGCTCGTGGCCGCCTTCTGGGAGAAGGTACGGGCCTCGCGGCGGATCATCCTGGCCGCGCACATCAACCCGGACGGCGACGCCGTCGGCTCGCTGCTGGGCCTCTACCATACCCTCCTGGCGATCGGCAAGGAGCCGGTGATGATCTGCCACGATCCCGCGCCTGATCACCTGCTCTTCCTGCCCGGGTCCGACCTCATCTTCGCCGCGCCTGAGATCGGCGAGGAGTGTCACGGCGCCGACCTGGCGATCGTCGTGGACTGCTCCCATCCGTCGCGGCTCGGGGACGTGCTGGAGTGCGTGCGCGCCGCGCGGCAGATGATCGTGGTCGATCACCACGGAGACGCGCACACGCTGCCGGCACTGCACATCGTCGATGTCTACGCGTCCTCCGCCGGCGAACTGCTCTACCGGCTGATACGCGACGGGGGTGTCGCACTGCCGCCCGTTGCCGCGCTCTGCCTCTACGTCGCCATCCTCACCGACACGGGATCCTTCCGCTACGGCAACACGTCCGCGGCCGCCTTCGGGATCGCCTCCGAGCTCCTGCAGACGGGGTCGATCGATGTGCAGTCGATCGGCATCCATATCTTCGCCCGAGACACCGTCGCCCGGCTCAAGTTGCGCGGCATGGTCTTCGAGCGGGTGCATCTCGAGGATGGCATCATCCATTCGATCATCACGCCGGAGATGCTGGAGACGGCGGGTTCGAACGCGATGGAGGCCGAGGGGCTCATCGATGACCTGGCTCTCTGCCGCGACGCGGAGATCGCCGCGATGTTCTGGCAGTTTCCGGACGGCATCATCCGGGTCCAGCTCCGGACCATCCGCGACGCCAGCGTGCTGCCGATCGCGAGGTCGATCGGCGGCGGAGGCCACCTCCGGGCGGCGGGGAGCCGCATGAGGGGCATCACCCTGGAGGATGCGAAGCGCCGCGTCCTGGCTGCGGCACGGCAGGAACTCCGGGGCACCCGCGGGGAGCCCGAGGCCTGAGCGCGGCGCGGTCGGCCGGTGGCCGCCGCGGCGAGAGGTCCTGCCCGGCCTGCCTGCCGCGAGCCGGCCTATTCCGGGCCGCGGGCCTGGCGGCGGTGATCGTGGCGTTCGCCGCCGCTGTCCATGCTGCTCGCCCCGCCGACGTCCACGCGCTCCCGTCATCCCGCGCGCCGCGGCCGGAGGATCCCGCGGGCGCGCGCGCCCACCGGGGAGACCTGGACTCCGCCGGCGGCGCTCGTCTCCGCGTTCTCGTCTGCCTGGATGGTGTGCCCTATCCCATGATGGCGCGACTCCATGCCGAGGGGCTCTTCGCCGGCTTCCGTCCGCCGTCGCGCCTCATCAGCACGTTCCCCGCGATCACCGAGGTGATGTTGACGCAGTTCTTCCAGGTGGACCCCCCGCCCGGGTATGGCCTGCGCTATTACGACAAGGAATCGAACGCGCTGCGCGGGGGCATCGGCGACCTCGACGCGATCTCCGTCTGGTTCTCGCTCTACGATCACGTGACGCCGATGCTGGAGCGCGGACTGGTCTACCTCTGGGCGCGCGCAGGGGATCGCGATCTCGTCGAGCTGGAGACGCGGCTCAACGAGGCCCAGGACGGGATCCTCATGCTGCACCTCGACTCCACGGATGCGTTGATGCACCACGAGCGGCCCGCGGTCACGGAGCGGTGGCTCCGCAAGCTGGACGGAATGCTCAACCGGGTCGCCGTGGCCAGGGAGACGGCGGTGGAGATCGTCTTCTTCTCGGACCACGGCAACGACATGACCCGCTCCCGCCGCATCCCTCTCGAGGCGCACCTGAAGTCGCGGCGCTGGCAACCCGCCGGCACGCTCCGGGGAGAGTCCGGCGTCGCCGTGCTACCGACGGGGCTCATCAGCACCGCATACCTCTACACGCATCGACCCGAGGAAGTGGCCGAGGCGCTCGTCGACATGCCCGGGCTCGACTTTGCGATCTACGACAGCGGCGGCGTCGTGCGGATCACGGGGCCCCGTGGCCGCGCGGTCATCGAGCGGAGGGCCGGGGGCGTGGCGTGGCGATACCGTCCGCTGGGTGGAGACCCCTTGGCTCTCGAGACCACGGTGGCGGTCCTGAGAGAGCGCGGAAGGATGGACGAAGAGGGGTGGGCGACCGACACGGACTGGTTCGCGGTCACGGTCGAGCACGATTACCCGGATGTCCTGCACCGCGCGTGGGGCGGGGCGACGGGGCATGTCGAGAACGTGGGCGACGTGCTCCTGTCCCTGCAGGACGGCTGGCATTGCGGGTCGCGATTCCTCTCGGCGATGCTGACGTTCCAGGGCACGCACGGCTCGCTGACGCGCAGTTCCATCACGGGTTTCTGGATGTCCAACCGCCGTGACCTGGGGTCGGCTCGCGCCGAGGATGCTTTGGATCGGCTGGGGTGGCGTGGTATCGTCGAGGCTCATGCGGGACGGCGCGGGGTGAAGTTCCGTTGCGCGCATGGAGCGGAGGCCGACCTTTGAAGGACCAGCGCGAGGAACCGGCATCGCCGGTAGCGGACGAGGCGATCGTCGACGTAGGAGCGCTTGCCGGGGTGGGGGCGGAGCTGGATGCCGAGGAGGCGGCGGAGGCGACGGTCGAGCAGGCCGTCGAGACGGCGGTGCCTCCGGCCGACGATCGGGACGTCATCGAGATCCAGGTCGAACTGACCGACGACACCTTCGACGTCGAGGGTAAGACTCATGACCAGGTCGGCATCAAGGTGCGGATGCCGGTGCGGCTCAAGGTCGGCATCGCGATCGTGGTCTTGTCGTTCCTGATGTCGGGCTTCGTGGCGATCCTCCTGCCCTGGGCCATGGCGACGAGCAGTGCGGCCTTGCAGTGGTGGTGCGGGACGATCTACGTTGCCAGCTGGATCGTCCTGGGCATCGGGGTGCTCGTGGGTGGCCGATCGGCCAAGGACATCGTGACGGGATGGACCGTGAAGGCGGTGGGTCGCCGGTTCGGATCCTTGCGCCGGCGCAGGGGCTCTGCCGGCTGATCGCCGGGCCAGCCCGGCGCTTGCACAGAAATGAACCACTGAGGCACAGAGACCATCAGAACCAGAATACAGAACCAGGAAGAGAACTAGGACCAGAGCTGGAACCTGAACGGGGAGTGAAACCGACACGCGATCGGGTTGCGATTGACGAAGGGAGGGGACGGCGGCGGATTTGAGTTTCCGCCTCTCCCTGGGTTCGCTTTTCCTCTGTGCCTCAGTGTCTCTGTGGTTATCTCCCGGAGGATTTCAGCCTAGCTTTTCAGCATTGCCTGGAACTGGGCACGAAACGAGTCACTGCCGCCGAGGATGCCGCCCGTGGTGACGGGGTGCGGCTGGTTGAAGCGGAGGGCGTTGCCCGCGTGGTCGGTGACGCGACCTCCGGCGGCCGCGAGGATGGCCGCGGCGCCGGCGATGTCCCATTCCGAGCGTGGGCGTAGCGTTGCGGCCCCGTCGGCGGCGCCTGCCGCCACCTGCGTCAGCTTCCAGGCGATCGATCCGCAGGGCTCGGCGGCGACGCGCTCCGCGTAGGGCGTCCAGAGCCCCTTTCCGAACTCGGTCCGCGAGACGAGCACGCGCGGCTTCGGCGCGCCTGACAGACGGACGGCGATCCGCTCGTCGCCGCACCACGCGCCGTCGGCGGGCGTGCCCCAGTAGAGCAGGCCGCGCGTCGGCTGGTGAATGACGCCCAGCACGGGAACGCCGTCCTCGACGAGCGCGATGGAGATGACGTACTCGGGGATCCCGGCGATGAACTCCTTGGTGCCGTCGATGGGATCCACGACCCAGACCCGCCGGCGACCCAGTCTCTCGGGCGAGTCCGCGGTCTCCTCGGAGAGCCAGCCGTCCTCGGGGAAGGATTCGCCGATGAGCTGGTGGATCAGGAGGTCGGCGTGGCGATCGGCATCGGTGACCGGGTGTCCCGGCGCCTTGTCCGAGACGTGATCGGCTCCGCTCCCGCATCCGAAATGGCTCTCGGTGAGGACGCCGGCCGCGAGCGCGGCCTCGCGGGCAATTTCCAGTTCGAGGTTCCAGGCGCGCGGCGCGGTCATGGGTATCGGGGCTCCTTCAGAACCGGTATTTCGTGACGTCCTGGGGATTCCAGGCGTCGAGGAAAGCGCGGTACCGCTCGGCCTGGGCTTCCTCGAGGAAGCTGGCCACGGCCTCGGCGCTGTCGCAGACGGCGCGCTCCGCGAGGATGGGCACATCGGCGCGCAGGGCCAGCGCGATCGCATCGCTGGGCCGGGCGTCGACGCTGGAGGTCTTCCCGTCGTGGTCGAGGACGATCTCGGCGAAGAACATCCCGTCCCTGATCTCGTGGATGACGATGTACGAGATCGCGGCGCCGGAACCGCGGACGAGCGAGGCCATGAGATCGTGGGGCATGGGGCGCGGCAGTTCGACGGACTCGATGGCCATGAGGATGGCCGTCGCCTCGTAGGGGCCGACCCAGATCGGCAGGGCCATGGATTCGTCCTCGCTGACCAGGATCACGATCGGCGTCTGGTTGCGGGGATCCAGGACCACCTGGTCGACGGTCATCGCCAGGACGGCATCGGGCTTCTCGCCCGGCGCGCGCCCCGACGCCGCGGTCGAGACGCGTTCCGCGTCGCCGGCTGGAGTCCTGGGCGCATCGGGGTCGCGCGGCGATGCGTCGTCCCGGGCCGCCGGTTCCTTGGGTTCAGCCACGGGTTCGCGCCCCCGGACCCGGCGCACCTGGAAGCGCCTTCACCACGATGCGCGGGACGCCGTTCTCGCCGGGCTTGATGCCGACCTGGACCGCCTTCTTCTCGTTGCGAACCGTGACCTCCTCGGGAACGTCATCGCCCGAGAAGATGACGCCCGCGTGCAGGGTGCCGGCGATTTCCGCGGTGGGCGCGGCATCGCGCACGATGATCCGCGCCGCCAGGTCCTCGCGCTCCGCCGTCAACTGCGCCGACCGCTCCCGAAGGCGCGGGAATCCCTCGGCCGATTGCGCCAGCGTCGCGATCCGCTCGGCATGCCTTTCCTCGCTCTCGAGCGTGAGCCGTCGGATCTCGAGGAGCGCCTGGCGCATCTGGTCCATCTGGACGTTGAGATCCCTGAGCACATCGTCGAGTTCCACGAGCCGCGCCCTTGCTTCGCGGGAGATCCAGTCGCCGAGGTAGACGCGGGTCTTCGAGCCGGAGGGCGCGCCGAGGTCGCGGCAGGCGAGGCGGCCGATGAAGGAGATACTGCCGCCCATGATCACGCCGGGCGATGACTCCAGCCGGATGCTGCCGCCGGCCCTGAGCGTCGAGTGGTACACGTGCTCGGTCACCACGATGTCTCCCTCGGTCTCGACCGTGGCGTTCTCGATGAACCGCGCGTGCACGTTCCCGCGGGCCTTGACCTGGCTCTTGCCGTGGCCGCGCAGGCCCTGCTCGAAGGCGATGGAACCCTCGCGGCTCGTGAAGTCGGAGCCCTCCGCGGGGCCCGAGATCGTGATGTCGCCGTTGGCCGTGATGACGAAGCCGTCGTGAACGCGGCCGCGCACGACGCAGGCGCCGATGCAGTCGAGGTTTCCCGTGGTCATGTCGACGGCGCGATCCAGGCGGAAGGTCTCATCGACGGCAATCTCGTGGCGCCCCGCGCCGAGGTTGCGCACGACGAGGTGGCCGTTCGTGAGCGCGACGAGGCGGAGGCCGTCCGGGGTCACCGCCGTGTTGGGGCCGACGGGAAACGTCGGGTCGGCGACAGGCGGAGGAGGAAGGACCTTGCCGCAGACGTCGGTGCCGGGCCGCCCCGGGATCGCCGGTTCCTTGTCCATGAGCACCTGGCCCTTGATCACGTTCTTGACGAGCTGGAGGTCGCGGTGGTCGACGCGGCCGTCGGGGAGCGCCTTGGGCTGTCCCACCTTGCCCGGCTTCTCGCGCAGTCTCAGGACGGCGTCGACGCCCGGCCTGGGCGGCGTCCCGCGCGCGACGATGGTGCGGTGGCCGGGTGGCGCGTCGATCGCGATCCTCAGGCTCTCGGGATCGATCCCGTGCACGACCCCGGCCGCCGCCAGCGCGTTCTCGAGGTCCGCGATCGTCACCGGCCCCGCGGCGGGAACAGAGTGGACCTGGACGGTCGCCGTGAGGAAATCGCGGCCCAGCTCGACGCGGATGCGCTCCGGGCCCGCCTGTTTAGCCTTGGCCAAGAAGCTCGCGCCCCGCCTGCTTGAGATCGGGGAGCGCCGCGGCGCTTCCCTCGATGTAGAGCCGCACGACGGGCTCGGTGCCGGAGAATCGTGTCATGATCCACGAGCCGTCCTCGAGGAGGAACTTCGTGCCGTCCATGGTGATCGTCTCGACGACCTTCCGCCCGGCCAGGCGTTCGGGGCGCTCGGCGACGCGCGCAAGGAGCGCCGCGCGTTCGCTCGGATCGTAGTGAACGTTGACGCGGTCCGAGGCGATGTTCCCGGTTCGGGCCTTGAGATCGGCGAGGAGCTCGCCGAGGGGCTTGCCGCGCTGGGCGACCATCTCCAGGGCCAGGAGGCAGGCCAGGATGCCGTCCTTCTCGGGGACGTGCCCGCGGATCGTGAGGCCTCCGGATTCCTCGCCGCCGATGACGAAGCCGGTCGGATCGTTCTCCATCTCCGCCGCGATCCACTTGAACCCGACGGGAACCTCGACGATGCGGCAGTCGTGGAGCCTGGCGACGGCATCGACAAAGTGGCTCGTGGCAACCGTTCGGACGACCGTGCCGCGCCAGCCACGGCTGGTCGCGAGGTGATCGAGAAGGAGAGCCAGCATCTCGTTGGCGTTGGGCGCCACGCCGCCGGTGGCGAAGACGCCGAAGCGATCCGCGTCGCCGTCCGTGGCCAGTCCGAGGTCGAAGCCGCCGGCATCGAGGCGCGTGATGAAGTCGCGCACGTACGCGGGAGCAGGTTCCGGCGGAAACCCGCCGAAGCGCGGGTCGGGGTGATTGTTCATGACCTCGAAGGGGCAGCCGGCCTCCGCGAGGAGGAAGTCGAGGTAGTCGCGCGAGGTTCCAAAGAGGCAGTTGGCGAGCACCCGGGTCCCGGCGCGCCGGATCGAGTCGAGATCGATGATGCCGGCGATCCGCGCGCGGTAGGAGGAACGCGGGTCGATGCGCCGCGTCGGCGCGGCTCCCAGGGAGATCGGGGCGCCGGCCGCCTGCAGGCCGGCGATGCGCTTCTCGAGGGCCTTGGTCAGTTCCTTGGAGGCCGGGCCGCCGTTGGCAGGGGAGAACTTGAGCCCCTGGTACTCGGCCGGGTTATGGCTCGCGGTGAAGTTGATCCCGCCCGCGGCTCGCTTGTCGAGGATGGTCCAGGCGATGACGGGCGTCGGGGCGTCGCGATCCGTGAGGAAGGCGGGCACGCCGGCCGCGTCGAGGATGCGGGCGGCCTGCAGGGCGAACCGCTCGCCCAGGAACCGGGTGTCGTGCGAGACGACGACCCCGCGGTCGGCGATGCCCTCTGCGACCAGTTCGTCGGCGATGGCGCGGACGACGAGGGCGGCGTTCGGGAAGGTGAAGTCCTCCCCGAGGACGGCGCGCCAGCCGGAGGTTCCAAAGGTGATGGAGACGGTCGAGGACATGATGCCCGAAGGCTATCACAAGCGGGGGCCAGGCTGCCACATTGCCACCACTTGATCGTGGCAATGGGACAGGCAGGCACCTAAGATGTGACCATCGTTTCCGGACCCATCACGGATGGGGGACCCGTCACGGACGGGGGAGGTTTTGACATGGATCACCGTACGTCCTGGCGCATCGTGTTATGGATCGTGCTGGCCTTCGCGCCGGCCCTGGTCGCGGCCGATTGCCAGGAGCCGCAGGTCAACCTGCCCTCCAATATCCGCAGCGTGGCCATCCCGACGTTCGCCAACCGCACCGAGCGCGCCGGGCTCGAGCTCGACGTGACGCAGCGGGTCCTGCACATGTTCCTCTCGAATTCCCAGCTGGCCGTCAAGCCGCGGGTCGAGGAGGCGGACGCGGTGATCCGGGGCGAGATCTACGGTTACCAGCACGTTCCGATCTCGTGGGACCAGACGAACCGGATCGTCCAGTACAAGATCCGGATCCTGTGCCGGGTCACGTTCGAGGATCGCAAGACGGGCGCAGTCATCTGGCGCGCCGACGATATCGACGGGATCACGGCCTACTCGCTCCTGGCAACGCCGCCGGAGTCCGAGGAGCAGGCGATCTTCAAGGCCGCGGACGAGCTGGCGCGGGACATCATCCACCTCATCTTCGAGCAGAGGCAGTACACCGAGGACGACCTGCTCTTCACGAATCCCCACCAGGATTCCGTGCGGCCGGGCGAGGTGATCCGCCGCTGACCGCCTCCAGCGCCCGGGGTTCAGGCCCGTCGTTTCTCAACCGCGCGGGCGCCCAGCTTTGGTTGCGCAATGACGCCAGCGCGCGTTCCGCCTACGTCCTGGCCGGCGGCGATGCCGTCGCCCGGGAGGAACTCCGCCTGGGGCTCATCCAGCGCTTTGCCGGGCCCGATCCCGTGGGTCTGTCGCGCACCGATTTCGATGCCGCCACCGGATCGCCCGTGGACCTGCTCGACGCGCTCAGAGAACTGCCGCTCTTCTCCGACTGCCGCGTGATCGTGGCTCGCCGCGCCGAGAAGATCGGCCAGGGCGACAAGTACCCGGGCCTGCTGGAACTCATCCGCGGGCTCGACGCCTCGACGCTCGTCCTCTTCGAGATGGAGGGTAAGGCCGCCGATCTCGCGAAGATGCCGCTCGTGGCGCATTGCCTCGAGAAGAAGGCGGCCGCGTACTGCTATCCGCCGCGAGACGATGCGGACGCGATCCGGTGGGTCCGGGAGTTCGGGGAGCGCCACAAGTGGACGATTGCCCGGGACGCGGCGGAACGGATTGTCGCCCTCGTGGGTCTCGATCCGCTGGAACTGGCCTCGGAGATCCGCAAGGTGGCCTTCGCCAGCGAGGGACGGGTGACGCTCGCGGGCGTTCAGGACCTGCTCTTCGCTCACCGCGAGCGCGAGGTCTTCGACTGGGTGGAAGCGGTCTCCACGGGGTCGCGGAACGCGGTCCGGATGGTGAACACGGCGACCAACGGGGGGAAGGAGGGGCCGGCCGCGGTCGGCGCCCTGGCCTCGCGGCTCGATCAGCTGGAGGCGGTCTTGAAGGGACAGCAGGGGGGGATGCCGTCGTTCATTCTCCAGAAGGTGCAGGCCGTGGCGCCCCGGTGGTCGTCGGTGACCGTCGACGAGGCGCGGCGCCTCCTTTTGGACCTGGACATGGGTCTCAAGAGCACGCCCGCGGAGACGCACCTGGCGCGCCTGGAACTGGCGACGCTACGCCTCGTGGAATTGATCGCCTGAACGACCGCCGCGTCGCGGCGGGCGGCACGCCCCAGGGCGCGAAGGCGCCGGAGCGGGTGAGGAGGCTGAGGGATTACTTGGCGACGCGCTTGGTGAGACGCCCAACGAGCCGCGACGCGGTGCGGTGATGCAGGACCTTCTTGCGGCCCGCCTTGTCGATCGCGGAGACGGCGGCCCGGAGAGCCTTCTGCTTCTCCTCGGGCGTGGCGGCGGTCTCGGTCTTCTTCGCCAGGGTCTTGATGCGCGCGATCGCGGATCGATTGCGCAGCTTGCGGCGATCGGCCTGCCGGGCCTTCTTCATCGCATCGGGGTGACGCTGGCTCTTATTCTTCTTCGTGGCCATGAGGGTTTTGCTTGCCTCCGCTTCGTATGGGTGAATCGAGGTTACGGAAGCTAGCGTTCCGGGAGGACGGGGTCAAGGAAAAAGGCAATTTTCGCTTGCGCTGGGCGTTTCACGGTGTACAAAACGCACCCCGCCGCTGGGGTGATCGATCCGGGGAGTTCACGGATCGGGACTCGGCGAGCGGCGACAATTCGCACGGTGATGGTGACCATGGCCAAGAGCCCCAAGAAGAAGACGTCCGCGCCCAAGCCCGCAACCAAGCGGGCCGCCAAGGCGCCCGCGAAGGCCGCCCGGCCCTCGACCAAGGCCTCCAAGCCCGCCGCGTCGAAGTCCGCGACCCCATCCCGCAAGCCAGCCGCGAAACCGGTGCGTTCCGCGGGAAAGCCGCTCTCGGCCAGCCAGCTCGAGGCCATTCGCGCCCGGCTCCAGGAGGAACGCCAGCGCCTGCGCGGGCGCCTCGGGTACCAGGCCGATGACGATGAATCGAGCGATGCGGCGAACGTGGGCGACATCGCGGACGCCGCGACCTACCTGGAGAGCCGGGAACTGCGCCGCGGCCTTCAACTCGCGGAGATGGAACAGCTCGACCAGGTTGAAGCCGCGCTCGTCCGGATCGAGAAGGGCGTCTACGGGAAGTGCGTGACCTGCGCTCTGCCGATCGAGGGGGCCCGGCTCGAGGTCCTTCCCCAGGCGCCGACGTGCATCGCTTGCAAGCAGAAGGAGGAGCGCGGCCAATCCGCGCGCTGACCATTCTCCCGCTTCGCGGGAATCCGCATAGCGGGAAGGTCAGGCCTCTCCAGGCGATCTCCAGGTCCACGTTGATCCTGCTGTTGCTCGCGTCGCTCTTTGCCAGCCCGTCCGCTCGCGCACAGACCCTTGTCCCCGTGCTCCTTCTCGAGAACGTCTCCAGGGTTACCATCCTCGACGATGGCGCCGCGACCGTCCTGACCGCGCGGTCCTCTCTGCCCCGTCTCTTCGTGCCGGGAGCATCGCCCCTGGTGGTACAGGGGAGGGCCTATCGAGGAACGATCGAGGTTCAGCGCGACGGGCGAGGGCGGATCCGCGTGATCAACCGCGTGGGCCTGGAGGACTACCTGCGGGGCGTCGTGCCCTCGGAGATGCCCGCGCACTGGCCCCCGGAGGCCTTGAAGGCCCAGGCCGTGGCCGCCCGCACGTATGCCCTGTACCGGATGCAACGCGCGCTCGACGAGGGAATGACGGGCGTTCTGCGGGCAACCGTCCTGGACCAGGTCTACCGCGGGGTTCGCGCGGAGTCCGGGCCCACGGATGCCGCGGTGGCGGCCACGCGCGGCGAAGCGCTCACCGTGGACGGGCAGTGGCTGGTCGCCTATTTCCACTCGTCGTGCGGCGGCCGGTCGGAGCGGCCGGCCTCGGTCTGGGGCGTCAGCGAGGAGCGCCGCCGCGACGCGGTCTGGCTGGCCGCCAACGAGCGCGTCTTCGGCGAGCGCGACGATCCCGGGTGCATCGAGAGCCCGTGGTCGACGTGGCGCACGACGATCACGAAGTCCCAGGTCGCGGCGAGCTTGCGGAAGCTGACCGGCATGCGCTCGATCGATCGGATCGAGGTGGCGGCGCGTACGGCCTCGGGGCGCGTGGCGCGTTTCCTCGTGGTGGGGCGCGTCGGCACGCGGCGCGTTCAGAAGACCATCAACGGGCAGGCGGCGCGCATGGCGATCGGGCCCCAGCGACTGCGGTCCCTGCTCTGCACCGTCGAGTCCTCGGGCTCGCGCGTCCTCTTCAGCGGCGCCGGTTGGGGCCACGGGGTCGGGCTCTGCCAGTGGGGGGCTCGAGGGCGCGCCGAGCACGGCGACGATTACCGCGCCATCCTGGCCGGCTATTACCCGGGAGCCTGGCTGGCACAGACCGGTGATTGATGGCGAGGGGCCCGGGAACGCGCGGCCGATGGTCGCGACGCCCGGAGGCGCCGACGATGCGCGCTATGACTTTGAACTCCCGGATGACCTGATCGCGCGCCATCCTGCCGCGCGTCGCGAGGACTCCAGGCTCCTGGGAGTCGATCCCGTCGGGGGCAGGGTGCGTGATCTCGGCCGCTTTTCCGTGCTTCCCGAGCAGTTGCATCGCGGGGATCTCCTGGTCCTCAACAATACGCGGGTCTTTCCCGCGCGGCTCCGTGCCCGGCGCGCGACCGGCGGCGCCGTCGAGATCGTGTTGTTGTCCGCAAGCGGGCAGGACGTTCCCGCCCTGGTGAGGCCGCTCACGAAGCTAAGGACCGGGGAGACCCTGACCGTGGGGGAGACGACGGTCGTCCTCGGGGAGCGCCTGGGGGACGGGACCGTCCTCGTTCACTTTCCCGGCGCCGACGCGCGGGCGGTCACGGAGGCGTGGGGCGAGCCGCCGATACCGCCGTACCTGAAGCGGCGCGCCGAGCCCGAGGACCGGGAGCGCTACCAGACCGTCTTCGCCCGTGAGCGCGGATCGGTCGCGGCGCCGACCGCGTCCCTGCACTTCACGCCGGAGATCTTCACGGGGCTGGAGGAACGCGGCGTCAAGAGGGTGGAGCTGACCCTGCACGTCGGCTACGGCACGTTCATGCCGGTGCATCCCGGCCAGGAAAAGCTTCACGCGGAACAGTACCAAATCCCCGCGGGCCTGCCGGACGAGGTCGCGGCGGTCCGGGCCGCGGGGGGGCGGATTGTCGCCGCCGGAACGACGGTGGTGAGGGCGCTGGAGACGTGGGCGGCGACCGGGCGCCTTGCAGGCGCGACGGAGATCTTCATCAGGCCCGGCCACGAGTTCCGTGCCGTCGACGCGCTCCTCACCAATTTCCATCTCCCCGGCTCCTCGCTCCTGATGCTCGTCCACGCCTTCGCCGGGGATATCGTCTTCGAGGCCTACCGCCACGCCATCCGGCACGATTACCGGTTCTTCTCCTACGGCGACGCCATGCTGGTTGGCGCCCGCGGGAGTGCGAGGTAGATATCCGCAGATTTCGCAGAGGGACGCCGATACGGGTCTGAACCTGGAAACCGATCGGACAGATGAATTCAGCGCATTCACCCGCAAGGCGCTGCCTCGTGAACGTTCCGTCGGCCTGAACTCCCGTCCATGACATCCACCAGCGCCACTGGCGATATCCGCGGCCTGAATCTCCGGGTTAGATGAGCCGGCGGCCTTGATGGGGGGCGGGCACGATGCTACATTGGCATCATCCGCGATGGTGGTTCTTGCCGATTAGTTTCAGTTCCCGTCCGCGCCTCCTGGCCTCCGTGATCCTGGCGGCGGCGCTCTCGGCCGGTGTCTTCATCGCCTTCGCGGAATTCTACCTCCTGCCCACCGTCGCCCAGGAGAGAGAACAGCGGATCAAGGTCTTTCCGGCCGTTCTGGCGGTGACGAACCAGATGGCCATCATCACCAACGACCTGGCAAACCTCCGGGCCTCCCTGCAGAAGACGATGACAAGCCTGGAGGGGTCCGACATCCGCTACATCATCGTGCAGGACGCCGAGGGCCGGATCATGGCGGAGGCTTTTCCCGAGGCCATGAACCAGGCGGACCAGGACGCGCTCGTGACCGCCATCCGGCAGAAGGCGAGCATTCGCGTGGAGTGGAAGTCGACCTCGACCTCGGCCGTCGACGAGTCGAAGCTCTCGGCCGAGGAGCGCGCGGCCTTGACGGGGTCCGGTGGCGAGGCCGTGACGTCCGTGGATCTGCCGGAGGGATTCCTGCCCAAGGTGGATCGATCGGCCTCGTGGTCGCTCCCGGGAACGCATCCCGAGATCGTCGACTACTCGGTGCCCATCGCCACGGGTTCGCTGCCCTTCGGCGGCGTCCGCGTCGGCGTGGCGGACGTCGCCACCGCCGGGATCAACCGGATCCGCATCTTCGCCTACACGGCCCTCGTGCTCCTCGTGATCGGCGTCGGGCTCACGTCGCTCTGGGTGGCGAGCGGCGTGGACCAGGGATTCGGCGAGGAGCTGGCGCGGAATGTCGAGGCGGTGCGCAAGGAGATGGAGTCGCGCATCCGGCACCTCGAGGCCGAGCATGCGCGGCGGGAGGAGGAGAACCCGATCACGCCGAGCGAGTTCCTCTCTCTCCTGGACTTCGCGCGCAAGGTGAGCGGCTCGCTGGATTACAACGAGGTCCTGGCGCTGGCGATCCATACCTGCCTCCAGGTGATGAATGTCCGAGACGCCTCCATCTTCGTCCTCGATAGTGCCTCCTCGGAGCTGGTGGGCCGCATCGGGCACGACGAGAACGGGATCATGGCCGACGACGAGATGGCCAAGATCCGGGTTCCGGTGGGCAAGGGCGACATCGGGTCGGCGGCCGAGTTCGGCACGACGACCACCATCGACTCGCCGAAGCCCGGTTCCGGCGTGGTCTCGGCGCTGGTCTCGCGCGGCCGCACGATCGGCGTCATCCTCGTCAGGAACAAGCTCAACGGTCGGCCCTTCATCAAGAAGGACCAGACGATCATCCGCATCTTCTCCGGGCTCCTGGCCAACGCCATGGAGAATGCCGCCATCGTTCATCACCTCGGCCAGGCCAGCACCACGACCGCGGCGGGCGCCTGACGGCGTCGGCGCGGCGACGCAAGAAAAGGAGCGACAATCATGGCAAAACTAGGATTCGTAGGGGCGGGTAACGTCGGGGCCTCGGCGGCGATGTTCGCCGCGCAGATGGAGCTCGGCGAGATCGGCATCGTGGACGTCGTCGAGGGCATCCCCCAGGGCAAGGGCCTGGACATGTACCAGACCGGCCCCATCGTCGGCTTCTCCAAGCCCGTGACGGGGAGCAATGACTACGCCGTCATTGCCGGCGCCGACGTCGTCATCGTGACGGCCGGCATTGCCCGCAAGCCCGGCATGAGCCGCGAGGACCTCCTCAAGACGAATGCCTCGATCGTGAAGTCGTGCGCCGAGAACATCGCCAAGCACGCTCCGGACGCGATCGTCATCATGGTCACGAACCCCCTCGATGTCATGACCTACCTTGCGCTGAAGAGCTCCGGCTTCCCGAAGAACCGGATCATCGGCCAGGCCGGCATCCTCGACACGGCGCGGTTCCGCACGTTCCTGGCGATGGAGCTCGGGGTCTCGCCCAAGGATATCCAGGCGATGGTCCTGGGCGGGCATGGCGACACGATGGTGCCCGTCATCGATTACGCGACCGTCGCGGGCATTCCCGTCAAGAAGCTCATCCCCGCCGCCCGGCTTGCCGAGATCGTCCAGCGGACGCGCGACGGCGGCGCCGAGATCGTCGGTTACCTCAAGACGGGTTCCGCGTATTACGCGCCGGGCGCGGCCGCCGTGGAGATGGCCGCGGCCATCCTCCGGGATGAGAAGCGCCTCCTGCCGTGCTCGTGCCTGCTGGAAGGCGAATACGGGATCAACGGCATCTACTCCGGCGTCCCCTGCATCCTGGGGAAGGGCGGCGTGGAGCGCATCCTCGAGCTCGAGCTGTCGGCGGAGGATCTCGCGGCCCTTCAGAAGAGCGCGGCCACCTACAAGCAGATCGCCCAGGACCTGGGATACTAGGTCCTC
>CAZJQD010000021.1:0-6362 GCA_964548165.1 uncultured bacterium
CCGCTCGTTCCTCAGGCTCATCGACAAGACGGTAGAGAAGGTCGCGAAGGGGTAATCATCCAAGAGTGGAGAACCCTTCCGGGCAACCGGGAGGGTTCTTTGCGTTATAGGGAGGTTGGCACGAGGGACAAGGGTCCTGGCAGGCCTCTAGCGTAGACCGCCGTCCGGAACGGACTCGCAATTGTTTCGAAACTCATCTTGTTCTTCTTATAATAATTAGTATTATTAGTCCTATGAGCGAGCCCGATTCTTCGACGCATTCCGCGAAAACCAGGGCTCCCGGATTGCTCCTTCGCCCGGCCGCCTCCCGGCGCGGGGCGGGGCCGACCGTAGCGACCCCGGCGCCAGCGCCCCTCCTGACGACGTTCCAGGCGGCCAAGGAGTTGGGCGTGGTCTTCTCCACGGTGAACTACTGGGTGGACGAGGGCACCCTGCCGGGGTTCCGCACTCCCGGCGGGCATCGGCGCATCCGCCGCGACGACCTCGAGGCCTTCAAGGTCGCCTACAGCTACGGTCGTGCTCCCCGTTCGCGAACCCTCCTGGTGGTCGACGATGACCGTTCTTTCCGCCGCGCGCTCGTGCGCCGCGTGAAGCGCGAGGGTCTTGCTGAGGAGATCGTCGAGGCCGACAACGGTTTCGACGCCGGTCGTTTCATCGTCGAGAAGAAGCCGATGGTGGTCATCCTCGACATTCACCTTCCGGGCATTGACGGGTTCGAGGTGATGCGCGCGGTTGCGTCCATGGCTCATCATCCCCGGATCGTCGCCATCTCGGGCCATTCCCCGGTTCAGTATCGCAAGCGCGCGTTGAGGCTGGGCGCTTCCGCGTTCTTCGCCAAGCCGATCGCGACTGATGAGTTCCTGTCCGTGATCCGGGCTCTCCTGGAGCAGAAAGTGACGGCTCATGGCGATTAATTCCGGGCGTGACGCGGCGCGGCTGGAGCACTTCATTGACCGGGTAGAACGTTCCTTGAAGGAGCCTGACCTGGCGCGCCTCATCGCGCTTGATCCGCCCGCCGCGTCCGGGGAGTTCAGCACGCGGAGCTTGCTGGCGGCCGCCGATCCTGCCTTGCCGCAGGGCCGCGATCTGTTCCTGGCCGTTCGAGATATGGTGGACTCTGGAGCGGACGCGGAGTTCTGCTTTGACGCGGAACTAAGGGTGGAAGTGAGCGAGGACGCCATGAGCGCAGCCGCGACATACACGCCTCCCCTCGGTGGCGGCCGTCTCATGACTGCATGCGAGGCTGTCGGCATACTCAGGGAGGCCTTCGGTGTTGTTCACGGCATCGATGAGGGAGCACTGGTGGGACTCCTCTCGGGCGGAGGCTTTCTGCCGGCAAGCGCGTGTGTGGCGCGGGGGACGCCGCCGACTGTCGGAGCGAGCTCGAGGTGGGAGCTCACGACGACAGGGGCCGAATCCGTGATCGTGGAGGGACAGGACGGGCGGGTGGATTATCGGAGTCTGCCGGCGGTTAGAGCCATCGCCGTCGGTGATCGCCTCGCCTACCGAATCCCGGGGGAGCCCGGTTTGCCGGGATGCGACGTACTTGGCCGCGCGATTGCGCCGCCCGTGGCCGCTCCCTTGGCGCCGTTCATAGCCGGAGAGGGGGCAGAGGAACGAGCGGACGGCATTTATGCGATCGCCGAGGGCGAGCTTAGAGTGGCGGAGAATCGTCTTTCCGTCTTGCCGACCAGGACCGTCGTCGGGGATGTGGATTATGCGACCGGCAATGTCGTCTTTCCTGGAACGGTCCATATCACGGGTTCCGTGCTCAATGGCTTCATCGTTCAGGCCGACGGCGACGTGCATATCGGCGGCGCGATCACCTCGGCTCGCGTGGAGGCCGGTGGCGCCATACATGTCGCTGGCGGCATCATCGGTCACGACACGGGCGCCGTCATCGCCGGCGGGGATATCACGGTCAAGTTCATCGAGAATGCGACCGTTCGCTCGCAGGGTTCGGTCTTCGTTCGTCGCAGTATTCTCCATTCACGAGTCGATGCCCAGGGCGTTGTGGAAGTCACCGGCGAGCGGGGCGGCGTCATCGGCGGAACGATCCGATCCTGCGAAGGCCTCGTCTGCCACTCGCTGGGATCGAGTTCGGGAACGCGCACGCGCATCCACTTCGGCGAGAATCCCATTTTCAGCGAGAAGCTGGGCGCGATCGATATCGCTCTCATGACCCTTCGGGAACGGCAACGCGAGGTGGAGATGACGCTCTCTCCCCTCGCCCATCCTGACCCCGGCACGCCCCTGGCCGCGAATCACGATCAACTCGTGGAAAAGTTGCTCACGCTGAGAACGCGCCTCCTGGAGAACGTGCAGACGCTTGTTAAGAATCGCATGGTCCTCGTGGGAATGGCCGGACAGGTTCCGGAGGGTGAGATCAAGGTCGCCGAGGAGACGTTACCCGGCGTGGTGCTCTCCTCGCGCGGCGTCGATCGCACCATCGAGACGCGCCACATCCGGACTCGGTTCCGGCGGCGGGGGAAGAAGATCGAGGTCTGCGCCTATGACTGAGAATTTGAACCACAGAGACTCAGAGGCACTGAGGAAGACAATGGCCGAACCAGAAACAGAATCATGATCGAAGGGGATGAAGACGCGATTTCTCTTCACGCATGCGTTTGGGGCGATTCCAGGCGGGTTCGGCGGCCTGCCAGAGGAGCAAGCACGATATGAAATCCAACCCCATGAGTGCTCGCTCCAAGCGCTTTCACGACATCAATAACACGCTGGGCGCACTGTGGATGAACCTGGAGGTAGCCAACGACTCGGCCCTGTGCGAGGGCACGGCCCTGGAATCCGTGCAGGACGCCACCAACGAGGTCAAGAAGCTCAAGGCGCAGATTGGCGATCTGCGCCTCTCCCTTGATGAATCGAAGGGTGATTGAGCGTTGACCGGTCGGATTCATGAGCCGCGTTGTCCGCTCGCGTCGCCTCATGGAGTAGCGCTAGGCAGCCTGACATGTCTCTGAGAGCGCGAATTGTCGTCTGGAGCACGGTGATCTTTATCGCATTTTTCGTTCTTGCCGGTGTCCTGGGCTCGTGGTTCTCAATACGTAACTACGAGCGCCTGGAGGAGAACGACGTTCATCACGAGGTGGATGTCGCTCTTCGGGCTCTTCATGGACAGATGGAGAGCCTGGGCACGACCGTTCGGGACTGGGCGTCGTGGGACGATGCGCATCGGTTCATGCGGACGCAAAGCCAAGACTTCGTCCGGGCAAACCTGGAGATTTCCACGCTCGTGAATCTCAGGCTGGACGTCATCGCGTTCGTCGATAGTGGTGCCACCCGGGTGGTCTTCGGTCGCGCGCTCGATTGGCGAGTGAATCGCCTGGAGCAGTTTCCCGCCTCCCTTTCCGAGCACCTGGCGCCCGGTCGTCCATTGGTCAGGCCGCGAGGGCCTGATGAGATGGTGACCGGTATTCTTGACCTTCCGGAAGGCCCGCTGATGGTCGCATCCGCACCGATCGTCTCCAGTGACAGGCAGGGCGCATCCCGAGGCATGCTCGTGATGGGGCGCTACCTGCGGCACCACGAGCTGGCCCGCCTGCGTCGCGCCACAGGACATGATGTGGAGCTCGCTCGTCCGGACGTCCTGGATCACAAAACGTCCGGTTCCGTGACCGTGGTTCCGATCGACGCGGCGCACGTGGCCGGTGATTTAGTCATAGGCGATCTCTACGCCAGACCGGCCGTTCTCATGCGGGTGATCGTCCCACGCACGCTTTACCGCCAGGGACTCCGCGACTCCCAATACCTCCTGGGCGCGCTGTTCGCGGCCGGACTCGTCTTCTTCGTCTCGGTGTATTTTCTCGTCGATCGGCACGTTCTCCGTCGCCTGCAGTCGCTGAACGTGCAGGTGCAGGGCCTGGCTCCCCTGACGTCCTTGATGCCGGTCAGCATCCCTGGCAAGGACGAGATATCAGCCCTCGCCAAGAGCATCAATCGCCTCCTGGCCGAGGTCGACGTGAGCAGGGCCACGATGCGGGAGGGCGAGCGCCGGCTGCGAAAGCTGACCCGGGCCGTCGAGCAGAGTCCGGCCGGAATTCTCATCACAAATCTCAAGGGAGAGATCGAGTTTGTGAATCCGCGCCTGGAAGCGATCACGGGTTACACGTTTGCCGAGTTGAACGGCCGGAATCCGCGGATCTTCAAGTCTGGGATCAATCCCTCGGAGATCTATCGAGAGATGTGGTCGGCGCTGACCGCCGGTCGGGAGTGGCGGGGTGAAATCTGCAACCGGCGCAAGGATGGGACCCTGTATTGGGAGCTGGCGATCTTTTCGGCTATTCGGGATGAACAAGGTGTCATCACGCATTACTTGGCGGTGAAGCAGGACATCAGCGAGCAGAAGGGCTTGAAGGACGAGCTGATACAGGCCCGGCGCATGGAGTCGATCGGCCAACTTGCCGGGGGTGTCGCTCACGACTTCAACAATCTCCTTACCGTGATTCTTGGCTCCGTCGAGGACCTGAGACGCGCTCTTCCGGAGGGTGCCGAGAGGAAATTCGTGGAGGAGATTGCCACGGCAAGCCAGCGTGCCGCCGACCTGACACGGCAATTGCTCACTTTCGGACGCCGCCAGGTCATCAACCCGCAGGTCATGGACCTCAACGCGCGGTATCGGTCGATCGAGCCCGTTCTCCGGCGCGTCATCCGGGAGGACATCGAGATCACATATTGTTTTGCCAGCGACCTGATGAGTATTCGCGCGGACTCCAGCCAGATGCAACAGGTGATCTTGAATCTCGCGGTCAATGCTCGTGACGCCATGCCGCTGGGAGGGCGGCTGACGATCGCGACCGAGAACGTGATCCTCGAGGAGGAAGCCACGGTACGGGGGATCACGCTGCGCCCGGGTCGCTATGTGATGTTGACGGTCGAAGATACCGGATGCGGCATGACCGACGAGATTCGGGAGAGAATCTTCGAGCCCTTCTTCACCACGAAAGGAAACGACGAGGGCACAGGATTGGGGCTGGCGACGGTATTTGGGATCGTCGAACAGAGTGGGGGCCACATTGGGGTGGAGAGCGCGCCTGGGAAGGGAACCACGTTTGTCATCCTCCTGCCCGGCGTACTCGAAAAACCGCTGGATGCGCCGAAGGCGACGCCGAACAGGCACATCCCAGCCAATGGCGAGGTGATCCTCGTGGCCGACGATGAACCGGGGGTGCTCAAGGTCGTCAAGCGCTTACTGGAGCGCAAAGGGTATCACGTGCTCGCGGCCACGGACGGCGAAGAGGCTCTCGCAATGGCGGCGACAGCCGAGCGACTTGACCTTGTGATTACGGACGTCGTTATGCCTCGACTCGGCGGCCTGGACCTGGCTGATCGACTGAAGATCGCGCGTCCCGGACTCCCGATCATCTACATTTCAGGCCACATCAACCGTTTGGATCGAGCGGCGGGCCGGTTCCACGAGGCGAACTTCCTTACGAAGCCGTTTACCATGGCCAGTCTTCTGGCCGCGGTGCAGTCGGCGCTACATTCCCGCCGGGACCATCGCGAGGCGGACCCGAAGAATTCGAGCTCCGCAATTGCGACTTCAGCGGCGACCGACATCGCGACTGACGATGAACCGATCTTATCCCACGCCTCGGTTCCCGAATGAGCGCTGCAGCCACCGAACGGATCCTGATCATTGAGGACGATGCCGCCCTGGCCCGAGTCCTGGGCCGCATGCTGGCCAAGCAGGGATACGGCATCGAGATCGTCAACAGTCTCGGAGCCGCGCGCATCGCTCTCGGGCGCCGCGTGCCGGACGTCGTCCTGGCGGACATGGCGTTGCCGGACGGGCGAGGCGTCGAGATTGTCCGCGAGATGGCAGACGAGGCGCCGGGGGTGCCGCTCATCATCATGACCGGCATGCCCAGCGTGGATTCGGCCGTCGCCGCGCTCCGGGCGCAGGCCTTCGATTACCTCGCCAAGCCGTTCACCAAGGAATCGCTCAACCTGATCTTGAAGCGCGCGCTCGAAGTATCCCGCTTGAGGCGAGAGGTCAGCGCCTTGAAGACGTCGCTGGCGATCAGCGATTGCGGCCTGGTCGGCCGTTCCAGCGTCATCCAGGGGATTCGCGATCGCATCCGATGCGCCGCAGGTTCCATGGCGACGGTGCTGGTCACGGGCGAGACCGGCGTCGGCAAGGAGCGGGTGGCGCGCGCCATCCACGAGCATTCCGGGCGCAGCGGCTCGTTCGTGCCGATTAACTGCGGCGCGGTACCCGAGGCACTCTTTGAGGCCGAGTTGTTCGGAAGCAAGCGAGGGTCTTTCACGGGCGCGATCGCGGATCGCGCGGGGCTTGTCGCGGAGGCGGCGGGTGGGACGCTCTTTCTCGACGAGATCGGCGACAT
>CAZJQD010000021.1:6372-8699 GCA_964548165.1 uncultured bacterium
CCCCTGCAACCCAAGGTCCTAAGGCTCCTCCAGGAACGAACCTACCGTTCCGTCGGACGTGACAAGGAATCCCGGGCCGATATTCGCGTGCTGGCGGCGACGAATCGGCCGCTGATGGAGATGGTGCAGGAGCGACATTTTCGCGAGGACCTGTACTGGCGCCTGGCCGTCGTGGAGATCCCCATACCGCCCCTGAGGGAGCGTCGAGAGGACGTGGTCACGCTGACCGCGCACATCCTGACGACGCTCTCGGCGCGCCTGGGAACGAGCGTGGTTCCGACGGTCAGCCAGGCCGCTCTCGATGCGTTGGAGCGGCACCAGTGGCCGGGAAACGTCCGCGAGCTGGAGAATGTCCTTGAGCGAGCCCTATTATTCTGCCGGACGGGCCGTATCGAGGAGAGCGACTTGAGCTTGTCGGTTTCGGGGACTTCGACGGACATGCCGGAGCTGGACGAGGTCATGAGGGTCCATGGAGAACGGACGGAGCGGGAGTACCTGGTGAAGGTACTCCGCTTGGCCGAGAATTCCATGTCGCGGGCAGCCCAGCTTGCCGGATGCAACCGAACGGCCTTCTATCGCCTCCTGGAGAAGCATCAGCTGCGCGTGGAGGATCGGCGCGAGTCGAGGTAGCACCACGATTACCGTGAATGTGTGGTCCTCGGGCACGTACATGTCGCTCTTCAATGAATCCTGTCGCTTGTCAGCGACACCTTTGCTCTCTAACACGCACGAATTCATGTCCCCCATCACGGCATGCCTTTTGCGTTAGAACCCCTCGGCGCCTAGAGCGCGAAGGAGGGTTTGAAGCGCGTGAAGGCATCAACAAAGAACGAGGGTGGCAGGATACTGGTGATCGACGATGACGAGTCGTTTCGAACGGCGCTGACGCGATACTTGAGCGCGCAGGGATGGGACTGCGTGGCGGTTGAATCCGGTTCGGACGGATGCCATGCCGCTCGCGCGAGCGCGTTTGATATCGCTCTGGTGGATTGCTGGATGCCGAACATGTCCGGCTTCGAGACCCTGCACGCCCTCTGCGAGGCCGATCCCCTGCTCCCGGTCATCCTGCTCTCGGCGATGGGCACCGAGGCGACGGCGCATGAAGCGGTGCGCCAGGGAGCGGTGGAGTTCATTCACAAGTCCGAGGCTCCGTCGGAGATTGCCATCGCCATAGCCCGGCTCGTTCACGGCTCACGCACACGGAGGCGCATGGACGAAGCCGTCGGCGGGACGGAACCGTCGGATCCCCGCGGCACCATTCTCCTCGTGGACGACCACGAGGGCTTTCGCAAGGCCGCGGCAAGGAGTCTGAGGCGCGCCGGCTTCTCCGTGAAGGAGGCCGACTGTGGAAGCACGGCGCTCGACGTGTGCGATAAGAACATGCTGGACGGAGCGATCATCGATCTGCACCTGCCGGACACGAACGGCATCGAGGTCGCGCGCGTCATTCGCAGTCTCCGAACGAATATGCCCGTCGTGCTGATCTCGGGCGAGGCCAACCAGGAAGAAAAGCGCGAGGCGTTGAACCACGGGATCACGGGATGCATCGACAAGCTTTCCAGCGTCGAGCGCCTGGCGACGGTCGCGAAGGTGCTCGTGGAGGAATCGCGGCGCTCACGACTGAGGGAGGCTCGGGAGAAGCTTCCACCCGAGCCGCTTCAGGAGAGCCTGGGTCGGCGGATCCGGGTCGCGTATCGCGACAGTCGCCGTTGGTTCCGGAAGACCGAGGCCAGGGTCTACGTCATGGGGCTCGCCACGGCCGCGTTGATTGCTGTCAGCGTCCTGAGCGCGGTGGCGCGGTATGAGCAGAGACAGTTCGATGCGCCTCGATCCGTGGTTACGGAGAAAGCGAGCCTTTCCCCGTTCGAGATGTATGACCGCATCGGGGGATACCTCGAACGCGACGAAAAGAGGGAATTGGCTTCGCAGGAGCGACGCTAATCGTGGACGGAACGCGAGGCGACGTCGTCGCTGTACATTTGGGTCACCAGGCAAACAAGAAATTGCTCCGCGCGAGCACAGACACCACAGGGAGAGATCAGTAATGGCAAGGATTCTGGTTATCGACGACGAGGATGCGTTGAGGCAGACGCTGACGAGACACTTTCGGAGGTCGGGTCACATCGTGACCGAGGTTGCGAATTTCCAATCGGTACGGGATCACATGGACGCCCGACGCTACGACATTATCTTCCTCGATATCTGCATGCCGGGGATGAGCGGCAGGGAAGTCTGCGGCGCCCTGAGAATCGCTCCTTCACCCGATGGGTTCGCCCTCGTCTCTCCCCCGCCCATCGTGCTCATGACGGGACATCCGGATCTGGCCG
>CAZJQD010000021.1:8799-64400 GCA_964548165.1 uncultured bacterium
GAGCTCGGCGAGGGCGGTGTCGGTGACGCCGGCGTCGCGGAGGGTCTCGATCGTGACGTCTCCCCTCTTGTACATCTTGCAGAGGATGATGCGCAGGTAGGTCCACCAGCCTTCGCCGATCCGGGCGATCGGATCGCGGCCCCAGCCGCGGTTGGGTCGGGCGATGATGGAGGCAAGAAACGCGGACTCGACGGGGCCGAGCGCGGAGGCGGGCTTGCCGAAGTAGTGCTGTGATGCCGCGCCGATGCCCCAGACGTCGGGGCCCCACTCGATGATGTTGAGGTAGATCTCGAGCATGCGCTTCTTCTCGAGGTCCTGCTCCAGCGCGAGCGTGATGATGGCCTCCTCGATCTTGCGGCTGAGCGTGCGCTCGCGGGTCAGGAAGAGGTTCTTGGCGAGCTGCATCGAGAGCGTCGAGGCGCCGCGGATGACGCGGCCGGCGCGGAGGTTCTCGATCGTGGCCTCCTTGATGTGGCGGGGACTAAAGCCGTTATGCGAGAAGAAGGATCCATCCTCGGCGGTGAGAATGGCGCCCACGAGGTGTCGGGGCACGGAGGCCAGCGGGGTGAAATTCGGGTTCTCGGGGCCGACCCGGATAGCGCGGGTCTCGCCGCCGGGCAGCCTGGCGACATGCGTAAAGGGCTCCTTGAGGGCCGCCATGTCGATGTCCGGCGCGAGGGAGAGGATGACGAACGAGTCGACGCTCCCCTTGAACCCGTAGTCGAGGCTCGACGGGTTGGAGGCGTCGAAGTAGAAGGCGAAGTCGCCATTCATGGTTCCGGAGGCGGCCAGTGAAGGAAGTCGCGGCACGAGGGTCCGCGGGATGCCGGCGACGACGCGGCCCAGGTCGAGCTGATCGAAGTGGGCCCGGAGATTGACGATGGGGCGGCCGGCGGGGCGAGCGACGGTGCCGGTAATGACGACGGTCTCTCCTCCCAGCGAGAGCGCGGCATGGCGGACAAGGACGGCGTCGTTGCGGGCGTAGAGATCAAGATCGAAACCGAACGCGATGCCCGAGGTGCCGCCCTTGGCGAGAAGCGCGTGGTTGATGGAGATATCCTCGAGCGTGCCGTCGGCGCGGAACGAGGATTCTTCCGCGGCATGCTCCGCATGACCGCTGCCGGAGACACGGGCGGCGGTGAGATCCAGGAGGCGGGAGACGGCGACCGAGAGAAGACCGCAGCGGAAGCGATCCGCCTCCCACGAGGCCTTCGTTGCTCCCTCCGGGAGGCGGGCGAGGTCGATCCAGAGGCGCTCATCGTCGTTTCGCACGGTGGCGGAGAGATGGCGGTTGGGCACATCGACGCTGGCCTCCAGCTCATCGTAGCCGGCGGACGCGGAATCGCCCGGGAGTTCGACGGTGATGCGGAGGCCCTGGGCGGTGAGGGACAGCGGCCAGCTCAGGCGCGATCTCCCGTCGCCGTCTTCGTCTCCGGCGGGACGAGCCTTCAGGTCAGCCAGTTCCCATGAGCCGTCCACGCGTCGGCGCAGGGTGATCTCCACGGGGCCGGCGACGATGCCGGTGACAGGCGGCTCTCCGACGAGGTAGGCCCAGGGGCTGACGGCTATGCGCGCGTCCGCGACGCGGAGGAAGGGAGGTGATCCGGGAGTCGAGGCGGTGAGCCCGGTGAGCGAGATGCCGCGAAGCGAGACGAACGAGACGGACTCGTAGGAGATATCGATCCCGTAGCGGGTGGCCAGGCGTTCGATGGCGACCCCGACGCGCTCGTCGATCATGGCCGCCGCGCCCTTACCGAGGACGATGAGGATCAGTACGCCGATGATGAGGGCGTAGAGCAGGCGCAGGAGGCGGCGACGATTCCTCACGGCAGAAAGAGCTCGCGTTCGTCCGGCCGGGGAAGCCGGCAGGAGTCTCGCTTCCCCAGGATGCGCAGGCGGTGCCGGGCGATGAAACGGTAGGCGGCGTCGCGAACCGGGCGTGGGATGATCGCGAGGTGGCGGGCGAGCGACCAGGGCGCGGGTAGGAGCGCGGCAATGCCGATGACGGCATCGCTGTAGAGGGCGAGGCGTTCCCTGCCCGGGCTGCCATCGACGAGGATGAGGCTGTCGACATCCTCGAGAAGCTCGTGGAAGCGCTCGCGCAGGAGAGCGCCGGTCCGGGACTGAAGAGCGGCGTAGCGGAGTTTCCTGTCCCGGTCGAGCGAGAGGAGTTGCTGGACGGAGGCATCGCAGAATCCGCACGTGCCGTCGTAGAGGACGACGCGGGGGGGCAGGGGGTCTTGTGAAAGGTCAGCTAGGGAGGACATGGAGGTGGAGGTGAGCTCGTCCGTAATGGTAACTGCGCACGAAGGCGGCTGGCAAGGCCGGGACAGGATCACGGTCGCCGGATTCATGGATCAGCACGCCGTCGGAAGCGAGCGCGGAGGCGCAGGCGACGATGGGCGTGTCAGCGAGGGCGTAGGGGGGGTCGAGAAAGGCCACGTCAAAGCCGTCCTGTGTGGGCTTGGGACCACGGGTCAGGAGCGATCGGGCAACCAGGCCGAGGGATTCGAGATTGGCCTGGAGGGTGCGAGCGAGCCCGTGGTCGGCCTCGACGAACTCCACGAAGGCCGCGCCCCGCGAGAGCGCCTCGATGCCGACGGCACCAGTGCCTGCACAGCAGTCGAGGAAACGGCACCCCGGGACGACGACGCGCGCCTGGAGGATATCGAAGACGGCCTCGCGGACCTTGCTCCCGGTCGGGCGGAGGTTGGGGTGCGCAGAAACGCGAATGATGCGCCCCTTGAGGGAACCCGCGATGATGCGGATCGCTCCCGCCCCGCCCCGGGGCATCGGGGTCTTCACAGGAGTGCGGCCCCGGGCTGTTCGGCCGTGGCGACATACTCGCGCTGAAAAGCGTGCGTCGCGAGCCTGGGGTCGGCCTCCACGATCTCGCGCGCGTGAGAAACGGCGAGGGGGATGAGATCGGCATCGGCGCCGAGCCTGGCGGCGCGGAGCTGTGAGGATCCGCTCTGCCGTTCGCCGAGAATTTCGCCAGGCCCGCGGAGGTCGAGATCCTTCTCCGCGATCAGAAAGCCGTCGTCGCAGGTGAGGAGGACCTGGATCCTCTGGAGCGCGTATTCCCCGGGATCGTCGGCGGTGGTGAGGATGCAGGTGCCAGGCCGGCCGCCGCGACCGACGCGGCCCCGGAGCTGGTGAAGCTGTGCGAGTCCGAAATGCTCGGCATGTTCGAGGATCATGAGCGTAGCCTCGGGGACGTCGATACCCACCTCGATCACGGTGGTGGCGACGAGGATGTGAATGTCGCCGTCGCGGAACCGGCGCATGATCTTTTCCTTTTCCGACGGTTTCATGGCCCCGGTCAGGAGCGCGGTGGGGTGCTCGGGGAAGGCAGCGGCGATCTTCTTGAACTGCCCCTTGGCGTCGCGCAGGGCCTCCTCCTCCGGGCGCTCGCGGTCGTCTTCCTCGATGATGGGATAGACGATGTAGATCCGCTCGCCGCGGGCCAGCGTCGAGCGGATGAAGGGCATCATCTTCTTGCGCTCGGCGTCCGGGAGGTGGAGCGTGGTGACGGGCGTGCGGCCGGGGAGGCGCTCGCGAAGCGTGGTGATCTCGAGGTCGCCGTAGAGGGTCATGGCGAGGGTGCGAGGGATCGGCGTGGCGGTGAGCGTCAGGAGGTGAGGAGAAGCGCCCTGGGCCTCCCCTTTTCGCAGGATCGTGTCGCGCTGGACGACGCCGAAGCGCTGTTGCTCATCGATGACGACGAGGCCGAGGTGCGCGAAGGCGATGGCATCCTCGAGGAGGGCGTGGGTGCCGAAGACGATCGCGGGGGCATCGCCCGACGCGGCGGCGAGGACGGGCTTACGGTCCCTGGCCTTGACGCCACCGGTCAGGAGGTGCGCGGGGAGACCGGCCGCGGCAAGTCGCTGGCTCCACCCGAGAAAGTGCTGTTCCGCGAGGATCTCGGTCGGGGCGAGAAACGCGGTCTTCTGGCCGCGCTCCGCCACGTCGGCGGCGGCGAGGATGGCGAGGACGGTCTTGCCGGAACCGACATCGCCCTCGAGGAGGCGGCGCATGGGCTTGCCGGCTGCAAGATCGTCGCGGATGGCCGTCATGGCGCGTTGCTGCTCGGCCGTGAGCTGAAACGGCAGATCGAGGGCTACTGTCGTCGCGGTGGTGGTGGGCGGGGCGGGAATTGCCGGCCGCGAGAGCCGCGCTCGCTCCACGCAGAGGCGAACCATGACGAGCTCATCCATCGCAAGGCGCCGTCGACCGAGCTCGGGCTCCTCGGGTGACCTCGGGATGTGCACCAGGCGCGCTGCCTCGGCGAGATCCGGGAGTCCGGCGTAGAGCTCGGTGTGGCCCCCGGTCTTTGTCATCTGCCGGACGACATCGGGGATGAGCGCCCGGAGGTACTTCTGGTTGGTCTGGGCCGTTGCGGGGTAGAAGGGAAAGATGGAGCCGAGGCCCAGTTCGCGTCCCTCCGAGCGGAGGTCGATCTCCTTGAGGGTAAAGACCTTCTCGCGGGCGTACCAGTCGACTTGTCCGAAGACGCCCCAGGTGTGACCGGGTCGGGTGCGGCCGAGGATGTAGTCCTGGTTGAAGAACTGGACGCGGATGGTTCCAGTGGGATCGCTGAGGGTGGCGGTGTGGAGATTGAGGCGCGGGCGGAGGCGACGGCTCTGGAGCTCGAGGAGCTGGCCGACGATGAGCGCGCGCTGGCCGGGCTTGAGTCCGCCGATGGGGGCCTGGTGCCGTCGGTCCTCGTAGCGGCGCGGGAGGTGGGTGATGAGGTCATAGACGCGCCGGATGCCCAGGCGGGCAAAGGCTTCGACGCGGGCCGGGCCGACGCCGCGCAGGCTGGAGATCTCTGCAAAGAGCATGATTTCCGGTATTGTAAGCAGGTAGGCTCCAATCACCATGACCAAAAAGATCCGCATCCTCAGGCTTATCGCCCGGCTCAACGTCGGAGGCCCCGCACGGCACGTGGTCTGGCTCTCGTCGCGCCTTTCGGACCGGCACGAGGTCGTCTTGGCGTCGGGCCGGGTGGAGGCGGGCGAGGCGGAGATGACGGCCTTCTGCAGGGCGGAGGGAGTGACCCCTTTGTACATCGAGGGCCTGGGGCGCTCGATCGGGCTCCGGGACATACCGGTGTTCTTTCGCGTCCTGAAGCTGGTGCGGGAGCTCCAGCCGGAGATCATCGACACGCACACGGCGAAGGCGGGGCTCCACGGCCGGGCGGCGGCCTGGTGGGTGAACCTGTTCCGGGGGCGAGAGCGGCGAATCCGGACGGTGCACACGTTTCACGGGCATGTCCTGCACGGGTATTTCTCGCCGGCAGTGAGCCGATTGTTTCTCTTCCTGGAGCGGTTCTTCGGGAGAAGGGCGTCCGATCGCATCGTGGTGATCTCAGCCCAGCAGATGGAGGAGCTCTCAGGTCGGTACAGGGTGGCGCCTCGCGAGCGGTTCCGCCTGGTGCGCCTGGGAATGGACCTCGACGCCATCCGCAAGCGTTCGACGTCCGGGGTCGGCGCGGAGATCCGGATCGGCCTGGTGGGCAGACTCACGGCCATCAAGGACCCCCGGATCTTCCTGGAAGCCGGCCGCATCGTGCAGGCGGCGGAGCCCAGGGCGAAGTTGGTCTTCATCGGGGACGGCGAGATGCGCGGGGAGCTGGAGGAGGCGTCGCGGTCGGCGGGCGTGCGTTCCGAATTTCTAGGGAACCGGGATGACATCAACGCGATCCTGGCCGACCTCGACGTGCTGGTGATCAGTTCACGGAACGAGGGGACGCCGATGTCGGTCCTGGAGGCCTTCGCGGCGCGAGTTCCGGTGGCGGCGACGAAGGCGGGCGGTGTCGTCGATCTCCTGGCGGACGGCCGGGGGCTCCTCTCGGAGATCGGCGATGCCGAGGGGCTGGCGGCGAACATCCTGAGGTTACTGGGCGACGAGACGCTCCGCCAGACCGTGACCACCAAGGGGGCCGAATACGTCTGGCGCGAGTATCGCCTCGAGCGAATGCTCGGCGAGATGAGCGCGCTCTATGAGGAACTCGTGGAGGAACGCTGAAGCTCCTCGTCTATCGCTACGGGGCTATCGGCGACACGCTGGCGCTGACGGCGTTCCTAGCCTCGATGAGACCGGTTTGCGAGGCCCTTACCCTGCTGGGGCCTGCCGAGCGGCTCATGCTCATCGATGCGAGCCTTTGGGACCGGGTCGTCTCGTTCGACCTGGCGGGCGCCGCGAGCGAGCGATTGGCCGGGGAGCACGACCTTTCGGTTGCGTTCTCCCGTGACCGCCTCCCGGGCTTTTCGCATGCCCTCCCTCCCCTGCCTCCCGCGGGCGTCGGCGTCTATGGCTGGATGAAGCAACAGGCGATGCTATGGGGAGGCGTGGACCGGGATCCGGTCATCCCGACGTGTCGGGGTCGCGGCTCGATCCTGGCGCCCGGCTCGGGCCGTGCAGCCAAGAACGCGCCGCTCGATTGCTTTCTCGAGGCGGCCGCGTCGGCCGAGGATCCGGTCTTTGTCCTGGGGCCAGCGGAGTCCGAGGCGATGGAACGCGAGATACGGAGCGCGGGCTTTCCGGTTGTGAGGCCGGAGACCCTGGCGGAGTTGGACCGGCAGGTCTCGTCGCATGCCGTCTTTCACGGCAACGACAGTGGGCCCATGCACCTTTCGGCGCTCCGGGGTCTCGAGACGCATCTTCACCTCGTCGACCCGGCCTCGAGAGACTGGATCCCCCCGGGCCGGGTCGTGGTGCACGAGGTGGTTGCAGGAGGCTGAGCTACCGGTATACGGTCCGCTGGAACGCCTGGAAGGCGGGTTCGAATCGGTCGCAGGTGTGACCGAGATTCGGGTTGAGGGCGCCTATGCCGCTTGCCGGGGGCCTCTTTACCTCGCTCAGCCGTAGACCGTGTATTCAACCCTCTTGAACTCAGGTTCGAATCGACCGCAGCTGTGATCGAGGTTCGGGTTGTAGGCGCCGCCGCCCAGGGGACGGCGGACCGAGTCGTCCCACTGGTTCTTCGAGCAGGAGTACTGTCGCGCCATGCCGGCGAAGACGCCCTGCGGGTGGCAGAGATGCCGGCAGTAGCGGCAGGTCTTCGACGGCGGGTCGATGGGCTCGGATGTCAGGTGGTAGCGCGTCTGCGGCTCAAGAAAATCACTTGGCTTGAGGTGGTACGGTCCCGGATTGATGATGTTGTCGAAGCGAAGGCGGTGGCTTTCCCAGGCCCTCTTCAAGAGCTTGATGGCGACCGTTCGCTTGTCGTCTTCCGGCTCACCCGTGATGGTGGCGAACCTCTTCTCGAAGGGAGTAATGATGGACCAGCGCTTCTGGTCGGCCGAATACGAAAGGAAGATCTCCTTCGTTCCTTCGTGGTAGGGCGAGTCCGACCACTCCACCGTGAGTAGGTAGAGCGAGAGGGGCTTCTTCCGCGGTTTCTTCTCCGGTGTTTCAGCCATGGCCGCACATCCTTTCCGCCCCACGCGGGGGCAGTGAAATGTGCACCAGGAAACAGAAAGGCCGGCTGCATCAGCCGGCCCTTCTGCCATAGGAAGGTGTTTCCGGATTCTAGTCCGGCACATCCCTCGAGCCGCTCTTCGCGGCTCTTGGCAGCCACCGTGGGTTCCTGACCCCGGTTGGCACCGGACCTTGCGGCCCGGTTCCTGATGCAAAGAAGAAGTTACGGCATCGCCGGGAGAAAATTCAAGGGGCCTGAACAGGACATTTCGGGTGAGCCTCGGGTTGTGGATGGAATTGGCAGGAGTGCCCGCTGTGGCGGAGATATGCTTGCCGCATGAAGAGAGTACGCACGCGGATCATCGGTACATTGGGGCCGGCGAGCGCCAAGGCGGGGGTGTTGCGCCGGCTCGTGGAGGCCGGGCTCGACGTGGCGCGGCTCAACTTCTCGCACGGGACGCGGGACGATCATGAGCGCGCGATCCGGCTGGTCCGGGCCCTGAACGCGGCGCGGGGGCGGCGGCTTCGCATTCTCCAGGATCTCGAGGGACCCCGGATCCGCGTGGGAAAGCTTCCCACGGGGCCGATCGCGCTCGTGCGCGGCGCGGAGCACGTGCTCGTTCGCGAGGGCGAGCGGCAGCGGGAGGAGATGATCCCGATCGATTACACGGGGTCCTTCGTGGGATTCCGTGGTGCGGGCTCGCTCTTCTTTGACGACGGCACGATCGCGGTCCGCGTCGCGGGAGTAAAGGGCGATCGCGTGCGCGTCCGCGTCGAGGTCGGGGGAATCCTGAAGCAGCACAAGGGGTTGAACGCGCCGGGGGCGCGGCTGGAATTTCCGGTCCTCTCCGACGAGGACGCCTCCAACCTGGCGTTCGGCCTGGAGCGCGGCGTCGACTTTGTCGCTCAGTCATTCGTCCGGTCGAGGCGCGAGATCGCGGCGATTGCCGAACGCGTTCGCGCGTCCGGGACGAGGGCGCTCGTGGTGGCCAAGATCGAGGAACGGGAGGGCGTCGCCAACATCGATCGCATCCTCTCGGTCGCGGACGGGATCATGGTGGCGCGCGGGGACATGGGCGTCTCGCTGCCGCCATGGGAGGTTCCGGTTCTTCAGAAGCACCTGGTACGACGCGCCCGGGCCAGGGGGAAGTTCGCGATCGTGGCGACGCAGATGCTGGAGTCGATGACCGAGAATGCGCGCCCGACGCGAGCGGAGGTCTCCGATGTGGCGAACGCCATCTTCGACGGCGCCGACTACGTGATGCTCTCTGGCGAGACAGCGGTCGGGAGATACCCGGTCGCGGCGGTCGCGATGATGAACAGCATCGCGCGTCATGTCGAGGTGGAGGGCGGTCCCTACCGGCCGAGGGAACGCATCCCGGGTTAACAGCGCGGTCGCGGTCAGCCGCCTCCGGATCCGAGCCAGACCTTCTCCGTACCCGGATCCGAGAGGCGCTCCTCGTGCTTCCAGATCGGCGCGATTCGCTTGAGCGCCTCGAGGAGTTCCCGGTTTGCGGCATAGGCCGCGTCGCGATGCGGGGCGGCGGTCGCGATGACGACGGAGGCCTCGCCGACCGGGACTCGACCCGTGCGGTGGCGAATGAAGGCGCCAGTGAGGCCGTGTTTCGCGCGCGCGCTGGCGATGAGCCGCTCGAGCTCGCGCTCGGCCATGTCGACCTTGGCCTCGTACTCGATGGCGATGACGCGAGCCCCGTCGTTGGTGTCTCGAACCGTTCCTACGAAGAGCACGATTGCCCCGGCCGCGGGACCTCCGGCGGCCCGCGCGGCCTCATCGATGGAGATGGGGTCGGGCGAAACCACGACGATTCGCCGCTCGGCTACTGATGTCACGCCGGCATCGGGCGCGCCACCGGAGACCGGCGGCAGGATTGACACCGAGTCCTGGTCCCTGAGTTCCGCGTCCAGGGAGGCGTACTCGCCGTTTACGGCGTAACGGCAGGCAGTCAGCACCAGGGCGGCCGATGGATGCCGTTCGCTGAGGGTGCTGACGAGATCGCCGACACGCAATACGGCATCGAGCTCGATGAGCTGTGTCGTGAAGCCCAGCTTCTCGCGGGCGATGGCGTATGCTTCCAGGCGAATCAGCACGGGGTGATCAACGGATTCTCAGGCGTTCGACGGGACGACCGCCGGCAATGTGCTCGCGCACGATCTCCTCGACGTCCTCGGCTGTCACCTTGCCATACCAGATGGCTTCCGGGTAGACCACGACGACGGATCCCCGAGCGCACTGATCGAGGCAGCCGGCCTTGTTGGCGCGGACCTGTGCGGGAGCCAGGCCATGGCGCTTGAACGCGGCCTTGAAGAGGTCAACGAGCGGGGCGCCTGCGCACGAGCCTCGCGGATCGTCGGCTGGTCGCTCGTTCGTGCAGATGAAGAGGTGGTGGCTGTAGGCCATGCCCGGATTCTAACGCCTGCGGGGGCATTGCGGAACCGTCCGCGCCTGACCGAACGATGATTGCTGGCGGCCGAGTGCCCTTGCTTCTCCGGCCGTCTTGACCGAATGATCGACCCGCCGAATAATGAGGAACCGGCTTCAGAGACGCAATAAGGAGTTCTGCCCATGGCTCGCATCGACGACATCAAGCTGACGGAAGAGATCATCCGGAAGGTTCCGAAGGTGCTGTTGCACGAGCACCTCGATGGCGGCCTGCGCCCGCAGACGATCCTCGAGATCGCCGAGAGTGAGAAGGTCGAGCTACCCGAGTCGGATCCCGTAAAGCTGGCGACCTGGTTCCACCGCGGCGCCAGTCGCGGCAGTCTCCCTCTCTACCTCGAAGGGTTCGGCACCACGATCGCCGTGATGCAGTCGAAGGCGGCCCTGGAGCGGATTGCCTACGAGGCCATTGCGGACGCGGCGGCGGAGAACATCGCGTACATCGAGCTCCGGTTTCACCCGGGTTTCCATACTCAAAAGGGCCTGACGCTCGAGGATGTCATGAACGCCGTCCTCTCGGGATGCGCGCGCGGCGAGAAGCAGCACGGGGTCAAGTGGGGCGTTCTCGTCTGCGCGATGCGAAACATGGATCCGGCGACGTCGCTGGAGATGGCGGAGCTTGCGGTCAGCTACCGCGACAAGGGCGTCGTGGGATTCGACCTGGCCGGCGACGAGTCAGGTCACCCGCCCAAGAAGCACGTCGAGAGCTTTCACTTTGCCCAGCGCGAGAACTTCAGCATCACGATCCATGCCGGCGAGGCCTTCGGCAAGGACTCCATCTGGCAGGCGATCCAGTGGTGCGGCGCTCACCGGATCGGGCACGCGGTCAGGCTCCTCGAGGACATGGCCATCGACGACGATGGGAAGGTCATCGAGATGGGCCGGCTCGCGCAGTACGTGCTCGACAAGCGGATACCGCTGGAGATCTGCCTGCTGTCGAACATCCAGACCGGCGCGTGCCCGTCGGTGGAGAAGCACCCGTTCCCGATCCTCTGGCGCTACAAGTTCCGGCTCTGCGTGAACACCGACAACCGGCTGATGTCGAATACGACGATGACCAAGGAGCTCTGGACGATCGCGAAGACCTGGGGGCTCACGTACGACGACATCGAGAAGATCACGATCAACTCCATAAAGTCCGCGTTCATCCCCTACAAGAAGCGATGCGCCATCATCTACAACACCATCAAGCCCGCGTTCGCGAAGATCCGCACCGAGCTGGAGGATTGAGGCGGGGACAGCGTACGTCCTCGTGAGCGACTGGCGCGCCATCGGTGCCGCGGCTGCGGCGGATCGCCTGAAGGCCGGCGACGTGGTGACCGTCGATATCCGCGACGCAGGTTCCTTCGCGCGCGGGCACATTCCCGGCGCTCTCCATCTCGCCGACGAGACGGTCGCTTCATTCCTGGCGTCGACGGCGCGCGATCAGGCCGTCATCGTCTGCTGTTACCACGGAATTTCGAGCCAGGGAGCGGCAGGCTGGCTGGTCGACCAGGGATTCACGGAAGTCTACAGCCTCGAGGGAGGTTTCAGCGGCTGGGAGAGCGAGAGATTGCCGATAAGCACCTGATCCGTGCTGGAGCGCTTGTATAAGATCGGTTCAGTGGCCTTCTGCGGGGCGGAAAGTGGTCCCGGGGATTGCCGTCATGGATTCGAGCCTGGCGCGGTCATCCTGGCGGATGAAGTCGAAGTGCACGGCGACCCGACAGGTGGGCTCGCTGCCGTCGGTCCTGACGACTCTCCCGACAAACGGGGCCTGATGCTCGCCGAGGCGCAGGCTTCCACTTACGGCGGCTGCCTGTGGCAGGGCCTGGGTCCACTCGAAGGAGATACCGCCGGCGCCGATATCGACGGTCATCGTGTCGCCCTCGCTCATTCCTGGATCGACGATCACGCGGACGGGGTGACGGAGGGGTGTTCTGACGAAGACGCGCCGCTCTTCCTGGTGCGCGATCACGCGGTTCTTGCCCGCGGTCTTGGCGAGAGCGAGCGCGCGATCGGCGGCGCTGAACAGGGCAGCTCGTTCCGCGCCGTCCTCGGGAAACGTCGCGACCCCTGCCGAGAAGGTCGGGAAGAGCGAGCTTGCCTGGCTCGCGAGGCATGCTCGCATGCGTTCCAAGAGGACGACGGTACCCGCTCGCGACGTGGAAGGCAGAAGCAAGGCGAACTCCTCGCCGCCCCACCGCGCAGCGAAATCGGAGGTGCGCAGGGAACACAGCAGGCAGCGCGCGAACTTCACGAGGGCGCGATCGCCTGCATCGTGCCCGTGCCTGTCATTGAGTCGCTTGAAATCATCGAGGTCGATGAGCGCCAGGCTCAGGATGTCTCCCTGTCGCCGCGCCAGGGCCAGCGCCGTGTCCAGGTGCAATTCCCAGGCACGCCGGTTGGCCAGGCGCGTCAGGGGGTCGACGACGGCTTCCCGCCGTATGCGCTGGTATTCTTCGGGGCAGACGAAGCGGGCGTCCGCCAGGAGCCCGTGGGCGGTGATGAAATGATCGATCACGGCGGTGCGAATCGGCACGAAGCGATCGAGGCGCCGAGCCATGTCATCGCGGTGCGCGAGGACGCTTATGAGGAGTCGTCTCGCGTGATCGGGCGGATAGGCATACCCGCAGAGGTGATGGAGCAAAACGGACGAGGCATCCTCTCCGTGATCGGTAGCCAGCCGGTCGAGGAGTTGCCAGGCTCTCTGAGCCGACGCGTTTTCGTACTCGGCGAGCCCCGACTGCAGCCACGACGGCATCTCGGCAGGTAGACTGATCCGGCCGGTCCCGGACGCGGATGAAACACTATCGCGCGAGAAGAACATGGCGCATATCAGACAGGAATATCCACCGAGATGTCAAGTGTGGGCATGGCACAAATGGCCTAAGAAAGCGCTTACACGACGAAATTGCGCTTTTCGCCTTACAGCCCGGCCCGCTTCCCGCGGAGCTTCGCGTGGTAGCTCTTCCCGAAGCGGTGGGCTTCGTCCCGGACCTGCTGGAGTAGCTTCAGCGCCGGCGAGGTGCGCGGGAGGCGGATGATCTCGCCTTCGAGCGTGCGGATGAGTTCCTCGCGCTTCTCCAGGCCGACCAGGGGCGGGAGAACGACGTCGGGCGCGGTCGCGGCGAGCGCGGAGGCGAGCGCGTCGCGGGCGGCGAGGAGCTGGCCCATGCCGCCGTCGATCAGGATGAGGTCAGGGAGCGATTCCGGGTACTTCGCCCGCCGCGCCATGACCTCGGCCATCGCGTCCACGTCGCTGTCCTGGCGGCCGCGGATGCGGTAGAGCCTGTATTCCGACTTCCTCGGGAGTCCATCGGCGAACCGCACCCCTGCCGCGACCGTGTCCTTTCCGGCGAAGGTCGAGTTGTCGTAGCCCTCGATCGTGCGCGGTGTGCGAGCAAGCGCGAGGAGATCGACCAGCTCCACGAGCGCGCGGTTGCGCTCGGTCGTCGAGCGGTCGGCGGTGACGAGGCGGAGCGCCTCCCCGGCGTTGGCCTCGGCGATAGCCTGGAAGGCGCGCTCGTCTCCCCTCTGCGGGGCCTTCAGGGCGACGCGGGCGCCGGGGTGGACCTGGCGCGGATCGAGGTCCACGGCGGCGACGGCGAGCGCGGCCGGGAGGCAGAGCACGGGCGGCGGTGTTCGGTCGGCATAATGCGCGAGCACGGCGCGGCGGGCGATCTCGACCGCCGGCGTCTCCAGCGGGAGATCGAACACGTACTGGGCGCAGTCGTTCACGGCGCCCTTCCTGCGGGAGACGATCACGACGACGGCCACGTTCTCGGCGGCAGCGACCGCCAGGGCATCGGCGTCGCCTCGCGTAGGGCGGTCCGCATCCTGGCGGGCGAGGATGTCCTTCATGGCGGCGATCTCGTCTCTCAGCGCCGCGGCCTTCTCGAACTCGCGGTCCAACGCCGCCTGCTTCATCTCGGTCTCGAATTCCCCGACGAGGTCCCGGATGTTGCCCGAGAGAAAGCGGGCGGCGTCCTCGACGAGCGCCTGGTATCCCTCGCGCGTGATCGCCCGGATGCAGGGGGCATCGCAGCGACCGATATCGTGGTCAATGCAGGCCCGCTCGCGCCGGGGCAGGGGTCCCGGACAGCGGCGGATGCGGAACCGGCGAGAGAGGATCTCGAGGAGGTTGTTGCAGGTGAGGCCAGGGAAGGGGCCGAAATGCCGGCCCTGTCCGCGGCGGGGCTTACGCACCTTCAGCGCCTTCGGGAAGGGTTCATCGGTCAGCAGGATCATGGGGTAACGCTTGTCGTCGCGGAGGTCGATGTTGTAGCGCGGCATGTATTGGCGAACCATGGCCGCTTCGCAGAGGAGCGCCTCGAACTCGGACTTCAAGACGATCCAGTCCAGGGACTTCGCCGCGGCCAGCATGGCCATGGTCTTCTGGGGCAGGGCCTTTTGGCGGTAGGATGAGAGGCGATCCGATAGGCGCTTGGCCTTGCCGATGTAGAGGGGCCGTCCACGCCCGTCGCGGAAGATATAGACACCCGGTGCGTCCGGTGCAGATTTCGCGAAGAGGCGAGCCTCGAAATGCTCGTTTTTCATATCGGGGTCGATATTATACCACGCGGTCGGGAATGCCGGTGAAGAGTCGCCGAGCCCGGCCCCAGACCATGCTCTTCGGGAGAACGGAACCATGACGAACGGAAAGGTGCGGGTCGCCATCGTCGGCGCCCTCGGATACGGCGGCGTCGGCGCGACGGAGATCCTGACGAAGCACCCGGGAGCGACGATCGCGAAGCTCCTGGACGTGACGGACGTCGGCAAGCCGATCTCGGCGCTGTACCCGCACCTGGCCGGTCACTGCGACCTGGTCATCCAGTCGATGGAGAGCCCGGACCTCTACGACGGCGTCGATGTCGTCTTCTTCTCGACGCCGGACGGCGTAGGCCAGCAACTGGCGCCCGAGTGGGTCAAGCGGGGGATCAAGGTTGTTGATTACTCCGGCGACTTCCGGTTCGACAACACGGAGGTTTACGCCGGGTATGCCCAGCGCATCGGCAAGGCGACGGCTCACCAGAGCCCCCAGCTCCTCTCCGAAAGCGTCTATGGCGTCGCCGAGCTCCACCGCGATCGGATCAAGAAGGCCAAGGTCGTCGGCAATCCCGGGTGCTTCGCCATCGCCTCGATCCTTGGTCTCTCCCCCGCCGTCAAGAGCGGCCTCGTGGAGATCGACTCCATTATCTGCGACTGCAAGACGGGCGTCTCGGGCGCCGGGAAGAAGCCCGCGCCGGGATTCCACTACCCGGCGCGCTACGACGCCACGAACGCCTACCGCATCAGCGGCCACCAGCACGTCTACGAGATCGAGCGCGAGCTCTCGCTCCAGGCCGGGGCGCCCCTGATGGTGACCTTCACGCCGCACGTCGTCCCGATGACGCGCGGGATCGTGGCGACGCTGTACGCCAACCTGAAGCCCGGCGCCACGGGAGAGCAGCTCCTGGCAGCCTACCAGTCATTCTACAAGGGCGAGCGATTCGTTCGCGTCTTGCCCCCGGGCGGCTCGCCGACCTCGACCGACGTGCGTGGTTCCAATTACGTCAACCTCTGGATCAACTCCGATCCGAGGACCGGCAAGGCCATCATCGTCAGCCACATCGACAACCTGATGAAGGGCCAGGCGGCCAACGCGGTCCAGAACATGAACCTGATGACGGGCCTCGACGAAAGCGCGGGCCTGGCATTCGCGGGGCAGTATCCGTGAGAGGTCAGCCAGGCGCGCAGTCTGGCGCCTGCGGCTATCTCGCTTACTTCGGCACCCGACGCCTCGGGGGGGCGTCGGCGGTGCCCGTGACCCGGGGCGATGGCGGCAGAGGTTGCGCCGGGACGGCGTAGGGATCGGGTCGTGGGGCGCGTGCCTCGGGACTTGGCCAGGGGGAATCGGGGACGCGGTGTATCTCCGGGACAATGGGGCCACCGAAGCTGACGGTTCCCGTGATGCGATGCGTGCCTCCGAGGATGTCGTAGGGGACGTAGGCGTAGTCGATCGTGACGGCCTTGACGGTGACGCCGACGCCGCCGGCCAGGCCCTTGTAGAGGTCGCGTTCCGGAGACCAGCCGAACCGGAGCTTCACATGCTCGGTCGCTCTTCCCTCGATACCCAGGGCCACCGTGACGTCCTCGTCGCTGGGCTGGATGAGATCGGTGGTGATGGTCACAGCGGCCAGCTTGGGCGTGTAGGCCAGCCCGCCGCGGAAGGTCAGCGGCAGTCGCTCACGGTCGCTGATGAAGGTGAGGTTTCCTCCGAGATTGAGGATCGAGGCTCCGGCGACAAGTCCTTCGACCGGAGTCCAGTAGAGCAGGCCCAGGTCGACGGCCGCCGTTCCAGCGTTGTACACGTCGAGCTGACGGCCAATGTACTTGGCGCTCGCGCCCAGGGCCCAGAATCGGCCGAGTTTTCGCGCGTACCCGGCCGTGAGCGCGACGTCGTAGGCATCGAGCATCCGGCCGGTTCCGAGCCCGAGCTCGTTGGTCTGCTCGAAGGAACCGGGATCGAAGTAGAGAACGGAGACGCCCCAGGCGTCCAGGCCCCCGCCCATCGGATGCGTGTAGGAGATGTGCTGGAAGGCTCCTTCGGCGAACCAGTGGGCGTACGACGCGGTGACCTCGCGGCTTACGGGGCGGACGAGGCCCGCGGGGTTGAACTGGAGCGCGGCGGCATTATCGGCGAGCGCCGTGTACGCGTTGGCCAGCGCCGCCGGGCGCGCGTCGGTATAAAGGCGCAGGAACTCGCCGGAGGCCTCGCCGGGACCGAGCGGGGCGGCAGAACCGGGCGACGCCAGGTGAACGAGTAAGACGAGGGCGAAGGCGCGAGCGGCGAACGGTGCGGCGGGGAGAGCGGCGTAGAGATTCGTCGTGGTTAGTCTCCCTTCTTGTGCCTCTCGAGGTCGGCGTCGACCATCATCTCGATGAGCTCCTTGAAGCTGACGGCGAGTTCCCAGCCGAGCTGCTTCCGGGCCTTCGTGCTGTCGCCGATGAGGTGGTCGACCTCGGCGGGACGGAAGAAGTGCGGATCGATGACCACGTGGCGCTTCCAGTCGAGCCCCAGTCGCTCGAAGGAGATCTCGACGACCTCCTTGACGCTGTGGGCCTCACCGGTCGCGATGACAAAGTCATCGGGCTTGTCCTGCTGGAGCATGAGCCACATCGCCTTGACGTAATCGCCGGCGAAGCCCCAGTCCCGGAGCGCGTCCATGTTACCGAGTGCCAGGGTCTCTTGCTTGCCGCACTTGATGCGCGCGGCCGCATCCGTGATCTTGCGCGTCACGAACTCGAGTCCGCGTCGCGGCGATTCGTGGTTGAAGAGGATGCCGGAGCAGGCGAAGAGGTTGAAGGACTCGCGGTAGTTGACCGTGATGAAGTGGCCGTAGACCTTGGCGACACCGTAGGGGGACCGGGGGTAAAAGGGCGTCGTCTCCTTCTGGGGCACTTCCAGGACCTTGCCGTACATCTCGGAGGAAGAGGCCTGGTAGAACTTGATCTTGGGATTCACGTGCCGGATGGCCTCGAGGAGCTTGGTGACGCCGAGCGCGGTGAACTCGCCCGTGAGGACGGGCTGTTCCCAGGAGGTGGGGACGAAGGACTGCGCGCCGAGGTTGTAGATCTCGGTCGGCTCGGACTGCTCAATGGCGCGCGAGAGCGAGTATTGGTCAAGGAGGTCAGCGCGGATCAAGTGGATGCGGTTGGCGATGTGCTTGATGCGCTCGTAGCGCTCCGCCGAGGACCGACGGACCATGCCATAGACCTCGTACCCGCGCTCGAGAAGAAACTCCGCGAGGTAGGATCCGTCCTGCCCCGTGACTCCCGTGATCAGTGCCCGCATGCTCTTCTCCTTGTGGGTGCGGCTAGCGCACCACCATGATCTTCTGGACGGCCTGCAGTTCATCACCCGCCATGAAACGCAACAGGTAGACGCCGCTGGCGACCAGGTTTCCGTCGGCGTTGCGGCCTCGCCAGACCACATCCCGGAATTCCCCGGGCCCCCGCGTTCCCGGGGAGAGGTCGGCAACCATCTGCCCGCGCAGGTTGTAGACCCGGACCGTCACGTTCTGTTGCGAGGTCAACACGTACCGCACCGTCGCGAACTCCCCAAAGTTCGGCCGGATGAGGTTGTTGGCCACGACCACGCGCCCGAAGGTCCTGAGCGCGAACGAGCTCCCGGTGAGGATGACGGTGCCGGTATTGCCCGCGTCATCAGCACCTGCAAACACCACGGTTACCGTACCAATGGCCCGGGTGGAGTCAATGACGATCTCGGCCGACCAGTCCCGATGACTGCCGGCAAGGTTGATGACCTGGACAGAGCCATCGGCATAAATGATGGAAAAGTCGGGCGCGGAGCGTAGCTTCTCGTCGGTCTGGATGCGGACAAAGTAGCGGCCGCTCGTCAGCGGCGGCTGAAACGTATCACTCGTGTAAGGCTGGCGGAGCCCCGTCTCGATGGTGAACAGCACTCTGTTGACTCGCGGAGGAGCCGAGTCGAAGTAAAACAGAAACGACCCGCCCGCGCCGCGGCCAACCATCCAGGTCCTGTCCGGACCGGAGGCCGGCGCGATGTCGATGATGGAGTTCAGGGTCGCGATGGGGATGGCCACATCCTGGATGCCCAGGCTGCTGATCTTGCGAAGCATCCCGGTTTCCGCACCGACCCAGACCACGGTCTCGCGGCCGTCGCTACCGACCTGGAGCACGTGGACGACCGAATCCGGCACGGCCGCCGCCTGGATCCCGAAGCTGTCTCGAATGCGACCCGACGGGGAACCGGCGGCAAGGATGGCGTCTCGGCCGTTGACGCGCCAAGCCGTGGTCGCCGTGACCGCGGAATCGGCATTCCACGCCTCGGCCAGTCCCCCTGTGCTCGCGTCGTAGAGCCAAAGCCGGCCGCGCCTGGCCGGGCCGAGATCGGGGCTGTCGGAGGTTGCGACGGCGACGATGTGGTCGTGGCTGGCAAAATCGTTGACGCGAAACACGCGGCTGTCGGGGAAGTCCACGCGGGTGAGCGCCATGAGCCCGGCGTTATAAGAACCGCGAAAGAGGGCCTGGCGCGTTCCTGGAATTCCGCTCGTTCCGCCCGCGTAGATGGTTCCGCCTGCATTCACGTGAAGAGCCGTGATGCGGGTGATCGTGTCGCCGTTGGTAATGGCGGGCAGCTGTCCGACGCGGCGGGCATTGATCCCCTGGATGCTGTAGATCGTGCCGTGGGGCGCGGAGCCGCAGAGGATCGAGCCGTCCCGGGCGACGGCCAGCGCCGTGACCGCCGTCAGCGGGCGGTTTGTGTCCAACGACAGGAGCGAGACCTCGGCAAGGAGCTGAAGGGTCTGGGAGTCGTAGACGAGCACGGACGGGAAACTGTCGCGCGCGACGTAGATGTTGCCGGAGACGGCGACCGCGCTCACCTCCCCCGGCATCGCGGTGATGGTGACGAACTGGGCGGCCGCCGGCGAAGCCAGCACGATGGCGCCGCAGGCGGAGAGGAGAAGAGCCAGGAGCATGGACGCGAGCCGGACCCGCGGTCCGATGGTGCCTGCCATCAAAAGAGAGCCAGCTGGTCGGACTCGGGGAGCGCTCCGAAGGCGCCGATGCGGCGGAGGCGATCGAGGATGGTGCGGGAGAGCCCGGTTCGCTCGGCGAAGTTCTCGATCGTGGTGAAGGGCGCCGCGGCCATTTCTTCCGAGAGCCGGCGGGCGACCTTCTCCCCGAGGCCCTCCACGGCCGCGAACGGGGCGCGGATGGCCTTATCCTCGATGCGGAAGCGCTGGGCGTCGGAGCGATCGAGGTGGACGGGACGAAGCTCGATGCCGCGCAGGAACATCTCGCGCACGAGTTCCATCACGACCGCGCTGGCCTCCTCGACCGGGGTCGCCGAACGCTCGCGCATCTTCGCCTTGACCTCGGTCAGCCACCGGCCGACCGCCTTCTCCCCTCCCAGGGCGACCTCGAGCTGGAATTCCTTGATGTTCAGGGTGAACCAGGCCGCGTAGTAGGCCTCGGGGCGGTGGACCTTGAACCAGGCGATGCGAAGCGACATCAGGACGTAGGCGACGGCGTGCGCCTTGGGGAACATGTACTTGATCTTCTTGCAGGAATCGATGACCCACGCCGGGGTCTTGTGCTGGCGCATGAGGGCCTCGTCCTCGGCGGTGACGCCCTTGCCCTTGCGGACCGATTCCATGATGGCGAAGGCCTTGGCCTGGTCCATCCCCTTCTTCATCAGCTCGTTCATGATGTCCTCGCGCGTGGCGATGACCTCCGCGAGCTTCGCGACGCCTGCGCGGATGAGATCCTGCGCGTTGCCCTTCCAGACATCGGTGCCGTGCGAGACGCCGGAGATGCGGATGAGCTCCTCGATGGTGGTCGGGCGCGTCTCCTGGAGGATCTGGAGCGTGAGGGGGGTGCCGAACTCGGGGATGCCAAGGGTTCCGACGGGATACCCGAGCTGGGTGTCGGTGAGGCCGAGGGCCTTGGTGGACGAGAAGAGAGAGAGGACGGCGGGATCATTGACGGGCACGTTCATGGCGTCGATGTCGGTCAGGTCGGTGAGGTGCCTGATCGCCGTGGGCGCGTCGTGGCCCAGGACGTCGACCTTCACGACGGTGCCCTCGTACGAGTGGAAGTCGAAGTGCGTGGTGACGAAGTCGGCGGCCTCCTTGTCGGCAGGGCGCTGGACCGGGAGGATATCCGTGACCTTCATGTGCCGGGGAATGATGACCATGCCGCCGGGATGCTGGCCCGTCGTGCGCGCAACCTCGGTGATGCCGCGCGCGTGCCGGTCCATCTCGGCCCCGCTCATCGTCAACCCGCGTTCCTCGCAGTATTTCTTCACGAAGCCGATGGCGTTACGCGTCTGGAGCGTGGCGATGGTGCCGGCGCGGAAGACGTGATCGCGCCCGAAGGTCTCCTCGATCTCGGCCATCGCCCGCGCCTGGTATTCGCCGGCGAAGTTGAGGTCGATGTCGGGGACCTTGTTGCCCTTGAGTCCCATGAAGGCCTCGAACGGGATCCGGTAGCCGTCGCGATCCATGGGGGCCCCGCAACAGTCGCGGGGCGGCAGGTCGGGGCCGCAGGCGCCCTTCACGCCGGCCTCGGCGAAGACGGTCGCGCCGCACTTCGCACAGCGGTAGTGAGGAGGGAGGGGATTGACCTCCGTGATGCCCGCGAGGAAGGCTACGACCGAGGAGCCCACGGAACCGCGCGACCCGACAACGAAGCCGTTCTTGCGCGAGTTCTTCACGAGACGCTGGGCGATAAGGTAGAGGACGGCGAAGCCGTTGCCGATGATGGCCGTCAGCTCCTTGTCCACGGCGGCGCGGACAACCTCAGGCACTTCACGACCGTGGGCGCCGTACAGCTCGTTCATGCGCGCGAGCGTCATCTGCCGAAGCTCGTCCTCGGCGCCGTCGATGACGGGCGGGAAGAAGCCCTTCGGGAGGGGCGGCACATCCTCCAGGCGGCCGAAGAGCTCGCGCGGCGCGTCCAGGACGACCCGGCAGGCCGTCGCCGGCCCGAGGAAGGCCATCTCCGAGAGCATCTCGTCGGTGGTGTGCAGGTGGAGCGAGGGGATGGTGTCGGCGGACCGTTGCTCGAGGAGCTTGCGGTACTCGCGCTCGTGGGGATCGAGGTGGTAGGCGCGGCTGACCGCGACGACGGGCTTGCCGGCCTCGTCGCCCAGTTCCACGAGGCGCCGGATGAGCGCGCGGACTTCCTCCTCGTCGCGGAGCGTTCCCTCCGCGACCTTGTCCGCGTAGGCGCTGGGTGGCGCGATCTCGATGTAGTCGAAGGTCCTGGCGAGGGCCGCCAGGCGCTTGGGGTCGTCGTTGTAGAGGAGCGCCTCCACGAGGGGGCCGCCGGTGGCGCCCGAGCCGACGAGCAGGCCCTCGCGGTGCGCGTGGAGGAACGAGGCGGGGACGCGGGGGCGAATGAAGAGGTGGTCGAGGTGGGCGGTGGTGACGATGCGGTAGAGATTCCGCAGGCCGACCTCGGACTGGACGAGAACGACCACGTCCTGCGACGGGATCTTGCGCGGCTCGACGCGTGGCGCCAGCTCGTTCATGCCCGCGAGCGTCGTGATCCCCTGCTCGCGGAACTTCTCGATCATGAGGATGTAGAGCCGGGCCAGGGCACGGGCGTCGTCGGCGGCGCGGTGCGCGTCGACGAGCGAGACGTTCAGGGCCTTGGCGAGGGTGCCGAGCTTGTAGTTCCGGAGGTCGCGCAGGAGGACGCGCGCCATGCCGATCGTGTCCACGAGCGGCGGCATCGGGTCATCGTCCGGCCAGATCTTGCGGAGGAAGCCCGCGTCGAAGGAGATGTTGTGCGCGACGAGCATGGCGTCGCCGACGAACGCTCGGAACCTCTCGAAGACGGTCGGCCACCCGGGCTGACCCGCGACCATCTCGTCCGTGATCCCCGTGATCTTGCGGGTCATATCGGAGAGCGGTTCTCCAGGATCCACGAGCGACTTGAACTCCGCCGTGATCACCCCGTTCTCGACGCGGTAGCCGGCGATCTCGATCACCTTGTGAGAGAATGCGCCGAGGCCGGTGGTCTCGAGGTCGAAGACGACGGCGGTGCGGGCAATGGAGTTGGCGGCGCGCGCGGAGCGATCGGCGATGTTCCAGGCGATCGGTCGGCGGTCGTCGACCCAGTTGAGCTGGCAACCAAGTCCGAGCTTGATCCCGGCCTTCTTCGCGGCCGCGTAGGCCCGCGGGAACGACTGGACGACCGCGTCGTCGGTGATGCAGACGCTGTCCCAGCCCCATGCCTTGAGGCGCGCCCAGAGGGCGTCGAGGTCGATGAGGCCGGAGAGACGAGAAAACTTGGAGTGCAGGTTCAGCTCGACGCGCTTGTGCTCGGCCGCGTCCCTGCGCTCGGGACGCCGCGCCTTCGCGATGTCGCGCGGGGTCAGCATCAGTTCCGCTTCCGCGTTCGCTTGTCCCGCGCGGGCCGGCCCCCCGCGATTCTCGTAGGAGACCTTGCCCCCGATTCGGACCCAGGCGCCGTCCTTCAGGGCGGTCTTCAGCTTGGGATCGGGCTCGAAGAGTTTCACGCGGAGAGCGCCCTTGTGATCGGTCAGGGTCGCGGACCAGATGGCCTTCTTCTGTCGCGTCTCGAACCACTCCACGTTGAAGAGCTCTCCCTCGAAGAGGCCGTGGCCCAGCGGACCAGTCAGCGAGGAGAGCGGAAGCGGCTCGCCCTTCAGGCGCGCGGCCGAGCCCATGACGAGATTGCTTTCCTTCTTCTTCGCGGCGGAGTCCGGGTCGGTCTCGGTGGAGGGTGGGCGCGTCGGAGAGGGAACAGGAATGTCGCTGACGACAAAGCGGAACGGGGGGCGTACGCCGAGATGGGGCGCCATGAGATCCTGGAGGAGCGCGTCACAGCCCGTCTCCCGCAGGCGCCGCAGGAAGAACTCGCTGGCAACCTGCACCTCGAAGGCTCCCTCGATCCAGTCGGCCCTGGCGGCGCGAAGAAGGGGCGCGACCGTCGGGCGATCCTCGGTGAGGCGCGCCAGCACGTCCGGCCAGGCCGCGCGGATCCGAGTCCCGGGATCCTCCGCCTGCAACGCAGGCTCGACGATGACGGGCATGCCCTTCATGGCGCGACTGGCGGCGGATTCGAGGGAACTCAGGTAGTCCGAACCGGCATGCGCCGGGAGGTTCACGAAGAGGCGCACGTAGCCTGTCGCGGGGTCGAAACGCACCTCCTTCACCTGGGCCCCGTCGATGAGCTCGCGCTCATTCGCCGTGAGGTGCTCGAGATGCTGGATGATTGCGCCGAGCCCTTGAGCCTGGGATCGGGGTTTCGGAACCATTCTTATGATTTCAGTCATTTCGGATGCACTCGCCAATCTACGTCCGGGATTCTCTGATCGTCAAGGCGGGCGACCGACCAACCCCACGATTTTATGCACAAGAGGATGCCGTCGGGAAAGGGATCGCGTGGACCGAGCTAACTGCACTAAGATGAGCCCTCGAACGTGATCTCTCCCCGCTCCAGGCACCATCCGCATTACTCGGGAATGGTCCGAGACACGTTCATTCACGGCTCAGGAACCTTGCTCGTCAAAGTAGCTCGCATCGCGCAGGAGATCCTGGTGGCCTCGCTCCTGGCGCTCCACGGGAGCCTGGACGGATGGATGGCCGCCTACGCACTGGCCAGCCTTCCCGTGAATCTTCTGCTCCATGCCTACCAGCCGCCGCTGGTCGCTCGGCTCTCCAGGAACTCCAGCTCGCCATCGGTTCTGCGGCATGCTCTTCTCCAGGTGCTGCTCCCGGGAATTTGCGGCGCTTTCTTTGTCCTGGCGATCGGCCCCGCGTGGGTCGCTCACGCGTTGACCGCGGAGTCCGCGCGTTTCTCTGCCATCTCGCTCCTGCCGCTCCTCGCGTTCTTCACCATAGCCGGTTCCGCCAACGTAGCCCTGAACGGGGCCCTGCAGGCGCAGGGGCGCTTCTTCGCCGCTGGGGTTCTACCGGTCGCGGCCCCGCTGGTGATCGGGGCGATGCTCCTGGGCTTGCCGAACCAAGGCGTTCGCGCGCTTGCGTTGGGCCTTGCTCTCGGGAGCGCGGTGGAGGCGTCGCTATCTCTCGTGATCCTTCGTTTCGGCGCGCAGCGGTCTGGAGACGCGGAGGTGACGGAGACGGCCGGCGAGAGCCTGGTCATAAGGGAGGCCCTGGTGCTCGTGCCGGGCGTTCTCTGTGCGGCCTTGGTACCGCTCGTGGAGCAGTATTACGCCTCGCGAGCAGGAGGCGAGGGCGGCGTCGCCGTCCTGGGTTATGCCCAGCGCCTCCCCTACTTCCTGGCGGGAACCCTCTCGCTCTCGATCAGCGCGGTCGGCACGACGACCCTGGCCCGCGTCTCTGGCGACAGCCGCGTCGCCGGCGTCGTATTGAACCGGGTCGGGGCCTGGCTGCTCGGCCTTTCCACGGTCCTCGTGCTGCCACTCGCCCTGGCATCGCGCCCGCTGACGGCGGCGATCTTCGAGCGCGGTGTCTTCGAGCCGAGCGCAACCGCTCTCGTGGCACCTGTCACCGCGCTCCTGCTGGCCGGCCTTCCCTTCACGCTCCTGAGGCTCCTGGCTCTTCGATCCCTGACGGTGGCCAGGAGAAACGGCATGGCCTCAGCCGTGCAGGCGACGGGCCTTCTGATGGTGGTCGTCTTCAACGGATTGCTGCAGGGCGCGGACCTGGGTGTCCGTGGCGTGGCGGCTGTCTCGAGCCTGGCCATGGCCTTGACGGCATCCATAGCCTGGTTCCAGGCGGCGCGCTCGACTCGAGACGACTCGACGACGGGCACGAACCCGTGATGAGCGGCGCGTGCCGCTATTCGGCGGCGCGCGTCCCCTGCATCGTCTGGAGGTGGGCGGTAAGGGATCCGAAGCCGAGCTGGATGCGGATCTGGACGGGGATATGCCGCGAGTCGTTGGTCATCCAGAGCGTCATCTGGCCCTTCCTGCGGATGGTGCCGTCCGCCTGCCGGAGTCGCGGCTCGACCAGCAGGCACTCAAAGGTGCCGGCCGGAACCGTGATGCGCTCGATCTTGCGGACCGTGACCTCCATGCCGTAGTCGCGCTTGCCGTCATGGACGGGGAACTTGATGACCTGGCCCACCCGCAGGTTCTGGGCGCGGACGTAATAGATCGCGCCCAGGACATCGACCGCGTACGGGTTGAGCGGGATGGGCGCATGCGCGGTGTTGTCCTCGGTGCGCTGGGCGGTCCGTGCCGCGTGATTATAGACGGTCACGTTGGTGCTGTTCTCCTCCTGGCCCCGCTGGATCTTGTCGTAGCGCATGGTGTAGAGAGAGAGGGGGTCAGAGTAGGAACGGGCGGTGTCGTTGATCTTGAAGAAGAAGCCGGGCGCGGAGTTGATGGTCGAGGAGAACTTGAGCGCACGGCGGCCATTGAGCTGTTCCTCGCCCTCGACGGCAAAGACGCTGGTTCCAGCGCGGAAGAAGCCATACTTGACCTGGTAGGTGAGTCGCTCGCCCACCTGCCAGGCGTTGTTGGCCAGGGGGGCGGGCGGCAGGGCCGCGGCGCTGAGGACAATCGAGACGGCGAGCGCAACGATGGCGATGAAACGATGGCGGGTCATGGACTGGTAGCCTCCGTGGGTTTGCGACTGTTACCGAGTTAGACGGCACAGGCGGACCGAAGTTTAAGCTTAGTTGTTACGATGCGCAACGCCGCTACGGTGCTTGTTGCGTCATGCACCGTGGCCACGGGGCCCGCCACGGGGGGGCTCACCATGTTGGGACGAAGAGGAACCTTGTTGCCTCACGGGAAGGGGCGTGCTAGATTGCGCCGTCATTCGAAAGGAGTTCCAACCATGCCTACTGCTGTTTGTGCCGTTTGCGGCAAAGGAACCGGTGCCGGTCATAATGTGAGTCACTCGAATCGCAAGACGAACCGCACCTGGTCGCCGAATCTTCAGAAGATTCGCATCAAGAACGGGAAGTCGCTCGTCACCGCGCTGGTCTGCACGCGTTGCATCAAGGGCGGCAAGATCGCCAAGGCGTAGACATTTTCCATTTGTCATTTTCCATTGATCATTAGCTCATTGGGAAACGGGAACTGAAAAACGGAAGTTCTACAGGCCCTGCGAGATGTAGCGGATAACGTCCTCGGCGGTGTAGTCGAGGCCGCCGTCAGCGGGGAGAAATCGTCCCAGTTCCACGAGGTCGTCGCCGCAGGTGAAGAGCGGGAGTTCCTCGTAGCCCTTGGGCCGCACCTGGGGCATGCCGATGTTGGCCATGAGCGCGTTGCAGAGGCACTTGCGGCCCTCGGCGTCCGCCTTCACGCCACCCTTCTTGAGAAAAACCTCCACCGGCTCCGACGCGCACCGGAAACCCACGGACCCATCCTCGCGCCTGTACGCCTCGCGCAGGTAGCCGAGATCGCAGATGCGGGAGCGCGCGAGGTAGGCGTCTTCCTCGGAGACCGTGCCCTCGACGCGCGCGACCTTGAACGGAAAGCCGGTCGGCGAGGCGATGGGATCGGTGTAGACCGAGGTCTTGCCCTCGCGCACGAGCTCCAGCAGGTGACGGCGATGCGTGGCGGCCAGTCCGGACTCGACGCAAAACGCGAACGCGGTTCCGACCTGAACGCCCCGGGCTCCGGCCGCGATGGCGGCCTTGACTCGCTCGGGACGCGCTGTCCCGCCGGCCACCCAGAAGGGCAGTCCGAGCGTCAGCAACTGGGAGAGATCGACTTCGTCGCGTCTCCCGTAAATGGGCTCGCCCGTGGGCGTGAGCGTCATAGGTCCGCGCGGGGGGGCGTTGTGACCTCCAGCCGTCGGGCCTTCGACGATGAAACCGTCGATGCGGCCGTTGGCGCGGCGCACGAGGCTGGCGGCCAGGGCGTTGGAGGCGATGATGGGGAGAAACGCGGGCCTGGTGAGCGGCGGCAGGTCGCGCTCCATCCACTCCCGGGGCTCAAACGAGAGCTTGACCATCTCGGCACCGGCCGGATCGTTGACCCTGAGGCCGTACTCGGCGGGCTCGTGGAGCGCCAGCCGATCGATGGCGCCGGGAATGTCGCGCGGAATACCTGCGCCCATGAGGACGGCGGCGACTCCGGCGAGCATGGCGCCATAGAGCGAGGGCAGGTGAGGGAGCTGGATCTTCTCGAGGAAGTTGATGCCGACGTAGCCGTCGTGGCCTTCTCGTGCAAGCCAGACCTCGACGAAGTTTCCGCAGATGAGGAGCTCGTAGGCGTCCTTCGGGCCGTTGACGCCGAGCATCTGGACGGCGCGATAGGGCTCGTCGGGCTTGCGGCCACCGGCGATGAAGTGTCGATCCAGGACGCGGCGCGCCATGGCGGGAAACGGGAACGCGGCGAGCGCGCGGCGGCAATCGCCCTGCGGGTCGCCGTCCTGGAGACGGCGTGCGAGGATGAGGTCGAGGGCGGTGCCGGAGACGACGCCGAGCTGACCGCACTTCGCGACGGCTCGCGCCAGTGTCCACGAGGAGACGCCGGCGCCCATGCCGCCCTGGATGATCGGCGGGAGCTGGGTTCCGTCGATGACGGTGGGGGTCGAGACTGTCGCGTCCATCAGAGGGCTCCCCGGGAGTCTATCAGGAGAGTGACCGGTCCATCGTTGACTAATTCAACTTTCATCATGGCCTGGAATTTGCCGGTTGCCACGGGGAGCCCGGTCTCCTTGAGGATCACCACGAAGCGCTCGAACGCGTTTCGTGCCTCCTCGACCGGCATCGCCGCGGAGAAGGATGGGCGCCGGCCCTTGGCGCAATCCCCAAGGAGGGTGAACTGGCTGACAGCCAGGACCGAGCCGCCGACATCCATGAGGGAGCGGTCGAAGTGGCTGGAATCATCGGGCGAGGGGAAGAGCCGGAGCGTGGCGGTCTTCTGGGCGATGCGCTGGAAATCCGCGTCGGTGTCGCCGGCCGCGCAGCCGGCCAGGAGGACGACTCCCCTCCCAATCTCGCCCGTCACTTCGTCGTCCACGGTCACCTTCGCGCGCGAGACGCGCTGGAGAACGGCCCTCACGCGCGCGGCGTGCCGCCCGTGGATGTCTCCGGATCGGCTTGTGGTGCGGACGCGGCCTCGTGCAGGGCCCTGAAGAGCGCCTCGGTTGTGGCCGTCAGGTCGTGTCCCCGTCGCGCCATCACGATCCTCGCCGTTCGGATCACCGCATCGATCTCGGCCTTCTTTCCCGCGAAATCGAAGTCGCCGATCCGGCGCGGGAATGGCTTTCCGGCGGTGACGAGGCAGGAGCAGACGCCATAGACGGAGCCGGTATTCATGACGCCCTGGATGCCGATCTTGGTGTGATCGCCGATGATCTGTCCCAGGTACTGAAGGCCGGTCGGCTCACCGTCGACCCGGATCTCGCCGTAGGTGTTCTTGAGGTTCGAGCCGGTGGTGCCGGCGCCGATGTTGACCCACGAACCGACGACGGAGTGGCCGATAAAGCCGTCGTGCTGCTTGTTGGAGAAGGGGAAGAAGATCGACGCGGAGATTTCGCCGCCGACGCGCGCTCCCCTGCCGATGACCGACCCGCGAATGTGAGCGTGCGCCTTGACGACGGCGCCGGGACCGATGATCGCGGGGCCGGCGATGACGGCGAGAGGCTCAATGACGGCGCCTTCCCCGACGACGATGGGGCCCGTGGACTCGTCGAGAACGGCGGTCGCGTGGATGCGCGCGGAGTCGCTCCGGCGCGGCTCGATCGCGGCGGCATCGGCGGCGAGGAGGGACGGGAGGTGGCGAACGACGTCCCACGGGCGATCAATGAACGCGGCGCCGGAGAAGTCGCGGCGCGGGAGGCCCGCGGCGGCCGCGTCCACGTCCGCTCCGCCGTGCCCGGCGGCCAGGAGGCGCGCCGCACCGGCTGAATCGAGCCGGAGCCAGGCAATCCGCCCGTCAACGGTGCCGACTTCCGTGGGGCCCTCGATGGCCAGCGGGGCCAGGAGGAGAAGGTTGGCGGCGATATAGAGCCCGGGGCCGGGCGTGACTGCGGGCAGGTCGAGGGAGACGCCGCCGGCGCGCGGCCGGCCGACGCGCCCCGCGGTCACGCCCAGCAGGCGTTCCGCGCGTTCCGCCAAGGTGAAGGCGCCGCAGGGAATGTCACCCTGGAAGCGCAGTGAGTCCAGTGGAGCCAGGTCGGTGCCGGGTGACTCAAAGAGGATGACGGGCATGCGGTTCAGTAGGCGCGGTCGAGGGTGGCGTCCAGGACGTCGCGCAGGAGGCCGGTGTCGGCCTTCCATCGGTCGAGGGCGTCGCGGGCCGTGGCCGCGTGAGCCTCGGCCGCGCGATGGGCTCGCTTGAGATGACCGCGCTTGTGGAGCTCGGTGGCCAGCGGCACGATGGCGCCGTCCATGGCGCGAGCAACGAGCGGGCGGGCGACGGCGGGTTCCTCGGCCAGGAAGGTCAAGAGCGGGAGCGTGAGCTTGCGGTTCTTGATATCGGACTGGAGGTCCTTGCCGAGCACCTCCGGATCCGCGCTCCAGTCGAGCACGTCATCGATGATCTGGAAGGCCATGCCGAACTCGAACCCGAAGGTGCGCGCGGGCTCCGACGCGTCGAGCTCGGCGCCGGGAGCCATCCCGAGCCGGGCTCCGGCCTCGCAGGCGGCGCGGAAGAACCCGGCCGTCTTCTTGCCGATGCCCTGGAGGTACTCGTCCACCTCGGGCTCGCGCGCCATCACGGCGCCCATCGTCTGCCAGGTCTCCCCTTCCACCATGTCGACGACGCCCTGGACGACGATCTGGACGACGTCGCGGAACCGGGGCTCGAGGAGGCGGCCGAAGATCTTCACGTAGAGCATGTCGCCCGCGAGGATGGCGCCGGTGCGGCCGTAGCGGCGCTGGAGCGTGGCGATGCCGCGACGCTCGGTGGCGTTATCGATGACGTCGTCATGGAGGAGCGAGGAGAGGTGAATGCCCTCGAGGTACGCGGCGAGCTCGATGGCGGTCTCGAGGACCCGGGGGTCGTGCGAACCGGCGCGGGCGGCGGCGATGCAGAGAGCGGCGCGGAGCCGCTTGCCGCCACGAGAGAGATCATCGGCCTCGGGGAACCAGGCGCCCGAGAAGAGCGCAACGGCGCCGTGTATGACATCGTCGAGGCGCTTCATCTCGCCGGCAAGAGGTTCGAGGGACGCCGCCATGTCCTTGCGGTCGACGGCGGGCCTGGGACCGGAGGGGCGCTGTTGGGCGGCGCGCGGGGTCAGGGGCGTGACGTTGTCCTTGGCAGGCTTCGGAGCGCTCATGGAAGCGCGAGCCTAAGGGTCGCGGTGGCGGCGGCCAACAGGAATTCGCCGGGCAGGAAGCCGATTCCCAGGACGACGAGCGCGGCGAGGATGGCGAGCGCGGTGCGCAGGCGATCGGGCGGAACGAGGCGCTGATCCTCGTCGGTGAACGCGGCGCGGATGAGCTTCACGTAGTAGTAGGCGGCGAGGAGCGAGTTGAGGAGCGCGATGGCGAGGAGGCCGAGGTGGCCGGCCTGGAAGCTGGCGCGGAAGATCTCGAGCTTGGCCCAGAAACCGGCGGTCGGGGGAAGGCCCGCGAGGGAACCGACGAGGATCGTGAAGGCGACGGCGGTCCAGGGATGGTGGCGCCAGAGACCCTTGAGGAGGTTGATGTCGCGGACACCGGAGGAAAGCGGCTGGGCGCGGTCGGCGCTGGCGCCTTCGACGAGCGAGAGGACGGCGAACGCGCCGAGGGCGGCGGGAGCGTAGGTGAGGACGTAGAAGACCATGGCCGCGAGGCCCGCGGGATTCCCGGTCTGGGTCCCGATCATGCAGGCGGCCGATCCCATCAGGAGGAATCCCGTATGCGCGATCGCGGAGTAGGCCAGGAGCCGGGCGATGCTGGATTGGAAGAGCGCGCCGGCGTTACCGACGAAGAGGGTGGCGGCCGAGATCGCGATGAAGGACCGGACGATCTCGGGCGTTGCCGCGAGGGACGGGAAGATGATGAGAAAGATGAAGCGGCCGAGCGCGGCGGCGGCGGCGGCCTTGACGCCGGCGGCCATGAAGGCACCGAGCGAGGCGGGCGCGGCCTCGTAGGCGTCCAACAGCCAGGCGTGGAAGGGCACGGCGGCGAGCTTGAAGAAGAGGCCGGAGAGTACGAGGACGAAGCCGAGGAGTGCGCGGCCCTCGAGGGGCTGGAGCGGAACGTAGCGCGTCGTGCCGGTGGCGCCGTAGAGGAACGAGATGCCGAAGAGCATGACGGCGGAACCGACGGCGCCCATGAGGAAGTACTTGGTCGCGGCCTCGTAGCCATGGCGGGTGCGAGCCAGCGCGATGAGCGGATAGATGGCCAGCGACATGACCTCCATCGCGATCACCGTGACGAGGAAGTCGCGGGAGGCGGCCATGAGGCTCATGCCCGCCGTCGCGATGAGGATGAGGATCGTCGCGTCGCCGCCGTGGACGGTGCGCGCGGCGGGGTCGAGCGGCGAGGGCGGCGCCAGGTAGCCGCGCGGAAGGGCGAGGAGGAGCGAGAAGGCGGCGATGCCGGTGAAGAGGACGCGGAAGATGGCCGTCCAGGCGTCGACGACGATGGCGCCGGCGTAGGCGGGGGCGTGGGGGCCATCGAGCGAGTAGAAGGAGAACCATAGGGCGATGAGGGCCGTGGCGGCGCCGAGGATGGGGAAGCGGTCGCGCTGGGAGGGCACGAGGAAGTCGGCGAGCATCAGCAGGATGGCGCCGGCAAAGAGGATGAGCTCGGGCGTCGTCGCCGCGAGGTAGGTGAAGATCGGGTTGATGATCACTTCTCCGCTCATCCGATCACCGCCAGGAGCTGCGCGACGGTGGGATTGAGCCAACCGTAGACCGTGAACCAGGGAGCGACGCCGACGACGACAAGGACGACCGTGCAGACGGCCATGCCGATGAGCTCATCGGGTTTCGCGCCGTCCCAGGACGCCTGGAACTCGGGCGTGGGATTGCCGAACGCGATGGCCTTGTAGAACTTCAGCATGTAGGCGGCCGAGAGGATGACGGCGAGGGCGGCGAGAACGGCGAGGAGCGGGCGCGTGAGGAAGGTTCCGTAGAGGACGAGAAGCTCCGCGGCGAACCCGGCGGTACCCGGGAGGGCCGTCGAGGAGAAGACGGGGACGGCGGCCCAGGCGGCAAGTCCCGGCGAGATCGTGGCGAGGCCGCCGAAGGCGCCGAGGTCGCGGTCGTGGCGGCGGCGGTAGAGGGCGCCGATGAAGAAGAAGAGGGCGCCGGTGGAGACGGCGTGTGCGGCCATCTGCATGATGGCGCCGAGCCAGGCCTCGCGCGTGAAGGCGAAGAGGCCGAGGACGACGACGGCCATGTGGCTGACCGAGGAGTAGGCGATGAGGCGCTTGGCGTCGGACTGCGCGAGCGACCCGAGGGCGCCGAGGATGACGCCGGCGACGGCCAGGACCTGGAGCGGAAGCGCGAAGGCGTGGGCGGCCTCGGGGAAGAGCGGGATGGCGATGGCGGCGAGGCCGTAGGTGCCCATCTTGAGGAGGACGCCGGCGAGGATGATGGAGCCGGAGGTGGGGGCCTGGGTGTGCGCGTCCGGGAGCCAGGTGTGGAGGGGCCAGAGCGGGACCTTGACGAGGAAGGCCAGCGCGAAGCCGGTGAAGAGCCAGCGGCCTGCGGAGATCGGGAAGCCGGCGCTCCTGAGGACGTCGATGTCGAAGAGAGGGACCTGGTATTGCTGCCAGGTGATGACGCCGACGGCGGCGACGGCCAGGAGCATCGGGAGGGATCCGAAGAGCGTGAAGAGGAGGAACTTGAGGGACGCGTACACGCGTTCCTTCCCGCCCCAGACGAGGATCATGAGGTACATGGGGATCAGGACGAGCTCGTAGCAGACGAAGATGAGGACGAGGTCGCGGGCGGTGAAGAAGGCATACAGCGCGAGCTGGATGAGGAAGATGAATCCGAAGTGCGCGGCCACTGGCCGGGCGTCGTCGTGGCCCGCCTGGTCCTTGCGCGGCTGAATGTCGCGGATCGCGGCGAGGACGGCGAGGAGCGTGGTGAAGGCGGTGACCCAGATCATGAGGAGCGAGAGCGGCTCGATACCGAACTTGAGGTGGGTGTTGATGGTCGGCGCCCAGACACGGTCGGCCAGGATGTGCAGTTCGGCGCCGTTCTGCAGGACGAAGTACCCGAGCAGGGATGCGGCCACGAGCGAGGTGATGCCGGAGACGAGCGCGATAGCGCGGGCGAGGTCGGCCCGGCGCGCGGCAAAGAAGAGAGCGACGAGCGTCAGGGCGGGCACGAGGACCGCGAGATGGAAGAAGGAGTCGATCATCCGAGCACGTACCAGACGAGGACGGCTACGCCGAAGGCGAGGTAGCCGATGTAGGTGCCGAGGTTGCCGGTCTGGAACGACCTCATCGATTCTCCCAGGCCGCCCCCCATCATGGCCAGCCCGTGCGCGATGCTGTCGATGCCGGACGCGTCGACGACGTCCCGGGTCCAGCGGGCGGCCGCGAGGAGCGGGTTGATGAAGAGGCGCGCGTAGAGCGCATCAAGGCCGAAGCCGGAGCGGATGAAGGCGCTTGCAGGCGTGTCGACCGGGACCCGGTTTCGGTAGACGAACCATCCGACCGCGGTGCCGCCGAGCGCGGTCGCGAGCGCGGCCGGGTAGACCCAGCCGACGTGCGGGTGAGCAGCGAGGCCGAGGACGTGAGGGATATCGATGTGCCCGACGACGATCGTGCCGGCGGCCAGGATGCCCAGCGGCACGAGGACGCGGAGCCCGGACTCGTGGCAGTGCTGGGCGGTGTGGTGATCGAGGCGTTCCTTGCCGAAGAAGGCGACCATGACCATGCGCGCGGAGTAGAAGGCGGTGATGGCGGCGCCGCCCAGGAGGAACGCGGCGTGGACGGGGTGATGCTCCGCCACGACCATCAGGACGAGGTCCTTGGAGTAGAAGCCGGCGAAGAACGGGATCCCGGCCAGCCCGAACGCGCCGATGATGAAGAAGACCGCGGTCGCGGGGATCCGCCGGATGAGGCCTCCCATCTCGCGGATGTCGAGCTTGCCGTGGAGGGCATGCATGACGGAGCCGGCGCCGAGGAAGAGAAGCGCCTTGAAGACGGCGTGCGTGGCGAGGTGGAAGGCGGCGGCCTCACGACCGCCCGCGGCGACGCCGGCCATCATGTAGCCGAGCTGGCTGATGGTGGAATACGCGAGGATGCGCTTGAGATCGAACTGGGTGATGGCCGCGATCGCGGCTCCGACGGCGGTGATGACCGCGATCGTCAGCATGATCTCGCGCGCGTGGACGGCGGTGACGAAGACAGGGTCGAGCCGTGCCACCATGTAGATGCCGGCGGTGACCATGGTCGCGGCGTGGATGAGCGCGGAGACGGGGGTCGGGCCCTCCATGGCGTCGGGGAGCCAGACGTGGAGAGGGAACTGCGCCGACTTGCCGCACGCTCCGAGGAAGAGCAGGATGGCGACGAGTTCCAGGTAGGGGACCGAGTATCCGGCGATCATGATCCGCTCCGCGGCCAGGTCTCCCCTGCACGCCGCCGCGATCGACTCGAAGTTGCCGGTGCCGCAGGCCATCGCGAGGAGGAACATCCCGATCATGAAGCCGAAGTCGCCGATGCGGTTCGTGATGAAGGCCTTCATGCCCGCCTTCGGCGGCGCCGTCTCCTTGTACCAGAAACCGATGAGGCAGTACGAAGCCAGGCCTACGCCTTCCCAGCCGACGAAGAGGAGGAAGAGGTTGTCGCCGAGGACCAGGAGGAGCATGAACGCGATGAACATGTTGAGGTAGGTGAAGTACCGCACGACATCCGGGTCCTTCTCCATGTACTCGATCGAGTAGAGGTGGATGAGGGAACCGACGCCGAGGACGACGCAGAGCATGAGGGCGGAGAGGGCGTCGACGCGGAAGGCGATGTCGATGGAGAGCGAGGGCGTCGCGATGAAGGGCCAGGCGACGGCGGTTACCGCCCCGTGGGCGCCGTGGGCGCCCGGAGCGAAGGCGGCGTGGATGGCCGGGAGCGCGGCGGCGAGGGCGAGGGCGACGGAGAGGGTCGCGATCCAGCCGGCGAGCCTCGGGATCTTCCTGCCGAAGAAGGCGAGGAAGAGCGCGGAGGCGATCGGGAGCGCGGGTACGAGGAGAAGAAGCTGTTCCAGGCGCGCCTGTTCGGGAGTCATCAGTCCTTCAGCTCCGCGATGTCTTCCACGGCGAGGAGCACGTGGTGACGATAGAGGCCGAGCAGGATGGCCAGGCCGACAGCGACCTCGCACGCGGCCAGGAGGATGACAAAGAGCGCGACGGCCTCGCCGTTGGCGGCCGCCCTGCCGTCGGGGAGGCGGCTCAACGCGATGATGTGGAGGTTGACGGCGTTGAGCATGAGTTCGACGGAGACGAAGATGACGATGAGATTGCGCCGCGTCAGGACGCCCACGAGACCGATGACAAAGAGCGCGATGGAGAACCAGACCGCGTGGTCGAGCGGGATGACCGTCATGAGCGGGTCCTCCCGAGCATGACGGAGCCGATCATGGCGGCCAGCACGAGGAACGATCCGAGCTCGAACGCGAGGGCGTGTTCGCCGATGAGACCGCCGCTCCCGATGAGCACGGCGGCCAGGGCTCGCGGGTCGGTGTCGGTGAGGGCGAGGACGGCGTCGGGCAGGAGCGGGATCTTCAGGGCGAGCGCGGCGCCGACGAGCAGGGCGGCCGCGAGGCCCCAGCCCCAGTTGTGTCGGCCCCGGTGCGAGAGAACCTCGGGGCCGGTCCCCACCATCATGATGACGAAGACAAAGAGGACGACGATGGCTCCGGCGTAGACGAAGATCTGCGCCATGGCGACGAACCGCGCGCCGAGGACGAGGTAGACGCCGGCGACCGAGAGCAGGGTCATGACGAGCATCAGGGCGCTATGGACCGGATTGCGGCGGGTGATGGCCAGGAGCGCAAAGACGGTCGAGAGGAAGCCGAAGAGGTAGAAGGCGTGCACGCGCATCAGTGCTCGCTCCTCGCGGCGGCGGGACTTCCGGCCGGCGTCCCGCCGTGCCCCGGCGTCGCATCAAACTGGGCGCGGGAGTTGTGCGGCGTCTCGTGGATGACGCTGAGGCCGTCGTTGCCGCGGACGCCCAGCGCGCCATGCTCGCCGCGCGACATCGCGTTCTTCGCGATCGAGAGCATGTCCTCCTTGTGGAGGACGAAGTTCGCGCGGTCGCGGACGGTGTAGTCCGTGGACGTCGTCAGCCGGATGCAGTCGACGGGACAGACCTCCTCGCAGTAGCCGCAGTAGATGCAGCGCCCGAGGTCGACGTCGAACTTGTGGAGATACTTCGTGCCGTCGGGCTCGACGTGGCCCTCCATCTCGATGCAGACCGCGGGGCAGATGCGGGCGCAGAGGTGGCAGGAGATGCAGAGCTCCTCGGTGACGTTCTTCGTGAAGAAGAGGCCGTGAACGCCGCGCCAGCGATGCCCGGTGAACGGTCGGGACTCGGGATATTGGACCGTGATGGGGGACTTGAAGAACTCGCGGAGCGTCACGAGGAGCCCGACGAGGAGCGAACGCACGGCGAGGATCATGAGCTCTTCACCACAACTTCGCCCAGAAGGCGGTGACGAGGAGGTTCACGACGGCGACGGGCGTCAGGAACTTCCAGGAGAAGGACATGAGCTGGTCGTAGCGGAAGCGGGGCATGGTGCCGCGGAGCCAGATGCAGAAGAGCATGAAGGAAAGGACCTTCAGCGCAAAAGCGGCGACCCCGAGCCACCAGGGGGTGAGGGCGGCCGGCACGAGCGGAACGCTCCAGCCACCGAAGAAGAGAGTGGCGAGGATGGAACCGCCGAGGAACATGTGCGCGTACTCGGCGAGGAAGAAGAGCGCGAACCGCATGCCGGAGTATTCCGTGTGGAAGCCGGCAACCAGCTCGGACTCGGCCTCTGGAAGGTCGAAGGGGGTGCGGTTGGCCTCCGCGACGGCGCAGATGAGCGCGATGACGAAGGCGACGGGCTGGCTGAAGACGAACCACCATCCGTCCTGCTGGGCGCTCATGACCTCGCGCAGCGAGAGCGAACCGCTGAGAAGAACGATGGAGAGGAGCGCGAGGCCCATGGGGAGCTCGTAGGAGATGAGCTGGGCGGTCGCGCGGAGCGAGCCCATGATCGAGTATTTCGAGTTGGAGGCCCATCCGGCGAGGATGACGCCGTAGGAACCGAGCGACCCCATCGCGAGAAGGAAGAGGAGCGCCACGGGGAGCTCGGAGACCTGGAGCTTCAGGGAGTGGCCGAGGATGGTGACGTCCGGGCCGAACGGGATGACGACGAAGCCGATGAAGGCGGGAAGCAGGGCGAGGATGGGGGCGAGGCGATAGGTCCACTTGTCGACGCCGTCGGGCATCTGGACTTCCTTGAGGAAGAGCTTCACGCCGTCCGCGATCGGTTGGCCCAGTCCAGCCAGCGGATAGCGCTCGGTGAACTTGAACCAGGGGCCGATGAACGGGAGCGTGGCGAGGATGCCGAAGCCGACGCGGTTGGGGCCGGAGCGGCACTGCATCCGCGCGAGGACCTTGCGCTCGACCCAGACGATGTAGGCGACCGAGGTCATCAGGACGCCAATGAGAACGCCAAGCTTGACGAGGACGAGGATCATGCGTGGACCTTACAGCGGCGCCGATTCCCGGAATCAGCCTCCGGCCTGAAACCTCGGGGAAAGGGCCTGCGGCCGAATCCGGGAACCAGCGCCGCGATCGTCATTCGGGCCACGGGGCGAATTCGCGCGAGGAGTCGAGGTGGTCGCGGAGGGTCTTCGTCCAGGCGGAGTGCGCAAGGAGAAGACCGGTGTGCTTGGAGGGCGCGGAGAGGCGGGTGGCCAGGAGGCTTCCCGAAGGCGTCGAGACGGCGCCCTGGAGCAGGGGGTCGGAGCCAGCCAGCGCGGGCGCGGAAGAGTCGGCCGCGGCGCGGAGAGCCTGGGGCGTCTGCGGGGTCTCGATGCCGCAGGCGCGGGCGAGCCGGGACCAGATGGCGCCGTCGGGCCAGGCGACGCCGACGGGACGCGCGGCTGCGGCGGCGAACTGGCGCCTTCCCTCGCTGTTCACGTAGGTTCCCGGGCGCTCGTAGGCGAACGCGGCCGGGAAGACGACGTCGGCCTCCTCGACAATGCCGCCGCGATGATGGGCGGAGACGACGAGCCCCGCCAGGTTGGCAGGACGCGTGGCCATCTCGACGGGGCCAGCGACGAGGAGTAGCGACGCACGGAGATCGCCGACGACAGAGAAACCCATTGGCCCGAAGGCGCGACTGTTCGCTTGCGCCGCCACCAGGAGCAATCCGTCACCGCTCTCGGAACGCGTCTTGAGCCTGGACGCGACCGCATCGAGAACGGCGGACGGGACGTGCTCGGCGTCGAGGATGAAGAGCGTGCCGGCGGGCAGGGCCGCGATCGATTCCGCCGTGTACGGCCGGCTCTCGCTGACGTAAGGCTTAAGCCTCGCGTAAGGGGCGCCCAGGGCGATGATCTTGCGGCCGGCGAAGCGGGCGGCGGCCTGGAGATCAATGTGCGCGACGTAATCGAGCGACTCGAGGTCGGCGGCGACAGCGATGACGGGGAACTTGCCAAGCGCGCCTGTTCCAAGCGCGCTTGTTCCGATCTGGTCATAGGTGATGGTGCTGCCGAAGACACCCGTCGCGGCGGCGAGTCGGCGCGTGACGTCGCCGTCTCGGGACTCGGCGAGCCGCGGTGCCTTGAGCGCATCGAGGAGCCCGCCGAAGGCCTGGAGGTCCTCGATCGAGATCGTGCCGGAGGCGATCCCGGCGATGGCGCGATTGTGCGACTGCGCGTCCTCGATGAGATCCGACGCGGCCTGGAGAGCCTCTTCCCAGCCGACCTCCCGAAGGCCTTCGCCGTCGCGAACGAGCGGCATTCGGATCCGGTCGGGAACGTCGAGCATGTCGAAGCCGAATCGGCCCTTCGCGCAGAGGTTGGCGCGGTTGATGCCAAGGTCGATATCGTCATCGACCTTCTGGATCGACTCGTCCCAGGTCCTCAGGACCAGCGAGCATCCGTGGGCGCAGTGCGTGCAGACGGCTGGACGCTTCTCGTATTCCCAGTCCTTCTTGAAGAAGCGCGCCGGCTGCTGCTCGATGGCCCCCGTCGGGCAGACCGAGGCGCAGGAACCGCAGAAGTCGCAGTGGAGGGGGCCGTTGGCGAAGGTAGTGATGGTGAAGTTGTGACCCCGGCCCTCCGCGGTGAGCGCGCGGCAGTCGTGAACCTCGTCGCAGACCCGGATACAGCGCGTGCACTCCACGCACTTGAACGGATCGAACTTCAACAGGGGGCTCCAGGGCACTTCCTGGTAGTGGATGCCGGAGATCCCGGGCGGATTGTAGTTGCTGACGCGGTGCGGCCCGAACTCGTAGGTGAAATCCTCGAGCTGACAGCGGCCCGCGGCCTCGCACTTGCCGCAGTCGAGGGGGTGGTTCTCGAGGACGAGATCGAGCACTTCCTTATGAGACTCGGTGGAGGGCGCGGACGTGGTGCGGACGATCATGCCCTCCTTGACGGGCGTGGCGCAGGAGGCCTGGAGCCCGCGCATGCCCTCGATCTCGACGAGGCAGAGCCGGCAGGCGGCGATGGGCTTGAGACGCTCGTGGTAGCAGAAGTGCGGCACGGTGATGCCCAGGGTCTCGGCGGCCTTGATGACCAGCGACCCTTCCGGCACGGCGACGGACCGATCGTCGATCGTCAGGGAGACGAGCTTCGGCGCGGTAGCCTGCGGGGTGCCCTGGGACGTAGGCGCCGTCACATCCACATCTCCCGGCGCTTCGCGTGCCCACCGTCGAGGTAGGCCTCGAAGTCGCCGCGCCACTTCCGGAAGATGGTGCCGAAGGCGAACATCGAGCCCTTGGCCAGGGCGCAAAAGCAGTCGTCGAAGATGCGCTTGGCCATGTAATCGAAGTACTCGAAGGTGCGCGTGTCGCCGCGGCCCTCCATGAGGTCGATGAGCATGCCGTGCACCATGTTGTTGCCGTCGCGGCAGGGCGTGCACTTGCCGCAGGATTCGTGAGCGTAGAAGTGAACGACGTTGCGGGCGACGTCGACCATGCATCGGGAATCGTCGACGACGATGACGCCGGCGGAACCGAGCATGGAGCGCTTGGCGTCGAGGGATTTGAAGTCCATGGGCACATCGAGCTCGTCGCCGGCGAGCGGAGGCGCGGACGAACCGCCCGGGAAGACGGCCTTGACCTTGCGGCCAGGCCGCGGGCCTCCCGCGAAGTTGTAGATGACCTCGTTGAGGCTCGTGCCCATCGGCGCCTCGAAGACGCCGGGGTTCACAACGTCACCGGAGACGCAGAAGAGCTTGGAGCCGAAGCCGTTGGCGTTGCCGAAGGACTTCCACCACGCGGCGCCGCGAAGAACGATGGGGCCCACGCACGAGAGGGTCTCGACGTTATTGACGACGGTCGGCTTCTGCCAGGCGCCGTGAGTGACGGGGAACGGCGGCTTGAGCCGCGGCTCGCCGATGCGGCCTTCCAGGGAGTTGAGGAGCGCGGTCTCTTCGCCGCAGATGTAGGCGCCGGCGCCGCGGTGCACATAAAGCTTGAACGGGGCGATGATGTCGCGGGCCTCGGCGATGGCGGCCTCGAGGATGCGCGCGGCACGAACGAACTCGCCGCGGATATAGATGTAGCCCGAGTCGGCGCCGATCGCGCGGGCGGCGACCGCCATGCCCTCGATGAGCAGGTGCGGATCGCGTTCCATGATCTGCACGTCCTTGAACGTCCCGGGCTCCGATTCGTCCGCGTTGCAGACGAGATACTTGGGCGACCCCGGCGCGTTGGCGGCGAACTCCCACTTCATCCCGGCGGGGAAACCGGCGCCGCCGCGTCCCTGGAGGACGGCATCCTTGATGATGGCGAGGACGTCCTTCGGCTCCAGGGCGCGCGCCTTCTCCAGGGCGGCGTAGGGGCCGTACTCGGCAAGCGGGGCCGGGCGACCGAGCTCCTTCCAGCGGGGGGAGAGGACGAGTTCGGCGGTCACTGGGCCGAGCCCTTGAGGGTGCGCGCGAGGTCGCGCGCCTGGTCGGGCGTGACCTTGTCGAGGTAATCGTCCTCGTTGACCTGGACGACGGGAGCGCGGTCGCACCAGCCCAGGCACTCGACGCGCTCGATGGAGACCTTGCCGTCCGGCGTCGTCTCCCCTGCCTTGATCCCGAGCTCGGCCTCGAGGGCCTTCAAAACCTTGTTCGCGCCGCCAAGCTCACACGAGAGCGTGCCGCAGACCATGACGTGGCGCTTGCCGCAGGGGCGGCCGTGGAAGAGCGTGTAGAACTCCACGACGCGGAAGACTTCCCCAGGCGCGATGTGAAGGCGATGAGCGACGGCCTTCTGCACGGAGGGCGGGAGCCATCCGAACTCGGGTTGCAGGAGGTGGAGCGTGGGCAGGAGCGCGGCCCGGGACTCGGGGTAGCGGGTCAGGAGTTCCGCGATCGCGGCCTCGTGCTTCTGCATCGCGGCGGCAACGGCGGCGGCGGAAGGCCCCTCCGGCACCTGGCGGCCGAAGCTGGCGTGGGACTCGGGTTGCCCCTTAACGAACGGACCGCGTGAATTGCTCATCGATCCACCTCTCCCAGGACGATGTCGATGGAGCCGATGACGGCGACGAGGTCGGAGATGAGGAGGCCCTTCGCCATCTTCTCCAGGGCGCCCAGCGAGACGAAGCAGGGACTGCGGTAGTGGAGACGGTGAGGCTTCTCGGATCCGTCGGAGGAGATGAAGACGCCGAGCTCGCCGCGGGGTGTCTCGACGGCGCGATAGATCTCGCCCTTGGGGACCTTGAATCCGCGGATGGCGATGATCCAGTGCCGGATCATGGCGGCCATGTCGGCGTAGATGTCTTCCTTGGGCGGGGGGATCACGAGATCGTTCTGAGCGAGGTAGGGGCCACCGAGGCCGAGCTGGCGGAGCTCGGCGATGGCCAGCTTCGCAATGCGAACTGATTCCCGCATCTCGTCCATGCGCACGAGGTATCTCGCGTAGCAGTCGCCGTCCGGGTGAATCATGACCTGGGGCTTGAGCCAGTGGTAGGCCGCATAGGGTTCGTCCACGCGCAGATCGCGGGCCACGCCGCTGGCCCGCAGAGGCGGCCCGGAAAGCCCCCAGGCGATGGCGTCAGCCGCGGAGATCACGCCGACGCCCTTGAGTCGCCCGACGAAGATGGGATTGGTGGTGAGAAGGCTCTCGTACTGATCGATGTGCGAGGGCAGGACATCGAGCAGGCGGTCGGCCCAGTCGAAGAACCGGGCGGTCGGCGGGGTGACGAAGCCGCCGATACGGACGTAGGAGTAGGTCAGGCGAGCGCCGCAACATTCCTCGAAGAGATCCTGGATCTCCTCGCGGTCGCGGAAGCAGTACAGGAGCGGCGTCATCGCGCCGAGGTCGAGCGCGTGGGTGCCGAGCCAGACCATGTGCGATGCGAGCCGCTGGAGCTCCGAGAGGACGACGCGCAGGAGCTGGGCGTGGCGGGGCACTTCGAGCTCGACGAGCGACTCCACGGCCTCGCAGAACGCGAGGTTCTGCGTCATGGCGGCGACGTAGTCCATGCGATCGGTGTGTGGTATCGCCTGGACGTAGCGGTCGCGCTCGCCGAGCTTCTCGGCGCAACGATGGAGGTAACCGATGTGGGGCGTGATTTTCTCCACGTACTCGCCGTCGAGCTCGAGTTCGAGCCGGAGGACGCCGTGCGTCGACGGGTGCTGGGGCCCCATCTGGAGCGTCATGGTGCCGCGATTCGCGGAGAGACGCTCGGTGGCCACGGTCGTCACCGGTGAGCCTCCCAGTTCCACATGTCATAGCCGGTGACCGGGTAATCCTTGCGCAGGGGGTGGCCTTCCCAGTCGTCCGAGAGGAGGATGCGGCGCAGGTCGGGGTGCCCCGTGAAGCGGATCCCCATCAGGTCCCAGACTTCCCGCTCCAGCACCCCCGCGGACGGCCAGAGCGGAACCGCGCTCGGTACCGATTCTCCATCGTCGAGCCAGGTCTTGACGGAGAGGGTGAGATTCGAGCGGAGGCTGGTGAGCTGGTAGATGAGGTCGAAGCGCCTGGTGGTCGGGGCCGCGTAGCCTCGACCGTTGACCCAGTCGACGGCGGTGATGTCACGGAGATAGTTGAAGCCGGCGTCGGCGTGGAGGTGGTGCAGGAGTAGCGGGAGGCGACTGGAGTCAACGACCACGCCTCGGTCATAGGGCACCGCCTCGAAGCGGGCGGCGAGCGCCAGTTTCAACGCGTCCAGCGGGGTCTCTTTCGCCGGCTCCGGCAGAGTTCCAGACGGGGATTCCATTACCGCGTCTTCCACTCAAGAGCGCCGTGGCGCCAGACATAGGCGTATCCAATGCCGACGACGATGATGAAGACCACGGCTTCCATCAGGTAGATGATGCCGCTCTCGCCGAGGAAGGCCGTCGCCCAGGGCCAGAGGAAGATGGCCTCGGCGTCGAGGAGGAGGAAGAGCATGGCGGTCGTGTAGTAGCGGACCGGGATGCGGCCGCGGGCGTCGCCCTTCGGGTCCATGCCGCACTCGTAGGCCTGCTGCTTGGACTTGTTCTTCGAGTGCGGGCGCACCATCCAGCCGATGACGATGGCGGCCAACCCTATACCGACGGCGATGAAGAGCATGAAGAGGATGCCCCAGTACGGGGAGGCTTCCTGCGCCAGGATATCGGTGAGGAACGCGGGCATCAGCGGGTGAGCGCCTCCTTGATGCGGCGGCATCCCTCGCGGATGTTCTCGAGGGATGTGGCGTAGGAGAGGCGGACATAACCGGGGACGCCGAAGGCCTCGCCCTGCACGACAGCGACGTGGGCCTTCTCGAGGAGATACTCGGTCAGCTTCTGGGCGGAGTCGATGGTGACGCCGTCGTGTACGCCGTAGGTGCCCTCGACGTTCGGGAAGACGTAGAACGCGCCGCGGGGTTCGAGGCAGCGGATGCCGGGAATGTCGTTGAGGAGGCGCGTGATCTCCTTGCGACGCTCATCGAAGGCCTTGACCATGTCGCCGACGACGTTGGTCGGGAGGCTGTAGGCGGCCACGGCGCCCTTCTGAGCGAAGGAGGTGACGTTGGATGTGGATTGGCTGCCGAGCGCGTCCATGGCGTCGATGACGTTCTTCGGGCCGGCCGCGAAGCCGATCCGCCACCCCGTCATGGAGTAGGCCTTCGAGTGGCCATTGATGACGATGGTGCGTTCCTTCATGCCGGGGAACGAGGCGATCGAGACGTGCTTGAGGCCGTCGTAGATCATGTGCTCGTAGATCTCGTCGGAGATCACCACGAGGTCATGTTTGACGGCCAGGGCCGCGATCGCTTCGAGGTCGGCGCGTTCCAAGACGGCCCCGGTGGGGTTGCAGGGCGTCCCGATGGTGATGATGCGCGTGCGGGGCGTGATGGCCCTGGCGAGGGCGTCAGCGCGGAGGCGAAAGCCGTCGGCCTCGGAGGTCTCGACGATGACGGGTACGCCGCCGGCAATCTTGACCTGCTCGGGGTAGGTGACCCAGTACGGCGACGGGATGATGACCTCGTCGCCCTCGTCGACGAGGGCCATGACGACGTTGTACAGCGCGTGCTTGGCGCCGCAGCAGACGACGACCTCGTTCTCCTTGTACTCGAGCCCGTTCTCGCGCTTGAGTTTCTCGACGATGGCCTTCTTGAGGTCGGGGATGCCGGCGGAGGGCACGTACTTGGTGAAGCCCTTCTGCAGGCTCTCGATGCAGGCGTCCTTGATGAGCTGTGGCGTATCGAAGTCGGGCTCGCCCGCGCCGAAGCTGACGACGTTTATCCCCTGCGCCTGGAGCGCCTTGGCCTTGGCCGTGACGGCCAGAGTCGGTGACGGGCTGATGACGGACATTCGTTTCGCGATGCGAATCCCCATGGGACGCTCCTCTTAATTATGAGGGTCGCGCGAGCGTGAACGGCTCAGACCCTTTGTGATAAACGGAACAATATTATTCCAGATTCGCCGGAGGTCAGCAAGGCGAATGAGGGGGCGTATGCGATTTGATGAGCATCGATTGGGGAAAAGGGGATGGGGTCAGGCTGCCACATTGCCACGTGCGCTACTTGGGGCCGAGGAAACTTGAAGGCAGGTCACAACCAAGGCGGGCTTGAAACGCGAAATGGGACTGTGGCATCCCGAAACCGCGTGGTGTGATACCGAATGGTGCAGCGGAGAGGATTTGAACCTCCACGCCCTTGCGGGCGCCAGCACCTCAAGCTGGTGCGTCTGCCAGTTCCGCCACCGCTGCACGAGAATGAAAGCCCGGGGACTATAGCGGGAAGAGCGGTCCGCGAAAAGCAGATTTGTCCAGAAGGTTGAGCATCCGGTGCGTCAAGGCATCCGGCTGGAGAGTCGATAGGGAGAACATGAGCCGCCAATTTGACCCGGTTTTCGAGCGACCGACCCGTGCCCTGCAGGCCGAGAGCGATCTCATGGTAGCCACCCTGAGCGCGGAGATCGCCTATTGGCGGCGTCGCGCGCAGTGGGAGGAGGAGCGTCGGCGCGGCGCGGAGCAACGCGAGCACGGGCTGATCGCCGAGACCGCTCAGCTCAAGGGCGGCGTCGAGCATCTGCGGCAGGAACTGGCCTCGTATCGGCGCGAATTGGCGGAAGAACGCGAGTCGCTGGGCTCGGCCGTGGCCTCGCTCAGGCGGCGAATCGCGGAGATCAGCGAGGAGACTCACCTGGTGAAGCAGAGGCAGTCGCAGGCCGAGACCACCGCTCAGAGGCCGGTCACCAACATGGGGCTCTGGCAGTCCATGCGCCAGGCCGCCGCTCGCATCACCACCCGCAAGCCCCGGCCAGCCCGCGCCGCCTGATCCATCCCTCTGGGCGTAAGTCCTGGGGCGGATGTCTCCGCCCGGTGACCTCACTCGCCGTCGAGATCACGTCCGCGATGAGGTCGCCGGGGCTTCGCGCTGGTGAAGACGAGGTCCTGATCGCCGGGGGACCACGCCTGAGAGACGGCGCTCGCTTCCCTGCGCGGATCCTTCGCCGGCCTTGTGACGCTCGTCGAGCGCGTGCGCGGGCAGGACACCTTTACCGGGCAACTCTTTCTCTTCCGATACAAGTCGGCGAGGTATCAGACAGGGTTCTGCAACATTTCTTGTGTGCGTGCAATTCCCCAAGCACCTATAATCTACGCGTCCTGACGCAAGGGTTATGATGGCATGTAGAGGGATGAGGCTTCGGGCCAACCATGCGGCTTTGATGCAGCACGTCGACGGCATTTGCGTTCCCGCGAATCCACTCGAAAGGCGGGTTTAGGTTGCGAGCGGCCTGCTGTTGTTGAAGCCTGGAGGCATATAGATATGGCGATTCCGTTCTATTCGATGGATCTTTCCGCCGGAGAACTGGCATCGGTCTTCACGACCACTATGACAGGAACGGCTTTCACAGGCCCGCAACTGGATGAATACAAGAAGGCCGTTTCGTCCGCAACGGGTGCCCAATGCATATCCGTTTTTCCTTCCGCCCGAACCGGGTTCTATTTTCTACTCAAGGCCTTGTTTCGCGCGGGCGACGAAGTGCTGGTTTCTGCCTTCTCATTCCCACTCTATGTGAGGTTGATGATCGAACAAGGCCTGAAACCCGTGTTTGTCGATGTCTCGCCCGATACTGCGCTCATAGACGCGAATCTCATCGAAAACAGAATTTCCAGCCGGGCCAAAGGAATTCTAGTGACCCATCTATTCGGAAATTACTGTGATTTGGAGAGAATCTCCGCGATTTGCGCCAAGCACGGGCTCTATCTGATCGAAGACTGCGCCCACTCCTTTGGTTCACAATATGGAAAACGAGTGGACAAGAACTCGTTCTCCATATTCAGCACAAGCCCGATGAAAATCCCTACCACTCTCGGAGGGGGATTTGTCGCAACAGACGACGAGAAGATCACGCATAAGCTCAATCAGCTCTACGCACAGGAAAATCCCGGCTACAGCATGGATAAGTATGTGAAACTGCTGACCTTCTCGGCTGTATATTACCTGAATTCGTATCCGATCATCTATTCGCTCCTGATGGGCCGGCTCTTCAAGTTCCTCCATTCAAAGCATCCCGCGGCTCTCCGGAAGCTCTTCTATTCTGAACTCGTATCGAAAAAGAAGTTCGACCCGTTTGAACGGAGCGTATTCACCAATATGCAGGGCGCGGTAGGCTTGTCGCAGGTGAAGCGAAACGCGATGATGATCGAGAAAAGGCGCCGGTATGCGGCCATATTCGATTCCTATTTTGCAGGAGTGAACAACATCCATCCGCTGGGTGAATCACCTGATACAGCCAACAATTTTCTCTACTATATCGTGAAGGTGAATTCTTCCGAGCGACTGATGAACAGGGCTCTGGACCGTGGCCTTTACCTGATGAGGGAGAATGTCTGGAACTGCAATGCCTACGATTTTTCCGCGCCCTTTAGAGCGGATTGCCCCATCGCCGATCACCTTCAGCAGGAACTGATTCGTATCCCGAATTCGTCACTATTGTGCGAAAGGCAGATCACAAGGATCGCACGGATCGTTGTGGAGGCCGCCGGCTAGAATGGTTCATGGTGCCTTTATAAGCGCTCTTGATGAGCGCCGGGCCGATGCGGATTCTGCCCGTGAGCACTCGAGAACGATCGTTCCTATGGAGATTGCTCATATCGATGAGATTCTCCCGATTCATCTTCAGGAGCTGGCAGAGGACTTCAATACGAGGTTGGGAACCTATTATCTGAAGAACATATTTTTCAAAGAATCCGTGATCTCGGATATCGGGTTCGGATATGTCTTCCTGATCAACGGGAAAGTTGCGGGCTATATTACAGGAACGCTCGACTCTTCTCGCTTCTTCAATCGCGAGTTAATCTTGAAACACCTCTTGGAATGGATGTACATCCTGACTTCACGCGTTGTGATGCGGCCGTCCATGCTCAAAGAAATGATTCTTGGCTATCTTGAAATGAGAAAGTTCAAGGCCATGCCGTACAAGGCTCATCTTACATATATTGCGATAGATGCGAAGTACCAGGGGCGGAAAATCGGAAGAGACCTTGTTGAGGCCTTCGTCGATCATGTGCGACGCCTGGGAATGGACGGGTGTTTCACCGGCACCAACAAGGATTGGCCCGCTGCAAACAAGCTCTACCAGTCGGCCGGTTTTACGCCTTACGGCGAGATCACCCTGCCGCATTCCACGCAGATAACCTATGTCAAAAAATTAAAGGAAGACACAGCGCCTATCCCAGCAGGAGCAGGACGACCGGCCTGATGACTGCTTCGAAAGCCGGAGCGCTGCGACCCATCTCTCGGGCGACGTGGTTGGCGAAGACGGCATCGTGGCAGGCGACCGGGAAGAGAAGGAGGATCGCCGCCTTGGCTCCGCCCAACGCCAGCAATATGCGCGTCAGTCGATCGTCGAGTCCGTTCGATCGTGCCGCCAGAATGAGGAGGAAAGGCAGGGGTGCGGCCCAGTACCGGCCAAGCGGACCTGATTCAAAGTTCGAGATAAGAATCGTGAAGCTGAGGAGGCTAGCGCACGCGAGCGCGGGAAGTGCCGCCCCGCGGAGCGCCCCTCGCCGCAGGAGCAGAAGGAGCCAGGGGCAGTATACGATGATCCCGCTCACCGGGCCGATGATGCGGCGGATAAGCTTCTCGCTGTCAAAGAGCGGCCCGATCCCGAAAAATGGCTCCTTGCGCAAAGTCGGGTAGTTGACTTTCACCTCTCCCAGAATATGCCACGTATGAGCATCCTGCCGGACAAGAAAGTCGGCGAGCACGGCTGAACCGACCGTGAAGGCGGTCACGAGGTAGGCCATGAGCGCGGCCGGTCGGCGGGCGTAACGCACAAGGGCCCACAGGCAAAGGGGAAACGACTGGAACGCGAAGCGTTCATGGAAGAGTGCTGGAGCGAATGTCGCGGCCGCCACTGCGGCGGCCTCTAGAGCAGTCCCGTTCGGGCGCCGCAGCCGGTCGAAGGACCAGAGACCGGCAAGCGCGGCCGGCCACTCCGGCCAGAGGTGGACACCGAAAAAGCCGAATGGTGCTGTGGCAGCAAAGAGAATCACGGCATCGAACGCGGCCGCGTCCGAGAGCCCTTCGGCGCGGAGGACACGGAAGAGAAGGCCCGCGAGAAGAGCGGATAAGGCGACAATGGGCAGAACCGAGGCAAAGCGAGCGGCCCAGAGGCCAAAGGGCTGGCCGGCGGCAAGGAAAGGCGCGATGAGAATGGGAAATCCGACGGCGTGAGTGGAATAATAGGTCCCGGGATTCTCTGCTAGTGCGCGACGCGAATCGCGCGCGTGGTCTGTGAAGTACGAAGGCCCAGCGTCTCGAAAAGAGCGCCACGTCTCGTCGCTGTACTGGTTCGAGAGGTCGAAATCGATATCCTCTAGGAAGGACTGCGCCGCGATGAGCCGCCAGGACTCGTCGTCAAAGGGGGGGGAAAAGGCGTGATGCCCCGCCAGCACGAGGAGAAGTGCGGCCACAACGATAGCAATCGAAAAGGGAGTGACCTGCGCCGGATTGCGGCGCCGGGCACGGATCCAACGGATCGCGAAGGCGAGCGCCAAGGCGCCGCCCGCGGCAGCAAGTGCGTAGCGCATTGGCGAGAAGCTCGAGGAAATCACTTATCCTTCGGTTGAGAAAACACGCTTAAAGCCAATACTTGCAAGCCGATATTGACAACACGCAGTAGCGCGCCGAAGGAGCGCATTTTGAATAAACGCCCAATTATGTACTTGGGGCGGAAATAGAAACGGCGCATGGCCTGGGCTCGTATCTTCAGCATTTCATCTTTGGAAATCGTAGGATGCGAGAAATTCTGGGAATCAAAGTTGTATGTCTCCCATGGATTCGCGCTATCGCTTCCGGCATCCCTTTGAACCAAGGAGGTTTTTTCAAAGTCGGTCTCCGGAAGGAGGTTGGCAAGATTCAAGGATAAGAACTCTCCGTTCAACTCGAACGCAAACTTCAATGATTTTTCAATGTCCTCGCGGCTCTCCTCGGGAAAACCAACAATCATAAACATGGCCGCTTCAATACCCAATTTTCGGCAAATATTGAACGTGGTGACCGCCTGATCGTTCTTGGTTCCCTTCTTATGGATGTCGAGAGTTTCATCAATACCGCTTTCAACGCCGAACTCGATGCAAAAGCATCCGGCCTGCTTCATTAAAGTTAACAGTTCTTCATCAACTGTATCCACCCGCGTGGTGCAGACCCACCGCAAGGGCAGTTTTTCCATAATCAACAGCCTACAAAATTCAAGCGCACGCTTCCTATTCAGGCCAAATGTCAAATCCCTCAAATAGACTTCTGTGAACCCGCATTTGGCAATGTAGATGAATTCTTCCAGCATATTCTCCGGTGAACGGCACCAGCTTTTTCTGTACGCTTCTTTATCCAGGCAGAAATCACAGTGAAAGGGACAGCCGAACTGCATGCATGTCGCGGTGACGTAAAGATCCCTTGATTCAGGAAGGAAATACTTCTTGCTTTTGAAGAGATCGTGGCGGGGAATCGGCAGTCGGTAATCATTCGCGCTGACAACATCTTTAGAACCAAGGCACGCCTCGCCGTTGACTCGGTAGCACAAGTTCTTAAGAACACCGGAATAGTTGCCCGTGAGAAACCTATCCAGATCATTGCTGGTAATGCTCAGTATGATGGCATCAAGCCATGAATGTTCATTAAGAAAATTCAGCGCCTTCTGCGGCATCAGCACATATTGAATGTCCGGCAAAATGACGATCTGCAGCTGGGGACAGGCACATTTCAAATCCGAAAGGAACGCGACGTCATTGCGATTGTGGAAATGAGAATACAGGGAGACAACCACTTCAATGCCGTTAGAGCGGATATGCCCAGCGACATCCGATACCGACAATTTGTCAGTACTGGCGTCCAAGTAAGAAAGGTGATGGCCGCTTTCGTGCAGAAGTCCGCTGGTAATGACGAGGTCTATGGACGGCCAGCAAAAACCGAACTGTGTTGGTCGTTCCCGGATCAGTCCACGCATCATGAGCCCCGGGCCTCCGGGGTTCAGCAGAAGGATACTCTTCGTCGTGATTTCTTGACGTAGCGTGGTCAATCCGGCCTCCGAAGAGCGAGTCTCATCTTCCATAGCAAGTGCTCAAATCGTAAGCGAAATGCATCTTGCTGACCAGTTCCTTTGCCCGATGCGTCGTCCATATCACTCTGGCGTGAGGCGGCAAAATCCTCTAGTCTTGTGGCCATGGGTGAAGTTCGAAAAAAGCTCCTTCTAGCCGGCGGAACAGGGTTTCTCGGAACTCACGCGAAACTCCGTTTCGAAGCGGACGGCTATGAGGTCATGTCCCTGAGTCGTGCCGCAGGGTGCGATCTCCGGGACCGGAACGCGTTGAGCGCTGTCATGGCCGCGTTCAAGCCCGACCTTGTCGTCAACTGCGCGGCTCATGTCGGGGGAATCTCATACAACGATCTTCACCCGGTCGCCATCAACGAGGACAACCTCCGGATCGGAATGAACCTCATCCGTGCCTCCGCCGAAGCAAAGGTCGAACTCTTCGTGAACATTCTTCCGAATTGCACATATCCAGGTGAGATGGACATCTACGTCGAGGATCATTGGTGGGATGGCCCGATTCATCCGTCGGTGCTGGCTTATGGCCTTTCACGCAAGATGGCATGGGGGCTTTGCGAAGCCTACAGAAAAGAAGCGTCCTTGAAATCGATTCACCTGATTCTGCCGAACATGTACGGCCCGGGAGACCACTTCGAAGACTCCGTGCGCTCCCATGCGCTCGGCGCTCTGATCGGCAAGATCTTGCATGCGCGCGAACGGAACGAGGAAGAAGTGGTCGTCTGGGGGAGCGGCAAGCCTCGCCGGGAGTGGCTATATGTGGAGGATGCCGTTGTCGGCATCAGCCTTGCCTTGAAGCACTTCGATCGTTTTGAGAGCAACGGAATCTGCAACATCGGGTGCGGCCACGCGCTGTCTATTCGTGAACTTGCCGAGGTGATCCGCGACGCGGTGGGATGGAACGGCGCGTTCCGGCAGGACCTCTCGAAGCCCGACGGCGCGCCCGTCAAGATGATGAGCACTTCTCGAATGCAAGAGCGGCTGGACGGCTGGTTGCCCCCGACAAAGCTCGACGAGGGGATACGCAAGACGCTTCAATGGCTCAACAGCGAAAAAATGAATGAATCACGGAGCTCTACAAAATGAAGATTCGACAGTTCGATTCCTATATCCGGGAAGAAGAGATCGCCTCGGTGCTCGAAACACTACAAGCCAACTGGATCACCGAAGGACCGAAGACCGCGCGGATGATCGAAGGGCTCAAGGCACGAACGGGAGCGCGACACGTCGAGATGTTCCCCAACGGCACGCTGGCACTCTTCGCCGCGCTCAAGGTCGCGGGGATCGGGCCAGGCGACGAGGTCATCGTTCCCAATTTCACCTTCATTGCTTCGGCCACGTCGGTCGTTCTAACCGGCGCCGTTCCCGTCTTCTGCGACATTCGCAGCTCGGATCTCAATATCGACCCGGAATTGATCGAGAGCAAGATATCGGAGCGTACAAAGGCCATCATGCCCGTTCACATCTACGGACAGTCCGCCGATATGGATCCGATACTGCGTACGGCGGAGAAGCACGGCCTGAAGATCATCGAGGATGCGGCGCAGGGGATCGGCGTCACGTTCAAGGATCGTCATGTTGGCACTTTGGGAACGCTTGGGTGCATCTCATTCTTCGCGGACAAGACGATTACCATGGCCGAGGGCGGCGCAGTCTTGACCGACGACCCCTCGCTCGCCGAATCCCTGCGTTATTTCAAGAACCAGGGCCGGCTCGACCGCGGCAGTTTCATTCACAAGGCCGTGGGCTACAACTTCCGCATCACCGATCTTCAAGCGGCCCTGGGCGTTGTTCAACTCGGCCGGCTCGACTGGATCATCGAGAAGAAGCGTGCGCTTGAAGAGCAATACCGCGAACGGCTCAAGGATCTCCCTCTGAGGTTCCTGCAACCGAACGGTTTTGGCGAAAGGGTGCCTTTTCGAATCAATGTCTTCGTCGACAACGCCGAGGCGCTGGCCGATCATCTCAACCGTTCCGAGATTGAGGTGAGACGGATCTTCTATCCGCTACACCGTCAACCATGCTTCTCGCCGGAAAACTCCAGAATCACTGGAGAGTTTCCCGAGAGCGATCGCGCATTCCAAACCGGCATCTCCCTCCCCTCCGGAATCACATTGACCGCTGACGATCTTGATCAGGTCGCGGAATCCATCTCCGCGTTCTTCCGGGGCAAGTGATCGCGTACTTCTCTCGCGTCATCTCGCGGGAGCTTATACGCTTTCACGAGATTCACACCAACGGGCCGACGAGAATCCTTGCCATCGGGAGGAACGCGCGAGCCGTTCTGGATGCTTTGCAGCCCGACGAAGGGGTCATCGGGACCCTTGAAAGTGCGCCGTCCAATGAAGAGGCCTCATCGTCTCGCTATCCATATTGGTCTGTTCCGGGCGGCGAGACGAGCACCTCAGAGCCGCTCCCACCCTTCACTCACATCCTTCTGACCCAGTTCGTGCCCGATACTCCCGATCTCCTTCGCTTGTTCCGTAGCCTGGTTCCGTACTGCGATCACAAGACCCGTCTGCTGATCGATTTCTACAACTACAATTTCTTCTGGCAACTCTTCCTGCGGCTTGTGCGCCTGCCGGATCTGCCCCGGAATGGGGCTGCAACCTGGATCTCATCCCGCGACATGACCAATCTACTTGAGCTCGCAGGGTTCGATACCGTGACGCACGGGTGTCGCCTGCTTCTTCCGACGCATGTTTTTCCGCTGGACGATCTCTTCAACCGCCTGATCGGCCGCCTGCCGTATCTGAGTCGCTTTGATCTGCTCAGCACAATCACGGCGCGCCTCGCCCGACCTTACCCGGCGGCCGAACCCTCCGTGACGGTCGTGATCACCGCAAGAAACGAGAGGGAGAATATCGAGCCGACGGTAAAGCGTATGCCGCGCCTTGCGGAGCGCATGACAATTCTTTTCGTAGAAGGTGGATCGAGCGACGGCACGCCGGAAGAGATCGATCGTGTGATCGCGACCTATCCCGATAGAACGATCGTTCACGTCACGCAGAAGGGCCGAGGGCAGGGTGACGCGATGCACACCGGCTTTCGGATGGCGGACACGGACCTCACCATCCAGTTCGATTCGGATATGACGATCGACCCTGAAGTTCTGACCGATTTCTACCGGGCTCTCGCCGAGGGCAAATCCGAGTACGTCATGGCCACGCGCGCCATCTACCCGATGGAGGCCAAGGCCATGAAACTTCTCAATCGGATGGCGAACTGGTTCTTCGGACAGTTCTTCTCTTGGATACTGGGACAGAGAGTCTCCGACACGCTGGGAGGCGTGAAGGGATTCCGCACTTCAGATTACTCGCGGATCATGAAAGCAAAGGAGTATTTCGGTGATTTCGATCCTTTCGGCGATTTCGACCTGCTCTACGGCGCCGTGCTCAACGGGTTGCGCGTACGTGACATTCCCGTCCGCTATAGGGCGCGATCCTACGGCGAGCCGCAGATTAGCCGTTTCCGCGACGGTATCCTGCTCTTTCGCATGAGCTTCGTCGCGCTCTGGAAGTACCAGTTGAGGGGATGATATGCCTCCGCTGATCAAACAAGCAACGCTCGCGGACCTTTCCTGGATGGCGCGGTTTCACGAGGAAACATTTAGACCCATGTTGAGCGCGCGATTGGGACGCGGGTTTCTTGAACGCTATTACAGTCGGCTTTTGGAGGCAGACGATGCCGCGGCATGGATTCTTTGGGAAGGAAATGAACGCCACGGCATGATCGCCGGGGCGCGCGATCGAAGCCGCGTGATGAACCGCGCTCTGACAGTCTCCGCGCTAGGGAACCTTGCTGTGCGCCTTATCCTTCCGTCATATTGGAAGGAGATACCCAGAGTCCTTTACAGGAACCGGTTTGAAACGGAGCTCGGCGAATCTGCCCAGCTGGTCTCTGTTGCCATCGTTCCCGATGCGCGCGGCAAAGGCTATGGCGCCCTTCTGATCGACACCCTAGAAGCATGGTTTGCTTCGGCTGGCATTCGGGAGTATTACGTCATGACGACCGCCAACATGGAAGGTTTCAATGCGGCCGGATTCTACGCCAGAACCGGTTTCTGCGAGTTCGCCAGGCTCCCGCTCTGGGGATACGATCAGATCTATCTGAGGAAAAGGATTGCCATCCATGTGGCTGGGGCGGATGGATTCGAACCAT
>CAZJQD010000022.1:0-32860 GCA_964548165.1 uncultured bacterium
GGCCGTGATGCCCTACTACGGCTACGCCCGGCAGGACCGCAAGGATCGCCCCCGCGTTCCCATTTCCGCCAAGCTCGTGGCCAATCTCATCACGGCCGCCGGAGCCAACCGCGTTCTCTGCATGGACCTCCACGCCGACCAGATCCAGGGCTTCTTCGACATCCCGGTCGATCACCTCTACGCCCTGCCCGTCCTCATCGATCACCTCCAGTCCTACGCCAAGCGCGACGCCGTCATTGTCTCTCCGGACGCCGGCGGCGTGGAGCGCGCCCGCGGCCTGGCGCGCCGCCTCAACGGCTTGCCGCTGGCGATCGTGGACAAGCGCCGCCCGAAGCCCAACGTGGCCGAGATTCACCACGTCATCGGCGATGTCGAGGGCAAGGATGCGATCATCGTGGACGACATCGTCGACACCGCCGGCACCCTCACGCTCGTGGCCGGCGCCATCAAGGCCGCGGGCGCCCGCTCGGTTCGCGCCGTGGCCTCTCATGCCGTCCTGTCCGGCCCCGCCCGCGAGCGGATCGATCAGTCCGTCCTGGAGGAGATGATCTTCACGAACTCCATCCCGATCCCTGACCTCGAACATTCCCCCAAGATCAGGCAACTCTCCATCGCCCGCCTGCTCGCCGAGGCCATCCGCCGCATCCACTGCGACGAATCCGTGAGCTCCCTCTTCGTCGACTAGTCTGGCCCAGCGCCGCCGCTTCCTGCGCGATCGTGCGCCTGACGCCCTGCCGGGATTCCGCTCCCGGGATCACATAACGATTGACCTCGCGCCTCTCTCTTCTTAGTCTCCCAGGCCACATTTACGGCGGGTTGGTCGAACGAGCGGCCCGCACCGAGGAGGATTCACATGAAGAGAGTCGAGCTGCCGGCCGAGCCGCGCACGTCACTGGGTTCAGGCGCCGCGAGGCGCTTCCGTCGGTCGGGCCAGGTCCCCGGCGTCCTTTACGGCCATGGCGAACCCCGCCCCGTGCTCATCGAGGGCCGCGGCCTCGACAAGGCCCTGCGCACCGGCGCCGGCATGAACGTCGTCATCAACTTCAAGATCCAGGGCGTCGACGAGTTGGCCATCGTGCGCGATGTCCAGCGCAACTCTCTTACCCGCGCCATCACGCATGCCGACTTCCAGCGCATCCTCCTGACCGAGAAGATCACCACGACCGTACCGCTCGAGCTCGTCGGCGTCGCGCCCGCGCTCAAGGAGGGCGGACTGCTCATGCAGATGCTCCGCGAGGTCGAAGTCGAGGCGCTCCCGCTCTCCATTCCCGAGCGCATCTCGGTGGACGTCTCCAAGCTCGCCGCGATCGGCGACCTGATCCACGTCGGCGATATCACGCTCCCCGAGGGCGTCGACATGAAGACGGGCAGTGACGTCACCGTCGTCAACATCGCCGCTCCTGCCGCCGAGGAAGTAGCCCCCGTTGCCGAGGCTGGCGCCGCCGTCGCGGCGGCTCCCGGCGCGACCGGCGAGCCCGAGGTCATCACCAAGGGCAAGGAAGAGAAGAAGGACGAGGGCGCTGCCAAGGGAGCTCCGGCCAAGGGAGCCCCGGCCAAGGGCAAATAGCGGGACGGCGTGGCGAGCGCCTGGCTTGTCGTTGGTCTCGGGAACCCGGGACGCGCCTACCAGGGCACGTTGCACAATGCCGGCCGGGAGGTCGTTGAGCGTCTTCTCTCCAAGCGTTCCCTCGCCCCGCGCGCGATCGATAACGCCATCGTGACCGCGATCGACGAGGGCTGGGCCATGCTGCCCGAGACCTTCATGAATCTCTCCGGCGAGGCCGTCGGTCCGTTCGCACGGCGCAAGGGAATCGAGCCCGGGCGCGTGCTTGTTCTCGTCGACGATGTCTACCTGATGACCGGGCGCGTGCGCGTGCGCGAGTCCGGCTCGCCGGCCGGCCACAACGGCCTGAAGTCCATCGAGCAGGTGCTCGGGACGAACGCCTATCCCCGCATCCGGATCGGCGTCGGCCCTGATCCCGGCGGGGAACATCGGTCGGACTATGTCCTGTCGCGTCCCCGGCCCGAGTTCGCCGGGGATTTCATGAAGGGCAAGGAGGCCGCCCTGGCGGCCCTGGAGACCGTCCTGGCGCGTGGCCTGCCTGCCGCGATGGAGCTCTTCCGTGCCTGATCAGCTCGCCGAGGGCCTTGTCGAGGCCGGCAAGATCGACGAGGCAACCTCGCGGCTCGAGCAGTTGCTGGAGCGCGAGGAGAACACGGGATATCGCCTCCGCCTGGCCAGCCTGCTCTTCAACCAGGGCAAGATCAGCGATTCGCTCGCGCACGCCCGCCGCGCCGCGGAACCGGAGACCGAGCACCAGGCGGATGCCATCCTCCTGGTCGCCTATGGCCTAAGGACCCTCAAGCGCTATCGCGAGGCCTCCAAGGTGTTCCTGGAGTTCGCGGACAGGTGGCCGCAATCGCCCCGTTCCCGGATCGCCCGCTTCTCTGCCGCGCTCTGCCTCGAGGAGCTCGACGACTGGACCGGGGCGATCGAACAGTACGTCGCGCTGGGTGACGACGAGTCGGACTTTCGCCGCGCCATCTGCCTGGAGCGAGGAGGGAAGCTCGACGAGGCCGCCCAGCTCTTCGAGCTCTTCCTGACAAGGCACGAGGACAGCCCCGAGATGCTGAAAGTCCGGTTCCGTCTCGGCTCGATGCGGATCCGCCAGGGTCGATTCGACGAGGGTGTGCGCCACCTCGAGGAGACCATCCGTCTTGGCGCGGATACGTTCATCGGCCAGCTCGCCCAGAGGCTCATCGAGCGCACACGCGTACGCGCATCCGAGATGGCCAAGAAACTCAAGCACTACTCCTGATCCCGGGCGCGTCGCGCGCGTGACGCTTCTCTTGACCCGTGGGTGAGTGCGGGGGAGACTTGCCACGTGGCAAGCGCCGTTGAGTACTATCGGGACCCGGCTGTAAGGGAGCGGATAGCCGAATATTGCGGCGGTACCGCGTCCGATCCCGGCGCATTCACCGCCGAGTATCTCGTCGGCTACGGCGAAGAGGTACTGCGGGAGGGGTCACCGGAGCCCTTCGTCTCGGCCCCGCGCGAGGGATTTTCCGCCCTCCTCGAGAAGGGCTTGGACATCTTCCGTTCCAACTGGGACCGCGCCAGTACGCTCGGCGTCCTCGACGTCGAATACGTCAACCAGGATTTCCCCGGCGAGATCTACCTGAATCCGAAGCGTTGCTACGAGGCTCTGGAGCCGACGCGCCAAGCGGTGCGGATGACCTTGGAGCGCTACCGCATTCCCTTTCTCGAGATCATGACCGGGCAGGGCTATCACTTCACCACGCGCGTGGCCCGCGATTCGAGCGCCGACGCCGAGCTCATCGCGATCGGCCCCATCGCGGAATCGCTCGCCGGCAAGTACGCGCACCCCCACCCCGGCTCCCGGCGCCAGCGCTTCGTTTCGCGCCTCCATGGCCAATCGTTCGAGGGCATGGGCCGGATGATGGAGTACGTCGCGCACTCCGTCATCCGCCTGGCTCGTCCGCAGTCCCGCATCCCGCTCGTGACGACCGACGTCGCCGTCGGCGTCGGCGAGCGCGGGCGGGAAGCCGTCTCGATCGATCTCTCGATGTACGCCGATCCGCTCTTCATGCGTGACATCCGAGCCCCGTTCTCGACGCACCAGAAGCACAAGCTCCAGGTCGCCAAGGTCGGCGCGGACGTGGCGAGCACGGTGCCCGTTCAGGTTTGCCTTCCCACCGGCGGTCTTTCCCTCGAGCGGCTCCTGGAGATGCGCCGCGATTTCACCTTGGCGGCGCGCTGGGCCGCTGACTGCGGGTCGACCTCGATACCGGACGGCAGCGAGGGCTTCGCGCACCTCGTGGAGGAGTACCGCAGGAGCCGGCTGGCCGAGTTCCACCGGTCCTTCTACGCGGCCGAGCACGATCCCTGGACGTCGTGGCCACGGACCTACGACCGGCTTGATACCCGCCGCCTGCCGCCGTGCATCGCCTACGGCCTGGAGCATCCAAACCCGCACCTCATGAAACCGACAAATATCCAGTCGCTGACCCGCACCCTCATGGGAGCCGGTTGGCATCCCCGTCACATCGCGGGACTCGTGCGTTCCAAGTACGAGCGCGATCATGGGTGGGAGGGAGGCTGGGCCAAGTACGACGCGTCCACGCGCGCCGACTTCTATGTCCGGCTCTTTGCGGCCCAGGTGGCCGTCGGGTTGGACCTGCTCCTCGACCACAACTGCATCAGCCACCAGCAGAAGGGCTATTGCGTCAAGCCCTGGTGCGGCTTCTCGCTTGGGGAGTTCCGGCCGTGATCGACGATCCGGGCGACTTCGACGACACGCCGGCGGAGCGCAAGGGTCGCCAGGATCGGCGGCACCAGCGCGAGTCGCTCGTCCTGCGAGCTGTCGTCGTCTTCGACGACGGCATGCCGATCTCGTGCGGCCTCATCGACATCTCGGTCGGCGGCGCCCGCCTCAAGACCGACTACGCGCAGCCCTCGGAGAACACGAAGGTCTTCATCCAGGTCGAGGGACTGGGGTTCCGCGGGAGCGGCGTCGTCATTCGGACCTACTACACGCCCACGGGCGTGGAGGTCGCGATCAAGTTCGACAAGGAGCAGGTGGATTTACCGGGAAAGCTTCTTCAGTATAAGCTACGCAGCCACTTGAGTTACCAGCCGGGCCGCAGGCGTTGACGACCGCAGAACCGCAGGAGGAACACACATCATGAGTCTTACGCGCGCGACGCTCGCCGTCATCGCCCTCTCCCTGGTCCTCTCTGCCTGCGCCGCCGATCCCTACAACGTCTTCCCCGACGCGGCCAAGGTGGAACGGATCGTCGTCGGAACCTCCGCCTTGCAGGTGCAGGAACCGCGCCAGGGATCGAGCGAGTACCGCATTTACGAAGGCCGGCCGATCCCGGACGGCGGAATCCTCTGGCAGCCCTTCTACCTCACCGACCTGCCCGTCGCTCCGCAGGTCGGCGGCGCGATCCTGGCTCGCAAGGCGCGTTGGTCCGAGGTCTTCGGCCTCCTGACCCGCGGCGCCGCCGGCGAGGCCTCCGACAACCGCCTCGTGCCCCGGGTCAGCGCGGCTGAGCTGACCGAGCGAGAGCGCGGGCTCATCGACCTGGAGAATCGCGATCGCACCATCGTGCTCAACGCCATCCTCCAGGGTCGGCGCATCCCGGCCGCGGACGCGGATGCCGTGCGACGCGTCTTCGCCTACACCCGCTACCAGCAGATGCCCGATGGTGTCTGGGTGGAACGCCGCCCGGGGCAATGGGTGGTCAAGGGCGGGCGCGATTATCGCAGTCGCATGATGGAGCGTGAGCCGGTGGCGATGCAGGAACGAGAAGAGCCGGCGCTCGAGCCGATGCCCGAGCCCGAGGTGCTCATCGAGGCGCCGCGCCCCCGACTCCGTCGGTAGCGTTCGCCCGTTGACCGGCGCGCGCCCAGGCGGAGCCCGGCCCCTTCGAACCACGGTGAGTCCGGCGACGGCCGCGGAGCTCCGTCGCGTCCGCGCGCTCAACGATCGCCTCCTGGCCCGCTTCGGCCCGCAGGGCTGGTGGCCCGTGACCGTGCGTCCCGGAGAGCCGCCGCAGTACCGGCCCGGCAGGGAAGGACGGCGTGTCCGTGACCGGGACGCCTTCGAGATCATGGTCGGAGCCATCCTGACGCAGAACACGGCCTGGCGGAACGTCGTCCTGGCGATCGTGAATCTCTCTTCCGCCGGAAAGCTCACGCTGGACGCTTTGCACGACGCCGGCCCCTGGCTCGAAGAACTCATCCGCCCCTCGGGATACTGGCGCCAGAAGGCGGACCGCCTGCGTCGACTTGCCGCGGCGATCGACGAGGCCGGAGGTCTTGCGCGCCTGCGGCGAAAGTCGACCGAGGACCTGCGCGCGCTCTTCCTGGCCTGGCACGGTGTCGGCCCCGAAACAGCCGATTCGTTCCTCTGCTACGCGTTTGCCCGGCCCGTCTTCGTCGTGGACGCCTACACCAGGCGCCTTTTTCACAGCCTCGGCCTCCCGTGCGACTCCTACGCGCAAATGCAGGACCTGGTGCACTCCGCGTTGCCACAAGACCCCGCGATCCTGGGAGACTTCCACGCCCGCATTGTCAGCAATTTCACTTGCATTCGAGGGGTCATCCGCTAACCTTGCCCATTGGGCCTCAGGACGGGTTTTTCCCGCTCCCAAGAGGCCTATTTTACGGAAACGGCGCCCCGCAAACGGCGGGGCCGGAGGAGTTAGTTCGGTCATGGGTGAGCGTATCGGAGCCGATCAGGATTTTGAATCGGCATGGTTGGCGGGTGAGGATCAAACCTCGACGACGATAGAGTCGGGAGCCGTGGTGCAGGGCGAAGTCCTGCAGGTCACGGACGAAGAGGTCGTCATCGCGATCTCGGGTTCCAAGAGCGAGGGGCGCATCAAGCTCGCTGAGTTCACTCAGCTGGGAGAAACGGTCAAGAAGGGCGATACCACGCTCGTCAAGGTCATCACGCCGGAGACCGAGGACGGAACGATCCGCGTCTCCCGCCTGCGCGCCGCACAGGAAGATCGCTGGCAGCGCGTGCGCGACGCCTTCAAGAACCATGAGCTCATCGAGGGCAAGGTCATCGGTGAGACCAAGGGCGGCTTCAAGGTCGAGATCGGCCTCCCGTTCCCGTGCTTCCTCCCCAGCTCCCAGGCATCGCTCAAGCGCCGCACCAGCGCGACGGAAGTCGTCGGCCAGGTCATGCAGTTCGAGATCAAGGAGATGGATACGCGCCGGAAGAACATCGTTCTCTCCCGCCGCATGCTCCTCGAGAAGGAACAGGAGGGCGCTCGCAGCGAGACCCTCGCCAAGATCATCCAGGGCGCGCTCATCGAGGGCACCGTCAAGAACATCACGAACTTCGGCGTCTTCGTCGACATCGGCGGCATCGACGGCCTCATCACCCTGGGCGACCTGTCCTGGAGCGGCTTCGTGAAGGACGCCTCCACGATCGTCCAGAAGGGCCAGCCCATCACCGTGAAGGTGCTCGAGTTCGATCCGGCCGCCAGCCCGGTCAAGATCCGCCTCGGCCTCAAGCAGGCCCAGGGCGATCCGTGGCAGACGGTCGCGGAGTCCGTGCGCGTCGGCCAGATCATCGAGGGCGCGGTCAAGTCGTTCACCAACTTCGGCACGTTCGTCGAGGTCGTTCCCGGCGTCGACGGGCTCGTGCACATCTCCGAGATGAGCTGGACCGCTCACGTCAAGCACCCGTCCGCCGTCGTCAACATCGGCGACAAGGTCCGCGTGAAGGTCGTCGGCGTCGACCTGGAGAAGAAGAAGATCTCGCTCTCCTTGAAGCAGGCGGCCCCGGATCCGTGGTCGCAGGTCTACGACGAGTACCCGGTCGGGACCCGTGCCAAGGGCACCGTCACCTCCGTGAAGGACTTCGGCGTCTTCGTGCGTCTCCCGGCCGGCATCGAGGGCCGCGTGCATCGCAACGACATCGTCTGGGATGACAATCCCCCCGAGCCCAGCGAGCTTGTTCAGGTGGGCCAGGAGGTCGAGGTCGTCGTCACGAACATCGATCCCGAGCAGAAGCGCATCGGGCTCTCGATGAAGGCCACCTCCGCCGACCCGTGGAACGACATCACCCGCCAGTTCCAGAAGAACAAGATCGTCGAGGGCACGGTCATGTCCGTGAGCGCCGAGGGAGCCGTTGTCCAGCTCGCCGACGACACCACGGGCTTCCTGCCCACCAACGAGGTCTCCCGCGACCGGTTGACGTCCCTGGAGGGCGTCATCGCCACCGGCCAGACGGTCCGCGCCAAGGTCTTCAAGCTCGATCGCAAGGGCCCCCACCGGATCATCATCTCGATCCGCGAGCTCCTGCGCGACGAGGAAGCCGCGGCGGTGAAGGAGTTCGGCGAAGTCCAGTCGAGCTCGCACTCGATCGCTGACTCCGTCGACGAGGAAACCGCCCGCAAGCTCCAGTCGCTGCTCGCGAAGCCGTCCGCGGGCTGACAAGGGCCGGATGGCCCCGGGAGAATCTCTGCCGGAATCATCCCCTGATGATGACTTCAAACGACGTGTGTCCGAGCTTGCCGATCAGTTGGGCCGTCCCGTCTGCGGGGCGGAGCTGGCGGACGGCGAGCCTTGTCCGGCGGCGCCGGTCCGCGAAGGCCGTTGCGCGGAGCATGCGGCCATGCTGAATCGGCCGCAAAGGGCCGCAGGCGCCGCCGCCGGGCGCACCCTGCTCTGGGTGGCCGTAGGGCTCATCGCGGCGCTCGCCGTGGTCGGTGGCATCCTGCAACTGCGCCAGGACCCCGCGGAGTCCTTGTGGCGGCAGGCCGCGTCGCTCGTGGCCGCGGGAAGGCCCGTGGAAGCGGAGGCCCTCTACCAGGCCATCCTGAAGGACCATCCCGAGTCGCGGTTCGCGGACCAGGCCAGGAGGCTCCTCGGGATCTCCGCATCCCCCGACGGCGCCCCGGCGAGGGCCGCCGGATCCGATGCTCAGAAGTTGTACCAGGAGGCGCGCAACTACTTTCCCCTCGGGGGAGCCACGCCTTCCGACCTCGAGGAAGCCGCATGGCGCTACGTCGCTCTCGCGGACAGCTGGCCCGCGGATCCGCTCGCGCGCGAGGCTCTCTACCAGGCGGCCCAGTGCTACGATCACCTGGGTCGCTCCGACGATACGGTCAAGACGTGGGAGCTGTTCCTGGAGCGTTACCCGAACGACGGCCGCTCGGCCGAGGCGCTCTATGCGCTCGGCTACGTCCTCTTGACGGAGCGAGGCGATCCCGATGCGGCAAAGATGCGTTTCGCGGAACTGGAGGCGAAGTTCCCGCAGTCGAGCGCGGCCGCGGCGGCCCGGGTCCTGATGGGAGGATCTCCGCACTCCGATCCTGGCGTGGAAGTGCCGGGGGGGAGCGATGCGGCGACGTCAGGCCGTCCCTCCATCCGAACCGAGCCGGGACGGCTCTAGCAGGGAGGAATGACATGAGCGACGAGGCAAAGGGAAAGCGAAAGGCCGATGAGGTCCGGGCGGCTGTCCTCGAGGACGAGGCTCCCATCACGGGCGGCGCGTCGGGCGCCGAGGAGGCGGGCGCCGTGGAGACGGGCGGGGACGAGACGGGTCTCGCGGCGGTCGGCGATGGGCCCATGGCCGGGACGCCGGCGATCGAAGAACCGTCGGCTCCACTGCCGGCGATGCTGGAGGCCCTGCTCCTGGCAACCGGCGAGCCCCTCTCCACGGCCACGCTCGCGCACCTCGTCAAGCGTAAGCCTGCCGAGGTCACCGCCGCCCTGGAGGCCCTCCAGGCCTCCTACGCCGGTGATGAGCGGGGCCTTCTCGTGGTGGAGATCGCAGGCGGGTGGCAGTTCGGCACCAAGCCCGTGCACGCGCCTCTCATCGAGAAGATGCTCAAGGAAGTCCGCCACGTTCGCCTCTCGCCGGCCGCCCTCGAGACGCTTGCCATCATCGCCTACCGCCAGCCCATCACCCGCGCCGAGATCGAGGCGATCCGCGGGGTCAACGTCGACGGCGTGCTCTCGACGTTGATGGATCGGGAGCTGGTGAAGATGGTCGGGCGCAAGGAAGAAGTCGGCAGGCCGGTGTTGTACGGGACCTCCGAGGCCTTTCTCATGCACTTCGGCCTCCGCAGCCTCGGAGACCTCCCGCCGCTCAGCGAGTTCGAAGAGATCGCGCGCGCGCGCGCCGACGTCGGGGAATACTCGGCGGGCCCGAACTGGCACGCGCTCTCGGATGAACAGCGCGCGGCACTCGAGGAGCTCCAGCAGGCCGCGGATCGCGAGCTGGCGGACGTCGACGCCAGGCTCCGCGAGCTCAGGCCCCCCAAGGTCAAGGCCCTGCACGAGCCGGCAGTCCCGGGCGGGCCTTCCCAGGACGGCGGGTCCGAGCCGACCCCGTCCTGACCCTTACGACGCGACCGGTGCGCCATGCAGCGGATTAACGCGTTCCTGGCGCAGGCGACGGGGCGAGCACGCCGGGAATGCGATGAGCTGGTGCGTGCCGGCCGCGTGACCGTGGACGGGCGCGTCGCGGAATTCCACGATCGGGCAGGCGAGGACGACGACGTTCGGCTGGACGGTTCTCCCGTGCGGCCGCGCCACTACGAGTACATCGCGATGAACAAGCCCCGCGGCATCCTGACCGCGGTCAAGGATCGACGCGGGCGCACCGTCTGCGACCTCCTGCCGCCGCGCTGGCGCCTGCTCTTTCCCGTCGGGCGGCTCGACAAGGAGTCGCGGGGACTGCTGCTCCTCACCAACGACGGCGGCTGGGCTCACCGCGTCCAGCACCCGTCCCAGGGTGTCCCCAAGGTCTACGAGGTGGCGCTCGACCGCCCGCTCACGCCTCGGGAAGCGGCCATCAGCGTGCAGCTCGAAGATGGGCCATCGCAGTTCGTCTCCGTGCGCCCGGCGGCACCCGGGGGACCGACCGCCGGCCGCGGACCCGACGAAGCGCGGCTCGAAGTCACGCTCATCGAAGGCCGCAAGCGACAGATTCGCCGGCATTTTCGGGCGCTCGACCGGCGCGTCCTCGACCTTGTCAGAATCCGGATAGGTGCTATAAATCTCGCAGACCTTGCCCCGGGGGCTGTTCGTCCACTGGAGCGCCGGGAGAGAGAGAGCTTCGAAGCGTGAAACGAGTCGGCGGCAGGAAGGGGAAGATGGGGTCGGCCGCGGAAAGCGGCGACTCTGGTCGTAGAGCTCTCGGCAAATTGCGCCAGGGCATCGACGCCGTGGACCGCGCGATCGTGAAACTGCTGGATCGGCGCGTCGACCTGGCCGTGAAAACGGCCAGTCTCAAGGAACAGCTGGACCTCCCGCTTTTCCAGCCCTGGCGGGAGGCCGAGGTACTCGAGCGCGTTTCGCGCGAGAGCCGGCGTTTTCCCAAGCCGTCTCTCCAGGCCATCTATCGCGAGATGATGGGCGCCTCGCTGGCCCTGGAAAGGCGTTTCCGGGTCGCCGTGCTCGGCCCGGAGACCACGTACAGCCACCTGGCGGCGATCCAGCACTTCGGGCGGAGCGTGGAACTGACGTTCCAGCCGACCATTGCGGATGTCTTCACGGCGGTCGCGAAGGAAGAGGCCGACGTCGGCGTGGTGCCCATCGAGAACTCGACGGACGGGGCCATCGTCCACACGCTCGACAACCTCGTCGACTCCCCGCTCTCCATCGCCGCCGAGATTCTCCTGCCGATCCGGCACCAGCTGCTCGTGCACCCGGATGTCCTCAAGAGGGCGCGCCCGCGGCTCCTGAGGATCGCATCGAAGGCCGAACCCCTGGCGCAGTGCCGCAACTACCTGGAAGCCCACCATTCGGGCGTGCCTCTGCGCGAGACTCCCTCGACGGCCGCCGCCGCGATCGAGGCTCACCGCCGACCCGGCGTGGCCGCCATCGCCTCCGAGCTGGCCGCGGAGCGTTACGGACTCGCCGTGATGGCCTCGGGCATCGAGGACATGGCGGGCAACACGACGCGGTTCCTCGTCCTGCGACGAGAAGGCGTCCCGCGCCCGCCCGCCCACTACCGCGGATCCGTGAAGACGTCGATCGCCTTCTCCATGAAGGACAAGCCCGGCGCGCTCTACACGATGCTCGAGTCGTTCAAGAAGTTCGGGATCAACCTCACCAAGATCGAGTCGCGCCCCTCAAGGGTCAAGGCCTGGCGCTACTTCTTCTTCCTCGACATGGAGGGCCACGCGGATGAGCCGCGGATCCGGCGAGCGCTCCAGGACCTGGGCGCGCACTGCGCGTTCCTGCGCGTCCTGGGCTCCTACCCGGGAACGGCGCCGGTCGCGGGGACACCACCCGTGAAGAGCCCCTCCCGCCGCCGCCGCCGCTGACTACTGGCGACGGCCACGCGGCGCTTGCCTCGCGGGCTTCGTTCATGGAAGAATGTTCCACCACATGAGCGAACTCACCGAAGAACAGCGGCACCAGTTGCCCTTGAAGCCGGATGGAACCCGATTCGGGTTCCTCGTCGTCGACGACTCGGATTTCATGGTGAAGAACCTGGTCCGCATCATCAACAGCTTCGAGGCCGACGTCGTGGCGACAGCCGTCAACGGCGCCGACGGATTTCTCCGTTACCGCGAGCTGAGGGACAAGATCGACTGCGTCACCCTGGATATCACCATGCCGAAGATGGACGGGCTGGAATGCCTGGAGCTCATCCGCAAGGAGAATCCGGACGCGGTCGTCATCATGGTCTCGGCGCTCGGGCACAAGGAAGCGGTGCAGACGGCGATCATGAAGGGCGCCAAGCACTTCATCGTCAAGCCGTTCCAGAGGGATAACGTCTACAAGGTCGTGCGATCGGTCCTCGTCCGTGAAGGTTGATTACCTCAACCCCTTCGTCGAGGCGACGATGTACGTGGTTGGCCAGTGCGTCCCGAATGCCGACATCCGCCGCGGTCCGCTCAATCTCCGCCAGGATCCCCACCTCTCGGCAGGCATCAGCACGTACGTCGGCATGACCGGAGACCTGCGCGGCCGCGTGATCTACGACATGAGCAAGCAGACGGCCATCAACGTGGCCTCGGTCATGAACGACGAAACGCTCGTGGGGATGAACACCATGGTCCGCTCGACGATCAACGAGCTGGCCAACATGATCACGGGCAACGCGGCTGTCCGCTTGAGCGAGGCCGGGTTCAAGGTCGATATCACGCCGCCGACCTTCATCGTGGGGCAGAACACCGAGGTCTACTCGTATCGCAGCATGGGGCATCTCATCGTCCCCCTGCAGACCCGGTGCGGGGAGATGATCCTCTCCATCTCGGTCACCGACGAGGCCGGCTGACCTCGCCGTCGTCCTGCTAATTCCAAGACACCCCGTGGCGGCCCGAGGGCCGCTCCCCGGGCGGCGCGGAGAGATCCGCGGCCGTCGAGGCGCTCGCAAGGTGAGCCTTTTTAACCCTGCGGCTTCACGGGGGTGGATTCGCGTCGCCGTCCGGTCGACGCGAGGAGACGGCCTGGGAGATCAGGCGATGCGGAGATGGCGCTCCGTTCGCGCGATGCCGGCCACGGCCAGCTTCGATTTTACTTCCTGCTGGATGAGCTCCAGGCCGTTGGGCGCGTCGATGAGGTTGATCTTCGAGCCCAGGACGTCGCTGAAATGCTTGCGGATGTAGGCGGTCATCTTCTCGCGCGCATCGGCGTCGGACGTGAATTGGAACTCCTCGGGTATGATCATCGTGCCTGACCTCGTAACGGGGGATTTGTGGTGCCCTTGAGTCATCGGCCCGGTCCCGGGGCGGCTTGAGCGCGCCTCCTCGTCGTGGCAAGTTCTGTCCAGAAAGTAAGCGCCCGGGATGGATTTGCCGGCGGCCGGGATGATGACGGCTCGCGCGGATGCCGATATGCTGATCGTGATGCCTCGTCCTCTGCCCGTCTTCCTGCTGGCCGTCCTCCTGGTGAGCGGTCCGATGGCGTGCGCTCCTGGTGGCGGGCCCCTGCGCCAGGACGACCCCTGGGCCAACATGAAGGCCAACATGATCTTCGACCGGGCGGAGCAGTATTACGCCAGGGGAGACTACGCCAACGCGCTAGTCAGCTACCGGGCCTACCTCGACGATTACCAGGGACTCCATCGCGCCAACGACGCCGCCTTTCGCGTGGCGCAGAGCCTGGAGGCGATGGGCGAGCGCATGGAGGCCGGCGATGTCTATCGCTCCGTCGCCCTCGTGTACAACCGATCCGAGCTCTCCGCGCCGGCGTTCCTGCGCACGGGCGAGCTGTACGAGCTGGAGGGATTCTGGACCGACGCGCACTGGGCCTACAGCCGCGGCGCGGAGTATCTCAACACGGAAGCCGGGCGCACGGCCCTGGCGCGCCGCGACGACCTGGCGTCCCGCATCGCCGCCCAGCGCGCCGCGCTCGAGGCCGCCAGGCGCCCCACGGCCCAGAATCCGCAGATCGCGCCCTCCGATACCCGCGCGCTCAATGCGCCCAATCAGCCCCGCCGAGCCTGGCCGCCGCGGGGCAAGAGCCTCTGGGACATCATCCTCGGCAAGTGATACGCTTTCGCATAGAGGGGGAAGGAACTCGATGCCACGCATAATCGTAGCTCTCGCCATGATGGCCTCCATCAACATCGTTGCCATCCAGCTCTTCATGTCCGGGAACGTCGGGCCGCTCGGTGACGTTCTCCCGCTGGAGCAGGCCACGATGCTGACCGCGCTCTTCATCGTCGTCCTCGATATCATCCTCGTCTTCTGGCTCATCACCATGCGCCTTCCCGGCCAGACGGTCAGCTCGGACTTCGATCGCATCTTCCGCAAGCACTACAACGGGGCGAATTTCAGCGAGGCCTTCGAGAAGGCCCGCCAGGAATTCCGCAAAGGAATTCGCTGACGGACGCGCGTTTCTCGTGATCCATCTCAAGAACATTCGCGTCGACGTCGCCGGTCGCGGCGCGACGCGCACGATCCTCTCCGTGGAGGATTTCCGCGTCCGGCCCGGAGAATCCGTGGCCCTGGTGGGGCCGAGCGGTTGCGGTAAGACCACGCTCCTCTCGCTCATCGCGGGACTGCGCGCCCCTACGCAGGGGACGGTGGAGGTCTGCGGGCGCGATCTTGGGACGCTACGCGGCTACAGCCTGGACCTGTACCGCGCGGCGCATGTCAGCGTGGTCTTCCAGGCCTTCAACCTTCTCGAGAACTCTCCCGCACGCCGCAACGTGACGCTGCCCCTGGCACTGACGGGGCGCCGCGGCCCGGCCGCCGACGCCTGGGTCGATGCTCTCCTCGCGCGCGTCGGCCTGGGCGATCGCGCCACCGCCCTGCCGCGGCATCTCTCGGCGGGCGAGCGTCAGCGCCTCGCCGTCGCCCGCGCACTGGCTGGAGGCGCTCCCGTTCTCCTGGCGGATGAACCGACGGGCAACCTGGATTCCGAGAATGTGGCGGCCGTCCTGTCGCTCTTGAAGGGGCACGCGGGACCCGGGCACGCGCTGGTGGTCGCCTCTCATGACCGCGACATCCAGGGCGCCTTTGACCGCGTGGTCGATGTCAGGGACCTCGCGTGATCGCCCTCTCGCTCGCCCTCGACAAGGTCCGGGGCCGCCCTCTGGCCGCCGGAGCCACCTTCGCCTCCATCGTCCTGGCGGTCACGCTCCTCACCGTCCTGGCCAATGCCAGGGTGACCCTGCAACAACGCATCAGCGAACCGGTCAGTGACGCGGATCTCATCGTGGGGCCGAGGGGAGGCAGTCTCGATCTCTTTCTCTCGGCGGGGCTGAACCTCGCGCCACCCCGCGGCAGAACCTCCCCGGGGCTGGCCGAGGACCTGGCGGCGGATCCCCGCATCGCGCGATCGGCGCCGCTCCTCTTGGAGGACAACTACCGCGGCTGGCCGGTCGTCGCGACAACATCCGCCCATCCCGCCTTTGCCCTGAACGACGATCTCTCCGAGCTGATGCGGTCCAGCGAGCCTGTCGCCGTCGTCGGCGCGGCGGCGGCTCGAGCCTTGAATCTCCGGCCCGGTGATCGCATCCAGACGGCGCACCAGGCGGCGGCAAACCATCATTACGAGGTCGTGTCGATCCTGGACGCCCGATCGGCCGCGACGGACCGGTGCCTCTTCGTTCCCCTGGAATCGGTCCAGCACGCGCACCATGGCGGGCACGCGGCGGAAGTGGAAGGAGAGACCCACCCGGTTGAGGAATCCAGGCACGTGATCGAGGCCAACGCGATCCTGGTCACCCTTAAGACGCCTCTCGACCTCCTGCCCTTGATGCGCGAGCTCAACGACCTCCACGAGGTGACGGTCGTGGATCCCCGCGCGGAGGCGGCGCGCCTCCACGCCGCGCTGGGAGGGCTTGATCGCTACCTTTGGGCCGCCGGCCTGGCCGTCCTCGCGCTGGCCGTCCTCGCGCTCATCGCCACGCTCGTGACGCAGGTCGAGGAGCGCCGGAGGGAGACCGCGATCCTCAGGGCGCTGGGCGCCTCGTTCGGGCACGTGATCGCGGTCGAAATGGGACACGCTCTGATCGTGGCCGGTGCTGGCGCCGTCTTGGGCTCGATCACGGGTATCCTCCTGGCACACGCCCTGGACCTGAAGGAGGCCTTCATCCCCCTCGACCTCCTGGTTCCCGTCCTCGCGCTCGGCCTCGCGGCAGTCGTGGCCGCCGCCGCCTGCCTGCCGCTCTATCGCGTCGCGCTCGATGACGCCCTGCGCCCCGACCGGTGACCGAGACACCGCCGCCCTCCCGACCTCTGCTGGGGCCGCCCATACCCTCCATGGCCCCGCCCTTCCCGCCCCTTCATCTCCTGATGTGGCGACGCCGCCTGCATGCCGCGGGAATCATCGCGTTCGTGGTCTGCATCGCCGTCGCGGGGGAACTCTGGCGCCGCGCCAGCGAGCCGCCACCCGCATCCGCCGCCACGGGCATGCCCCTGCCCGGGCTCGATCGCGATCCGGCGGATGAGGCCTGGCGTGACGCTCCGGCGACCGCCTTCACGGCCGTGGATTGGGAGAGGCTGGGGGGGCTTGTCATGAGCGAGACGGACCAGGCGATCGTCCGCGTTTCCGGGGATGTGGCGGCTCTCGATGGCAAGGCGGTGCGCCTGACGGGCTTCATGGTGCCGCTCGATCTCGGCGCCGCGACCCTCGATTTCGTACTCGTCCCGGATATGGGGCGCTGCTGGTTCTGCGACACGCCCGATCCCTCGCGCACCGTCTACGCCCGGGGCGCCTTCGGGCCCGTGGCCGCCGTGTACGACCGACCGGTCGTGGCCTGGGGACTACTCGATGTCGCCGTTCACGCGCCGGCCGGAAAATTCCACAGCGCGCTGAGAATGCGCGTCGTCCGCATCGACACGCTCTAGAGTTCCCCGGAGGCCGCCTGGTTCCAGAGTGAAGCGAGGGCATTCGCGACGGCGGCCGGAGACTCCGCGGGGGAGTGATGCCCCACGCCGGGCAACTCGACGTAGGTGGCGCGCGGATTGAGCGCTGCGTACGCGCGGGCGCGCGCGGCGGGAACGATCGCGTCGGCGTCGCCGTGGATCACCATCGCCGGCGCCGAAAGGGAGCTCCATACGCGCGTGCGGTCGGGCCGCGCGGCCATCGCGGCGAGCGCGTAGCAGAGGCCCTCCACACCCACCCGTTCCGCGGCGGCGCGGACGGCTACGCCTTCCCCGGTGCGTCCGCCTTCAGCGTCGCGGAAGAGCTTTCCCATCATCGCTTCCGCCGCGACCGCGGCGCCGCCTTCGCGGATCTTCGCGATGAGCGCAGCACGGCCGGCCTTCTGCTCGTCCGTGTCCGCGTAGGGGTGCGTGGCCACCAGGGCCAGTCCGGCGAGCCGGCCGGGATGCCTCTCGGCGAACGCCAGCGCCGCGTAGCCTCCCATCGACATGCCTGCCACCACGAGCCGTTCACCGGGGAGTGCGGCCAGCGCGTCGGCCCAGCGATCGAGGGACGGAGCGCCGGCCGGGGCGCGACCGCCGTCGCAACCGGGAAGGTCCGGCGCCAGGACGGGAATGCGGGGGTCGAGAGCGGCGCGGACGCCGTCCCACATCGCGTGATCGAGCGGGAAGCCGTGGACGAGGACGAGCGTGGGCGTCATGGGGTCAGCCGACCGTGCGGTCGAACTTGGAGAGCATCCCCGTGCCGGGCTGGAAGATGAGGTCGCCGTCGAAATCCTTCAGGCAGGATTGGCGGAGCACCAGCTTCTCGGAAAGGGTCATGTTCGTGAGCGCGGCCTTGTCACCGCCCAGCACCTTCGCCAGCATCTCGGCGGCCTTGAAACCCGCCTCCTCGAACGGCTGGCGCACGGAAGAGAGTCGCGGAGTGAACGTGCGCGCGGATTCGGAATCGTCGAAACCGATCACCGCGATCTGGCCCGGAACGTCGATCCCGCGGCGTCGCAGGGTATGGAGCCCGCCAATCGCCTGGATGTCACTGCCGAAGAGGATGGCATCGAGATTGGGCGCACGGTTGAGAAGAGCGGCGGTCCGCTCGCCGGCCTCGGTCATGTCGTACGTGTCCTCGTGCTCGGCCTCAAGCGCCAGGCCCGCCTCGGCGAGAACCTTCGTCGCGTTCGTGAATCGCTCGTTGCCGGCATGGTCCCCCTGGCAGGGTCCCACGTAACCGATGCGCCGGTGACCGAGTTCCAACAGCGCCGCGGCCGCATGACGCGCGCCGATGGCGTGATCGAGCGAGACGCATCCCGGACGACCGGCAGGACGCGGCCGCTCGATCAGAACGACAGGCTTGCCGGCGGCTTCCAGCTCCGCGATCCCATCCTCGGGAATATCCACGAAGGCCGCAAGAAGCCCATGGATCTGGGGGTCGTGCAGGACCTTCGTCAGGAAGGGCCGTGACTCCTGGCGCATCATCTCCGGCGTCGAGGCCATGATGTTGTGGTGGCTGATGGCGAGTTGGCTGAACCGGAGTCCACCCTCGATGCCGCTCTGCACCTGTCGCACGATGGCCGGTCCCAGGAAGCTCCAGATGACCGCGACCTGGGGCGTTCCCTTCTGGACGGGGATATCGACGGGGGAGGGGATAGGCGCGGAGTCCATGACTATCAGGATAACGGCGGTCTCCGCCGCCGGTCAAGCCGACCGGTCAAGCCGACCGGACAGGCGCGCCTGGGACAGAAGTGTCTGGGAACCCGATCAGGCGGCCGCAAGCAGGGGGGCGTGCTCGCGGATGAGCCCGCGCACCAGGCGTTCCGCGTCGGCGGCCTCTGGAGCGGCCCGCAAGGCGGCGGCGAGCCCGGCCAGGACCGCTTCCGGAATCTGACCCGCCAGGTAGCGCAGTTCCGGCAGGCGCGCGGGTGTCACGCTCAGGCGCCTGAGGCCGAGGGACCAGAGAGCGAGCGCGGGGACGGCATCCGCGGCCAGCTCCCCGCAGACGCTCAGCGTCTTGCCCGAGAGCAGGAGGTCATCGGCAAGGCGCGACAGGGCGCAGATGAGACCGGGGTGGAGCGGGTGGTAGAGGTGACGGATCCGCGCGTTGTTGCGATCGACGGCAAGGAGATACTGCGCCAGGTCGTTGGTGCCGATGCTGGCGAAGTCGGCGTGGTTCATGAGCGATCGGATGTGGAAGAGAACGCTCGGCACCTCGATCATCAGGCCGAGCGGATAGTCGATCCCGGTCACGGCCTGGACCGTCTCCCGGACCGCATCGAGCTCCCACGCGTGTGTCACCATGGGAACGAGAATCCGGGGTTCCGCGCCCGTCTCCATCGCGGCCCGGTGAATGGCCGCCACCTGGCTCCGGAGGATCTCCGGGTGGTCCAACAGCAGGCGCACCGAGCGGGAACCGAGGTGCGGATTGTCCTCGTGCTCGCGTGGCAGGTACTCCGGGAACTTGTCCCCGCCGATGTCGAGGAGCCGGATCGTCACGCTCCCGTTCGGGAACGACCTCAGGACTCGCGCGTAGAATCGTGCCTGCTCCTCCTCGCCCGGCCAGCTCGACTGCTGCATGTAGAAAAACTCGGTCCTGAGGAGTCCCACGCCGCGGGCGTTCATGAGCCGCGCCGCCTCGATCTCGAACGGGAGGCCGATGTTGGCGTCGAGCGTCACCTCCACGGAACCCGGAGACGGCGCGCGGTCGGCCGCATCCTTCACCTGCTCATGCCGCTCGCGCATCCCCGCGGAACGGGCGCGGTAGTCGCTGGCCTCGTCAGCGGCCGGGTTCAAGAGAACGAACCCGCCGTGCCCGTCGACAAGGAGATGGTCGCCGGGCTTGAGCATCTCGATGAGCCCCGTAGCTCCGACCACGGCCGGCAACTGCAACGCCCTGGCCACGATGGCCGCGTGCGAGAACTCACTGCCCGTCTCGGTCACGATCGCGATGACGCGCCGGGGATCGAGCCGGACCGTCTGCTGGGGCGTCAGCTCGTGGGCGACGACCACCATCAGCTCCTCCTCGACGCGCTCCTCTGCGCTCTCGGGGCCCGATTCCTCCATGAGCCTGAGGAGGAGATCCCGGAGATCGCGGAGATCCTGGGCCTTCTCCCTGAGGATGCGGTTCTCGAGCGCGGCGAAGCGATCGATGTACTCGTCCATGATGTAGGCCACGGCCCGTGGAGCGCTCTCCTGCCGCTTCTCGATGCTCGCCGTGACCTTCCTCAAAAACGAGTCGTCCTCCAGGATCATCCGGTGCGCGGTAAAGATCTGGGCCGCCGGAGACGACGGGCCGCCCAGCTGGCTCATCATGCGGTCGATCTCGTTCACCGCGGCGCCGAGCGCCCGGACGACCAGCCCCCGTTCATACTCGAGACCGCGGAATCCCCTCGCCGAGACCTCGACGCGCTCGGGCGAGGACGCCACGATGTGCACCCGGGCGATTGCCATGCCCGGAGCCGCCGGAGTCCCCGTGATGGCCCGGGCGCGACGCCGCGAGAGTGTCTTCAAGGAGAGCGCCACGTCGACAGCCTGGCCGATCTGGCCAGCCAGGATCTCGAGGAAGTGCCGGTCCGCGGTCGTGAAGGTGTACGGCAGGATGGTCTGGACCGTGAGCACGCCCGCCACGGTCCCGTCCCGGCCGAACGGTACTGCCGCCAGGGACCGGTAGCGCTCCTCGCCCGTCTCCGGCAAATACTTGTAGCGGGGATCCGTCGAGGCATCCTCCAGGAAGACGGGAGTCTCGTCGCGCGCGGCGGCGCCGACCAGGCCGTCGGCGATCGGGAGGTGAGTGGAACCGATGGCGCGGGCATCGAGCCCGTGCGAGGCCGCCAGGACAAGCGATTGTCGGCCGGCGTCGACCAGGTAGATGGAGCAGACATCCCAGCAGAGTTCTCGCGCGACGATCGCCACCAGGCTTCCCAGCCGTTGGGCCGGTGTGGCGCCGTCGAGGGCGCCCGGGGCCAGGAGGCGCAGGACCTCGAGATAATGCCGGTTGGGTCGCGATGGATTCATGGCGTCGACAGACAGAGAGCAAGTCACGTGCCGGTCTGAATATTGGAGAGATAGAGGGACCTGTCGAGGCCGCCGCGCTCATTCTTGACGGGCGTACGCTCGTGTTTGTTCACCCGTCCAGTCCCGAGTGCCTGCAGGCACAACCTCGCTGCGTAACATGCTCCTTTTCATTTCCAGTTTCTGCCCGGAGAATCGACCGCATGGCTTCTTTCGATCATGATGGAGACGTGCGCGTCTCGCTGGCAGGACAAGAGCGCGCGGGCGAGGCCGAGGAGGAGAACACCTCCGCCTTCTCCCTGCGACCCGAGTACCCGGACTTTCTCAACCTGCCGTGGGACTCGCCGCTCGGGGAGTGGCATGACAAGTGTCACAGCCTCGTTCAGTTGCCCCGTGGCCTCTCGCGCCACGAGGTGCTCTTCGTCAACTATGGCCGCCAGATCTACGCGCTCAAGGAACTGCCCCCGGGCCTGGCGGAGCGCGAGTACGAGACGCTCCGGCAGATGGAGGAATTGCGCCTCCCGGTCGTGACCCCGGTCGGGCACGTCAAGACGATGACGACAAGCGGCGAGCAGAGCGTCCTGATCACCCGCTACCTCGACCACTCGATCCCGTACCACCAGCTCTTCCTGCGCTCCTCGCTCGAGCGATACCGCGCGCACCTCCTCGATGCCATGGCCTCGCTCTTCGTGCAGATCCATCTCGCCGGCGTCTACTGGGGCGACATCTCGCTCTCCAACGCGCTCTTTCGCCGTGCCGCCGGAACGCTCCAGGCCTACTTCGTCGACGCCGAGACCTCCGAGGTCCACGAGAGCCTCACGGACGGGCTTCGCGACGCCGATCTCGACATCATGGAGGAGAACATCGCGGGCGGGTTGATGGATCTCGCCGCCATGAACGCGCTCCCCGCCGACTACCCGATCATCGAGACGGGGCGATACATCCGCCAGCGCTACCACGAGATCTGGAACGAGATCACGCGCGAGGAACTGATTGCGCCGTACGAGAGATACCGGATCCAGGAGCGCGTCCGCGCGCTCAATAACCTCGGCTTCTCCGTCGACGAGGTCGAGCTCCGGGCGACCGCGGACGGCGACAAGCTCCGGATGCGCGCCGTCGTCACGGACCGGAACTTCCACAGCGACCTTCTCCACTCGTTGACGGGACTCGACGCGGAGGAGAACCAGGCGCGTCGGCTCATCAACGAGATCCGCGAGCTCAAGGCGACCATGTCGGATACCGGCAGTCGTTCGACGGCGCTCTCGATCGCCGCCTACTACTGGCTCAACGAGATCTACGTCCCGGCCATCGACCAGCTCAAGCCCGTCCTCACCAACCTCACCGACCCCATCGAGATCTACATCCAGGTCCTCGAGAACAAGTGGTACCTCTCGGAGCAGGCGAAGAAGGACGTGGGGCACTCCGCCGCCATCGAGGACTTCATCCGAAAGAACGCAGGCGCCCAGTCCGGCACCTGACGGTTCACGCTTTCTTGGTGCCTTGGCGGTTAATCTACCCTCCGGAGTTCCCGTCCTATCGCCGGACTTGAACGGGCGGCGTTCGGGGAGTAGCTTTCCTCATGCCAGGGTGCGTTATGCGTCTAAGCGCGCCCGGAAATGGGGTGCCGCATGCTGGAGACCGTCGACCTTTCCCTGGAACTGGACAAGGAGACCTACAAGAAGCGGATCACGGAGTGCCAGGAGCGGCTCCACATCCTGCAGTACGACTGCAAGAAGGCGAAGATCCCCGTCGTCATCGTCTTCGAGGGATGGGACTCCAGCGGCAAGGGCACGACGATCGAGAAGATGATCGCGCGGCTCGATCCCCGGCACAGCCGTGTCGAGGCCACGTACGAGCCGAACGTCGAGGAGGCCATGCGCCCGTTTCTCTGGCGCTTCTGGCTCCAGTTGCCCAACGACGGCGACATGGTCTTCTTCGATCGCTCGTGGTACGGACGCGTGCTGGTTGAGCGGATGAAGAAGGTCGTCCCCCGCAAGGTCTGGCAGAACTCCTACGAGGAGATCCGCGCGTTCGAGCGCCAGCTGACCGACCATGGCACCGTGCTCCTCAAGTTCTTCCTCCACATCTCCAAGAAGGAACAGAAGAAGAGGATCAAGGCTCTCGAGGCCCACAAGTTCACGCGCTGGAAGGTCTCGAAGGAGGACAAGTGGAACCACGCTCACTACGACGAGTGGATTCCGATCTACGACGAGATGTTCGAGCGGACCTCCACCACGAACGCGCCGTGGACGATCATCGAGGCCGAGGACGGCCGCTACGGCCGGCTCCGCGTCCTCGAGACCGCGATCGCGGCTCTGGAGGACCGGTTGAAGGCGGCGGAGAACAAGGCCGCGGCGCCGCCCTCGCACTGGGTCAACATCCGCGGGAACCCGAAGGCCGTTCTCGACAAGGTCGACCTGTCGCTGAGGATCGAGCGCGAGGAGTATGACAAGGAGCTGGCGCGCCTGCAGGCGAAGATGCGTGCCCTCGAGTTCAAGCTCTTCGAGAAGCGCATCCCGTGCGTCATCGGCTACGAGGGCTGGGACGCGGGCGGCAAGGGGGGCAACATCAAGCGCCTCACGCAATCCCTGGACCCCCGGGGCTACAACGTCATCCCGATCGCGGCCCCGCAGGGCGAGGAGCGGACGCACCAGTACCTCTGGCGGTTCTGGAAACACATGCCCAAGGCCGGGCACCTCACGATCTTCGATCGCACGTGGTACGGCCGCGTGCTCGTCGAGAGAATCGAGGGGTTCTGCACCGAGAGCGCGTGGCAGAGGGCCTACCAGGAGATCAACGAGTTCGAGGCGTCGCTGGCAAACTACGGCACCGTCATCTGCAAGTTCTGGATCCACATCTCGAACGAGGAGCAGCTGCGGCGCTTCAAGGAGCGCGAGCAGATCGACTACAAGCGCTTCAAGATCACGGACGAGGACTGGCGCAACCGCGAGAAGTGGGGCCCCTACGAGGACGCGGTGGGGGAGATGATCCTCCGGACCTCGACCACGTACGCCCCCTGGACCATCGTCGAGGGCAACGACAAGCTCTGGGCCCGCATCCGGGTTCTACGCACCGTCTGCGACGCTATCGAGAAGAGGCTGAAGCGGAAGTCGTAGGGCATCTCAGCGACGCTGCTGCTCGTATTCCCGCTGTCTACGAATCCGCCTCTCCTCGGCCGTTTCCCGGTTCTGCTCGCGAAACAAGCGTAATCGGATTGCATTCAGCCGTTCGTAAGCCTCGCCCATGGGCTTAACTGCGGCGTTAAAGCTGCTGATCGTTCCAGCTCGTCCGTTGAGGCACCATTCCATGACCGTGTGAGCGCCGTCCATGACACCCTCCGCCATGTAACTCCCGCAGTATTGCGACAGGTCCTGGTCGCGAAAATGGTCGAGGATTTCCTCTGCCTCGGCGGGGGGAATGTTTCCTCGTACGGTGATTGGACCTTCGTAAAAGTCCTCATCCACGCACTCGACCTCCCCGCCCTCGTACAGGGTGACGCTGAATGAGGAAGCTCCAAATCCCCAAGGCATGTTCCAGGAGATCATCTCGCGTTCAAACGGCGCCCAGCGCGCATTCTCGGGTTGATACCGAACATCGCCGCCGAACGGTCCAGCCCCGCGAAGCGTCTCCTCGAAGCGAGGGGGCCCAACCACCATGTAGGACCCCCCCGCCAGGAGAAGAACGATTACCGCCGTGACGTTTGGGCGCTCCAAGGCCGCTCTTAACGCGCTCTTCGCAACGTGCCGCCAGCCCTTGAAATCCGCTCCCGCAGAGGGGGGCGGCAGGAAGTGCCGAGCGGCGGAGAACGTCGTGATGAGGAGCGCCAGGCGCACGAAAGCGCGCACCGCGGTATCACCGGCATCCCGGACAAGGAAGACCGCGGCAAAGAGAACAACATTCGGCGCCGTCTCGAAGAAGAGCGCGGTCCAGCGGGGAGTGTCCTTGTAGTAGATGCGGGTCACCGCGAGGATGGCCGTGATCCAGATCGCGCCCAAGCCCGCCAGCGCAATCGTGAACGCCAGGTAATGCCAATCACCCCCCGAGAGCAGGGATTGGCCCCGTCCGATCGTTGCCAGGAACGCGAGCATCAACGCAAGGAGGTAAGCAAAAAGGGCCGAGGGGCGGCTTCGGTTGCGAGCTACCAATTCGGCCACTCCCAGGGCCACACCGAACGTAAGGCAGTAGGGCAGGTACATCCAGAGGTTATGGAGGTGCCAACCGGTCCTCGTCGGCACCGCAAAGCAGAACAAAGCCCCTGCGAGGGCTGCCAGGATGTTCCGCCCGAGGTCGCTCCGCATCCATCCCGCCCGTTCCAAGAACGCCCGCAAGTCGCTCATGCGCCGATGCTAACAGGCAGCAATTGTGGCGAGAACGTGAATCTCACGGTATAGGCGTGCGGGCGGTGTCAGACTGCGGAAATGCGGATCTGGGCTTATAGGAGTTGCAGGGAATCAGCGGCGTCATCTGAGAGAGGCACGCCGGAACTCGAGCAAATCGAGATCCGCATTTCCGCAGTCTGGCACCCGAGCTTCGCAACGAGCGGCCGATGGGATTCGAACCCACGACGTCCAGCTTGGGAAGCTAGCATTCTACCACTGAATTACGGCCGCGCGACGATGCTGGGTGGATCGTAGCGCGAATCCGAGCGTGTGACAAGGTCGAGGGCGCTTCGGTCCCGGGGCCATTCGGCTTCCCGCTGTTTTGTCGGCCGGGAATCGCCTATCCTCTGGAGTCTATGCCACGAAGGACCGTCGTCGGGGATCGGGGGAACAAGCGTTGACGATGCGCGTCGCGCTCCGTCACGTCACCCGCTACGACTACGACCGGCCGGTCCGACTGGGCGCGCAGATCGTGCGGCTTCGCCCCGCCCCCCATTGCCGCACGCCCATCGTCGGCTACTCGCTGAAGATTTCCCCGGCCGAGCATTTCCTGAATTGGCAGCAGGACCCGCAGAGCAATTGGCAGGCGCGCCTCCTGATCCCCGAGCCCACGCGATCGTTCGCGGTGGAGATCGACCTCGTCGCCGACCTCACGGTTATCAATCCCTTCGACTTCTTCCTGGAGCCCTTGGCCGAGACCTGGCCGTTCGCCTATGACCCCGCCCTGACCCGCGAGCTCCGCCCCTACCTCGAGTGCGACCCGGCTGGACCTCAGCTTGCCGGCTGGCTCGCCTCCGTCTCGCGCGAGCCGCGACGCACCGTCGACATGCTCGTCGAACTCAATAGCCGCCTGCAACGCGAGATCGGCTACGTCATCCGGCTCGAACACGGCATCCAGTCGCCCGAGGAGACCCTCACGAAGAAGAGCGGATCCTGCCGCGACAGCGCCTGGCTTCTCGTCCAGGCCCTCCGACACTGCGGTCTCGCCGCGCGCTTCGTCTCCGGCTACCTCATCCAGCTCGTCCCCGACGTCCGCCCGCTCGACGGACCCGGCGGGCCGACCACCGACTTTACCGACCTCCACGCCTGGACCGAGGTCTACCTCCCCGGAGCCGGCTGGGTCGGCCTCGATCCCACCTCCGGCCTTCTTGCCGGCGAAGGGCACATCCCCCTGGCCTCCACCGCCGACCCCGGGCAGGCCGCGCCCGTCAGCGGCGGCATCGAGCCCTGCGAGACGACCTTCCACGTCGAGATGCGCGTCGAACGCGTCCACGAAGATCCGCGGGTCACCAAGCCCTATACCGAGGAGACGTGGTCGACGATCGAACGGGCAGGGGAGCGCGTCGACACGATTCTCGAGGACCAGGACGTGCGGCTGACGATGGGGGGCGAACCCACCTTCGTCGCGGTGGAGAACATGGACGGCGCCGAGTGGAACTTCGACGCAATGGGACCGGAGAAGCGCCAGCTCGCCGGAGTTCTCCTCGAGCGGCTCCGCAATCGCGTGGCACCGGGCGGCGTTCTTCTGCACGGCCAGGGCAAGTGGTACCCGGGCGAGCCTTTGCCGCGCTGGGCACTGGGACTCTACTGGCGTCCCGACGGCGCTCCCGTCTGGCGCGATCCCAGGCATCTCGCCGCCGATGAGACCGAGACCACGTTCACCTTTTCTGATGCCGAACGCTTCGCGCGCGCCCTGGCTGATCGACTCGGCGTCTCCGGTGATCACGCCCTCCCGGCTTACGAAGACGCCGCGCACTATCTCCTCGCCGAATCCCGGCTCCCGGTCAACGTCGATCCCCGCGATCCCAAGCTGGCCGATCCCCTGGAGCGCGCCAGGCTCACGCGCGTCTTCGACCAGGGCCTCGATACCCCGGTCGCGCTTGTCCTTCCGCTCCAGTGCTTCGCCAGCCCGGCGAGCCTGGGCCAGGCGCGCCTGGACGGCGAAGACCGACGGTGGAAGAGCGGACCCTGGTTTCTTCGCCGGTCCGCGCTCTTCCTCGTGCCCGGCGACTCGCCCGCGGGCCTGCGCCTCCCGCTCTCCAGCCTCCCTTGGGTGGATCCCGCCGACGATCATCGCGTCGCCGATCCCGATCCCTCCATCGACCGCGGCCCCCTGCCGCTCCCCGACGAAGAGAAGGTCGCGACACCGCATGAGCACGATGCGGCGACCAAAGCCGAAAACACCGACGACGCCCGCCGCCCCAGGCTCGGCGAGTCGGCGGCCGGATCCGTCCAGACCGCGCTCTGCGTCCAGCCACGAGAAGGACGCTTGCACGTCTTTCTCCCTCCGACGGAACAACTCGAAGACTGGCTCGTACTCGTCGGCGCCATCGAGGATGCGGCGGCGGCGGCCGGCGTCTCCGTCCGGCTCGAGGGCTACGAGCCGCCCCACGATCATCGCCTCCGCCGTCTCACCCTGACTCCGGATCCGGGCGTCCTCGAGGTCAACGTGCCGCCATGCTCGACCTGGAAGGAACTCGTCGCGGAGACCACCATGCTCTACGACGAGGCCCGGCTCGTCCGGCTTGGCACCGAGAAGTTCATGCTCGACGGTCGGCACTCCGGGACCGGCGGCGGCAACCATGTCGTTCTCGGCGGCCCCACGCCCTCCGACAGCCCGTTCCTCCGGCGGCCCGATCTCCTCCGGAGCCTCCTGGCGTACTGGAACAACCATCCCGCGCTCTCGTATCTCTTCTCCGGCCTCTTCATCGGCCCCACCAGCCAGTCCCCGCGCGTCGACGAGGCCCGCAATGACCTCCTCTACGAGCTCGAGCTCGCCTTCGCCGCCGTGCCCGATCCCGGCGTGGAGACCACCGCGCCCTGGATCGTCGATCGACTTTTTCGTCACTTGCTCGTCGACGTCACCGGCAACACCCACCGCGCCGAGTTCTGCATCGACAAGCTCTGGTCGCCCGACACCGCCAGCGGCCGCCGCGGCCTCGTCGAGTTCCGCGCCTTCGAGATGCCGCCGCATGCCCGGATGAGCCTCGTACAGCAACTGCTCCTCCGCTCGCTCATCGCGCAGTTCTGGCGCGAGCCCTACCGATCCCCGCTCATTCGCTGGGGGACGCGCCTCCACCAGGAGTTCATGCTGCCCCACTACGTCGCCGAGGATATCGCGGCCGTCGCCGAGGAATTGCGGACCGCCGGATTCGCCTGCGAAGAGGAGTGGTTTGCGCCCTTCCTCGCGTTCCGCTTCCCCGTCCTCGGCTCGATCACCGTCGATGGGATGACGCTGGAACTGAGGTCGGCGCTGGAGCCCTGGCACGTCCTTGGCGAGGAGCCTCTTGGCGGCGCGCAGACCCGCTACGTCGATTCCTCCGTCGAGCGGGTGCAGGTCCGGATCACGGGGTTCGATCCCGCTCGTCACGCCGTCGCCTGCAACGGGATCGAGGTTCCTCTCCAACCGAGCAGGCGCGCGGGCGTCCCCGAGAGCGAGTACGTCGCGGGGATCCGCTATCGCGCCTGGAAGCCCGCCCACGCCCTCCACCCGACCCTGCCCGTCGACGCCCCGCTCGTTCTTGACATCGTCAGCCGATCCGCGGGTCGCGCCCTGGCCGGCTGCACCTACCACGTCGCTCATCCCGGCGGCCGCACCTACGACACCTTCCCCGTCAACGCGCTGGAAGCCGAGGCGCGCCGAGCCGCGCGCTTCGTGCCCCTCGGTCACACCCAGGGACGTACCCTGCCCGTCGCGTGGAGGCCGACGCCCGAGTATCCCGGCCTCCTCGATCTGCGCCGCCGCGTGATGACGAGCGGTACGCCGTCGTGACAGAGTCACGCCGATGAATGCTCCCGAAACCCCGAGGCCGCTCTTCGCGGGCTATCGGCCGCCGGACGGCGCCTACGACGAGGCCGTGGACGCTTATGGAAACCTGCGCCCGCACTGGCAGGGACTGGCCGCCACCCTGGACGCCGTCGGCGTCGAGGGATTCGGTCGGCGCGTGGACGAGGCCCGGCGCCTCCTCCGAGAGAACGGCGTCACCTACAACATCTATGGCGATCCGGGCGGCGTCGATCGCACGCTCGAACTCGACCCGGTGCCGGCCGTCATCGATCCAGCCGAGTGGCGCGTCATCGAGGCCGGGCTCATCCAGCGCGCCCAGCTCCTCAACCTCATCCTCGCCGACGTCTACGGCCCCCAGAAACTCTTGCGCGAGACGCTCCTGCCGCCCGCGCTCGTCTTCGCGCAGGCCGGTTTCCTGCGCCCCTGCCACGGCTTCCGCGTCCCGGGTAACGTCCACCTGCACATGCTGGGCGTCGAGCTGGCCCGCGCCCCCAACGGCGGCTGGTGGATCCTCTCCGACAGGTCCCAGAGCCCCTCGGGCGCCGGCTACGCGCTTGAGAACCGCAGCGTGCTCCTGCGCACCATGCCCGATACCTTCCGCGATTGTCGCGTCTCGCGGCTCGCTCCCTACTTCCAGGCGCTCAGAGAGACCATGGTCCGCGTCGCTCCGCAGAACCGCGACAACCCCCGCATCGTCCTCCTGACGCCCGGTCCCTTCAACGAGACCTACTTCGAGCACGCCTACCTCGCCCGCCACCTCGGTTACATCCTCGCGCAGGGCGAGGACCTCACCGTCCGCGACAACCTCGTCTACCTCAAGACCGTCCAGGGACTCCGCCGCATCGACGTCATCGTGCGCCGGCTCGACGACGATTTCTGCGACCCCCTTGAGCTCCGCAGCGAGTCGATGCTCGGCGTGCCCGGGCTCGTCCAGGCCGCGCGCGCCGGCGGCGTCGCCATCGCGAATCCCCTGGGCAGCGGCATCGCTGGCGCCGCGGGGCTCCTGCCGTTCCTCCCCGGGCTCTGCCGGCACCTCCTCGGCGAGGATCTCCTCCTGCCCTCGGTCGCGACGTGGTGGTGCGGGCAGGAGTACGCGCGCGACGAGGCCCTGAAGCGCATCGAGAGCCTCGTCTTCAAGCCGGCCTTCCCCGATCTCTCCTTCGAGCCCATCTTCGGCTCCCAGCTCGACGCCGCCGGCCGCGCCTCGCTCGAGAAGCACCTGCGCGCGCGACCGCACGAGCTCGTGGCGCAGGAGACGGTGGCCGTCTCCACCTGCCCCGCCTGGACCGGCAACGGCATCGAGCCGCGACGTCTTCTTCTTCGCGCGCACCTGGTCGCGCGCGGCGACAGCTACTGCGTCATGCCCGGCGGATTCGCGCGCATCTCCGCCCTCGCCGACTCGCACGTCGTCTCGATGCAGAGGGGCGGAGGGAGCAAGGATGCCTGGGTGCTCGCCACGGAATCTGAGCCGCAGGCCGTCGCCCCCATCCTCACGCTCGCGCCGGTGGAGCTCTCGCGTGGGGATCGCGACCTGCCGAGCCGCGTCGCCGATCACCTCTTCTGGCTCGGGCGCTACGTGGAGCGGGCGGAGCTGACGGCGCGCCTCGCCCGGTGCCTCCTGAAGCGGCTGACCTATGAGTCCGGTCGCGACCTGCGCCCGGAGGTCGTCCTCCTGGCCGGCCCCCTGGCCGAGAAGAAGCTCGTCGACCTCTCCGCCGCGAACGGCGACCCGTCGCAGACGGGGGACGTTTTGGCGACGCTGGAGCGCGGGCTCCTGGCGACGGTGCGCGACCACGACAAGCCCGGCCAGCTCGGCGATACCCTCCACGCCATCCAGCGCGTGGCGACGATCGTGCGCGATCGGATCTCGTACGACGCCTGGCGGATCCTGCGAAGAATCGAGGAGGAGTTCGCCTCCGCCCGCCAATCGCCGTGGTTCGCCGTCGCGGGCGCGATGGAACTGCTCGACCGCCTCATCGTCAGTCTCTCCGCGTTCAGCGGCCTCGGCACCGAGAGCATGACGCGCGGCCAGGGATGGAGGCTCCTCGACATGGGGCGCCGCATCGAGCGTTCGCTCGAGACCGTCCGCATGATCAAGCACGCGCTCGTGGTCTCCGGCGCCCGCGAGAGCGTGCTCCTCGACGCCCTCCTCGAGATCAGCGACAGCCAGATGACCTATCGCTCGCGCTACCGCACCGGGCTCCAGCTCGCCCCCGTCCTCGACCTCATCCTCACCGACGAGTCCAATCCGCGATCGCTCGGCTTCCAGATCCACGCCCTGGCCAAGCACGTCGCGCGCCTGCCCCGCGATCCGGGCCGCCCCGACAAGTCGCCGGAGGAACGGTTGCTCCTGCCGCTCGTCACCGAGCTCCAGCTCGTCGAGATCCCCGAGCTCTGCATCGAGGACGCCTACGGTCGACGGCGGAATCTCGAGGTCGTGCTCGAACGGTTCCTCACGACGCTTCCCGCCTTCTCCGACGCGCTCAAGCGCAGCTACCTCACCCACGCCGCCGCCACGCACCAGCTGACCGGGATCCGATCGCAGGCCACGCCATGAGATACCGCATCCGGCATACGACGCGCTACCAGTACAGCGAGCCCGTCGCCGGGAGCCATCACGCCGCGCACCTGCGTCCCCGCGACAGCGCCGGCGACCAGGTCTGCCGCCGCTGGAAACTCGACATCCAGCCGCGACCCGCGCTCTACAGCGAGACCTTTGACTTCTTCGGCAATCCCGTCGCCTTCTTCACGGTGCAGGAGGAGCACGAGGAACTGGTCATCGAGGCAGGGGGCGAGGTCACGGTCATGACCGCTTCGATCCCGGCATTCGAGACCACGCCGACCTGGAACCGCGTCGCCGCGCTCCTGCGGGCTCCCGAGGGCGGCGCGCTTCTCGAGGCCTGCCAGTACGCCTACGGCTCGCCGTTCGCCCCGCTCTCGGCCGAGCTCGCCGATTACGCGGCCGCGTCGTTCACGGCAGAGCGTCCGATCCTGGAAGCCGCCGCCGACCTGACGCGGCGCATCCACGAGGATTTCAAGTACGAGCCGGAGACGACCACCATCTCCACGCCGGTCAGCGATGTCTTCCGCGATCGCCGGGGCGTCTGCCAGGACTTCGCTCATCTCCAGCTGGCCTGCTTGCGTTCGCTCGGGCTCTCCGCTCGCTACGTCAGCGGCTACCTGCGCACCTTCCCGCCGCCGGGAAAACCGCGCCTCGTGGGCGCCGACGCCTCGCATGCCTGGATCGCGGTCTTCGTCCCGGGCTCCGGCTGGATCGATCTCGATCCCACGAACAACGTCCTCCCCAGGGACACGCACATCACGCTCGCCTGGGGCCGCGACTACGGCGACGTCAGCCCCATCCGCGGCGTCCTCCTGGGCGGAGGCGAACACGAGATGACGGTCGAGGTCGACGTCGAGCCGCAGGTAGGGTCCGAGGAATGAGCAACCAGTCGCGGAAAGGAAACCCGTTACGGACGGGAAACCCACTTCTCGATCGGTCGCCTCACCCGGACGAGGCCGAACCGTTCGATCGGATCGCGGACGAGCACTTCCGTCCCGCCTTCGAGGCGGCGATGGCGGAGCAGAAGGAGCGGCTCGCCGCGATCGCCGCGGACACGCGTCCGCCGGACGACGAGAACACCCTGGCCGCCTTCGAGACGGCCGGAGACACGCTGCGGCGCGTCTCCGCGGTCTTCCACGCGCTCCTCGGCAGCGACGCCAGCGAGGCGCGCGAGGCGATCGCGGCGGACCTGGCCCCGCGACTGGCCGCCCACGCGAACGACATCTACCTCGATTCCTCGCTCTTCGCCCGCATCGAGGCCGCCTGGGCGGCGCGCGATCGCATCGC
>CAZJQD010000022.1:32960-59724 GCA_964548165.1 uncultured bacterium
GAGCTCGACGGGGAGCTCGCGTCGTTGAAACAGAAGTTCGGGGAGAACCTGCGTCGCGCCACCAACGAGTTCGAACTGCACGTCGAGGACGAGGCGCGGCTGGCGGGCCTCCCGGAGCCGATCAAGATCGCGGCGGCGGCCGAGGCGAAGCGGCGCGGCAGGGAGTCGGGGTGGAGCCTCACGCTCCAGGGCTCCGTCCTCGTCCCTGCGCTCAACCATCTCCGCGACCGCGATCTCCGCGAACGGCTCTGGCGGGCACACTCAGGTCGCGCCTACGGCGGGGCGTTCGATAATCGGCCGATCACGGTGCGCATCGCGCGGCTCCGTCACGAGCGCGCCCGCCTCCTCGGTTACGATACGCACGCCGCGTACGTCCTGGAACGCCGGATGGCCGCGACGCCCGCCGCGGTTGCGGCGATGATCGAGAAACTGGCGACGCCGGCACTGGGGGCCGCGCAACGCGAACGCGAGCGCTTCGCCACGGCCGCGGCTCGTGGAGGCCAGGAGCCGAGCCTTGCGCCCTGGGACTTCTCCTACTGGCGCGAGGAAGTGCGCAAGGGCGAGCTCGACTTCGACCCGGAGGCGATGCGCCCCTGGCTCTCGCTCGACACCGTCCTCGCCGGGCTCTATCAGCTCGTGGAGCGCGTCTTTGGCGTATGCTTCCGCGAGCGAACCGATCTCCCGGTCTACGACCCGGGAGTGCGTGTCCTGGAAGCGCGCGACGCGGCGACCGATGATTACCTCGGCCTCCTCTATGTCGATCTCTTTCCCCGCCCCGGCAAGCGTCCGGGCGCCTGGGTCACGATCTTCCGGGACCAGGGACTAAGGCACGGCGAGGTGCGGCGACCGCACGTCGCGCTCGTCTGCAATTTCACGCCGCCCTCCCCGGGCCGGCCGACGCTCATCAGCTACGACGAACTGCGCACGCTCCTCCACGAGCTGGGTCACGCCCTGCATAATCTCTGTTCGCGCTGTCGGTACGCGTCCCTGGCCGGAACCAACGTGAAGTGGGACTTCGTGGAGCTCCCGTCGATGCTGATGGAGAACTTCGCCGTCGAGCGGGTCTCGCTCGAGCTCCTGGCGCGTCACCATGAATCGGGCGCCAGCCTCCCGGATGCCGTCCTCGCGAAGCTCAAGGAGAACGCGCGTTTCGCCGCCGGGTCCGGCATGCTCCGCCAACTGCTCTTCACCGCGCTCGACATGAAGTGGCACGAGGGCGATCCCGGGGACGTCGACGTCAGCGCCTTCGAGGATGCGGCCATCGCGCGGTTCCGGCTCTTCCCGCCCGAGCCCGGCGCGAACACGTCCGTCTGCTTCGGCCACATCTTCGACGGCGGCTACGACGCGGGCTATTACAGCTACAAGTGGAGCGAGATCCTGGAGGCCGACGCCTTCGCCGTCTTCCAGGAGGCGGGAGTCCTGGCGCCCGAGGTCGGCCGGCGGTATCGCACCGTCATCCTCGAGCGCGGCGACACCGAGGATCCCGCCGTCCTGTACCGCGAGTTTCGCGGCCGCGACGCCGATCCCGAGGCGCTCCTCAGGCGCGATGGGCTCCTGACACCTTAAGTCGCCGGGCGGATCACCAGGGGCTTACCGTCGATCTCGATGCGGCCGGGCTTGCGGCCTTTCCCGGGGCGCAGGTCCTTGATCATGTCCCAGTGCAGGGCCGAGATGTTCTTTCCGCGGCACTCCTTGTAGCTCGACCCCAGGGCGAGGTGAATGGAGCCGCCGATCTTCTCGTCGAAGAGGATCTCGCCGCTCGGCCGCTGGATCCCGAAGTTTGTGCCGATCCCGAACTCGCCCAGCCTCGAGGCGCCGTCGTCGGTCGCAAGCATCTTCCGGAGATAGTCCTGCCCACGCTCCGCGGTGGCCTCCACGACCCGCCCCTTCCGGAACGTCAGCCGCACGCCCTCGACGAAGTTGCCATCGCGCGCCGTCGGGATGTCGAAGTAGATCGATCCTTCCGCCGAGTTCTCGACGGGCGCCGTGAAGATCTCGCCGGAGGGGAGGTTGTGGGTGCCGGTGGAGTTCACGAAGAGCCGGCCAGCGACGGAGAATGCCAGGTCGGTCTCGGCGCCCGTGATCCGGACCCGGCGCGCCCGACCGATCCGCTTGATGAGCCGATCCTGCATCCGCTCGATCCGCGTCCACTCCGCGACCGGGTTCTTCTTGTCGCAGAACATCGCGGCGTAGACGAATGCCCGGTAATCCTCCAGCGACATCCCGGCCTCCTGCGCCAAGGCCTCCGTCGGATGGAGCGTCAGGCACCAGCGGGTCCGGTTCACCAGGTGCTCGCGGATCTTGCGGCGGGCGCGCGAGTGAGCGGCGATGCGCGAGGGATCGACGCTCGTGAGGGCACGCGTGTTCGCATCCGAGAGGATGACGACGCGAGCCTGCTGAGCCCGCGCCTCCGCCCAGTCCAGGGCAGTCACGCGCGTCAGCTGCTCCTGCGAGGCGTTCTGGAAGAAGAAGGGGGCGAAGCCGGGGAGGGCAATGCGCGGCAGGGGATGCCCCCCCGCACGGATGACCTCCCGCGCCACGGCCTCCACGAGGTCGGCCGAGAGCGTGTTGCCGTAGATGCCCACGGTCTCGCCCTTCTTGAGCGCTATCGAGTAGCGCACGATCAACTTCGCGTGTGCGGCAATCATCTGGTCCATGTGGATTCCTGTCTTTCCGCCGCCGACCGCAAGGGGATCTGCGGCGCGCGGCTGAGCTGGGCGCATACTATCGCGATTGGCGCCTATTTCCAGACTGCTGCGATCGCGCGTGGCTATCCATATCCCTCCCGGCCGATGAGCGGAACGAAGCGTACGAATTCGATTGTCCGAGTCTCGAACGCGCCTTCTTTCCGCTTCCGCACGACCTGCAGCTTCTGGGTCCCTCGGTCGCCGACCGGGATCACCATCCGCCCTCCGGGACGAATCTGCCTGAGGATGGACGGGGGAATCCCCGGCGATGCGGCGGCCACGAGCGCGGCGTCGAAGGTGGTCACTCGACCCGGCCATCCCAGGGTACCGTCCGCGGTCACAAGGCGCGGATGGTAGCCCAGCCTCCTCAGCACGCTCTGCGCGCGGGAAGTCAGCTCCGGAATGCGTTCCACGCCGAACACCTGGCACCCGATCGCGCACAGGATGGCCGTCTGGTATCCGCTCCCGACCCCGATCTCGAGCACGCGTTCGTCGCCCCTCAGTCGCAGGGCCTCGGTCATCAGCGCGACGATATAGGGTTGGCTGATCGTCTGACCGAAACCGATGGCCAGCGGGCCATCCTCATAAGCATAGGCGACTTCGCTTTCGGGCAGGAAGCGGGCACGATCCACCGCGCGCATGGCCGCCAGGACGAGGGGATCGCGGATACCTCTCGCCTCCAGCTGCATCTCGACCATCTGGTCCATGGGATCCTGGACGCGCGTCATGGTGCCCCCCCCGACGGCAAAGGGATCCTCGCACGGGGAAACCGGTCGCGGATCCGGCTCTCGATTCATTATAGGCCGGCCGACGTGCCGGCCGTCGGGGTTACAGCGACTGCGGCACCGGGAGCGGCCACTTTTCGACCCGGTTGCGACCGCGTCGCTTGGCCTCGTAGAGCGCCTTGTCGGCGTTCTCGAGCAGTTCCGGGCCGACGCCGGAGGAGACGCCAACCGATGTCGTCACGCGGGGTCGTCCCTCGCCCAGAGCGATCGCCTCGACCGAGGCGCGTATCCGCTCCGCAATGGTCAAGGCTCTCTCCAACTCCGTCTCGGGCAGGAGCACCACAAACTCCTCGCCGCCGAACCGTGCGGGCAGATCGACGGAGCGCGTGCTGATCCGGATCGCCTGCGCCACGGCGATAATCACCTCGTCGCCGGTCGTGTGTCCGTAGGTATCGTTGATGCTCTTGAACTTGTCGATGTCGATCATGAGGCAGGAGAGATTGAGCCCGTAGCGCGTCGCCCTCTGCACCTCCTCGTCATAGCGCAACTCGAAGTAGCGCCGGTTGGCCAGCTCGGTCAGCGGATCCGTGATCGCGAGCCGCTCGAAGTTCTCGGCCCTCCGCTCCGCGGTCTCCCGCGCCTGCTTCTCCTGCAGGGCCTTCTTGACCCGGATGAGGATCTCGGCCGCCGACGAACCCTTCACGATGTAGTCGCGCCCGCCCGCCTCCAGGCCCTGGAGCTTGGCCTCGTCATGGCCAAGCGCCGAGAGGAAGATGACCGGGAGGTTCGGCTGAAGCTCCACGATCCGGCGCGTCGCCTCCATGCCGTCCATGCCCGGCATGTTGACGTCCATCAGGACGAGGTCGGGCGGCGCCTTGGCGATCGCCTCCAGGGCCGCCTGCGCGCCGCCGAAGCCCGAGACCTCGTAGCCGGCGCCGATGAGACGCTTCTCCAGGAGCCGGCGGGCCTCGTCGGTGTCGTCCACGATCATGATCCGCGCCATGGTCTACTCTTCCTTTGCCTTGCCCTGGGCACCGTGTTCCGCGGCTCGGGCTGACAGGAGCCGACTGATCAGCGCCAGCAGCTCGGCGGAGCGAAACGGTTTCGCAACGTAGGCGTCGCACCCGGCCTCCGCGGCCTTCTCCCGGTGCTCATTCATCGCGTGCGCGGTCAGTGCCACGACGGGAATCGCCCGGAAGCGGTCGTTGCTCTTGATGAGCCGCGTAGCCTCGAAGCCATCGAGGCCCGGCAGGGACATGTCCATGAGGATGAGATCAGGCCGTTCCTCCGGGATCCGCATCAGCGCTTCGCGCGCGTTGGTGATCACCACGCACGCGTAGCCCGACTTGCCGAGTATCTTCTCCACGAGGCGGCTGTTATCCGCGTTGTCCTCGATGACGAGGATCCGGCCCTTGGACGGCGACGTCCCGGTCATGGCGCCGTTCCCAGGAGCTTCTCGACGAGCGCCACGAGGTCTTGTCGGGCGACGGGCTTGACGAGGTGCGCATCGGCGCCCGCCTTCCGAGCGGCTCCGTCATCATCGGCGACCGAGACGACCGCGACCCGGATGCCTGCCGTCCGCGGCGCGGTCTTCAGTTCCGTCAGCAGGTCGAGGCCACTGCCGTCCGGGAGGTTGAGGTCGAGCAGGATGGCGGCAGGCAGGGAAGATGACGGTCCCAGCGAAGTCCGAGCCTCGGCGAGCGTTCCTGCGGTGACGATGCGCGGCGCGGCCTTCCCCAGGTGGCGGCGATACAGTTCCACCGCCAACGGATCGTCGTCCACGATGAGGAGCGCCGGGGCGGACTCCGCGGCAATCCTTGCGCGGGCCAGCGGGAGGCTCACGGTGAAGCACGAGCCCTTCCCCGGCTCGCTCGTCACGCCGATCGTCCCGTGCATCAGCTCGATGAACTTCAGCGAGATGGCGAGTCCCAATCCCGTCCCGCCATGCTTGCGCGTCAACGCCCCGTCGACCTGGTGGAACTCGCGGAAGACGGCGTCGAGCTGATCCATCGGGATGCCGATCCCGGTGTCGCGGACATCGATGATACCGTGCGTGCTGGACTGCCGGACCGTGATGGTGATGGACCCGCTCTCGGTGAACTTGATGGCGTTCGCGAGAAGGTTGAGAACGACCTGGGAAAGGCGATCACGGTCGGCGCGCACGATCGCGCCGGGGTCGAGGACCTCGAGGCTGAGCTCCAGTGACTTCTGCTCGGCAAGGGGAGCCACCGTTGGCCGGATATCGTGGACGAGATCCTGCAGGCGGACCTCGGCAAGGTCCACCTTCATGTGGCCGGCCTCGATCTTGGAGAGGTCGAGCACCTCGTTGATGAGCTTGAGGAGGTGCTCGGCCGCCTTCAGGACGGCCTTCACGTCCTCCTTCTGCTCGGCGTTCAAGTCCCCGTCGAGCCCGTCCAGGAGGACTTCCGAGTATCCGATGATGGAGTTCATGGGCGTTCTCAGCTCGTGGCTCATGCTGGCCAGGAACTGCGACTTCAACTGCGACGCCTTCGCCAGCTCCGCGTTCTTCGCGGCGATCTCGTCGAGGTTCCGGCGGACCATCGCCTCGCGCTCGACCACCGTCTCGATCATGTGGTTGAAGGTGCGCGAGAGCTTGCCGAGCTCGTCCTCGGACCGCACTGGCGCGCGCGCGTCCTTCCGCCCCTGGGCGAATCGCACCGTCGCCGCCCTCAGCTCGTCGATGGGATCGAGGATGACCCGGCGAAGCGAGAGGTACAGGAGCAACGCGAGCGCAACTCCGCCGAGAATGACGGCGATGTTCGTCCGACGCACGACGTCGATCTTGGAGTTCGTGAGATCCTCGACGGCCTTGGAGAGCTGATCGGCCTGGCTACTCAGATCGTAGGCGGCCTCGTCGACGTCCGCCAGGCTCACCGTCGTGTCTCCGGCCGCGACCCTCAGGAAGACCGGCTTGCGCGAGGACCACAGGACGCGCAGGGCGTCGACCTGCGCGCGGATGGGCGCATCGTCGAGGTGGCGGGCGAAGAGCTCCCGATCGATCAATCGCTCGTGCAGGAGAAGCCCGGCCTGCGCGTCCGCGGCCTCCTCGATGGCGAGTCGCTTGAGGAGGAGATCGTAGGCCCGGGCGTGGCCGTCGAGCATGGCGGCGGCCTCCACGGAGTCTGGCGCGTTCGCGAGAACACTGACCGCGAGCCGATCCATCTGCGCCGGCTGCACCTTGATCATGCTGATGTAGCTCTGGAATTCCGAGTCTCCGCTGTAGTCGGCGGCCAGGATGGCGTTGATGGATTGCGCGAGGACCAGGAAGAAGGCGCCCGCCAGGACAAGCACGACGACCTTGGCGCGGATGGAGCGGGTGAACCACTGGAAGGGCGAGAATTGCGGCATGCGAGTCAGGTCCTGGCTATTTCCGACCAGGCGACGATCCTAGTCCGACGGCCCCGCGCGTCCAGCGCGCGGACGGTACGATTCTTCACGCGTGACCCTCGCGTCGATGACGGTGTCATACGCCCGTCCCGCCGGACTCGACGTCCGAAAGCAGCCGGCCCTTCTCGAGGTGGTAGATCGCCTCCGCGCGCGCCGCGCCGTGCGGATCGTGCGTTACCATGACGATGGTCTTTCCGAGCGTGTCGCTGAGCCTGGAGAGCAGGTCAAGGACGTCGCGCGCGCTCGCGGCGTCGAGATTGCCGGTCGGCTCGTCCGCCAGGAGGAGCGAGGGATCGGTGACGACGGCGCGGGCGATGCCGACACGCTGCTCCTGGCCTCCCGAGAGCGCCTTCGGGAGGTGCTCCATGCGATCCTCGAGCCCCACGATCCGGAGCGCGGCTTCGGCGCGTGCTCGGCGCTCCGCCCGGTCCATGGGAAAGAGCAGCAGCGGAAGCTCGACGTTCTCGCGCGCCGTCAGGACCGGGATCAGGTTGAACCGCTGGAAGATGAAGCCGAGGCGCTGGCTGCGGAAGTCCGCGAGCTGCGTCTCGTTAAGCACCCCGACATTGATCCCGTCGACCTGGATGGATCCGGCCGTGGGGCGATCGAGCCCGGCGATGAGGTTGAGGAGCGTGGTCTTGCCGCTGCCAGACGGCCCCATCAAGGCCGCGAAGCAGCCCGCAGGGATCGTCAGGGAGACCTCGTCGAGAACTCGAAGCGTGTTGTCCCCGCGCGTGAACTCCTTGACCACGGCGTCCACGACGACGGCATGCGGCGTGGCATGAAGGAGGGGAGAAACCGAGGCTCCGGAGACCGGATCGGCTCCCGGGGTGGGGATCGGCGCGGCGAGCAACGAACCGCTCGTCAGGGCGCGATGCGGTCGCCGGCGCTCAGGCCGGCGTCGAGGGCAAGTCGCTCTCCGCCGAAGAGCCCGTCCTGCACGATGACCTCGGTCCCGGAGGCGACGGGCGTGGCGCGAACGCCGCGGCGCTGGAGCGTTCCGTCCTCCGCTACGACGAGCACGAAGGGGCCCTCGGCGTCCGAGCGCAACGCGGCGGCGGGGATCCGGATCGTCGGGGCGTGGCTGGCGGTCGCGGCGTCGCGAACGAATTCGATCCGGGCGTTCATGTCATGCTTGAGGAGCGGCGAGGGCGCCAGGACCGTGACGCGAAGCTCGATCGTTCCCTTCTGCCGGTAGGCAAACGGCGTGATCCGTTCGATGACGCCGGCGAAAGCCGAGTCAGGGAGCGCATCCGGACGAATGCGGGCCGGCATTCCCACCGCGACCCGCGTGAGCTCCCGTTCCGCGACCTCCACGATGGCCTCCATGCGCCCGAGGTCGGCGACGACGTAGGGCGGAGGCGTCGACATGTCGCGGAGCCCGACGCCCTGCCCCGCGATGACGTACTCGCCCGTCGAGATCTCACGGCGGACCACCGTGCCCCGGACGGGAGATCGGATGACGGTGCGGTCCAGCGAGGCGCGGGCGGCCGAAGCGCGATCGGCGGCCTGGCGGACCTGCTCGGATCGTGGACCCGCCATCGTCAGGCGCAGGTCGGCGTCCATCGCCACGAGCCGCGCGGCGGCAGCATCGCGGTCGCGCCGGACCGCGTCCCGCTGGGCTATCGAGACAGCGCCCTCGGCCAGGAGCGTCTCCTGGCGGCGGGCGTCGTCGTCGAGCTGCAGCAGCCGCGCGTAGGCCTCGTCGCGCAGCGCGCGCGCCCGGTTACGCTCGTCCGGCCGCGCGCCGTTCTGAAGCTCGTCCAGCTGGGCGGCCGCGGCCCCGTAGTCGGCGGCGTAGAAGGTCGAATCGATGGCGAAGAGCACCTGACCCGTCTCCACGGGTTCGCCGACATCGGGTCCCACGAGGACCACCTTGCCCGCGACCTCGGGCGAGATCGAGATCGCGTCCTTGGCGACGATGTATCCGGTCGCCGAGAGGAGAATGTCCTGGGACGTCTCGGCGGCGGGCACCTGGAAGGTGCGAGCGGCAACCGGGCCCCGGGTCATCAGCGCGGCCCCGAGCCCCAGGAGAGCGATGAGGATGATGAGGATATAGAGCCACCATCGACGGCGGCGCGGCTTCGCACCGGATGCGGTGCGCTCGATCTTAAGTGCCGCCAGGTCCGCGTCCGTACTCATCGCGAAATCATCTGCCTCATGCCACGTCCCGGAACGCGGCCGCCACCGGGAGGCGGACGGCGCGAAATGCCGGAAAGATACCGCCGATCGCCCCCATGGCGACGGCCCAGACCACGGAGTATAGGGCGATGGATGGGGTCAGGCGAAACTTAAAGGCCACGTCCGAGAAGGACTGCCAATTCATGACCGCGGACGAGATCCCGTTCACCGGGAGCGTGATAAGAACGCCGAGCACGCCGCCGGCGAGGCCAATCAACGCGGCCTCCACCATGAGGCCCAGCAGGATGTCTCTTCGACGGAATCCCAGGGCACGCAACGTGGCGATCTCGCCGACGCGAGCGCCGACGGACGCGTACATCGTGTTGATGGCCCCGAAGACGGCCCCGATCGCAAGGATTGAGGTCACGAAGATCCCCAGGCCCCGTAAGACGCCCGTCATGGTCGTCGCCTGGTTTGCGTAGTACTCGATCTCGTCCTGGGCCACCAGCTGCAGCCGAAGGTCGTCGCGGATGCGGGTGGCCAGCGTGCCGATCATCGTGGTGTCCGTCAATCGCAGGCAGGCGATCGAGTACTCGTTGCGATCAAAGGCTTCCATCGCGCGGTCCGCGCCCGTCCAGATCTCGGATTCGAATCCGCTCCCGGCCGCGGAGAAGACCCCGACGACCTCCCACTCGACCCCCGACTGGCGAAAGCGAGCCCCCAGGGTCATCCCCTTGTAGCGCGCGGCCGCGGATTTCCCGACGATGACCTCGTTGCGGGAGGGATCGAAGAGTCGACCCGCCGTGATCGTCACTTCCGGATGAACGGTCAACGCCGCGGACTGCACGCCGCGCACCAGCACGTTCGCGGATCCGCTGTCGACGAGGGTATCGAGCTGGAAGATGACAAGCAGCTCGGGTGACAAGGCATCCGCCGCCACCTCGGGCATGGTGGCCAGGAGCCGGGCCTGGTCCTTGAAGACGATGGAGTTGATGGCCGAGGTCGAGCCGGGTCTTAGGACGACGACGACGCCGGGATCGCCCATCGCCACCTGGGACGTGCGGAAGCCCTCCGCGAGTGCCAGGACGGCGGCGAAGATGGCGGTCACCAGCGCAATGCCGCCCGCCGCCAGGAGCGTCGTGGTGCGCCGGACGACCAGGTTCCGGAGGTTATAGCTGAGCGGCAGCACGCGCGCAGTCTACCACAGCCGAAAGAAAATCGAACCCGCCTCAGTGTAACTACCCCGATGTATTCACGAACATTCACCGCAGAGACGCAGAGAACGCAAAGAGAGAGAAGTGATAGAAACCATTTCCATCCTTCGATGAACCCGTTGCGGATGTCATGGAGTCCTCCAAAACGGAGGCTTGTTTTTCGGTGGAATTCGGGTCCTACCTGGTCTTATCTCTGCGTTCTCAGCGTCTCTGCGGTGCAACTCACGAATAGATCAGGCTACCCGATCGTGCGAAGCGCTTCCTGGGGCGAAATCCGGGAGGCCTTCAAGGCCGGGAAGAATCCTGCGGCCAGGCCGATCCCGACCGCGATCACGAGCGCCTGGACGATGGTGTCCGCGCGGATGAAGAAGAACGGCAGGGCGCCACCGGCCGTGAATCCATGGAGCGTCAACCGCGCCGCGCCGACGCCACAGATTCCGCCGAGGATGGAGAGAATGAGCGACTCGGTGAGCACCAGCAGGAAGATCCGGCGGACGGGAAATCCGAGGACCTTCAGTAGTCCGATCTCGCCGGTGCGCTCGCGGATGGCCATCGCCATCGTGTTGGCGGCGACCATGACGATCGAGAGGATGATCGCGGCGGAAATAGCCGAGAGGAGCGCGGTGATGTTGCCCATCATGCTCATGAACGCCATGTTGAACGCCTTCTCCGTCTCCGAGCGGGTCTCGGCAGGGGAGTTGGCGAAGGTGTTGTCGATCGCCTTGGCCACCGGCGCCGCCAACGAGGGATCGGCCAGGCGCGAGATGAAAATCCCGACATCGCCGGGCGATCCCCTCTGCTCGTCGAGCCGCGCCCAGTGAAACATCATCATCGTCTCGTCAAAGTTCGGCTTCGAGGCGGTGTAGATGGCGCGGACCGTGAAGCGCCACTCCCCGGGATAGATGTCGCCCGTCAACGTCATCACGTCGCCGGGTTCCAGGTGGAACTTCTCCGCGGTCACGCGCCCCACCAGGCACCCCGACTTGTCCGCCATCAGGTCCTGCACCTGGTCGGCGGGAACCTGGATCTCGGGGTACAGCCTCAGGTACGAAGGCATGTCGACGCCGAACCGCGCGAAGAAGTTGCTCTCGTCGACGTAGACGCCGCCGAACCAGTTCATCCAGGTCACGTCCTCCACGCCCGGCACGCTCCGGAGCTTCTGCAGGTAGCCGAGCGGGAGCGTGAAGGTCAGCGACGTCGACCGGCGCGTCACGAGACGGTTGTCGTCCGAGGCGGCCACGGAATCGTCGAAGGTGGTCAGGACCGTCTTCAAGGCCACGAAGAGGAAGATGGCGATCGCGACGGAGAGGACCGTCAGGAGCGTGCGACGCTTGGAACGCCGCAGGTTCTTGAAGACGAAGGCCGCCCAGGTCATTGTCGAACGTCAAGCTCGCGCATGCGAGGTCCAGCTTACCCGTCGCCGATCCCGCGTCCAGTCGGCTCTCCCTGCAGGAGCCCGCGTACCGTCTCCCGGCAGGCGCCGCAGGTCGTCGCATCCTGGCCCATGAACTCCTCGACCTCTTCGATCGATCCCATCAGGCAACGGGGCGCCGCGCAGTGATCGAGATCGGCCAGGTGCCCGAGCTCATGCAGGATCAACCGGCGGGCGCGCTCTCGGAGAACGACACGGTCCCCGGCAGTGCCGACGCCCTCCTGCTGGTAGACCGGATCGATCGTTCTCAGGGAAACGACGGAGACGCCGGGGGCGCCGAGTCCGGACGTGGCGTAGAACGGCTCCTGGTAGATGTCCTGGCTCGTGACGAGTAGCAATCCCTCCTCACCGCGATCCGACCTCAGGATTTCCAGTATGCGCTCGGCGTCGTACTGCTCGCGCCCCAAAGACCGCGCCGTCGCGATCTCGGGGATGAGGGCGGCGGTCTCCAGGCCGAGTCCGAGGAGCGACGCCGCGTCCTCCGCGAGCAGCGCAACGAATGTGGACTGCTCCTGGGAACTACCGAGGAGATGGCGCGCGCCGGAATCGAACGCCACGCGAACAACGCTCACGCGTCGAACCTGTCCCGGAACCGGTGATTCCTTCTGGCCGAGGGCGAAGAGCACGAGACCGACGGCCATGGAAGCGAAGACCCCGAGGGCCACGAGCGTACCACGCTCGCGCTGGTAGGCGAAGACGGCCAGGCCCAGCGCGACGAGGGCCAGGACCAGGGCGGCGAGCGAGGGGATCGGTATGGTGCGCTGCTCCGATGCCGCGACGGCGGTGGCGGAGGCGTCGGCGGGAAGACCCAGGCGATCCAGGGACTCCCGGGCCCGGACCCGTACGTAGATCTCCGGATCGGTCTGCTCCAGCTCGCGAAGACGGGATCCGGCCCCGGTGGAGGGAAACGATCCCAGCGCCTTGGCCGCGGTACCGCGGACGGCGAACGAGGAGTCCTCGAGGAGATCCCTCAGGAGGGGCTCCGAGGAGGGGTCGGCGAGGGCGGCGAGGGCGGTGATCGCATGGGTTCTCACGCGAAGCTCGGGATCGATCCGAGCCCGCTCCTCCAGCGCCGTCCGGGCCGCGGAATCGGGAAGGACTGCCAGGGCCCGGCAGGCCAACCTCCTCACGGTCCAGGCGGGATCGCGGAGAGCGTTCGGCATCGCGTACCGCGCGCGAGCCGAGACCGCCAGCGCCGGATCGCCGCCGGCTCGATAGACGCCCGCCTTCCGCACCGCCGTCTCCGCGGACGCGATCGCCTCGAGAAAGATCTCCTCAGTCATCGTGTCCGACGTGAGAACGGCCCGCACCGCCTCCCATCGACGCGTCTCCGCCGATCGATCCCTGGCCGCCGCCAGGGCAGGCATGACCACGGCCGCGAGGGCGGCCGCCAGGAAGCCCGCCCGAAGGGCGCTAAGAGTGCGGGAACGCATCCAGGATCCGATCCAACTCCCGCCGGTAGCGTGATTCAAGATCTTTCTCCCGAGCGCGAAGTGCGGCATCGATCCGCTCGCCCAGGTCGGTGGCGGAGGGCGGCAGACCAGCCAGGCGTCGCACCAGCCCGACGCCCTGTCGAGCCAGGGCGCCGATGGCGCCCCTCTCCTCCGCGGGAACCACGCCCGTCTTCTCCTCCACGGCGTCGAGCTCATCGAGAGCGCGGATCGCGATCGAGAGAAGATTCTCGGCCCGAGCCACGAGATCGGCGCCGCCGGATCGGCGGATGACGGCCATGTCCTCCATCACCGCGGCGACCAGCCGCTCCCCGTGACCCTGCGTGAGCGCGAGCCCGAGTCCGAGGGCGGTGAATCCGTACGCCGTACCTTCCGGCGCTCCCAGGGCGACGACGATGCGGCCCACGAATACCCCGACCAGCGCCCCGCCCGCGCCCCGGCCCGCCGCCGACCAGGGAATGGGAAAGAGCGGTCCCGGGGCCACGCACCCCACCCCGAGAAGGGCGCCCCAAGCGGCGTAGGAGAAGCCCGACGAGATCGGCGCCGCCAGGGCCAGGACGAGCGCCGCCGCCGCCGCCCACCCCAGCGTGTACTGCAGGCGCGGCCAGGCCATCTCGCCCAACAAGGCCACGCCTGCGCCGACCATGACGGTGCTGGCAAAGACGGGAAGGTACGCTCCGCTGAATCCACCGAGATCCGAACGCATCATCGCGGCCTCGAGGATCCAGGAGATGACGCCAAGTCCGAAGAGCAGGAGGGGACGCCTCGGGAAGGAGGCGGCTCGCGCCAGGGCGGTCATCTCAGTAGATCCCGGCCGAGAGCGCGGCCTGGTTCTGTCCCATCGTCGCCACCGCCGAAGGGGAGGAATTGTAGAACCGCCGCGTCTCCACCTCGGTGGCCATGTTCAAGAGATCCCCGATGCGCGACGCGATGGACGGGGATCGGAGCCGCGTGTTGGAGGCCTGGAGATCGGCCGCCTGTTGCCGAAGTTCTCGGACCGCGGCGTCGTAATCGCCGGAACGTATCCGGCCCGAAACCTCCGCCGTGCGAAGGCCGGCGCGCAGATCCTCGCGCGTGGCCAGGACGGCCAGGTCCGCGAAATTCTCGACGGCCGCTTCATGGCGGGAGATCCCGGCCGCCAGGGTCAGCTCCACGTGTTCCTGCCCCTCACCGGGCCTGGTGAAATCCAGGAAGACGCGCGTCACGGGCCGCAGGGTGCCATCCTTGCCGAGCGGGGCACAGGTAAGATCGACGAGGATTTCTCGCTCTTCGCCGGCCGCCAGCGTTGGCGCCAGGATCTCATACCCGGCGCCGATCGATCGCATCGGCACCTTGTAGGCCGTTCCCACTCGCACGCCCGGCGCCGGAACGATCCGGATGCGGAGATCCTCCACGAGCCTGCGGTCCGCGCGTTCCAGTTCGCCCCGAATCGCCTCGGGGATCCGCTCGCTGCTGGTGACATACGCGTAGCCGCCGCCGGAGCCCTCGGCCAGTCGGATGAAGGTCATGACGTCGTAATCGCGGCCGACACCCATCGCCCCCACGATGATCCCCTCCTGCCCCAGGCGCTGTCCCAACCCTGCCAGTTCCTCTCCCTGGAGCCCGCGGTTGGCGATACCGTCCGAGAGGAGAAGGATCTGGCGACGGCGACCCGGGGTGCCTGCCGCCCGCAGGATGCTCGCGGCTTCCTCGATGCCGCCCGAGAGGAAGGTCGAGCCGTCGGGTTGCACTTGCTCCACGATCCGCCGGATCTCCTCGCGGTTGCCCACGGGTCCCAGGTCCCGCAGGCGGTCGACATCGTCGTCGAAGACGACGAGGGCGACGCGATCCTCGGCTCGAAGCGTCTCTATCGCCCGGATCACTCCCGCTCTCGCAAAGGCGATTCGATTCTCGTCGGCCATCGAGCCCGAATGATCGAGAACGATCACCAGGTCCATGGGGCGACGAACTTCGGAGAGAGCCTGGGGCGCGCGAACACGGATCCTCAATGTCCCATCCGTGGCGCGGTCGCGGTGTACGAGCGGATGCGAGAGCAACGCCTCGGCCGAGAGAAAGCCGGTGGCCGAGTCCCTCGCCCCTGCGATGAGTGCCGTATCCACCTCGGCCGCGCCGGGACCCGGAGGGACGCGAGCAAAGAGACGATCGGGCACCACCAACGATACGACCCCCAGGATGACGGCCGCTACGATCCAGCTGCCCACGCGCGCCTGTTCCATATTCATGAGAACCTCCCGGCCCGGGCTCGCAACTCTCCGTCCCGGGCGCTTGATGGTGGGACGCGGGAGGCGTCGAAATTATTCGAAGGAATTGCGGTGGCGGATCGCATGAACGAGGGAATGCGCCCGCGGGCGCTTCGAAGCTCAGTAGATGCCGGCGGAGAGAGAGGCCTGGTTCTGGCCCATGGTGGCGGCCTCGGGGGCCGGCGCGAGGTAGTGATCCAGGAGCGATTCCGCCGCCGGAGCGGACCCTGCCTCGCGGGAGCCGGGCGCGGAGGATGGGGCCGCGAGCGGGGAGAAGGCGCCGCGAGGGGAATGCTGGAGGCCCACGAAGAGGCTGACGGCGACCAGGCACGCGGCGGCGGCCATCAGGCTCGGAACCAGCCACGCGGGCCGGCGAGAGGGGATGAATCCTGAAGGCTCTCCGCGGCGCTTCCGATTCTCGACCAGGAAGCGTTGTGTCGTCACCTCGTCGATCGGCACCTCAATCGCTTCCGTCTTCAGTCGGCGAAGATCCTCGACCAGGGCGCGGCAATCGGCGCAGAGAGCGAGGTGAGACTCGACAGCCGCGGCCGCGGCGAGATCGAGTTCGCCGTCCACGTAACCGGAAAGCTCCGTGCCGGGGTGATCAACCATCGCGTTCCGTCCTCCACCACGGCTCCAGGGCCGCCCGCAATTTCAACCGTGCCGCATGCAGTCGGCTCATCACCGTCCCGACCGGGATGCCCAGGGTTGCGGCGATCTCACGGTATTTCAACCCGGCGTCCTCGTGCAGGGCAAAGACCTCCGCCTCCGCTGGCGTCAACTGGCGCCGCGCCTCGGTGACCGCCCCATCAAGGTCCCTGGTCGCCGCAAGCACGTCGGGGCCCGGTGCCGGATCCGCATGCGTGACCGGGACGTCATCCCGACTCTCGTGGTCGCCGGCAGCACGGTCCGCGCGCCGCCTTCGCAGTTCATCCAGGGCGGTCCTGGTCGCGATTCCGGCCAACCACGTCGAGAAACGCGCGTCCTCGCGAAACGTCCCGATACTTCTCCACGCCTTGACGGACGCCACCTGGGCCGCATCCCAGGCCGCGTCGCGATCCCTTAGCATGCGGCCGGCGACCGCCAGGACGCGTGGCAGGGCGTCGGCCAGCAGGCGTTCAAACGCGGCCGAGTCGCCTCCGCGCGCGCGGATGAGGCAAGCCCGTTCCTCCTCCTCCGTGAGACGCGTCATCCGCGAGCTTTATTCACGCGGCAGGGACTCGCCCGGGTAAGGAACCGTGGTTACTCCAGCGGGCCGCCGCTGGCATAGAGCGGGAAGCGGCCGCAGAGCTCGCGAACGCCGTCGCGGATAGCGGCGATGCGGGCCAGGTCGGCCGGGGCGTCGAGGACGTCGGCGATCCAGGTCCCGACCTGCTCCATCTCGATCGCGCCGAGCCCGCGCGTCGTGAGAGCGGGCGTGCCGATGCGGACGCCGGAGGTGACGGCGGGCTTGCGCGTGTCCCCGGGAACGGCGTTCTTGTTGACCGTGAACCCGGCGTGCTCCAGGGCCTTCTCCGCCTCGGCGCCCGTCACGGGCTTGTCCCTGAGGTCGACGAGAACGAGGTGACAATCGGTGCCGCCCGAGACGAGCTTGTAGCCGCGGTTCATGAGCTCTCTGGCGAGCACTTTCGCGTTCGCGACGACGCGCTCCGCGTAGGTGCGGAACCCGGGTCGGAGCGCTTCGCCGAAGCAGACGGCCTTCGCGGCGATGATGTGCATGAGAGGACCGCCCTGGAGCCCCGGGAAGATGGCCTTGTCGACAGCGGCCGCTCTCGGCGCGCGACAGAGGATGAGCCCGGCGCGGGGCCCGCGCAGGGTCTTGTGCGTCGTCGTCGTGACGTAATCGGCATGTGGCACCGGCGACGGGTAGACGCCCGCCGCCACGAGGCCCGCGTAGTGGGCCATGTCGGCCATGTGCACGGCGCCGACCTCGGCGGCCACGCGTCCGATCCGCTCCCAGTCGATGGCGCGCGGGTAGGCTGAGGCGCCCGAGATGATGAGCTTGGGGCGGACCTCCTTCGCCTGCCGCTCCAGCTCGTCGTAATCGATGAGCCCGCTCTCGGGATCGACGCCGTACGAGGAGACCTGGAAGAGGAGGCCCGAGAAGTTGACGGGGTGGCCGTGCGTGAGGTGGCCACCGTGCGCGAGCTTCATGCCGAGGACGGGTTCGCCGGGCTTCAGGGTCGCCAGGAAGACGGCCTGGTTCGCGGTCGAGCCGGAGTGCGGTTGAACGTTGGCGTGCTCGGCGCCGAAGAGCTCCTTCGCGCGCGCGATCGCGAGGGACTCCACCTCGTCGACGACCTCACAGCCGCCGTAGTAGCGCTTGCCGGGGTAGCCCTCGGCGTACTTGTTCGTCAGCGGCGTTCCCATCGCCTCGAGGACCGCGCGCGACGTGAAGTTCTCGCTCGCGATCATCTCGAGCTGGTCCTCCTGGCGCCCGATCTCGCGACGGATGATGTCGGATACGGCGGCGTCGGCGCCGTCCAGGAAAGGAAAGTTTCCGAGGATATCGTTCATGTCATGGTCTCCGTTGTTTCGTGATGGTCTAGAAGCGATCCCAGAGCGCGGCCGCGCACTCGCGGGACTTCGCGGCGATGGCCTCCTCGTCGACGGGCAACTGGAGGTGACGGCTCTGCAGGAGGATCCGGCCGTGGCAGACCGTGTGCCAGGCCTGCGCGTAGGCAAGCCCGAAGAGGACGTGGCCGAGCTGGGAAGCGCTCGTCAGCGGCGTGGGCGGGTAGTAGTCCATCACCGCGACGTCGGCGTAGAAGCCGGGCGCGAGAACGCCGACCGGCTTCTCGAAGTAGCGCGACGCGATGCCGGGATTCCCCTTGGTCAGGAGCTCGAAGGACTCCATCCAGCCCTCGCGCGGATCGCCGGCGCGGTGGCGCATCATCCAGGAGGAGGTGCGGAAATCATCCCAGACGTTGGCGGACATGCCGTCCGTGCCGACACCGACGAGACAGCCGGCCTTCTTGAGCTTCGTGATATGGGCGGCGCCGACGGCGTTGTTCATGTTGGAAGTCGGCTGGTGCACGACGGCCGTGCGCGAGGCCGCGATCCGCGCGATCTCGTCATCGGAGACGTGGATGCAGTGCGCGAGGATCGAACGATCGCCGAGGATGCCGAACTCGTCGAGCCGGGCGACGGCGCCGGCAAAACCGCGCTTCTTCGCGTCCGCGGTGTCGGCCGCGTCCTCGGCGCAGTGCACGTGAAAGCCCGCGCGCAGGTAATCATTGGCCTGGCGCGCCGCTTCCAGCGTGGCGTCGTTGCAGGTGAACTGCGCGTGGAGCCCGATGACGGCGCCGAGGCGGCCGGCGCCGAGCCCGTCCCGGACCTGCTCGATGAACCGCTCGTTCTCGGAGATGCCGGCGAGCGCGACGGTCTCGCCGTCGCGATCGGAGACCTCGTAGCAGAGACATCCCCGGACGCCGAGATCGATGACGGCCTGGGCCACCTCCTCCAGGCATCCGATCGGCGTGCCCTCCTTGTAGAACGGCGAGGCGTGGTGGTCGATGTAGGTGGTCACGCCGTAGCGGATGCCCTGCAGGATGGGGATGGCGGCGGAGAGGTAGCAGTCCTCGGGACCAAGGGCCTTGTCGAGCCGCCACCAGAGTCGCTCGAGAACCTGCATGAAGTTCTCCGCGGGAGGATCCTTCAGGGCCATGCCGCGGGCGAAGGTCGAGTAGAAGTGCATGTGAGCATTGACGGCACCGGGAATGATGACGCGCCCGTCCGCATCGAGCTCGCGCGCAGTCGGATGGGCGGCCTTGAGGTCGCTGTAGTTGCCGACCTCCTTGATGAGTTCGCCCTCGACGAGGACGCCGCCGTCCGTGATGACGTGGGAGTTCTCGCCGAAGGTAATGACCGGTCCGGGACCGATCAGGAGGGGGGTCGTCGCTGTCTTGGAGATGTCGTGGGAAGCCATGTGAAAATGTTAGCGGAGCCTGACGCGCGGGTCGAGCGATCTATCGCGCTCCTTCGCGATGAGGGCCTTGAGCGCGTCCTGGACCGCGGCCTCGCCGTACCGGTCCTCCAGAGTCAGGATGCGGAAGTAGTCCTTCGCCGCCTGGTGCCCCACCTTGTGGAAAGCCACGTTCAGTCCCCCGTTGAGAGCGGCGCCGGCTATGGGCACCAGCATCCCGACCTGTTTCTCGGTCAGGGCTACCCCGAGACGCTGGGCGACGTAGTTCATGAGCCGGATGAGCTGGGGCGCCTCCTTCTCCATGAGCGCGCGTTGCAAGGTGCCCGCGCCCTGCTTCGCGAGGAAACTCCCGGCCTCCCGGATCGTCTCGACCGCCGCGCTCTTGATGGTCAGGTATCCCTCGTCGGGGGAATCGTCCGAGGGCGCCATCGCGGCCAGCAGGTGAACGCGGTTCACCGGATCGCGCGGTGAACGGCCATAACAGGTGGCCACGGTCGCGGCGTGCCGGGAGAGGAGCGTCATGGAGGCCGCGACGTCGGTGGCGATGAGCGTCGGGATCAGGAGCTGGGCGAAGGGAATGCCGGTGGCCAGGGTCGTGGCCGCCCCCAGCGCCGCGCCTTCCGTCCCGAGGACCGTCATGGCCCGGCGATCGAAGCTATCGGCCAGGGCATCCTGGCGCTCGATGGGCGCCCCCGCCAGGTCGCCGGTGACCTCGGCCTGGAGCCCCGCCTCGCGGGCCCTGGCAAGCACGCGCGACTCCGGCGTCAACTTCACCGCCGTATCGAACGAGGTCTCCAGTCCCTTGCGGATCCCCGCCTGCACCAGGTCCTGCAGTTTCGTGAGCGACTTGAGAGGGGAGAGCGCGATGAAGCGCATGGCCTTTTCCAACGGCTTGCCCGCCATCGCCAACGCCTGGTGAAGAAACCCTGGAGAGGATCGGTGATGTGCGATCTCCTCCAGCACCCGCCGCTCCTCGTTGGAGAATGCGGCCAATCCGCGAAGTAGTTCCGGTTCGCTCCCCGTCATGGTGCCAGTATACACAAGTTTATCTCCGTCCCTGTTCTTCTCCCGCGTATAATCCCCGGGCGTGCCCAATCGGATAGACAGCATCGCGTTCGACGACGCCGGCGGCGGCAACCTCCTCGGGGGCCTCGTGATCGGGGCCCTGCACGGCAGGACCTACTTCAGCCGCACGCTGGGACCGGAGTGGTTCTCGTTCGGCTCCGCCATCAAGGCCGTGATCTCCTCCGCCATCATCGAGATGGTCTGTCGCGCGGGCTCCCCGCCGCGCGTCGTGCTCTGTCGCACCGATCTCTTCCACCGCACGGCCGCCGATCTCCAGCGGCTCGGGTTCACCGTCGAGCGCACGGTCATCGACGGCGAGCTCCAGAAGCGGACGGAGGAGGATTTCTTCCTGCACCTGCGCGAGCTCGGGCTTCCCGCGCACATCAACCGGATGTTCCCGCATGATGACGCGGAGAAAAATCGCTGTTACCGTTCGCTCAACGAGTGGTGCGCCGCTTACCTCCTGGCCCATCCCGAGGCCAGGCGCCAGGCCGCCAAGGCCAACTGCTGTCTCCTGCGCCAGCTCCTCGAGGCCGACGTGGAGCGCGCGTATTGTGATCGCGTCAGCGGGCGGCCGAAGCGTTGCGTCGAGTGCGGCGAGGTTGTCAGTCGAGGATCCGCCTGGCGGCTCGAGGGCGCCGGGCGCGTATTTTACGTGCATGAAGGATGTGAACCATGGGTGTCGTAGCCGGATTGAAGTGCGTGGCCTGCGGGCAGGAATCGGCGGCGACGCCGGAGGCCTACGTCTGTCCCGCGTGCCAGGGGAACTGCGAGGTCGTCTACGACCGATCGCGAGCGGTCACTCGTGCCGACCTCGAGCGCGGTGACGGCCAGGCCCGCTTCCTCCCGCTCCTGCCGCTCGCCGCCGCCACTTCGCTCCCGCCCATTCCCGTCGGCCCTTCGCCGCTCTACCGCCGCGACGATCTCGCCGGCGAACTCGGACTGGCGCGCCTGCACATCAAGGACGACGGTCGCCTGCCCTCTGCCTCCTTCAAGGACCGCGCCTCCGCCGTCGTCCTGGCCCGCGCCCGCGAGCTCGGCGTCACCGACGTCTGCGGCGCCTCGACCGGCAACGCCGCCGCCGCGATGGCCTGTCTCGGCGCCTCGATGGGCCTCTACCCCTGGATCTTCGTGCCGAAATCGGCGCCCAAGGGAAAGATCGCCCAGCTCTACACCTTCGGCGCCAAGCTCTTCCTCGTGGACGGCAACTACGACGCCGCTTTCGATCTTTCGCTCGCCGCGACTCGCCGATTCGGCTGGTTCAACCGCAACACCGGCTTCAACCCCTACACGCGCGAGGGCAAGAAGACGGTCAGCCTCGAACTCCTGCAACAGCTCGACTGGCGCGTCCCGGACTACGTCATCGTCTCCGTCGGCGACGGCAATATCATCTCGGGCGTCCACAAGGGCTTCCGCGATGCCCTGGAGTTCGGGCTCATCGATCGCCTTCCGAAACTCATCGCCGCCCAATCCGACAAGTCCGACGCCGTCACGAAGGCCTGGGCCGGCGACGGCGTCATCCGCCCCGTCAACGCCACGACGATCGCCGACTCCATCAGCGTCGACCTCCCGCGCGATGGGCTCGCCGCCGTCAAGGCCGTGAAGGAATCGCAAGGCCTCTGCCTGACCGTCACGGACGATGAGATCCTCGCCGCTCAGCCCTGGATGGCGCGGCGCGCCGGAGTCTTCATGGAGCCGGCCGCGGCTTGCGCCGCCGCCGCGCTGAAGAAGGCCTCGGAGACCGGCGTCATCGGCAAGTCCGATTCCGTCGTCGTCCTCGGCACCGGCAACGGCCTCAAGGACGTCGACTCCGTCATCCGCCGACTCCCCGACCTCCCCGTCGTCGCCCCGAACATCGCCGCCGTCGAGGCCGCCGCTTCCCGGTATCGCTAGCACCGCATGGACGACGTCGAGCTCTATCGCCGCGTCAACGGCGAGCTTGCCGCCGGCAGGCGCGTCGTCACCGCCACTGTCGTCCGCACCCAGGGATCGACGCCCCGCAAGGCCGGCGCAAAGATGCTCGTCTGCGAAGATGGAACGCGCGCCGGCACCATCTGCGGCGGTTGCGTCGAGGCCGAGGTCTACCAGGAAGCTGTTGCGCACTTCAGCGTCTCCAAGCCCCGCCTGCTCCGCTACACCCTCAATGATGACGCCGCGGCCGAGTTCGGCCTGCGTTGCGGCGGCATCATGGAAATCTACCTGGAGAGAATCATGCCCCGCATTCAGCTCTACCTTGTCGGCGCCGGTCACATCGCGGAGGCCCTCGCGCGACTGGCTCCCGGTCTCGGCTTCGACGTTCACGTCTGCGACGACCACCCGGGCTTCCTGACCGCCGAACGACTCCCCGGCGCAAGCCTGCACGAGCACGACTTCGCGACCCTGGGCTCCATCATCCCCGAAGGCCCTCATGTGGCCGTGGTGATCGCGACCCGGGGACATCGCCAGGACGGGCAGGTCTTCGAACAGCTCATCGGTCGTCGGCTCGGCTATCTCGGGCTCGTCTCCTCCTGGAAGCGCCTCTTCGAGTTCTATCGACCCCTCGTCGATCGAGGGGTCACCCTCGACCAGCTCAAGAAGGTCGCCGCGCCCGTCGGGCTCGATATCGGTTCGGAGACGCCGGAGGAGATCGCCATCGCGATCGCGGCCGAGCTCCTGGCCACCTTCCGAGGGGGAGAACGCCGCTCGCTCTCGAGCCTCTTCTGGGACTCGCCGGCCGCCCACAAGCTGTTGTCCGGCGATTCGGCCCCGATCCCGCAGTCGCCCGGCGCCTGACGTCGAGCCGCTGAACCGTGGGGGACCGGATCGTTCGCCGCCGATTCCGCGTTCATGGCGTTGTGCAAGGCGTTGGTTACCGGTATTTTACCGTCACGATGGCTGAGCGACTGGACTTGGTGGGGTGGGTGGCGAACGCGGCGGATGGCACGGTCGTCACCGAGGCCGAGGGGCGCCCGGAGGCGCTGGATGCCTTCCTGGCGGCGCTGAAGGCCGGTCCGTCCTCCTCCCAGGTTCGCCACGTCGAGATCGACGCGCGTCCCGTCGAGAGCGATGCTTCCTTCGTGGTTCGCAGGGAGGCGACCGCGTGACGCGACGCCCGCGCAACACCCCGCCGCCGATCCGCAAGAAGGCAACCTCCGCGGCCCGGGCTCCAGGCGTCCCCAGGACGACCAGCGCCGTTCATAAGAACCCCTCCACCTCGGCTCCCGCTGACCTTGCCGGACCCGTAGAGGGCCCGCCGGAAAAGGTCCAGCCCAAGGCCCGCAAGAGGCGCAGTTCCGACACGCTCGATGGCATCCGCCGCCAGGCCGTCGCGCTCGCCGTGGACGGTCGCATCGACGCGGAGGCGCTCATCGAGCTGACCGCGGGGCTCCCGGAGAACGACCCCGGGGCCATGGTCGACGTCGAGAAGATGCTCGTCGATGCCGGCATCACGGTCGTCGACACCGAGACCGAGGCCGACGACCTGCCGGAACCCCGGCACAGCGAGATGGACCCGCTCCAGATCTACATCATCGAGATCGGGCGCACCCCGCTCATCGACGGCAAGACCGAGCTCTCGCTCGGCAAGCGCATGATGGACGCCAGCGCCCTCATCGAGAAGCTCGTCAAGCAGTCGGGCTTCTCGCTTGCTGACCTGCGGACGTTCGCGCCGGATGCCAGCTATGTCGAGAGCGCACCGACGATCGTCCGCGCGCCTTCAAACGGCGCGGTGACGACGTCCGCGAGCGGCAAGGCCATCTCACCGACCCGTCGGCGCCAGCTGGAAGGCATGGCCCGCCGCGTGATCGCCGCGGAAAAGGATCACGCCGAGGCCCAGCGTTCGCTCATCGAGGCCAACCTCCGGCTCGTCGTCTCGATCGCCAAGCGCTACGTCTACCACGGCCTCCACCTCCTCGACCTCATCAACGAGGGCAACCTCGGGCTCATCCGCGCCGTCGAGCGCTTTGACTATCGGCGCGGCTTCAAGTTCTCGACCTACGCCTCGTGGTGGATCCGCCAGGCCATCCGCCGCGCCATCGCCGACCAGGGCCGCCTCATCCGCGTCCCCGTCCACATGTCCGACTCCATCAGCCGCTGGATCAAGGTCACGCGCACTCTCTCGCAGAAGCTCGGCCGAGAACCCCGCGTCGCCGAGATTGCCCGCGAGATGGGGCTGACCGAGCCTCGGCTCCTCGAGATCATGAAGGTCTCCCAGGAACCCTCCTCGCTCGAGGCCCCGCTGGCCGCCTCGCAGGACTCGCCGCTCGCGGAGGTCGTCGAGGACATGGGCGCGATGTCGCCGTACCGGACCGTCCTCCAGCTCGCCTTCGGCGAGTACCTCGAGCGGATGCTCGCGACCTTGCAGGAGAAGGAACGCCGGATCCTCGAGATGCGCTTCGGGCTCCATGGCCAGCAGGAACACACGCTGGAGGAAGTGGGCAGGGTCCTGGGCATCACCCGCGAGCGTGTCCGCCAGCTCGAGATGCGCGCCCTGAAGAAGCTCCGCCACCTGCGCCTGGCCGAGGAGATGCTCGGCATGCTCGCCGACATGGAGAACAGGCGGGGCGAGGGATGAACGGCGCGCGCGTTCCGGGGCGTGCCGACTCGAGCATCCCCCGTGGCTGAAGACGTCGTCTTCAAGGAGGGCGCGGTCCTCTACTTCGAGCGCGATCCGGCGGAGCGCATCTTCATCATCCGGGCGGGGATCGTGGAGCTCCAGCGCGAGGTCCATGGCGTGGCCGCCCAGCGCGTGGCGGCTGGCGAGATCCTGGGCCTCGCCGAGGTGCTCAACGAGACCCCCCGCATCGCGACGGCGCGCGCGATCTCGGCCGTGCAGGCGACGGCGGTGAGCGCCGACGAGTTCCGCAGCATGCTCTCCACCAACTTCGCCATCGGCCAGAAGCTCCTGACGTCCCTCTGCTCCGAGCTCCGCTCCATCGACGAGGTTATCGTGAAGCAGATGCGGGGTGGCATGGCGCAGTCGCTGGGGCGGGGCGTGGGACTGCGCATGATTGCCGACCACTTCCGCCGCAAGGGCATGAACCGCGCCGCGCGCTATGCCTACGGCCAGTTCCTCGCCGAGACCCCATCGGGCGAGGAACGCCTCGAGGCCATGCTCAACCTCGCCTCGCTCTGCGAGAAGGACGGCGAGCACGAGGTGGCGTTGCAGATCTACGAGAGCATGGTCGCCGAGAATCCGGAGGACCCCCGCCCGCAGGCCGCCTACCACCGGCTCAAGAGCGTCATGGACGCCTTCGGCGGGGGAGGCGCGTAATGTCCTCGCCGCTCCTCGACCGCTTCGGCCGGATCTACAACGCCGGGGACCTCCTCTTCTGCGAGTTCGAGGAGGGCAACGAGTGCTTCGTCGTCCACGAGGGGGAGATCTCGATCGTCAAGATCTCCGAGGGCGTCGAGAAGATCCTCGCCATCCTCGGCCCCGGCGACATCTTCGGAGAGATGGGTGTATTAGAGAAGAAGCCGCGGACCGCAACCGCCATCGCCGTCACGGACGTCACCGTCCTCGCCCTCGACCTCGCCGGGCTCCAGGCCATCATCAAGGCCCAGCCCGAGTTCGCCTGGAAGCTCGGCCGCACGCTCAGCCACCGCATCGTCGAGGCCTACCGCCACCTCGAGAACCTCGCGATCGAGAGCCCAAGGCTTCGGGTCATCGACATGCTCCTCTGGCGGATGCAGGAGCGCACGGAAGGCAATCCCGTCACGCCGCTCTCGCCGCAGGAAGTGGCCGACTACGCCGGGCTCCCGGTCGCCGAGGTCGACAAGGTCATGCGCGAATTCACCGAGCAGGGCCGCATCCGCCCGCGCGCCGACTCCATCGAGATCCTCGACGTCCGCAGTCTGCGCCGCCTCGTCAATCCCTCCTCGCGCTGAGATTCAGCCAGCGGCCCTTGCGGTCCGCGTTCACGACGCCGTCCAGGGCCTCGATCCGGAACCCCGCCGACTTTACATAATGTAGAAGCTCGCTCTTGAGGTAGCTGGCGAAGAACCGGCCCGGGATCCAGGTCCCCGGATGAACGCCCTCGCGTTTCCCGTTATGCAGCGTCGCCACGAGCCGGCCGCCGGGCCGGAGCGCGGCGTGGAGGCGGCGAAGAACTCCTGGCAGAGCCTTCTTGGGCACGTGGATCAACGAGGCGTTGGCCCAGATGAGGTCGAATCCGGCCTGCGGCGGCGCATACGTCATCATGTCCTCGACCGTGAATCGAGCGCGCTTCCGGAAGCGCGCCGCCCGAATCCGTGCGCGTTCGACGAAAGTCGGCGTCGCGTCAACGCCCAGGACGTAGTGCCCGGCCCGGAGAAAGACCAGCGCGTCGTGACCGCTCCCACACCCGAGGTCGAGGATGCGAGCGGGGGAGGCGAGCGTAGCAAGTGTGCGGGTCAGGAAGGCCGGCGTGCGGCCTGCCGCCTGGGACTCCCGCTTCTCGAACCGCTCCGCGTGAGCTTCATACGCGGCGACCGTCGGGTCCCCCATCCGCGATGGGTTCCCTGTTCGTGACGGGTTCCC
>CAZJQD010000022.1:59824-61441 GCA_964548165.1 uncultured bacterium
CGGCGACCGTCGGGTCCCCCATCCGCGATGGGTTCCCTGTTCGTGACGGGTTCCCTGTTCGTGACGGGTTCCCTGTTCGTGACGGGTTCCCTGTTCGTGACGGGTTCCCCGTCCGCGACGGGTTTGCCTTCTTCGATAGGTCGGGTTTTGTCGTGTGTGAACGCATTGCTCAGATCCCGCCAGACTGCGGGACTGCAAGAGCCGAAATCAAGCGGAGCCCCGGCGGATTATCCCCGGTTCTGGGATGCCGGGGCGAGTCCTTCGGCGATGCAGTCCCACAGTCGACCCGTGCCTGGCCCCATGCGTTATGCGAATACACCGGCATCGTCCTCTGCCTTTTCTTCCTCATGAGCGGATGATACTCTCTCGGGCTCATGAGTTCCGAGACGAAACAGGCGCACCTGGAAACAGAGTTGGACACCCGCTTCGATCACCGCGCGGTCGCGGAAAAGTGGTACGACCGCTGGGAGAAAGCCGGCGCCTTCCAGGCCGATCCCGCATCCTCCAAGCCTCCGTTCACCATGGTCATCCCGCCGCCCAACGTCACCGGCGCTCTCCACATGGGCCATGCGCTCAATAACACCATCCAGGACATCTACGCCCGCTGGCACCGCATGAAGGGCTTCGACGTGCTCTGGCTTCCGGGCACCGACCACGCCGGCATTGCCACCCAGAACGTCGTCGAGAAACAGCTCGCCGCCGAGGGGTCTTCGCGCGACGCCATCGGCCGCGAGGCCTTTGTCGAGCGCGTCTGGAAGTGGAAGGCCGAGTCCGGGGGCACCATCGTCCGCCAGCTCCGCCGCCTCGGCGCCACCTGCGACTGGACGCGCGAGCGGTTCACCATGGACGAGGGGCTCTCGGCCGCCGTCCTGGAGGTCTTTGTCCGGCTCCACGAAGACGGGCTCATCTACCGCGCCGACCGGCTCGTCAACTGGTGCACGCGCTGTCACACCGCGCTCTCGGACATCGAGGTCGAGCACGAGGAGCGCAACGGCAGTTTCTGGCACGTGCGTTACCTCTTTGCCGACGGCAGCGGGGAAGTGATCATCGCGACCACGCGCCCCGAGACGATGCTCGGAGACACCGCCGTCGCCGTTCATCCCGAGGACGAACGCTACGCGGGGCTCATCGGCAAGGAGCTGATCCTCCCGCTCGTCGGCCGCCGCATCCCGCTCATTGCCGACCCGTACGTCGACAAGACCTTCGGCACCGGCGCCGTCAAGATCACGCCCGCGCACGATCCCAACGACTGGGAGGTCGGCCTCCGTCACAAGCTCCCGGTCATCAAGGCCTTCACAGGGACCGGCGTCATCGCTCCCGAGGCCGCGGAGGGCGCCGCCGCGGACGCGGCCGTCCACGGCTACATCGGCCAGAAGATCGTCCGATGCCGCGACTCGGTCGTCCGCGACCTCGAGGCGCAGGGCTTCCTCGTGAAGGTCGACGAGCACAAGCACAACGTCGGGCACTGCTACCGCTGCAAGACCGTCATCGAGCCCTTTCTCACGCCGCAGTGGTTCGTGAAGGTCGGGCCCCTGGCCGAGCCTGCGATCGCGGCGGTCGAGAGCGGGAAGACGCGCATCATCCCGAAGCAGTGGGAGAAGACCTACTTCGAGTGGA
>CAZJQD010000023.1:0-40864 GCA_964548165.1 uncultured bacterium
CTGTGACCCGTGATCCAGCCGATATCGGCCGTGCACCAGAAGACGTCGGAGGGCCTCAGGTCGAAGACCTCGCGCGCGGTCAGTTGGGTTCCCAGGAGGTATCCGGCGTGCGAGTGGAAGATGCCCTTGGGCTTTCCGGTGGTGCCGGAGGTGTAGAGGATGAAGAGCGGATCCTCCGAGTCCATGACCTCGGGCTCCACGGGCGGAAATTCGCGGGTCAGGAGATCGAAGACGTAGAGATCGCGGGGAGGATGCATGTGATGCGGAAAGGTGCCGCCGCGCTTGAAGACAAGAACGTGCTTCACCGAGGGCGTCGACGCGACGGCCTCGTCAACGGTGTTCTTCAGGAGGAGCGGCGCGCCGCGGCGCCAGCCGCCGTCGGAGGTGATGACGAGCTTCGCGCCGCAGTCGTTGATGCGGTCCCGCAGGGACTCGGCGCTGAATCCGCCGAAGACGACCGTGTGGATGGCTCCGATCCGCGCGCACGCCAGGCACGCGATCGGCAACTCCGGCGTCATGGGCATGTAGACGGCGACCCGATCGCCCTTCCCCACGCCGAGGTACTTCAGCCCCGCGGCAAAGCGCGAGACCTCGCGATGGAGTTGAGCGTAGGTGAGCGTCTTCTCCTCGCCGGGCTCACCGACCCAGAGGAACGCGGCCTTGTGAGCGGTGGCGGTGCCGAGGTGCTTGTCGAGGCACTGGACCGAGGCGTTCAGCTTGCCGCCGACGAACCACCGGGCAATGGGACGTTCCCACTCGAGCACCTTCGTGTAGGGCGAGTGCCACGAGAGCTTGTCGGCCTCGGTGGCCCAGAAGGATTCCGGATCGGCGATCGACCGGCGCCAGCGTTCCTGGTAGGCGGCGAACGTCGGCGTCGGCGCCTCGGCCGACCACGAGGGCGGCGGATAGTGACGATCCTCCGCGAAGACGTGCTCCAGGGATCCGGCCGCGTGAGAACTCGAGTCGTGAGGCAGAGTCATGGCGCCGATCCTACCGTCCGACGCCGATTCGCGACACCGGGAGAATGGTCAGCCGGCGCAGATTTCAACCGTGGCGTGACGAGTTTCACAATGCGGAGAGCCGAAGACGCGAGAGGCGCCGTGAACCTCAACCCAGCGCGATGACGATGGCGGTGGCCAGGGAGTTCGTGTGGGTGATCGCAATGAGCCAGCGGCGGATGCCGGCCTTCCTGGCATGAGCGGCGGCGCGACCGGTGAGGCAGAGGGCCGGAGCGCCGTTGGCCGCGTTCCTTACCTCGAACTCGGTCCAGCGAATGCCCGCGGCCACTCCGAGACCCAGGGCCTTGGCCGCCGCCTCCTTTGCCGCCCACCGCGCCGCGAACCGCTCCTCGGGCCGCACCTTGAACTGGCGGCAATAGGCGATCTCGCGTGGAGTGAATATCCGATCGAGGAACTTCGCGCCGTGCCGGGCGATCGCCGCCTTCAACCGGGAAGGCTCGGCGTGATCGATCCCGACACCGCGCACGGAACCATCATTTTCGGGTGGGAATGACAGGCGCCTGGTCGAGCGCCTCCCCGGGGCCGGGCGGCGAACTGCCGGTGCCTTACTCGCCCTCTTCATCCGCGCCGATGCGGGTCAGTTCCCGGACTTGCACCGCGTCGTGAGGCACCTTGACCGTCTTGATGAACTTGGCGACGTCACGGCTCGAACCCTTGATGTTGAGCTGGGTGAAGAGGAAGTCGAACTTCGCCTCCAGCTCCCGGGCCAGGGCCTTCAGATTCTTCGCGTCCATCGTGAAGAACTCGCGCTTATAAGGACCGAACGCCTTCTTGCGACTCTTGTAGAGGAACTGCTCGTCGGTCTGCCCTTCGCTTCGCTCGCCGGCGCAGTGGGCGAAGGTCCAGTCGACCATCTTCTTGTGGAGGTCCTTCGGGAGGTTGGGAGAATCGAAGACGAGGTTCTGGAACGCGGTCGCCAGGTGAACCTCGACCGCGCCGTTCTCGACGAACTTGTGGAACTCCTCGTCGGGAAGCGTCGAGGCGCCGTGCTGGACGGCGCCGCCGAGGCCGTAATCCGCCCGCGCGATCGTGCCGATGGAACGGAGCGCATCGAAATCGATGGCAACCTTGGCGATGGAGCCGTCCGGCAGGACGGTGCCGCCGTGGGAGGTACCGGTCTGGATCGATATCTTCGAGATCCCCTTCAGGCCCTTGCCGTAGGCGGCGAGGGCCGCGTTGTATTCCTTCATGAACGCGTGGTATTCCTCGGGCGTCGAGTTCTTGTGCCCGACCTCGCCGATCTCGCCTCCGACGGAGACCTCGACGCCGCGCGGCTGGAGCGTTCGGATGAAGGCCGTCATCTCCGCGCAGATCTGCGCGTTGTTCCTCTGCTGGTCCTCGAGCGTGGGACGGGAGAGGTCGACGGTCGTCGAGCTGTCGATATCGATGTTGTAGAACCCGGCGGCAAGACCCTCGGTGATGAGGGCCCGGAGCGCGGCCTTCTCCTTTTCCGGATCCTGCGCGAAATTCCTGGCGTTGATCTGGAAGTGATCGCCCTGCACGAAGACCGGATGCTTCCACCCCTCGCGAATCGCGCCGGCCAGGATCTGCGTCGCATACTCGTCGGGCGGCTGGAACGTGTACCCGATCTCGGACTTGGCGATCTCGAAGAGGAACGCCGCGGCCTTCTGCTTCCGGCCCACGCGAAAGAGGGCGCGCGCGGACTCGTAGGTGAGCACGCGCAGGTTGATCGCCGGAACGGTGTACCGCGTCTTCACCTTGCCCTTGCCCATGGCGATGTAGAGATCGTGGATCGAGGCGAGCTCGATACCGAGGTCGCGGGCGATCCCGCGGATGAGAAAGCGGCAGGTGGCCTTGACCTCGGGATGCGTCGAGACCGCCGCGTTGGCGGCCAGGCGATCGGTCAGGGCGCTTCGGAGCGCCTTGGCCTTTCGGACCTTGACGAGCCCGTTCTTGATGAGAACGGCCTTGCCCAGGTCCTTCCAGAGCTCGTAGAGATTCGCGTAGAACATGGTATCCTCCCGTGAAACGTAGCCCCGCGGCGCTAGGTTCGAAATCGGGCAGCGAGGTGGTTCCGATGCCGGAGCCGGACGCGATAATTCAGGCGCGTTCGCCGCACCGAGTTATAGGCGGCACAAGACCCTGGGGCAAGAGGATTGGCCCCGGCAGAAGGCGGATGGAGCGAGGAGAGCGATGAGTCATCTCATGAAGTTCGAGGCAGAGACACCGCTCCTTCTCATCGCGGATGTGCACCTCGGCGCCGATACCGCCGTCGATGATCGATTCGCAGCCTGGGTGAAACGGGTGCCGGATGGCTGGACCATTCTCTCCCTGGGCGATCTCGTCGATGCCTGGGCCGAAGGCCCTTCCTTTGACCTCGGCGATCGCTTCCCCGTGCTCGAGGAGTTCCGCCGGTTTCGCAGCTTCTTCCTCCATGGAAACCGCGACTTTCTGGCGGGCGCGCGATGGGAACGACTCACGGGCGGACACGTGCTGGGGGATCGGTGCGAGGTCGACGCGTTCGGGCGGCGCCTCCGCGCCCTGCACGGCGATACGCTCCTGACCCGCGACTGGCGCTACCAGGCGTGGCGCAAGGTCTGCCGCACCCGGCTCTTTCGCTGGAGCGCCGGATGGGCGGGACGCAACTACGCGGAACGCACAGCCGCGAGGATGCGCGCGGGGAGCGCGGCGGAAGTCGCTCGCAAGCCCCGCGCTGCAATGGAGCTGGATCGGTCCGCAGCCGCGCGCGCGCGGGGAGACGCTGAGTTCCTCGTCTGCGGTCACACGCACGCGCCGACACGCGAGCCCCTCGGGTCGGGCGAACTGATCGTGCTCGGCGCCTGGGATCAGGGCGGCGAGATCCTGCGCATCGACGACAGAGGCCTGATCTACGGTCGCCCCGAGAACCTGCTGGAATAACCCCAAATCATTCGCGCATTTCCACCACGGAGACCACAGAGACCACCGAGAACGCCAATACGGAGGCAAAGATTCAAGATGGTGCCAATTCAATCCGTTGCGGTATCAGCAACAAACTGTGGTAGAAGGAGAGGTGCTGTTTGTTGGTCAGGATTCTTCTCTTTTGCCTTCCTCTGTGGTCTCTGCGATCTCTGCGGTGCGAATTCATGAATGGATCAGGCTAGGGCAGCCAGAGGCCGCCCAGGATCTTGGGGCGCGTTGCCCCGGTCACCGCTCGCAGATCGACCGGCTCCTCCTGGAGGCGCTTCCATCCCAGGACGGCGAAAAGCACCGCCTCCTTGAAATCGGGATCGATCCCCAGCTCGGCGGCGGATCGCAGGATGACCGGCGACGCGAGCGCGACCAGGCGTTGTCTCAGGAGCGGATTGTGCCAGCCTCCCCCAGAAACGTAGACGGTCTCCAGGCCGGCCTTCGCCAGCTCGCGCGCCGTCGTCAGCGCCGATAGTTCCACGAGCGTGGCCAGGAGATCGGCCGTGGAAAGGGTTCGTCGCGACGCGCGAAGGCCGCGCACGAACGCCTCGCCGAACTCCTCCAGCCCCGTCGACTTCGGCGCGCGCTTCTGGAAATACGGATGCCGCAGCGCGCGCGAAAGGAGCGTTCGATCGACCCGTCCACGAAGCGCCACGCGCGCATCGCGATCGCAGGAACGGCCCAGTTCTCCCCGGGCCACGACGTCCAGGGGCCCATTCGCCGGCCCGAGATCCCAGGCGGCCTCGACCTCGCCCTTCGCGACGACCGTGAGGTTGGAAATTCCTCCCAGGTTCAACGCGCCCAGCCGGCGAGTACCACCACGCATTCTTTCCGGCAAGGCGCCACGCGACAGAGCGCCCAGGAGCATGCGATCGAGAACGGGCGCGAACGGCGCGCCCTCGCCACCGACGGCGATATCGTCGGGACGGAAATCGGCGGCAACGGGGATTCCCAGCACCGCCGCGAGGATGGCGGGCGATCCGATCTGCAGGGACATGACGCGCGGGATGTGCCAGACCGTCTGTCCATGGGACCCGATCACGGCGACCTCGGCCGCCTTCACCCCTGCCCGCTTCAGGACCGCGGCGACGGCAAGCGCGAAATCGTCCGCGACGAGCCGGTGCAATCGAGCCATGCCCGCCGGATCGAGCTCGGGGCCGCGCGCCAGGAGAAGTCGGGTCCGTCTCCGGTAGGGGATCGCCTGGGCGGCGACGATGCGCGGACAATGACCCGCATCGCCGACGACCGCCACGTCGATGCCGTCGGCGCTGGTGCCCGAGAGAACCCCGATCGCGTAGCGCCGCCTTGCGGTCACGGGGAACCCAGGAGCCCGCGCAGGCGGCCGCCACATCCTCGCACCGCTCGCCGCGCCGCGGCCGGTCCCAGTCCGAGACGGGCCATCACGATCGCGGTCCGCACCTCGCCCCGGCTCTCCACCAGCAGGCGCCGCGCCTTGGCCCGCGAGACGCGCCCGATCTCCATCACCATGCGCAGGCCCCTGGCCTCCAGCTTCGCGCACCACGTCTTGAGGTCCACCATGCGGTTCCCGTAGACCTTGCCCACGAGGATCAGGGCCGTTGTCGAGATGGTGTGCAGCATCGCCTTGGTGGCCAGGCCCGACTTCATCCGCGTCGATCCGGCCACGACCTCCGGCCCCACGGGCACATCCACGAGCAGGTCGACGAAAAGTGGGCGCTTCACGCGGTTCATGGTCAAGAGCGCCGTGCCCGCGCCGCGTCGCTTCGCCTCGGCCAGGGCGGCACGCACATAGGGAGCCAGGGACGACGCGGATATCCCGATGACCAGGTCTCCCGCGCCCAGGCGAAGGTCGGCGACCGCGGCGCGGCCCGCCCGCTCGTCATCCTCGGCCCCTTCCACGCTCCGGCGCAACGCCGTCCAGCCGCCGGCGATCCGCCCCAGCGCGCTCCCCGGCCCCCGTAACGGCATGCCATACGTGGGCACCAGCTCGGCCGCATCCAGGACGCCGAGCCGGCCCGAGGTCCCCGCGCCGACGTAGAGCACCCTGCGGCCGGAACGGATCGCGGCGGCAAAGAGCTCCGCGATCGGCGCGAGGCGATCGGCCGCCGCCGCCGCCGCGCGAATGGCGCGCACATCCTCCGCCGCGATGCGCCGCGCCACGGCGCGCGCGGAGAGCGTGTCGAGATCGCGCGTGCGCGGATTGGTTGCCTCGGTCGTGAGCCCGGCCCAGGGATCCCCGGCACCGACGCTCCTCTGTGATTTCGTCACCGCCAAGTGATAACATGACGTCGTCGGAATGCAAACCGCAAAGCACATGATGATTATGGCGATCCTGGTCGCCCTCCAGGTCGGCACCACGTCCTGCGTCCTGGCCCAGGAGCTGGATATCCCCATCCCTCCGCCGCTCGTTCCCCAGGCCGCCCCGCTCGTGGCCCCCGAGACCATCGCCATCGGCGTCGTTCCGCAGGCGCCGCGCATCCGGGTCTCGGCGTCCGGCGGCCTATTGGCCTGGAACGCGGACGGGGTACCCCACATCTTTCCCGATGGCGAGTTTGCGGCCCAGGCGGATACCGAGGGCATCCGCTGGTGGTTCGACGCCACGTCGCCGGGCGCGGTCAGCGGAAGCTGGGAGATCCGTCCCATGGCCTCGGACACCTTCACGCTCCAGGGCCTCCGCTACCGGGGAACGCTCAGACTCGTCTACCTGCCAGGCACCGAGACCGCGCCATCCCGCCTGGCGGCCATCAACATCCTCCCGCTCGAAGATTACCTCCGCGGCGTCGTGCCCCGCGAGATTGGGACGACGCGCCCCGAGCTCTTCGCCGCCATCCAGGCGCAGGCCGTCGCGGCGCGCACCTACACGATCCGCAACCTGGGTCGCCGCCGCGCGCTCGGATTCGATCTCTTCGCCACCACCGACGACCAGGTCTACGGCGGCGCCGGGGCCGAGCATGTCCTCACGGACAGCGCCGTCCGCTCCACGGCCGGCGAGGTGCTCGTCTACGGCACGGACCTCGTGGAGGCCTTCTACCACTCGACCTGCGGCGGGCACACCACTTCTCGCAGTGATGCCTGGACCGGCGACCAGCCCTATCTCCGCGGCGTGCCTGACCTCGTCGGCGACACCGCCGCCTGCATCTCCTCCCGCTACTTCCGCTGGACCGAGCGCTACGCGGGAGACACGCTCGCGCGCCTGATGGCTCCGGCGGATACGCTCACCTGGTCGCTCGTGACCCGCGAGACGGACGGACGAGCGCTCCGCCTCAGCCTCATCCGAGGCGACAGCGTCTCGTCTAGCCGCGGCGACGCCATCCGGTGGTTCCTGCGGCGCCCGGGCGGCGAGGTCCTTCGCTCCACGCTCTTCGACCTCGCCTGGGATTCCGGCGTTCTCGTCGTCAGCGGGCGCGGGTGGGGACACGGCATCGGCCTCTGCCAGGTCGGCGCCCAGGGACGCGCCCGCGCCGGTCATCGTTACGCGGAGATCCTCGCCCACTACTACCCCGGAACCCGGATCCAGAAGCTCGCGTCCTCGCCCGGAGCACAGAGATGACCAATGCTGGTTTGGGTGGAAATACAACGTTCCTTCTGTGATGCATCGCTCAATGTGTCCGATTTTCAGTTCGATCGATTCTCAAGGGGTTCGATTCCGAACCTGGTCTTTCTCCGTGTCTCTGTGTCTCTGTGGTTCAACTTTGTCCATGGATGAAGCTAGCTGGATGGCTTCCCTTTGAAGGCAGCCGTACGCTAGACTCGCTGGGAGGAGACTGAAACATGGCGCGCAAGCACAATCCGGACCAGGTCGACATGGACAACTTCCACTTCGACGACGGCGAGGACGAGAAGAGCGACGAGGAATTGCTGGACGAATGGAGCACGGAGGGCCTCGACGAGGATGAGTCGAAGGAAGCCGCGCCGGACGCCGACAAGGACCTCGACGACAAGGACGCCGCCGCCCCCGACGAGGATGAGGACGACGAAGACGACGAGGGCGACGAGGACGATTGGGATGAAGACGAAGAGGATGACGAGGACGACGAGGCTTAGTGTCCGTCCCTAGCTATTTCGTCTTCTACGAGGGCGCCGTCGCCGGCCCCTACGATCGAGACGCGATCCTCGGCTGGAATCTCCCGCCCGACACCCAGGTCTGCCTGGAGGGCTCCGAGGAATGGACGCTTCTCGGGCAGGTCCCCGAATTGCTCTCTCCCCCCGACCCGGCCGCGTCCCTGCCGACGCCCCTCCCGCAGGCGGACGGCGTCGAGATCACGGAGAAGAAGAAGATCTTCATCATCCACGGGCGCGGCAACCGCATGGAGGACGCCTTCGATCGGCTCATCCAGCTCGTCCGGTGCAAGCTGAGATACTGGCGCACGGAAGTCTACGTGGACGCCGAGAACTCCAACTTCGCGCGCTATGTCCTCGGGGACGAGCATGACAACCCGTTCACGGCCCTCTTCGACCGCATCCTTGTCGGCAAGATCGTCCTCTGCCCCTTCTACCCCGCGCCCGCCGACTGGACGCCGGACGCGAGCTGGACGAAGCTCTCCGAGTACCGCGTCAGCGACAAGCTCCAGCGCCACGGCGCGCCAATGGGCACGGACGCAGGCAAGAAGGCCTGGGCCGACGCGCTCTTCAAGAGCGTCTGGGCCGAGTTCGGCCAGCGTCTCGGCATGACCATCGACAGCCAGCCGGGATTGTCCGCCGCGCTCTCCGCACTGAAGAACTACCTCCGCCCTCCCGACGGCGGGCTCTACCTCGAGACGGAATACAAGCAGGCGATCCGCAGCTACTTCGCGCAACTGGGCGGCGCCGACGCCGAGCGCTTCATCGAGTTTCTCCTCTCCTTCCAGAAGCTCAACGACGCCGGCGGCGACCTCGACACGATCGCGTCCAACGCGCTCTACGGCGCCTGGATCCTCCAGGCCTGGGAGGCCAAGTACGGAACGCCTCCCCGCTACGGGCGCGACTTCGAGTTCGACTTCGTCAACTACCACCAATCCTTTCTCCACCTCGCGCGGCACAAGAACTGCGAGCTCTACCTGCCGGACTTCCCGATGGAGGCGATCCCCGACCTCGAGGAGGCGGCCCGCGCCATCATCGCCGCCGGGAGCTACCTCGTCCGCATCGACGATCACCACCCGATGGGACAGGAGAAGTTCGACCTCCTGGAGCGCCTCAAGCGGGAAGGCTTCTTCGGGGACTACGTGATGTCCGGGCCCGTGAAGGGGACCGAGCAGCCGGAGGAGGAACGGACCTGCGGCGCCGACCTCGTGCACCGCGAGATGATCGCCCGGAGGGGATTCGACTCTCCCGGCCTCGAGGAGCTCCGCCGCCTCGCCCACCAGCAGGATCTTCACCTCATCGAGAACCCCGACGACCAGTCCCACCCCGACTACCTCGCCATAGACCTCTCCAAGCTCATCGGTTCCAAGTACTCGCGCATCGACATGGCGCAGCAGTTGATGTTCGTCCGGACGTACGAGGAGATGCGGACGATCATGGAGCGGACGGGCTGGCGACAGATCGTGGACAACTACGAGAGACAGCTCGAGGAATGCAGTCCCAAGCTCGACGCCTGCGTCGCGCGCATCAGCTTCGCGACGAAGGACGAGCTGGAGGGCATGCGCGGCAAGCAGGGCTTCGCCTCGGTGCTGGGCAAGTTCGTCCGGATGCTCACGTTTGGCAAGGTGGACCTGGAGATGCAGGCCATCGTGAAGAACTGCGGCCCCTCCCTGCACCGCATCCACATGACGCTCGCTCCCTTCCAATCGCGCAAGGAGCCCCGCATCAACGTGGCCTCGGCCATCGGCTACATGAAGCGCTACTTCCGGTTCGACTACTTCTTCTACGCGTGGGGCGCCAGCCTCCTGACCACGCGCCGCTACAATGACAAGGACCAGGTCCTCGACCTCTCCGTCCTGATGCCCGTCATCGGCGGCAAGGGCGACGGTGGCCATTCCTCCGCCGCGACCTGCAAACCACCGTCCAACGCCTCCTGGCCGGCCGAACGCTTCAAGCGCTTGAACGCGAAGAACTTCCTCGAATACGCGCAGTACATCTCGGGCAAGGTCGCGGAGGGCGCCGGCGTCTCCATCATCGAGGTCAAGATGCTGACCGCGGCCGACCGCGACTACCCGGACGGCAGCGGACCGAAGTAGAACCGGCACCGCGCGAAGCTGGCGCGATCGCTTTGCTCAAGTTTGCCCAACCCGCGTGGATAACTCATGGAGGCCTTGAAAAGCTTGTCTTAAGCCCGGTGTCGGGAACGCCGATTCCTCGGAAGGCAACACACACCTGACCGGAGGCAATCGTGTACTTTTCCGTGGATGTTCATCGCAAGGGACCGGACACCTACATCGCCTCCTGCGCCGAGCTCGATGTCCATTCCTACGGGACGACGGCCGAGATGGCCGTGGAGCGGCTGAAGCGTATCGTGAACTTCTATCTCGAATCCGCGGACGAGATGGGAATGACGCTCGAGGAACTCGGACTCCAGAACTCCGCCGAGAAGAACGTCGTGCCCAGGGTCGCCGCCGTCAACAACACCGCCTCCCTGCACTAACCTGCCTTACGCGAAAATCGAACCACGGGGGCACCGAGGCACGGAGAAGGCCTGGGTTCGAAATCAGAACCAGGATCATCGAACTTGCCATGTGTTCGGACCATCAAGAAGAAACAGAGCAATTAGACCATTGCCCCAATTCTGAATCTATCATGTTCCTCTCTGTGCCTCTTGTGGTTATCTTCGTGAATGTTCCGGGCTAATTCCTCTCGCCCCACAAGACCGCGCCGGGCGACTGCTCGTCAGAAGAGCGGGGGGCCCGTTGCCGAGATGAGGGAATAGGCGCCCAGGTTCTCGATGAACGACCACTCGGCACGGCCGCTGGCGGTCACGACCTGCCCCGTGCTCTTCTCCTCGAACTTGCGGGTCCAGCTGAAGACGTAGTTGATGTTGATCCCGTCGACATGGCGTCGCTCCACCGTGATCACGTACTCGATGGCATCGGCGCGGTTGAGGAAGTTCGTGAGCGCGAGCCAGAGCTGGTCCTTGCCCGGGTTCGCGGCGATGTCGATATGCTGGCTGAACTGCTCCGGCCGGCGCTCCTCGATCGCGCGGAGCATGGCCACCAGCACCCCGTCGCAGGGATGCTCGGTCCCGATTCCGAGCGTGGACTGGCCCTTGCCGAGAATGGCGTCATAGAGGCATCCGGTCAGAACAACCGGAAGGACAAGCGACAGGACCAGGCGCACCACCGCGCGACGCGACGAGCAGGTCATCAGAACGTGTATCCCACGGTCAGTCTCGTCTCCGTCTGGCGATACGATCGCCGGGGTTGTTCATCGTCCACATCCCCATACGCATACATGAGCGTGGAGGAGAAGTTCGGGTAGAGATAGGGCTTGTAGGTGACGGACGACGCGATGCGTTGCTGGCGGTAGTCGTTCCCGGACGGCGTGCGATCGGCGTCGGTGTAGGTGTAGTTCACCATCCCCGAGAGCTCCTCCCAATTGACGGACATGCCGGCCGTCGTGGTCTGGAGCCGGGTGGCCGTGCCTGTCAGGCGAAAGCGATCCCGGCTGACGCGGTACGCGAGGAGCGGAAAGAAGCGCATGTTCCACTCCCTCCAGTGAAGGGGACGCGTCATCCGCAGGCCATAGGCCTGGAGCCGGCGATCGGAGACGGGCACGGCATCGTCGTCCGTGATCTGGAACTGGTAGTCGCCGGTGAAGTTCCATCCCCAGTTGGCATAGAGAACCTGGTAGATGTAATCCTCGATCTTCTGGTTCGTCAGGCCGTTCGAGGCATCCCGGTCGTTGAAGCGGAAATCGAGCTTCATGCGCACGGCGCGCACGGATTCGGGGAGGCGGTGCGTCCAGTTCGAGCCATCGCCGAAGAGGAAGAACGGGCGCATGTTGATGACCGCGTTGGATGTACGGGTGATCGTCGTGTTGAGCCCCTGGTCGCGCACGTTGTCCTCGAGCCTCAGGAAGCTGAGCGACCAATCGATGTTGGGATTGAAGCGATGCGCCGTGCGGCCGCCCCAGCGCCGTTGATCGGCGGCGGCGATGCCCAACGGCGCCTGGAAGTACGGGTCCGTGAGCTCCCAGAAGGCCTGCGCCGCGAACGGAGCCAGCCTCAGGATTCCCGTGTAGGGATCCCGGCTTGGCTTCAGCCAGGTCAGGTCGCCAGACCAGGCGAACCCGTCGCGGGAACGGTTGACGCGCCGATCCGTCGTGCCCTGGCTCCAGGCGTTCTCTCCCTGGAACCCGAGGCCCCAGGGCAACTGGGTGGAGTAGACGACGGAATGCCCGTCGATCTGGAGGTCGGCCAGGGTGCGCGCGTTGTCGACGGAACCGAGCTGATCGGAGGCGCCGGCGTAGCGGTAGCCGAGCATCCAGGCCGGCCTGTAGCGAACCTGCCGCACGCTCTCCAGCGTCGCGGCCGAACCCACGGCCACGCGCCTGAGCGATATCTGTTCGCGCGACCGCTCGACCCGGGCCAGGACCCCCGTCAACCTGAGGACAAAATCGTCGCTGACGGGGCGGTTGTACCAGGCCTGCCCGCCCTTGGCGAACCGGTTGAAGGTGTACCGGGAGAGGTTCGGGTAGAGATCGCCGGCTCTCGCCAGCCAGACATCCTTGCGACCCAGGGACGTGTAGAAGGATGTGATGTGAACATCGTCGCGAAAGGTCACGGCGGGATCGGTGGCATACCGGTTCGTCACCTGGATCTCGTAATCCAGGCCGTTCTGCAACTTGACCTGCCCGAAGAGCGAGAGGTTGTTCACGTTGTAGAAGTGATCGGGACGAAACGCGCGCGATCGATCCCCGTAGGTTCCGAACCGGTAGAAATCGCCGGCATAGACAAGGTCGAACCGATCGAACCGCTCTCGCAGTGACGGCCGGCGGACCGCGATCTCCTGCTGGCGGACCTCTCCGTCCTCCGTCGTGACGGGGAAGGAGACCTGGAGAGCGGCTGTGCCGGCTGGCCATAGCGCCAGCACGACGCTTATCGCCAGAATTTTCAGCGCCGGGACGGTCAGCGCGCTCATCCTTGAAAAGGCCATGCTACGTCGATCCTGTCAAGCCGCTCAGGGGTTGGCAAGTTATTCTTATCTCAAGCCCAAGCCTCGACGCTGGAGTTTTACGCGCAGAGCGTCCCCATTCCGCGCCCTAGGGACGCGACGCCTCCCTGGGCCTCCAGAACCTGTAACGAAGGAGCGTGGCGATGGCCTCGATGCCGTCCCTGAGCCCGATCTTCTTGCCCTCTTCCAGGGAACGGGGCGCATACCGGATGGGGCACTCGACGATCGCGTATCCGAGTCGCGCGACCTTCGCGGTAACCTCCGGGCAAAACTCGAACCTCTCGCACTGCAGGTCGAGCCTTCGCAGGAGATCCGTCGAGAGCATCTTGTAGCACGTGGGCTCATCCGTGATGGAGAGCCCATAGAGGATGTTGCTCAGGGCGGAGAGCAACCTCCCGCCGAGATAAAAGCTCATGTAGGAGAAGCGATTGTTGCCACGAATGCGGGAACCGTAGACCACGGCCGCACCGGACCGGTGGACTTTCAACATCGGGGCGAAGTCCTGGGGGTCGTACTCGAGGTCTCCGTCCTGGATGACAACGCTCTCGGCCGTGACGGCGTCCAGGCCCGTGCGGATCGCCGCGCCCTTGCCGCGATTAGCCGGGTGGCGCAGGAGGCGAACAGGAGCCCGCCACGTGAGTCCACGCGTGGCGGCGTCCGCGCCCGATGAGGGATAGCCGGAGTCGGCCGAAAGGGGCCCTGGCTGTTCGGATCCGGCGCTCCGCAGGTACGGTTCGACCCGCGCCACGGTGCCATCGGTGGACGCGTCATCGACCACGATCACCTCGTCCACGACGGGAACGGCGAGAAGACGGTCCAACAGGGTGGCGATCGTGCGTTCTTCGTTGAAGACAGGCACGATAACCGCGAGACTCAAAACGATTCCTCCCGGGCCGGGAAGGCGCCCGAGCGGACATCGGCGGCGTACGCGCCGAGCGCGCTCACGGCCGTGGCGCCCAGCTCGGCGTAGCGACGAACAAACTTGGGGCGAAAGCGCTCGAAGATACCGAGGAGATCGTACAGGACGAGAATCTGGCCGTCGCACTCCGGACCGGCGCCGATGCCGATGGTGGGAATCCTGATCTCCCTGGTGATCTCCGCCGCGAGAGCGGTCGGCATCTTCTCGAGCACGATGGCGAAAGCGCCTGCGGCGGCGGCGGCGGACGCGGACGCGCGGATCCGCGAGGCGGATTCATCGGTATCCCCCTGCAGGCGATACCCGCCCAGGCGATGCACCTCCTGGGGCATCAGGCCCACGTGAGCCATGACCGGGATTCCAGCCCGCAGGATCTCCATCATCGCCGGCGCCCCTGCCTCGTGGCATTCCACTTTCACCGCATCGGCGCCCGCATCCAGGAGGGCCCGCGCGCTCGCCACGGGCTCCTCGAGTCCAACCAGCGGAATATCGGCGACGAGACACGGCTGCAACGCCGTGTGAAATCCCCTCGCCGCCGCGCTCGTGGCGGCGCACATCATCGCCAGGGTGACCCCGGTGGTGTCGGGCATGCCGAAGGAGACCATGCCGATCGAGTCGCCGACCAGGACCACGTCGATACCGGCTTCATCGCACCACCAGGCCGTCGGCATGTCCACCGCGGTCACGGCCACCACGCGGTTGCCGCCCTTCGCACCGCGAATCTCCACCGGCGTTCGCCTGCGGCCGGAAGTCGCAGGCTTGGGGTTGGTCATCGCCGCGCTCCCGCGGGCACGTAGCGAACGGCGGCGGCGGCGGTTCCGCCGCGCGCGTCGTGATCGGCAACCAGGCGGACGAGATCCTCGAGTTCCTCCGGACGCTTCTCCGGATCAAAGGCATCGGCCTCGACGATCACGAGCGGCGTGCGCACCCAGGCATCGAAGAAGTTCCTGTAGGCGTCCCCCAGCAGGCGGACGAACGCGGGCTCGAGATCGACGCATCGCCGCTCCGCCTCTTGCGGGGAGAGCTGGAGATGGATGACGAGATCGGGCTCGGTCCGACCCAGGGCAACCTGGGACGCCAGCTCCTCGTAGAGCTCCAGCTCCGGCCCTCCGAGAATCAGCGGCGCATAGATGGCGTCCCGGGAGGCCAGGTAGTCGGTCACGACACCCTGCTGACGCAGGAGCGGGCACAGCTCGGCACGGTCCTGCTTCTGGCGCTCGACGAGAAAGTGGAGCTGGGTCTGGAGAGCGCCCACGGACATGTCGTCGTGAAAGGCGGGAAGAAAGGGGTTCTCCGTCGCGTCGCGGAGCAGGGCGAAGTCGAGCCTGGAGGCCAGGACGCGCGCCAGCGCGGTCTTGCCGGAGCCCGGAGCTCCTTCAATGGCGATGTATCGAATTTCCACGAGGCCCGTCTGTATCATACCCGCGCACACACGGCGATAAACCGATTTCGCCCCGGTGGCTACTCGCCCGGGAACCACTAGGCCTGCTAGGCACGAGCGCTTTCATCGGCAATCAGGGAGCCGTACTTGGCTCCGGTCAGAATCGCGCATCGGCAAGAATGGCGAAGCATCGGATACGTTCGAAGAGCACTCGGGCCCGTTCAACGCGGCGGCATGGTTGCGCCGGCGGCTCGCGCGATGCGGTCGCGAAGCGCCAGCCCGAGACCCTCAGGCCGCGGCCAGGGAAGGTAGAGCCTCTTCACTCCGGCCTCGTCCGCGTCCCGGAGGACCGTGAAGAGCGCGCGGGCATAATCGTCCAGCGACGACACCTGGCGCCTGAATACCGCGTCGCCAGGCGGATTCCTGGCGACGTGATCGTCGAGGACCAGGTAAAGGACGCCGCAAGAGGCTTCCACGCTTGGCGGCGCTCCCTCGTAGATCACCACCTCGCACCGCGGCCGGTAGTGCCGGTGACGCATTCCGGGAGAGGCCGCCGCGCGGTCATCATCCGCCCCCGCCGGCAGAAATCCCAGAACCTGTCCCAGTTCTTCTCGACTGACGCCCCCGGGCCGGAGCAGGCGCGGTTCCTCTCCCGACAGGTCCAGCACCGTGGACTCGACGCCGACGGTGCACGCACCGCCGTCGACCACGGCCTCGATCCGACCTTCGAGATCGGCATGGACGTGGCCGGCGCACGTGGGACTGGGGTGGCCTGATCGATTGGCGCTGGGCGCGGCCAGGGGCTGGCCAACAGCACGAATGAGGCCGAGGGCCACGGGATGGGCGGGCTGGCGCACGGCGACCGTGGGCAATCCCGCGCTGACGATATCCGGGATACGTGGCCCGCGCGGCAACACCAGGGTCAGCGGCCCCGGCCAGAATCTCTCGGCCAGTTCCTGCGCCAGGGCGGGGAAGTCCGAGGCCACGTCCAGGACCTGGTTGGTCGAAGAGACATGAACGATCAAGGGATTGTCGGCAGGGCGTTCCTTGGCCTCGAAGATCGCGGCCACGGAATGCTCATCGAACGCAATGGCGCCCAATCCGTACACGGTCTCCGTCGGGAACGCCACCGGCCGGCCGGCAATGAGGAGACGCGCCGCGCACGTCAGGCCGTCCTCGTCTGGCTTCAGGATGAGCATGAAGGAGACTATAGGGCGTGCGGAGGCGCGCCGTCAGTCCTCGCGCGCGTCATTCCCGCTGGATTCCACCGGGAATCCAGGCGCCGTGCCTCCCGCCACCAGGAATTCCCGCCTCCGCGGGAATGGCGAAGACGCCCCGGAATCCGAAGCGGGGTGCGTCCCTCGTGCGATCGCTCTAGCGAGGGCTGGAGACGGAGTTCGGCGGATTCGTCAGGTAGTTGTACTGCGACGAATTCGAGACATTCGGCGACGTATTCAGGTCACTGCCGGCCTGCCCGTTATTTCCGGACAAGCGCACGTTATTCAAGGAGACATAGCCGTTGAGCAAACCAGGGCCGGTGCGGGCCACGCCGAAGCCGCTGTTATTGAGAATATCCGCCCCGTTGATGTTGATGACCGAGCAGTTGCCCGCCAGGACTCCTTCGCCGCCGTTGTTCTGGATCACGGCGGCTCCTACGAGTACCGAAGCGTTGCCCCCGTCGACAAAGACTCCGGCCGAGGACGCCCCGGAGATCGTCACGCCGGCGTTGATGTTGACCGTGCCGTTTCCGGCGATCTCCATCGCCTTGGTGCCACCGCTGATCGCCGTTCCAGAGCCGAAGGTCAGGGACCCGCTGGCGCCCGAGGAATACACAACGGCCGCGGGCGAGCCCGCTCCGGCCGAGAAGCTGTTATTGGAACCAGAAACGGAAAGCGTGGCGTCGTAGTGCACCTGGAGAGCGGGGCCGGAAGTTCCGGTGATACTGCAGTTGCCGAGGAAGGACAGCTGACCGCCCTGGGTCACCACCGCCGGACCCGAAGAGCCACTGACCGTGATGTTCGTGGCCTGGACGGACGCGCCGCCCGCCGCGCTCGTGAGCATGATCCCCGATGTCGCGCCCGTCAGGGTCATGTTCGCCAGGGACACCGTCGCGGGCCCGCCCACGCGGACATTGTTCGAGCCTGAGTATTGGACGGTGAGGTTGGTTCCCGAGGACGAGAACTGGCCTCCATCGATGTTGATGCCTTCGCTGGACGTGCCCGAGATCGTGCCGCCTGATGCGGTGACCGTCCCCGAGGCCAACATGAGGCCCGTGGAGCCACCCGAGATGGAACAACTGAGCAACGACAGGTTGCCGCCGTTGACATACACGCCGGTCATGTTGTCGGTCATCGTGACGTTCGTCAGCGTGGTGTTACCGGACGAAGCGTCCACCGCGGACGACGAGGGATTGCCGCTGATGGAGGACGAGGTGACGCCCAGGGTCCCTCCCTGGTTGATGATCGCGGGCTGGGACAGGCCCGATGCCTGCACCGTCGCACCGCTCAGGGATACGGAGCCGCCGGACCCGACGATGATCGGGATGTTCTGGAACGTGGCCCCGTTCGAGCTAAGCTGGCCATTGATCTCGAGAACAGCGCCGCCCGTGCCGGTGACGGTCACGCCGGAACCGATCGTCAGCGTCTGTCCGGACGCGACCACGAAGTTCGAGGTGAGCGTCTGGTTGGTCGTCCAACTGATGTTGGTCGGTGGCGGCGCCTGGGTGACCGGGAACGCGTACCCGGCGACCTGGTTCCTGGCGTCCGTGATGTTCACGTAATGATCGTAGGGCGAGAGGTTGGAGACCTGCTGGGCGTCAAATCGCAGGCGAACAGGATACCCGTCCATGGAGTTCGTGACGCTGACGGGCGAGAGGAGATTGAAGAGAGACGTCACAGCCTGTCCCCCGGGGCTCATGATCAGGTTCGGCGCGATCACAACCTGGAGGGGCAACACGAAGTTGTAACCCTCGATCTCGAACATCACCGGGCTCTGGTCCATGAGATCCGTGATCGGCCGGCTCGTCGTCACGCCGGTGATCTCGAGAGGCCCGGGAGTGGTCGTCACCGACACACCCTGTTGTGAGGAAACTTTCCCGTCCGGATTCACAACTCTCCAATAGTACACTTCGGTTGTCGGATCATCGGGCAGGTACTGGGCCTTGTCCTGGATGAAATCCAGCTGGAGGAGTGTGGAACTCTGGAATTGTGGAGTGGCCGAAAGCCCATCCTCGAAATTTTCCGCGTCACGCCAGGCATTGAGCTCGTCGTCCAGGAGCTGTACACGGGCACCCGGCTGGAAATTTGACCCGACGATCGAGACACGGTACGGGGCAAAATCGGTGTATCGCCCGGTAATCACCCGGTTCGTCACCATCCCGGAGATGCTCGAAACGATGGGCGCTGGGGCGCTCACGGTCCCGGCCTGGTTGTCGATGGGATTCGACACGTATTCCTCGACGAAGTCCCTCGATGTCTCCACGGGAACGGTCGTCACGCCCGTGGCCGGAGCCGTCAGACCGAACGGCGAGGCTCCCTCCCAGGCTGTCACGAAGAACGGTCGCGTCGAATTGAAGACCAATTGGGTCGTCATGCCCGATCGCACCACCTCGGTATCGACGGTCGCGAAGCGGAAGCGGCCGTTCCAGGTGACGCCCACCTTGAACCCACCGTTGACGCGCGTAATCGAGGTCACGATCGGATTGAACTCCACGGAGCTCAGGATGGACATATCCCCCTGCACGGAGGCCGCGAGGGTGGAATACGTCAGGGCTCCGCCCTGGTTGTTGACACCCCCGAAGCCATAGTCGATGAGCCCCATGAAGTCGGTCGCCCGCTTGTTCTCGTAGGCGGCGAAGAGCTCGTCGACGCGAGTCACCAGCGCGGCGTTCGTGTCGAAGGTCTCGCCCGCATCGACCGTTCCGCTTCCCGCAAACGGATCCTCGGTGTCCGAGCCCGTCGCGCCGGTAGTCGTATCCGAGGAGGAACCGCCCGGCGAGAATGACGGCGTGGTGTCCCCGTTCGTCGATCCCGTGGTCCCCGTATCGCCGCCGCGAGAGAAGTCGCCGAGGAGCTGTTCGACCCGGGTGTCGTCGGCAGGACCGGGCTGGCCGGGAATCTGGCCCTGGCGCATGTGCAACTGCTGGCCGCCACGGCAGGTACGTTCCCAGTTCGGGCCCATCATGCCGACCTCGCCCTCGCCCACGATGAGCGTCAGGCCCAGTTCTTCGCCGTCGCCGTTCTGGGCATCCAGGCGCTCGTACCAGGGGCGCCCACCCTCCAGGTCCAGCTCGAACTTCGTGCCGCGGACGCCGGCCACGGCGACCGGGGTGTGGACGTTGTAGTTGCCCACGCGGCCAGGCTGGCGGTTGAAGCTGGAACGGAGATCACCACTGCGCAGATCCATCGCGACGTCGTCACGCGTGATCTGCCGCTGGAGCATGAAGAAGGCGCGCGCGGTCGTGCGCACCTGCTGCAGATTGCCCACGGTGATCTCGCTGGACGCCTGCACATCGAACTCGCCGACGTCTCCCACCTTCAGCCGGCAGGTTGAATTCGCCCCCGTGCGCACGCGATCACCCGTCCGGATCTCCGTGTTCGCGCGCGCGGCCGTCCAGTTCGTCTGCCCCGCGGTCTTGACCTCCACCGTGCCCCGCACCGTGACGACGAAGGCCCTGTGCCGCCCCACGACCTGGGTCTGGGTACCCTGGGCCCATGCCGGAGGTGCCACCAGGCTCAGAAACAACGCGGCGACCAGAGCGCTCGCAAGACCGCGTTGAAAGCCTCCGAAGTTCAGTGTACGCATGGACACGCTAGCTCCTTCCGACGGCGCGGTGCGCCGCCTCACGCCCGGACAAGTGGCATCGTCCGGCGTCATGAACGCCTGGCCTAGGTTGCTGGCTCGTATGAGACGTTCCCCAAGACTGGGCAGTTCCCGACATCTGACTGAAGAATAGGCGTCCCCCCGTGGGACCGGCAAGGTTGAAAACGGTGTGTTTTGATACAGCCGATCGCTCGTAACACATTTCGGTTGAGTCTCTTAGCAAGAATTCGTACAGTCGATCAATCCACCGATGAATCCTATGCCTCCAACTCGTGAGCCCCTGAGAATCGCCGTGGCCGGCGCCGGCGGACGGATGGGTTGCCGCATCGTCGCCCTCGCCTCTGAGTCCCGGACCTGGAAAGTGTCGGGCGCCTTGGAGGCCCAGGGCCACCCCGCGGTCGGTCGTGATGCCGGGCTCCTCGCCGGGTGCGGCGAGTTGAAGATCGCGGTCACCTCGGATATCCCCAAGGGCATTGCCGGCGCCCAGGTTCTCATCGACTTCTCCTCGCCGAGCGCCACGCCCTATCACGCCGCGGCGGCGGCGGAGCGCGGCATCGCGCTCGTGGTCGGGACCACCGGCCTGACCCGGGCCGCCGAGGACGCCCTGTCCGACGCCGCGAAACGGATTCCCGTGATCGCGGCCCCGAACATGTCGGTCGGTGTGAATCTCCTCTTCCGGATCGCGCCGCTCATCGCCTCGGCGCTCGACGAGGCTTACGACATCGAGATCGTCGAGGCTCATCACAATCGCAAGAAGGACGCTCCGTCCGGTACCGCGCTCCGACTGCTCGAACTTCTCCAGTCCGCGCGCGGAGGGGCGGCCCGGGCGCAAGCCGTTCACGGTCGGCATGGAGCGGACGCCGTTCGCCGGCCCGGCGAGATCGGTATGCACGCGGTTCGCGCCGGGGACATCGTCGGCGAGCACACGGTCACCTTCGCCACGCAGGGCGAGAGGATCGAGATCACCCACCGGGCCTCGTCCCGCGACACCTTCGCGCTCGGCGCCCTGCGCGCCGCATCATTCCTCGTCGGACGCCCCCCCAGGCGGTATGGCATGGACGACGTGCTCTTCGGCGGAACCGCACCTGGCGATCCCGTTCCGAGCGCACGCGGAAAGGCCTGACCGGACTCCCCCATGGCCGAGGCCGTGTTGCGCGTCGAGGGCATCGCGCTCTGGGGCTACCACGGGTGCGAGCGTAGCGAGGAAACCGAGGGTTCTCCTTTCCGACTCTCCCTGGAGGTTGCCTACCCCGAGCCCGCGAACGCGCTCGCCGACGACTTCGATGGCAGGCCCGATTATGCGACCCTGGCGGAACGAGCCGTGGCGCTCTTCAACGCCAGGCGCTGGAAGCTCGTTGAGCCGTTGGCGGCCGTCATCGCCGAAACCCTGATCGCCGAGTTCCCCCCGATCTCGAGGGCATCGATCACGATCCGGAAGATGGCGCCCGTCATCCCGCTCCAGCTGGACTACGCCGCGATCACGGTCACGCGCGTCCGCGGCTGATACGCCGCGTGACCACGAGGGCCGTCGAATCCGACAGCAGGTCGTCTCAGCACGCAGGCGCGCGACCACCGCTCGTCGCCTGGATCGGGCTGGGCTCCAACCTCGGCGACCGCGACGCGAACCTCCAGGAGGCCGTGCGTCGGCTCGGAACCGTCCTGGAAGCGATCACGGTGGGCCCCACGGTCGAGAGCGTTGCCGTCGACCGCGAGGGACGTCCCGATCCCCGATCCCCGGGATATCGCAACACCGCGGTGCGCGGCATCTACCACGGTTCCCCGCGGCGCCTCCTGGCCTCCCTCATGGCGATCGAGACCTCCATGGGCCGGGACCCGGCGGAGAAATCGCTCTACCGCCCGCGCGTCATCGACCTCGATATTCTCGTACTGGAATCCGGCGGCAATCCCGTATGGATCGAGGACGCAGACCTCGTGGTTCCTCACCCACGGCTCCAAGATCGTCCCTTCTGCCTCGAACCCCTCAAGGCCCTCGGCTGGGCTCCCTAGGGAGCCCTTCGCTGCCTTGACATCGCGCGGCTTCAGAAGTCCAATGGCGCTCTTATGACGCGCATCAACGAGAACTTCCGCAAGCTGAAGGCCGGTTACCTCTTCCCCGAGATCGCAAGGCGCACGGCGCGATTCCGCGAGCAGAACGCGGGCGCCGATATCATCCGGCTGGGCATCGGCGACGTCACGCTGCCGCTCACGCCCTCCATCATCGCCGCGTTCCGGGAGGGCGTCGACGAGATGGCGCACGCGGCGACGTTCCGCGGTTACGGGCCGGAACAGGGGTACACGTTTCTCACCGAGACCATCGTCGCCCACGACTTCCGGGCGCGCGGCGTGACGTTGGACCCCGACGAGATCTTCGTCTCCGACGGTTCGAAATGCGATACCGGCAATATCCAGGAGCTCTTCTCCCTCGACAGCATCGTTGCCGTGCAGGACCCCGTATACCCCGTCTACGTCGACACCAACGTGATGGCAGGGCGCACCGGCGTCATCGACGATCACGGGTATTTCTCGGGGCTCGTCTATCTCCCGTGCAACGCGGAAAACGGCTTTCGCCCCGCGCTCCCTGCCACCAGGGCCGATGTCGTCTACCTCTGCTCGCCCAATAACCCCACTGGCGCCGTGCTGACGCGCGAAGATCTCTCGGCCTGGGTGGCTTGGGCTCGCCAGAACGACGCGCTCATCCTCTTCGACGCCGCGTACGAGGCCTACATCCGCGACGAGCGGATCCCTCATTCCATCTACGAGATCCCGGGAGCGGAGACGTGCGCGATCGAGTTCCGGAGCTTTTCCAAGAACGCCGGATTCACGGGGACGCGCTGCGCCTACACCGTCGTCCCGAAGTCGTTGACCGGAACGACATCCTCGGGGGAGCGCGTCTCCTTTCACTCCCTCTGGAACCGCCGCCACTGCACGAAGTTCAACGGCGTCTCCTATCCCGTGCAAAAGGCGGCCGCCGCCGTCTACACCGAGCCGGGACAGCGGGAGACGCGCGCGCTGGTCGATTACTACATGGAGAACGCGCGGCTCATTCGCGAGGGACTCGCCTCCGCCGGCTTCGCCGTCTACGGCGGAGAGAACGCGCCCTACATCTGGTTGAAGACGCCGCAGGATTGCGACAGCTGGGGATTCTTCGACCGGCTCCTGGGGCAGTGCCACATCGTGGGCACTCCCGGCGGCGGTTTCGGGCCCGCCGGAGAGGGCTATTTCCGCCTGAGCGCCTTCAACGACCGCTCGCGGATCGAGGAAGCCATCGAGAGGATCGGCACGCGCCTCTAACGAGCGCTCACCAGTACCGCGCGGCGATCCACCAGCAGATCGGGGCATTGACGAGAAACGAATCGAACCGGTCCAGGACGCCGCCGTGGCCGGGAAAGAGCGTGCCCGAATCCTTGGCGCCCGCGCGCCGCTTCATCCGTGACTGGACGAGGTCCCCAACGGGTCCGAGCACGCCGCAGACGGCGCCGAACGCGGTGCCAAGCCCGACATGGCCATCGAGTCCGCCGGTCAGGGCCCCCACGAGCACTGACGCGGCGAATCCCCCTGCGGCTCCCTCCCAGGATTTCTTCGGCGAGATAGAAGGCGCGAACGGCGTGCGCCCGAATCGACACCCCACGAGGTAAGCCCCAATGTCGCAGGCCCATGTCGAGAAGAGGATCGTCAAGAGCAGTCCCGGATCGTCCGGGAACCGGTAGCGGATCAGGACGGCGGCTAGAAATCCGGCGGCGATCTGGAGCGGATAGACCCAGGCCAGCGCGGCGGGGCGAACGAGCATGAAGAGGCAGAGCGCGGTGGCCGCAACCATCAGCTCGGTCGTCACGGCGAACGCGGCGCCCACCGCGAAGACGCCCGCGACCAGGCCGAAGGGCAGCGCCGTCCTTGCGACCAGGCCAAGCGTCGCCGCGCCCGATCCGCTCTCCTCGTTCACGGTCAGCCATCGCAGGCGCAACTGCTCGCGCGAGCCCAGGAGAAACAAGGCCCCGAAGAGGACAGCGCTGGCCGCCGGTCGCGCCATCACCAGGGCCACGAAGAGAACGCCCCCGATGACGGAGACGAGCCCCCGGACGCGAAGATCAGGCATCTTGCGCCCACCCGAGGGGCGAAACGGCTCAGTCACGTGGACGCTCCCTGGCTGAAAACTTCGCGGTCTCTCTCTTCGCGTTCATTCGCCTCTATTCGTGGTTCGATAACTTCTTACTTCACTCCGCCGAATCGCCGATCACGCTTGCCGTACGCGGCGATCGCGGAGAAGAACTCGGCGCGGGTCAGGTCCGGCCAGAGCGTCTCCGTGATGAAAATCTCGGCGTAGGCAAGCTGCCAGAGAAGAAAGTTCGAGATGCGGAACTCGCCCGAGGTGCGGATCATGAGATCGGGCTCGGGCATGCCCGCCGTGTCGAGGTTGGCGTCCACGGTCTCCACCGTGATGCGGTCCGGCCGCAGTTCACCGGCCGCCACCTGGGTGGCAATGCGCCGCGTCATCGCGAGGAGCTCGCTGCGCCCGCCGTAGTTGAGGGCCAGGACGAGCTTCTGGCCGGTGTTGGAGGATAATCGCTTGCGAGCCGACTCGAGCTCGCGGCGCGCATAGACCGGGAGCTTCTCGAGGTTGCCAATCGTCAGGAGCCGGACGTTCGCCTCCATGAGCTCATCGACCTCGGCGCGCAGGTACTCCTCCAGGAGATGCATGAGCGCGGCGACCTCGGGCCGCGGGCGCGACCAGTTCTCGGCGCTGAACGCATAGAGCGTGACATACTCGATGCCGATATCGCGCGCGGCCTGGAGTATCCGGCGCACGGTCTCCATGCCCTGGCGATGCCCGAAGATCCGGGGCATCCGCCGGCGCTGGGCCCAGCGGCCGTTGCCGTCCATGATGATGGCCACGTGCCGGGGGATGCGCTCGGTCTGCAACTGAGCCAGGGCCGCGCCCTCGGCGGCGTCACGCGCGGCGGCGCGGATCTCGGGCAGGGTCTTGGAGGTCGTCCAGGAGCCGGGGGCGTCGGCCGCCACCGATCAGAACTCCAGGATTTCCTTTTCCTTGGACGCTTCCAGTTCGTCGATCTTGCCGCAGTGGGAATCGGTCATGCCCTGCAGGTCGCCGACGGCTCGGTGGGAATCGTCCTTGGAAACGTCGCCATCCTTCTCCAGCGTCTCGATCATCTCCTTGGCGTCACGGCGCACGGCGCGAATGGCAATCTTGGCCGACTCGCTGTGCTTCTTCGCCTGCTTCACCAGTTCCTTGCGGCGCTCCTCGGTCAGGGCCGGGATCGGGAGCCGGATGATCTTGCCGTCATTCTGGGGCGTGAGGCCGATGTTTGCCGCCTGGATGGCCTGCTCGATGGGGGTGAAGAGCCCCTTGTCCCAGGGCTGGATGGTGATCATCCTGGCCTCGGGCGTCGAGATCGTCGAGACCTGGTTCAGGGGCATGGGTGATCCGTAGGCGTCGACGCGGATATCGTCGAGCATCGCGGCCGAGGCGCGCCCGGTCCGCACCGTCGTCAGCTCCTTCTTGTAGGCGTCGACGGCCTGGTTCATGCGACCGCGCGCATCCTCTAGAATTTCCTCGATCATCAGCCTACCCTCGTTCCTATCGTCTCGCCGCAGATGACGCGACGGATGTTCCCCTCGGTCTCAAGAGCAAAGACGATAATCGGCATGCGGTTCTCCATGCACAATGACGTCGCCGTGGAATCCATGACCTGGAGCTCGCGCGCGAGAACATCCTGGTACGTGATGGCGTCAAACTTCCGCGCGCCAGCCGTGGTGTTGGGATCCGCGTCGTACACGCCGTCCACCTTGGTCGCCTTCAGGATGACCTCGGCGCCCAGCTCGTTGGCGCGCAAGGCGGCCGCGGTATCGGTCGAAAAATACGGGTTTCCCGTGCCGCAGGCGAAGACGATGACGCGCCCCTTGTCGAGATGCCGGATCGCGCGGCGCCGGATGAACGGCTCCGAGATCTGGCGCATCTCGATGGCGGACAGGACGCGGGTGGGAACCCCGGCCTTCTCGAGCGCGTCCTGCAGGGCCAGGGCGTTGATGGCCGTCGCCAGCATGCCCATGGCATCCGCGGTGACGCGATCGACCCCGAGCGCGGCCGCGGACTTGCCCCGCATGATATTGCCTCCGCCGACCACGACGGCGATCTGCACGCCGAGCTTGTGGACCTCGGAAAGCTGGGAGGCCAGCGACCGGACGATGTCCGGATCGATGTTGTACTTGCGGCCGCCCTGGAGGGCCTCGCCGGAGAGCTTGAGGAGGATCCTCTTGTAGCGAGGCGTCTCTCCGCTCACCGGGACCGTCTCAGGCGCCAAGCGCCAGCCGGCTGAACCGGGCGATCGTGATGGAGTCACCGAGCTGCTTGCCGCCGCGTTCGACGTACTCGCTGACAACCTTCGCGTCGGACTCCGCCGAGATCATGAACTCCTGGTCCACCAGGCAGATCTCGCTCGTGAACTTCTTGAGCTTCCCCTCGATGATCTTCTCGAGGATGTTGGCGGGCTTGTTGGCGTTCTTGGGATCCTGAGCGGCCTGCTCGAGAAATATGGCTTTCTCCCTGGCGACCACCTCCGCGGGAACCTCCGATGCCGAGAGGTACTGGGGCCGGGAGACGGCGACCTGCATCGCCAGCGTCTTGCCCAGGCGCGCCAGTTCCGGCCGGGAAGCCGTAGCGGCCTGGCCGCAGTGCAACTCCACCAGGACGCCGACCTTCCCACCGGCATGGACGTAGCTCGCGACCAGGCCGTGCTGGCCCGCCGGGAGCTGGAACGAGGCCGTCCGCCCGAGCTCGCACTTCTCGCCGCACCGCGCGGCGACCTCGGTAATGAGCGCCACGGCGGCCTCGGTGGACGCGCCGCCGGCCAGGGCCTCGACCACGCGCCGGCCCAGGTCCTGGAAATCGGGGGTGCGCGCGACGAAATCCGTCTCGCACTTCACCTCCGCGATCACCCCGGACCCGGCCGATACGGAAGCGGCGATGACACCCTCGGCCGCAACGCGGTCCGCGCGCTTGGCGGCGGCGGCCAGCCCCTTCTTGCGAAGGAGGTCGCGGGCCTTGTCAAAGTCACCCCCGGCCTCCGCCAGGGCCTTCTTGCAATCCAGCATTCCCGCCTGCGTTTCTTCACGCAGGCGCTTGACGTCTTCGAGTCCTCCGGTCGCGGTCGCCACGGTCACTCGACGACCTCGAACTCACCGTCGCCGAGCTTCTTCTTGGGCATGCGGCGGCGGGCGGCCTCTTCTTCCTGCTCCACGTCGTCGTACACGTCCTCGATGATCTCGCCGACCTGCACGAGCTCTTCCTCGGTCGGGGCAAACGTCTCGTCCACTTCCTCGACCATGTCCGGCGCGGATCCCATGGCCGCATCCTTGACGGCGGCGCGGCCGAGATTGGCGGCGTCGGCAATCACGCCCGAGATCAGGTTGATGGCGCGGATGGCGTCATCGTTCCCGGGAATGACGTAATCGATCTCCTCGGGGTTGCAGTTCGTGTCCGCCAGGGCGATGACGGGCAGGCGGAGCCGGCGCGCCTCCTTGATGGCGAGTTGCTCGCGCTTGGGGTCGACGATGAAGATGGCGCCCGGGAGCGCCTTCATCTTCTTGATGCCGCCCAACGACTTGTTGAGGCTGGCGGTCTCCTTGTCGATCCGGATCTGCTCCTTGCGGGGCAGGAGGGCGAGGTCGCCCTTTTCCCGCTGGTCCTCGAAGTTCTGGAGCCGCTGGATCGACTTCTTGATCGTCTGGAAGTTGGTCAGGGTGCCGCCCGCCCAGCGCTGGTTGATGTAGTACATCTCGCAACGGGTCGCGTCGTCGGCGATGGTCTGCTGGGCCTGCTTCTTGGTGCCCACGAAGAGCACGGTCTTGCCGGACTCCACGAGGTTCTTCACGAAGTTGTGAACGACCTTGATGTTCTTCATCGTCTGCTGGAGATCGATGATGTGGATGCCGTTACGCTCGGTGAAGATGTACGGCTTCATCCGCGGGTCCCAGCGACGGGTCTGGTGCCCGAAGTGTACGCCTGCTTCGAGCAGTTGCTTCATTGTTGGTATGGCCATGGTTTTCCTCCGTTAGGCCTCCGCGTGAGACAGAACCCCTCAATGAGGAGCACGGATATGTCGGCACACGCGTGTGAAATTCGCGGTCCGGAGACCGCGTGAGCGCATCCTAGCCCGCAAGGGCCACGGCGTCAAGGCGGGTTCCAGCCGCCGCCGGGTCCCGCAGCGCGGGACCCGGAAGCGCAGGGTTTAGAACCAGGCCTTCTTGTTGGTGATGTACGTGTTGACGAAATCCTCGTCGGTCTTCGTCAGGTAGATGATCCCCTCGACGATGCCGATGATGCTGGAGATGGATCCGCAGGTGAACACCGAGACCGCGATCATGATGATCCCCTCGGTCTTGTATCCCAGGTAGAACTTGTGAATCCCGAGGCTTCCCAGAAGTAACGCCAGTACGCCAGCAGGAACTCTCTTTTCCGCTCCATTCATGTCCGTGCACCCCCTCTCTGTTTCAGATAATGGTCGACGCGATGGGCATCGTCCTGTCCGCTTTCATTCCTGTCAAGAGCGCCGGCGGGCGAAATACAGGCGGACGATGCCCAGTGTCAGGGAGAGGCTGGGCTCCGCGGCAAATCCCGCCGCCTCCAATTCACGCTCAAACTCGGCGGGTTCCGGAAAGGCCAGGACGGTCTCGGGCAGGTACGCATAGGAGCGCTCGTTGCCGGCGACCAGGCGGCCGATGAACGGCAACACCTTCCGAAAATAGAAGAGGTACAGGGCACGAAAAGGCGCGAACGCGGGTACACCGAACTCGAGGATGACCAGCGTTCCCCCGGAACGGAGCACGCGGTGCATCTCGCCCAGGCCCGCCGCCCGATCCACGAAGTTCCGGATCCCGAACGCGATCGTGACCGCATCGAAGCTCGAGGACGCGAACGGCAGGCGCTCGCCGGCGGAGGCCGTCCAGCCGAGGACTGCGCGGCTGGCCTCACCATCCATCATCTGCGATGTCTTACGCGCCGCGTTCTTCCGCGCGGAATTCTTCCGCGCCGCGACGGCCAGCATCTCGGGAAGGATATCGGTTCCGACGACGCGGGTGCCGGGGCGCGCCGCGTCGGCCAGGGCCAGGTCGCCCGTGCCGCAGGCGACATCGAGCACGCGGCCGCCAGTCAGCATCGACGCGGCGCGTCGTCGCCAGGACTGGTCGAGCCCCAGGGAGAGGAGGCGATTCAGGAGGTCGTAGACGGGAACGATGGGGCGAAAGATCGGGCGGGAGTCAGGCATAAAAAACCGCGCCCCGCCGACGGGCGGAGCGCGGGCTCGGAGACGAAATTACAGTCAGTGGGTCAGCTCAATAATGACGCTTCTGCTTGGCGACTCGCTTGCGAAGCTTCGCTTCGGCCTTGCGCATCTTGCGCCGCCTCTTCTCGCTCGGCTTCTCGAAGGCCCGCTGGCGCTTGATGTCGCGCTTGATGCCTTCCTTGTCGCACTTCGCCTTGAAGCGCTTGAGGGCCTTTTCCAGGCCCTCTTCTTCCGTAACAGTAACAACGACCAATTTACTCCCACCCTTCTCAGTGGTGTCATGTCCCGGCGGATTACCCGCGGGGGTGCTGCCGGTTCGTGGTGCCTGGTGCTCTTCTATCCCGGTTCTGCCTAGTTCTGCTCGATCTCGGCGCGGAGCGCGAGCGCGTTCTCGCGGCACTCGGCCACGAATCCCTGGGCGTCACGCGAGAGCGCGCCCTTCTCCGCCTCGTTCAGCCACTTCTCGAACGAGTCCAGGCGCTTGCGAGCCTGGGCAAAGTCACCGCGCGCCGCATAGAGCATCGCAAGGTTGAACTCAACTTCGCGGTGCTCCTTGTCCTCGTCAAGGACGGCCTTGTACTGCTTCTCCGCGGACTCCAGCTCGCCGCGATTATGACTCGCCACGGCCAGTTGAAAGCGATCGAACCAGCTCTCGCCACCCAGGCTCTGCCCCTTCAGGAACTCGGCGCCCGCGGACTCGGGGATGGAATGAAGGAGCGTGAAGCCATACTCGGCCGCCGCCTGGGCCGGGTGCGAGGAGAGGAGCATCGAAAAGCGCGCCATGTGCTCCTTGTAGAGCGCCTCGCCCGGGAGAGAGCGCGCGGACTTCGTGGGAACGCCGCTCATCGGGGCGCCTTCTTCTTGAGGTTCGCCTTCAGCGCATCGTCGACACGCTCGTTGACCTTCGCCTTGGAGAGGGCGAGCGCCACGGTCAGTTCCTGGATGAGTAGTTCCTTCGCCTGGGTCAAGATCTCGCGCTCCTTGATGTTGAGTTCGTACACTTTCGAATTCTTGTCGAGGTCGCGGACAACCTCCGCCAGATCCTCGGCCTCGCCGTTCCTGATGCGCTGTTTCAGTTCCTCGTAGCGCTCGATCCAGCCTTCGCTGGCCGTAAACGGCTCGCTCTTGGCCGGCGAACGGAGGATCTTGAGCATCGTATCGGCCTGCTCAGCAGATGCAACACGGCGAATACCAAGCGTTCGCGCGCGCTCCACGGGAATCTGCAGCTCCATCTTCCGGGTCGCGATCAGGTATACGGTCGTCTTCTCACCCAGGATCTCCGTCTCGCGGATATCCTTGATGAATCCAAGGCCGTGCTGGGGATGCACGACATTCTCGCCAACCTTAAAATCCATGTTCGCACCTTCGCGGATCCGCTCCGGAACCGGCAAAGGCTCGGAGACGGTTATTGTGCAGTGTTGTCCACTGAAACCGCGCGATTATACACAGGCTGGATAGGGGGGTCAACCAAAACGCGGGGCAAATAGGGCAAGAGAAAGGAAAAGTTGCGCGTCCGGCAACCTCGAGGGCTACTCCGCCGCGTAATTGATGAGCGCGGAAACCTGGTATTTCGCGAGTTTGGCAGTCCGCGCCTTGAGAAACCCCAGCTCGATGACAAACGCCATCTCGTGAACGATGCCGCCCTGGCGCTCGATGAGCCGCGCGGCGGCCAGGGCCGTTCCGCCGGTCGCCAGGAGGTCATCAACCACGAGCACGCGCTCGCCAGAGTGAACAGAATCGATGTGCATCTCGACCGCGTCCGTGCCGTATTCGAGCGCATACTCCTCGCGAACGGTCTTGTACGGGAGCTTGCCCGGCTTTCGCACCGGGATGAATCGCACTCCCAGGCGGTCCGCCAGCGGCGCTCCAAAGATGAATCCCCGGGACTCGATCCCGACGATGGCCGCGATGCCGGCCCCCGTGAAACGATACTGCCAGCTCTCCAACACGTGCCGGAACGCCTTGGGGTCGGCCACGAGCGTGGTGATGTCCTTGAAGACGATCCCTGGCTTGGGAAAGTCGGGAATATCGCGGATGAAGCTCTTCAAATCCATGGTGCGGTCCCCTCCAGGGTCTTGATGTTCGGATCCGTTGCCCCCGACAGGACCGAAGAGCCCGCCGCACACAGGGATCCCTCCGCGCGCGCGGCGACGAAGTGGAGCGGAACGGGCAGGGCCTGGCCGTCAAAGAGCCGCCAGGCGCGAAACCGCGACGCGCCGTCCGCGAACGACAGTATCAGATGAACCACGGACCGCCAAGCCGTCGCGCCGGCAAGGTCGGAGGTCGAGGGAACAGGCGGCTCCGTCGGGTGGGAGTGCATGACGGCCAGGAGCGGCGCGGGCGCGGAGGCGAGCGCGGCCTCGAACTCCGTGGCATCCATGCGAAAGGCCGCGCAACCGTCCGCCAGGTTCCTCATGGGCGACCACGCCGACACCCGGTCGTTCTCGCCCCAGAGCAGTGCCACGGCCTCGCGGGGGAGTTGTCGCCGGGCGTATTCAACCATCTCGTCATGGAGGCGCTGTCCCAGCTGCATGCCCTGTCAGCCCTTGAGCTCGCCGTCCCAGTAGCAGGAGTCGATGAACTTCTGCCAGGAGGCGCGGAGACGGAGGCCGGGACGCAGGAAGAGGGAGGCGGGGCCCCGCCACCGAGGCCGTGTCGGTTTCACGAGCAGTTGCATGCCCGCCTCGAGCGGGAGTCGGTTGGCCTTTCGGGAATTGCACGCAATGCACGCGGTCACCACGTTCTCCCAGTCGGACCTCCCGCCGCGACTACGAGGGATGACATGGTCCAGGTTGAGATTCTCCGTGCCATGGACCTTGCCGCAGTAGCAGCACCGATGCCCATAGTGCTCGTAGATGTTTCGCCGCGTGAACTTGACCTGCGCGGGAGGAAGGCGGTCGTACACGAGGAGCGTGATGACGTCGGGAATTGCCAGGCGGAAACCCGGGGTGTGCACGAAGCCGCGCGGATGCTCGGCCATCTCCTCGGAAAGCGCCTGCCAGGAGGCGAAATCGTAGAGCCGGTAATTCTCGTCGACGACGTGGGCATGGTCGGCATAGAGCAGGGAAAGGGCCCGGCGCCAATCGGTGATCTGGATGGCGAAGAAATGCCGGTTGAGAACGAGCGTTTCCACGGAAGGGAGAATAGCAGAGCGTCCGGCGGGGCCGAAAATATTAACGCCCGGCTACGGGGGCACCTGAGGGGGGGCAGGTATTGCCTCGCACGTAGACCGGGCGTAGATCTCGGTTTAGGTTGAGAAGATTATCGTCGGAACCATCAGGATGCGCAAGGGGTTTTTTCGCATATTTTCACGGGAAGAACGGTAGCATGAGCGCATGCCGGCACGGACCGCCAAATCCCCCCGCGCGCGCCTCGATCAGCTCCTGGTCACGCGCGGGCTCGCAGACAGCCTCGCCAAGGCCCAGGCCCTCATCATGGCCGGGCTGGTCGAGATCCCGGGCGTGGAACGGCCGAAGGCGGGGATGAGCGTCGCGGAGGATGCCCCAATTCGCCTGCGCGAAACCATGCCCTGGGTGAGCAGGGGTGGGCTCAAGCTCGACGCGGCCCTCAAGACCTTCGGGCTCTCCCACGGCCTCCGCGGCACGTGGCTCGACAGCGGATCCTCGACCGGGGGCTTCACGCAGGTCCTCCTGGCCCACGGCGCCGAGCGCGTCTATGCCGTGGACGTCGGGTACGGGCAGTTGGACATCAAGCTACGCGAGGACCCCCGCGTGATCGTCCGAGAGAAGATCAACGTGCGTCACCTGGCGCGCGCGATCGTTCCCGACGACCTCGACGGCGTCACCCTCGATCTCTCGTTCATCTCGTCGCGCGTCGTGCTGCCCGTGCTCGGCCCCTGGCTCAAGCCGGGCGCCCCCGTTCTTCTCCTCCTGAAACCCCAGTTCGAGGGAGAGCCCCGGGACGTCGCTCGAGGCGGCGTTGTCCGGGACGACGCGGTGAGAGCGCGAATCCTCGCGGACTGGGAGACCTGGGCGCTGGGCAATAGTTGGACCATTCGCGATCGCATGGAATCGCCCATCCGCGGTCAATCGGGAAACATCGAGTATCTACTGAGACTGGAGTCGCTTCATGCATGACCGCGTCATCATCCACTGGAATCCCCAGAGGCCCGGGATCGAGTCGATTCTCCACGACGTGCAGGCGGCCGCCGGAAAAGCCGGCATCCCCGTGAACGCATGGCCGGCACGAGAGGGTCTCGACCCCCTTCCGCCGGAAGAATGGAATCACGGGCAACCTCTCATCGTCTCGATCGGTGGCGACGGCACGCTCCTGGGGGCCGCCCGGCTCATCGCCGGCTCCGCTCTCCCGCTCTGGTCCATTCATACGGGCGGGCTGGGCTTCCTGACGGAGGCGCGCCCCGCGGAAGTCTCCGCGATCCTGCCGGGCATCCTGGCCGGGAACTACAAGGTGCAGGAACTGCCGCTGGTCCGCGCCACGGTGACGCGCGCCGGCGCGGCGGCGGCAACCGCGCACGAAGTGTTTGCGCTCAATGAGGTCACGATCGAGTCGGGGAGCGGACATGTCCTCACGCTCGACCTCGCCATCGACGGCACCCCGCTCTCGCGGCTCGTCGGCAACGGCGTCCTGGTGGCCACCCCGGCCGGATCGACGGCTTACAACCTGGCGGCAGGCGGGCCCATCGTCCTGAGCGGGCTCGACGTCCTGGTGCTGACGCCCGTCTGCCCCCACACGCTCGCTCAGCGCCCCATGCTCGTCAGCGCCCACAGCGTCATCACGGTGCGCGCGCTGAGCGCGAGCGGAAAACCGCGACTGGTCGCCGATGGGCAGGAGTGGTCGCCCACGCTCGATTCCGAGGATCTCGTCACCATCTCCGGCGATGGACCCCGCGTGAACCTGGTGCGGTCGGCCCAGCGACACCCCTTCGCCGTACTCCGCGAAAAGCTGGGCTGGGGCGATCCCCGGGAACGCTTGTAGGGCTCCTCATCCCGCCACCCCTTCCGCGGCCTTCCGAGCATGCCTCGCGTCACGGGCCCGAACGCCGTTCATCGGCGCGCGACGGACATGCGGCGTGCCCGCGCCCGGGAGCGGGGGAAAAAGGGCTATTCTCCCTCGGAAACCTCACCTTATAATCGCCGGAGGGGCAGTCCGGGAGGGCATCCACAGAGTGAGCAAGAAGACAACGAAGAAGCCGACGAAGGCGGCGGGCAAGACGTCCGCCCGCCCGGCGGCAAAAGCGCCCGTTAAAGCGGCCGCCAGGAAACCCACGAAACCGGCCAAGGGACCAGCTCCCAAGGCTGCGGCGGCGGCGAAACCAGCCGCAGTCAAGCCGGGCATTGTCGCGAAGCCGGCGCCCGCCCCACGGCCCCAGAACGGCAAGAGTCTTCCGGCGCCGCCACCGCAGCCCAAGCCGAAGCCGCTCCCTCGCTCGGCCGCCATCTTCAAGGTCGGCGATCACGTCGTGTATCCCTTCCATGGCGTCGGCGTCATCAAGTCCATCGAGAAGCTCAACATCACGGGCGAGGACCAGTGGTACTACAACCTGGACTTCCGCAACGGTGAGCTCACCGTGAAACTGCCGGTCTCCCAGCAGGGCGAGAAGGGCATGCGCAAGGTCATCGTGCGCGCGGACGTCGAGAAGGTCATGGTCGTGCTCAAGAAGAAGCCGCCCTCCGAGGAATCCGACTGGAAGGTGCGCCACAACGCCTACCTCGAGGACCTGAAGTCCGGCGACATCTACAAGGCCGCGAAAGTGGCTCGCAACCTCTCCAAGCGCGGGCCCGAGGGCGAGCTCTCCATGAGCGAGAAGCGCCTGCTCGAAGCGGCCGTGCAACAGCTCGTGCAGGAGATCGCCGAGGCCTCGCGCGAACCCATCGAGAAGGTGGAGACGGAGATCTCGAAGTGCCTCAGGGCGGGCCGAGCCTAATCGTGCGAGCAGTTCCGATCGCGCTCCTTCCCCTCGTCCTGGTCCCTCAAGGATGGGCGGGGGGCGATGCGCGGGCCTGGCCGCTCGGCATCGCCACCTACGCGGTCTCGGTGGGTTGCTGGATGCTTCTCAGGCGGATCACGCCGTCGCGTCTTCGAGGCGGAGCCTGGGGAGCGGCCGCCGGCCTATTCATGGCCTTCCTGCTCACTCCGGTCGTCCATGCGCTCGCCGTCGCTCCGTTCGCCATCGGCGACTCCCAACCCGGCCGGGCCATCCTGACCGTCTCGCTCTACCTGGCCGCCGCGGTGATCGGCGCCGCCCTCGGCGCCCACGGCGGCGACCTCCGCAAGTCCGAAAATGCCCCGGCCGCGGAGCCCGTGCCTTCGACCCGTGGATCGGCTCCGCTCATCTGCGACACCTCGGTCCTCATCGACGGGCGCGTCGTCGACATGGCGCAGGCCGGATTCCTCGACGGCGACCTGGTCATTCCCCAGTTCATCCTGCGCGAGCTCCAGAACATCGCGGATTCCGGTGAAGCCCTCAAGCGTAACCGCGGCCGCCGCGGCCTCGACGTCGTCCAACAGCTGAGGGAAACACGCGGCATCACGGTCAGCATCCCGACCACGGACTACGCCGATGAGCGCGAGGTCGATCACAAGCTGATCCGGATCGCCACCGACCTCAACGCCTCGCTGATCACCAACGACTTCAATCTCAACAAGGTCGCTCGCGTCCGCGGCCTCAAGGTCCTCAACCTCAACGACCTCGTCAACGCCTTGAAGACCATCCACCTGCCGGGCGAGGAGCTGACGCTCCAGGTCGCGCGGTCGGGCAAGGAGCCGGGCCAGGGAGTCGGTTACCTCGACGACGGAACGATGATCGTCATCGACGGCGGCGGCACGCACGTCGGCAAGACCGTGCGCGTCATCGTCACGAACATCCACCAGACCACGGCGGGTCGGATGATCTTCACCCGCTTCGAGTCGATCACGGGACGCGGCCGCGGCGAGGTTTGATCGTGCGGGGCGCCGCCTGGATTCTCCTGGCCGCCGGATCCTCCACGCGCTTCGGCGCGGGTGGCAATAAGCTCCTGGAGCCCCTGGGCGACGGCAGAGTCATCGATCGCACGATCGCATCCCTCCGCCATGCGCTCCCGGAGGCACCCATCATCCTCGTCTCGAGGCCCGAGCTCAGGGACGTCCTCGATTGGACCGGCCCCTGGACCGAGGGCGGGCGACGACGCCAGGATTCCGCCGCCCGCGGCCTCGAGGCCGCGGGGTCTCTCTCTCCCGCGCCCGGAGTCGCGCTCATCCATGACGCCGCCCGTCCCTTCGTCAGCCGCGAGCTCGTGCAACGCCTCCTGGCCTCGTTGGACGCCGACGCGGCCGCGGCCGCGGTCGCGCCCTCCCTACCTGTCACGGACACGATCAAGCGCGTCCGGGGCGAGAACGTGGTCGAGACCCTCGAGCGTTCGTCGCTCGTTGCGCTCCAGACGCCCCAGGCCCTGCGCATGGAGGTGGCCGGCAAACCCTACGCGTTGATGGCTTCGGGAGAGCGCGAGCAGACGGACGACCTGGCGGTCCTGGAAGCCTCTGGACTACAGACGCGCGTGTCCCGAGGCGATGCCGCCAACATCAAGATCACCACCAGGGATGATCTCGCGCGAGCCGCAGCCTTGCTCCACGAGTGGACGGGCTGAGGGCCGACAGCTACGATGACGAAACATCATTCATGAACATGTCCGCTCTCCGCATAGGCTTCGGCTACGACTCGCACCGCACGGATCCGACGCGCCCGCTCTACCTCGGGGGCGTCCGCTTCGACGGCGTGCCGGGGCTGGCCGGCCACTCCGACGCGGACGTGCTTATTCACGCCGTGATCGACGCCATCCTCTCGGCAGCCGGCGACGGCGATATCGGCTCGCGCTTTCCGAACACCGACTCGCGGTACAAGGACATCTCGAGCATGGAACTGCTCCGGCGAGCCATTCCCTCGGACTGGACCATCCAGCAGGTCGACGCCACCGTCGTCTGCGACGCCCCGAAGATCGGCCCTCATCGCGACCAGATCATCGCGTCTCTTCGCACGGTGCTGGGTCCCGGCGCCGCGATCTCGGTGAAGGGCAAGACGACCGAGGGCCTGGGAGCCCTGGGACGGGGAGAGGGGATCGTCGCGTTCGCGGTAGCACTCCTGGTCCGAAACCAGGCCTCGGCGCCGTCCCTGACGCCGAACCTGTGATCCGGATCCTGTGACCGCGATGCGCCTCCACGACTCCCTGAGCCGCGGCCTCTCCCTGCTCCCTGCTCCCCCCGATCCGATCGGACTCTACGTCTGCGGCGTCACGCCCTACGATCACCCGCACCTGGGACACGCGCGCGCGGCCGTCGTCTTCGACGCCCTCGTGCGCTGGCTCAGGCACCGCGGTCGGACCGTCACCTACGTCCGCAATATCACCGACATCGACGACAAGATCATCGCGCGCGCCATCGCGATGGGCGCCAACGCGACGGGTGCCCCGGATATCCTGTCCTTCACCGAGCCGTTCATCGCGTCCTACCAGCAGATGTGCGCGGATCTCGGCTGCCTCCCGCCCGATCACGAGCCGCGGGTCTCGGAGCACATCCCGCAGATCCTCGCGCTCATCGAGCGGTTGTTCGACGCCGGCATCGCCTACGAGGCCGCCGGCTCCGTCTACTTCTCCGTCCGTAAATTTCCCTCCTACGGCCGGCTCTCCGGCCGCAGTCTCGATGACCTCATCGCGGGCGCGCGCGTGGAGCCCGGCGAAGAGAAGCGGGACGGCCTGGACTTCGCGCTCTGGAAGGCGGCCAAGCCCGGCGAACCGCAGTGGGCGAGCCCCTGGGGACCGGGTAGACCCGGTTGGCACATCGAGTGCTCGGCGATGAGCATGCACTATCTCGGTGAGACGTTCGCCCTGCATGGCGGCGGACTCGATCTTCTCTTTCCGCACCACGAGAACGAGCGCGCGCAGTCGGAAGCCGCGACGGGCAGGACCTATGCGTCCTCCTGGATCCACAACGGGCTCGTAACGCTCGGCGAGCGCAAGATGTCGAAGTCGGACGGCAACGTCGTGGGGATCCCCGAGCTCCTCGCCAGGCACGGCGCGACGGTGCTTCGCTACTACCTTCTCGCCGTTCACTTCGCCAGCCCCCTCGACGCCAGCCCCGAGCGATTCGAGGAAGCCTGCGCCGCCCTCGATCGGTTTGCCACGCTCGGCGGCAACCCGAACGCAGCCGGTGCGCGCGACCACGCGCTCTACGACGAGACCGTGGCGGCGGTCCGAGCGGGCCTCGACGAGAACTTCAACACGCCGCGTGCCTTCGCCGCGCTCTTCGAGGCCGTGCGCGAGGCCAACCGCGCGCCGGAAGGCGAACGACAGGCGGCCCGCGACGCGGCGGCCTGCGCGGCCAGTGACGCCGGGCGCTGGATCGGCCTGGAACTCCTGCCCGCACCCCAGGACGACGCCGAGATCGACCGGCTGGTCGCGGACCGCAACGCCGCGCGCGCCGCCCGCGACTTCGCGCGCTCCGACGCCCTGAGGAAAGAACTGGCGGATCGCGGGATCATCATCGAGGATACGCCGCAGGGAACCCGATGGCGCAGATAGGTCAGATCACCTTCGCGAACGACGCGCCCCTGGCCGTCATCGCCGGCCCATGCACGCTGGAGGATTGCTCGTTCGAGATCGCGCGTCGATTGAAAGAGGAAACCTCCAGGCGCGGCGTCGGCTTCGTCTTCAAGGCGAGCTTCGACAAGGCCAATCGCCAGTCGCTCTCCTCGCCGCGGGGCCCCGGGCGTGAATTCGGGCTCGCTGAGCTGGCGCGGATTCGACGCGAGCTCAATGTCCCGGTCCTGACCGACATCCATTCGCCCGGCGACGCAGCGCCGACCGCGGCCGTCGCCGACTGCCTCCAGATCCCGGCCTTCCTCTGCCGCCAGACCGATCTCGTCGTTGCGGCCGCCAAGACGGGCAAGGCCGTCAACATCAAGAAGGGCCAGTTCCTGGCCCCCGACCAGATGCTCTCGATCCTGGCCAAGGCCGCGCAGTCCGGGGCGACGAATCTCCTGGCCACGGAGCGCGGGGCCAGCTTCGGCTACGGCGACCTCGTCTTCGACCCGCGCTCGCTCGCCATCATGAAGGCCTTCGCCCCCGTCATCTTCGACGCCACGCACAGCATCCAGCGGCCCGGGGCGGCGGGCGGCTCCTCGGGCGGCGATCGCCGATTCCTTCCCGCGCTCGCGCGCGCCGCCGTCGCGGTCGGCATCGCCGGGATCTTCATCGAGACCCACCCGGATCCGGCTAACGCCCTCTCGGATCGCGAGACCCAGTGGCCGCTCGACGAGTTCGGCGCGTTGCTCGACGAGATCCTCGCCGTCGATCGCGCGGTCAAGGCGCTCGATCTCGCGGACGACCGATTCGAGGCTCTGGGCGAAAACGTCCGCGGCACGGCGCCGGGAACGGCCGAGGATCGGGGCTGAGATGGCCGGGACCGGCGGCGACCCCGAGGCGTTGAAAGCCTCCGGGCGACGTGTCTTCGCGGTCGAGATCGAGGCGCTCGGAGCGGTACGCGATCGGATCGGCGACGACTTCGCGCGCGCGGCCGAGGCCATCCTGGCCTGTCACGGCAAGGTCATCGTCACCGGGCTCGGCAAGTCCGGCCACGTCGCCCGCAAGATCGCGGCCACCCTCTCCTCGACCGGCACTCCCGCGGCGTTTCTTCACGCGACCGAGAGCGTTCACGGCGACATCGGCATCATCGATCGTAACGATCTCGTTATCGCGATCTCCTACTCGGGAGAACAGGCCGAGCTGGCGCTCCTCCTCCCGGCCGTTCAGCGCCTTGGCGTGACACTCATCGCCATCACCGGAAATCCCTCCTCTTCGCTCGGAAAAGCCGCCTCGATCGTGCTCTCGGTCGCCGTCCCCCAGGAAGCCTGTCCGCTCGGGCTCGCCCCCACGTCGTCGACGACGGCCACGCTCGCGCTCGGGGATGCGCTCGCCGTCGCCGTCCACGAGGCGCGCGGATTCACGGCGGAGGATTTCGCCTTCCGCCATCCCGGTGGCTCGCTGGGTCGATCGCTCGCCCGCGTGGGCGACCTGATGGTAAAGGGCGAAGATGTCCCCGTCTGCGCCGAGTCCACGCCGATGGGCGAAGTGCTCCTCGAGATGTCGCGGAAGAAGCTCGGCATGGCCTGTATCGTCAATAAGGCGGGCAAGCTGACCGGCATCTGCACGGACGGCGATCTGCGCCGGATTCTCCAGAAGAACCTCCCGGATCTCGTGACGAGACCGGCGCAGGAATTGATGTCCGCGAACCCGAGAACGGTCTCCGGCGACCTCTTGGCCGTGCAGGCGCTGACCATCCTGGAAGAAAAGCGCATCACGGCGCTCATCGTCACCGACGACGCCCAACGCCCCGTCGGCGTCATTCACATCCACCACATCCTGCGATCCAAGGTCGTATAATTTTCCATTCGTCATCGGGGATTCTCCAAAAATGCAAAATGACAAATGGCAAATGGAAAATGGAAAATG
>CAZJQD010000023.1:40964-58368 GCA_964548165.1 uncultured bacterium
AAATGGAAAATGGAAAATGATCCCTTCCTCCCACCTCTACGTCCACACGCCGTATTGCCACTCCAAGTGCCCCTACTGCGATTTCCTCTCTGCCACGCCCGATCGCCTCCCTCCAGCCGCGCGCTACGTGGACGCGCTCCTTCGCGATCTCGAGGCTCATCCTGGCCCGTTCGAGACCATCTACGTCGGAGGTGGGACGCCGACCGAACTCCCGGAGAGCGACCTCGCGCGGCTCATGGGCGCGCTGGCCGCCCGCAAGTCGCCCAGCTGCGAGTGGACGGTCGAGGCCAACCCGCTCTCGCTGACGCACGCCGCCGGCAGGATCCTGCGCGATCATGGCGTGAACCGGATCTCCATCGGCTTCCAGTCCGCGTCTGACCCGGCCCTCGAGGCCCTGGGCCGCGCGCATCGTCACAGCGACAACGTCGCCGCCGCCCAGCTCATCGCCGAACTGGACTTTCCCGAGCGGAGTGGCGACATGATCTTCGGTCTCCCGGAAGACGACGTGGACGGCACCATCGCCTTTCTCACCAACGCCGGCCTCACGCATGTCTCGGCCTATGAACTCAAGATCGAAGGAAACTCTCCCTGGAAGAAGCAAGGCATCGATCCGTCCACGGACGAGGACGATCGCACGGAGAAGATGCGGCGCGTGATCGAGAAGCTGGAGACCGCGGGCTTCCGCCGCTACGAGATCTCGAACTACGCGCGACCGGGACATGAATGCCGCAGCCACCTCAACGTCTGGAAGAGCGGCGAGTACGCGGCCGTGGGCGCCGGCGCGCACGGATACGAGCGAGGCGAACGCTACTGGAACTCCGGCGACGTCGGGGCCTACGTCGAGGGCGTCCGCCGATCCGGCGAGCGCGTGGACGAGCTCGCGGCCGAGACGATGATGCTTGGGATGAGGCTCGTAGAGGGTATCCGTATCAGCGAGCTGTCACCGGAACGGCGACAGGCCCTCGATGCGGCACAGCCCAGGATCCAAGCGTTGGTTGCCGATGGCCTCGTCGCGATCGAGCCGGACCGGATCCGCCCGACGGAACAAGGCCTCTGGTTCGTCAACGACATCGGCCTGAGGATGTTGGCATGAACTGGGATGAAGAAGAGCAGATGCCGTGGAACGTCATTGCCGCGCAGATGACGCTCATCCCGATCCTGGTCATCGATGCCGCGCCGTTTCCTCTCCTCATTCTCGCCGGGCTCGCGGCCATCCTGGCCTGGGCGGTCCGGCCGCGCGCGGACCGTTCCTGGAAGCGCATCGCCCTCTGGGCGGCGGTTCTGGGTACAACAGGCGAGGCCCTCTGCGTGATCCCCTCCTGGTATCCCGACGGCCGCGGCTTGTGGGAATACCGGTTTCCCAACCCCTTTGGCCTCGCGTGGGAGCTCCCGATCTGGCTCCCCTTGGTCTGGGCCAACCTCTTCGTCCTCTTCACCGGTCTCGCGCGGCGCATCCCGGGCTCCGGCAGTTCCGAACGCCCCGGCTTCGGACGCTACCTCGCACTTCTCGTTATCATCGCCCACGCCTTCGCCATCGCGCGAGTCGTCAGGATCGAGATCCTCTTCGGACTCGTGCCGCTCTTCGCGGCCTTTCTCCTCTGGTGGAACACGCCACGCGACCTCGCCCTCTATGGAATCGCAGCGATCCTGGGCACGTTCGGCGAGATCCTGGCGATGCGCGAAGGGCTCTGGATCTACACGGCCCCGTTCTTCAGCGCCGAGTTCCTCAAGGACCTGGGCATCCCCGGGCTCCCCATCTCGCTCCCCATGGCCTGGGGACTCTGTGCCGTCTTCGTCGGTCGGATCGGAACCGTGAAGAACTGACGAGAGTATTCAACAGAGCGAAACGTTTGGAAATCTAAGGAAATAACCGTTGATGGCTCGCGGCAGGGAGAGATAATGCCGCGCCGAGATGAAGAAGAAGGCTCCAGCCAAGGCCGCTAAGCGGCCGTCCGCCCAAACGACGAAGAAGCCGGCCACGAAGCCAGTCGGCAAGACGAAATCGATCGCAAAGCCCGAAAAGAAGAAGTCGAAGACGACCCAGCCGCCCGCAAAGGAAACGCTGGCGGCGACGGCGCCCATAGCCCCGGCACCGGCGGTAGCGGCTCCTGCGCCCGAGAAGCGTCGCGGACGCACGGCCGTCGAGATGGCCGCGGGTCAGCGCGAGATCTCGGTCGCCGAGTTCTTCACCAAGAACCGTCACCTACTCGGCTTCGACAACGCGAAGAAGGCGCTCCTCACCACCGTGAAGGAAGCGGTCGACAACGCCCTCGATGCCTGCGAAGAGGCGGGGCATCTCCCGGAGATCCACGTCGAACTCAAGACGATCGGACCGGATCGGTTCACGGTCGTCGTGGAGGACAACGGGCCCGGGATCGTGCGCGCGCAGATCCCGAAGATCTTCGGCAAGCTCCTCTACGGCTCGAAGTTCCACCGCTTGAAGCAGTCGCGGGGCCAGCAGGGGATCGGGATCTCGGCCGCGGCCATGTACGGACAGCTCACGACCGGCATGCCCTGCCGGATCACGTCGCGGATCGGCAAGAAGAAGCCCGCGCACTACTTCGAGATCCAGGTCGACACGCGCCGCAACGAACCTCACATCGTGAAGGACCAGGTCGTCGAGTCCGCCAAGGATCACGGGACGCGGGTCGAGATCGACCTCGAGGCCCAGTTCCAGCGCGGGCGCCGGAGCGTCGAGGAATACCTGGAGGAGATGCTGGTCGCGAACCCGCACGTCACGCTCTCGTACAAGCCACCGGACGGCGACCTGCGCTCGTTCCCGCGCGCCACCGATCACCCGCCGGTCGAGGCGCTCCAGATCAAGCCGCACCCCTACGGCGTCGAGCTCGGGATGCTCATCCAGAAGCTCAAGGAGACCAAGTCCCGCAACCTCCGCGGGTTCTTCCAGACGGAGTTCTGCCGCGTGGGCGGAGGCACCGCCGACGAGATCTGCGCCGCCGCCAAGCTCTCGCCGGAGTCCGCTCCGCGCCGCCTCTCGCGCACCGACGCCGACGCCCTTCACAAGGGCATCCAGTCGACGAAGATCCAGCGTCCGCCCACCAACTGCCTCTCCCCGATCGGCGAGGACCTGATGCTGGCGGGCCTCAAGCGCGTCGTCCCGGACGCCGAGCTCTACAGCGCCGTCTCGCGCCCGCCCTCCGTCTACCGCGGCAACCCGTTCCTCGTGGAGGCCGCGTTCGCCTGGGGAGGCGAGAAGCGTCCGCTCGATCAACCGGTAGAGCTCATCCGCTTCGCCAACCGCGTGCCGCTCCAGTACCAGCAGGCCTCCTGCGGCATCACGAAGGCCGTGATCCAGACGAACTGGCGCCCCTACGGCCTCTCCCAGCCCGGCGGCGCGCTCCCGGTCGGCCCCCTCGTCATCGCCCTGCACATCGCCTCCGTCTGGGTCCCGTTCACGTCGGAGTCGAAGGAAGCGATCGCCGCGTACGCCGAGATCATCAAGGAGATGAAGCTGGCGTTGCAGGAGTGCGGGCGGCGCCTGGGCATCCACGTCCGCAAGCAGGCCCGGATCGAGGACGCCGAGAAGAAGAAGAACTACATCGCCACCTACATCCCCCAGCTCGCCCTGGCCCTCCAGGACATCCTCAAGCTCAGTGACAAGGAGCGCGACAAGACCATCGCCAGCCTGACCGACGTCCTGGAACGCTCGAGGAAGATCGAATGATTTTCCATTGGCTATTTTCCAATGATCATCTGCCATTTCCTCAGCGGGGGCAGCGATGAGCCAGGTGCGAGCGGATGCGTTGCAAGCTCGTCTAGTCGAGTTTGCTGTCGCCGTAGTAAACTTGTCCGCGCACCTGCCCACCACACCTGCGGGCAAACACCTGGCCAGTCAAGTGCTCCGCTCGGGCACATCGCCGGCGCCCAACTACGGAGAAGCCCGTGGCGCAGAAAGTCGCGCGGACTTTGCCCATAAACTCCGTATCGCCCTCAAAGAGCTCAATGAGACAGCCATTTGGCTCGAGATCATCGGCAGGAGCGAGCTCGTCTCCAGGTCGCAAATCGATGGTCTGCGCGCTGAGTGCTCAGAGCTTGCACGTATTCTGACCGCCTCGGTAAAAACCCTACGTTCCCGAGGTAAATGACCAATGAACATTGGAAAATGGAAAATGGAAAATGAGTAGTTCAAAGGAACAGGTCGTCGTCGGGAAGATCAAGGAGGCGGCGAAGGAGATCCACACCGAGATCCTCAAGAAGCGAAAGCCCGAGATCTCCTTCCCCGTCCGCGCCCTCTCGAACGTGAAGTACGACGAGAAGCAGGGCTACTTCGAGATCGGCCGCCAGAAGAAGACGCGGACGCTCACGGTCGGCACCGTCCGGACCTTCGCGCAGACGATGCGCATGATGGCCCTCTCCAAGGAACTGGTGGAGACCGACGACTTCGCCACGAAGAGGGACGCCTACTACCAGTCAAAGAACTGGGAGGAGGCGAGGTTCGACGCGCAGGAAGAATCCGACGCCGTGATGGACGACATCGAGGCCCTCTTCTCGATCGGGGGCGTCAGCCGCGAGCAGCTCCGCTTCTACCCGGAGGAGAAAGGCGGCGAGATCGCGGGGCGCCTCGTGGTCATCGACCGCGACTGGGAGACGAAGAAGACCATCCGCATCGACTGCACCGCGTTCGGTTCCGGCGCCTACTCGATCCCGTCGTCGGTCGAGCACCTGGAGTTCGAGACGAAGGCGAAGTTCATCCTCGTCATCGAGACGGGCGGTATGTTCCAGCGACTCGCCCAGCACAAGTTCTGGAAGAAGACCGACTGCATCCTCATCAACATGGGCGGCGTCCCCTCGCGCGCCTGCCGCCGCTTCATCCGGCGGCTCTCTGATGAGAAGAAGATGCCCGTCTACGCCTTCGTCGACTGCGACCCGTACGGCATCGCCAACATCTATCGGTCCCTGAAGGTCGGCTCAGGCAACGCCGCGCACATCTCGCGGTTCTTCTCCGTGCCGCGCGCCCGGTACCTCGGCGTCACCCCCGACGACATCGTGGAGTACAAGCTCCCGACGCACCCCTTGAAGGACGTCGACATCAAGCGCGCCAAGGATGCCCTGAAGAACGACCCGTTCTTCCTGAAGCAGAAGCCCTGGCAGGTCGCGCTCAACAAGCTGATGGCCCTGGGCGTCCGCGCCGAGCAGCAAGCGCTCGCCAAGTGGGGCCTCAACTACGTGATCGACGAATACCTGCCCAGGAAGCTGAAGAACCCGGAGAAGTTCCTGCCGTAGCACCGCGCGAGCCGGGCATTTGGTGTTCATACCACGAGCGTTAACCCGTAGACTTTGCGCGAGATGAGGATTTCTCACCCCCTGCTGGCGCCGTTCCTGCTGTTGGCCCCTTACCTCCTCTACGCCATCCGGGGCGGCCTTCCCAGGCACCTGGTCTCCTATCTCCTGGTTCTCTTTCCGCTGGTAGCCGCTGCCTCCTACCTGCTCCATCATCCGCGCATGCGCGTCGCCCTGCAAACCAGGGAAAAGCTCCTCTTGTCCCTGGGGCTTCTCGCCTTCTTTCTCATCACATGGCTCACGGGATGGAGCGCCAGCCCCGCGGCTAGTGTGCCGGAAATTTACAACTTCTATTCCGAGCTGCACGACACGCGCAATGGCGGGTTCTTCCAGCACCCGACCGAGAATCGCACGGAATTCGCCATTCACTGGTCACCGGTGCTCTTCCTGTTGGTACCGGTCTTCCACGTGTTTCCCGTGCCGGCAACCCTCTACGCGTTTTCCGCCGGCCTGCTGACGCTCTCGGTGCTCGTCGCGCGGCGATTCCTGGCGGTACGTTGGCCTAGAGAATCAGCGACCCTGCTCGCCCTGGGGGCCGCGCTTTTTCCCAGCCTGCTGACCATGGCCATCGACTTCACTCCCGTGCGATTCGCGCCGATAGCCATATGGGCCCTGCTCGTCGCCTACCGCGAGGACAACACGCGACTCGGTGTGCTCGCGATTCTCGCCTGTTGGTGCGTCAAGGAAACGACGCTCCTGGCAGTGATGATGCTCGGAATCGTTGCGGTCATCCAAGGAAGGCGGGCCTTCTGGGTGTTCGTGCCGTTCCTGGTGGGCGGAGGTCTCTTTTTCATCACCAACCACTGGTTGCTGCCGGCATTCGCGGGAACTGCGGGCAAGACCTCGACCGTCGCGGCGCAGTTCGGCTACTGGGGTCAGAACGTCCCCGAGGTTCTCATCGGATTCCTGCAGGATCCGGGCTCCGTGGTGGCCTCCCTGGCCCGAGTGAATAATGCGGCATACCTCTTCAAGCTGGGGCATGGCGTCCTGTGGATCCTGCCCCTGGCTTCTCCCTTGACGCTCATGGCCTTGCCTGAGCTGATGGTCAACATGATGGCGGGATACAATCCTCCTCTCCTTGACCCTTCACGGTTCGGCCCCTGGACATCGCTCCTGGGGCACTATAGCGCCACGATCGGCATCGTTCTCTGGGCTGCCGCCGCCGAGGCATGGGCGCCGCGCAAGGATGAAGGTCAGAACGAAGACGATCACGAGGCGGCCGCATGGCGAAGGGCGCGCTGGCTATTCCTCGCCGTTCTCTCCACGCTCATCTACCCGACAAACGCCGAATCGCTCTAGAATTCGAAGACCCTCCTCCGGAAGGGCTGGTCGTTCCGGGTCAGGAACGAAGGGCGCGCCGCAGTTGCCGGATATCCTTCATGACCCGCGGGATGCGTCGTGAAAGCGGGATCGGCGTGCCGCGGATCTCGTCGAGCGAAAGGGGGAGTTCCACGATACGCAATCGCTTTCGCTCGGCACGCAACACCGCTTCGGATGCGAAGAGATCGCCCTGCAGCACGCATTCCGAGGCAAGAAGCCTGGCGGTATCGCGTCGCCAGGCCTTGAGCCCATGGGTGTCGGTGGCCTTGAGCCCGCACGCGGCCCTGAGCATCATCGTGATGACCCACGTGCCGGCCCTGCGGTAGAAGCCGCGACGATCCTGGGCTGCAGGATGCCTCTTCGAGGCGATCACGAGGTCGGCGGAGTCCAGCGCGGCGAGCCCATCCCTGTGAAACTCATGGCTGAGCACGTCGATCTCGTCCGAGAGTATGCGGTCCCCCCGCGCTTCCAGGAGGCCCAGCTTGAGGGCGGCACCGTAGTCGGCGACCGGGGATCGGATCGGCCGGATCCTCGAGTCACTCCCGGCCAGGCGCTCGCAAATTTCCCACGTGCGATCCCTCGACCCATTCTCGATCGGCAGAACCTCGAAGCTCTCACCCAGCGTCTCGAGCCCCGCGAGGAGTCCCGCGAGAGCGCCCTCGAGGACCTCTTCCTCGTTGTGAACGGGAATGACGACGGAGATCACCGCAGGAAGGCCTCCGCCATCGAATCAGCGACAAGCCTGTGTCCCTTGGGGCCAAGATGATTGTAGTCGTAGATCACGTCCATGTCCGTCTCCTGGCCGCGGATGGCGGCCGGAAGGTCGATGAGGGCATGGCCGGCGGCTGCCCTCCGAATCTCGTCGTCGAAGCTGGCATACATCCTCCCGTACCCCTCGAGCGTGTAGGAAAAGGCGTCCTGGGCGTAGTAGCGCGGGGCCCGCGCGGGATCATACGGAAGTCGACAGAAGAACAACCGGACTCCACGCTGCCTGGCGGCCTCGGCAATCGCCGTCACGTTCGCTCGAAAGTTGTCCACGGCCAGGACGTTCCACGTGTCCACGCCGCGATCGGGGCGAAGAGCGAGTTGAAGGGCGCGCGCGCGAACCCGGGTGCTCCAGAAGAGCTTCGAGCTCTCCAGGAGGCGAAAGGATTGGCTCATCCAATCCTGGGGACGAGGAGACAATTTCGGTCCCAGTTGCAGACCAGGAACGAAAAATGGCCACGTGGCAGTGACCAGGTCATTCCAGCCGACGTAGACGATGATATCCGTCGGGCGGAAATTCCAGAGCTCGCGTTCCAGGTAGGCGCGGACCTGGTTGGAGTTATAACCACCCACTCCGGCATTCAGGACAACGGCGGATTCCAATCCCGCCTTCCGGAGATTCTCTTCCAGGAGAACCGGGAATATCTCGGTGTCCAGGCATCCGGATCCAAAAACGCAGGAGTTCCCGAGAAGGAGCACGCGGGGGTGTCCCGGCGCTCCGGTAACGTGCCGCTCATCGCCGCGAAATCCCTCGGCATTGATCCACGCGCGCCCGTCCGGGGGCTGAAACGACGGTCGAAGTCGATAGCCGAGGTACGGATCCGACAACGTCCAGTATGCCTGGCCGCGGGCGGCGGGCTTCATGGCATGACGGAACTGGAGATAGAGCTCGAGGGCAGCGACCAGCGCGGGCACGAGAAGCAAGGCGGCGAGGCGAAAGAGCCGCCGCCGGCGCACATCGTTCCCATCGACACTCACACTGACTCTCCTTCCCAGCAAAACCTGGAGAGCCGGCCCATCCCGAAGCCCATCACGGGCGCGGGCATTCCCTGCACCACCGAGGTCCAGCGCATCTTGACACAGAGACGTGGCCGAGTCACGGACGCGACCGCGAGAGAAGGGATGAGCGCCACGCGGTCAGGCAGGGGCGTCCATCCGGCGCGGGGACCGGGCGCGATTGCACAGGGCTGCGAGGCCATGGAAAAGGGCGACGCCGGCCAGGAGTTGGAGCGGCCCGAACGCGAGCGTCGTGTAGCGCATCGAGACGTAAAAGAAGGGCATCGCAATCGCGAGCGTGATGACTGGCGTCAAGGAAGCGACGAGCAAGAACCAGTGGGTTCTCAGGCGCCACAGCGCGCAGGCGGCGCCCATGAGTATGGCGAGGGAACCCGATCTCAGGAGCCAGGGTGGAATGTCGGGATTGCTGAACGGGAACAGGAAGCGCACGCCAAACCAGATGTGAATGGCCGCTCGCGCAACGCCGCGAGCATAGGCGCCGATGTCGCCGCGCACGGAATCAACCCCTGCGTTCCACATCCTTCGATCGATCTCGATGATCCGTTCGACGGCCGGACGCGGTCCACGCGGGTTCCAGAGCCTCTCATAGTAGATCCAATCCTCCTCGGTCACTCCGGGGAGCGAGCGTTGCATGACGCCGAGCCCCCCGGCGAGAGCTCGCCCCCCGCCGGCCAGGGGGGTTACCGAGAACCGTCCGTGATGCGCCAGGTTCCAGGCGCCATAGGGAAGGATCACGACCCCGGCAAAGAACGTGATCGCGAGGCCGGCCTGCAAACCGCGCGCGAGGTTGTGGCAGGAGCCAGGACGCGCCGAACGGTAATATGCCACCACGGCGAACACTGCGGCGATCGGAATGGCGAGGACGAAGATTCCTCTCGTCAACGCCAGCATCCCCACGAGCAGGCCCGTGCATACGGGGCTGGATGGTCTCCGCCAATCCAGGACAGACGCATAGACCAGGGTGATCAAGGGCATCGCCAGGGACTCGGACAGAAGCAGGCAGGGAACGGCGGCCGTGAACGGCGAGAGTGCCGCCAACGCGAAACCGGCCAGAGCCGCCCTGGTACCCACGAGCCTGGCCAGGAGCCGGGCTCCGAGCGTCAACGAAAAGACGTCCAGCGCCACCTGGACGGCGAGCACGTCCACGAGATCCATCCCCAGCGTCAACAGGAACGCAAGGAGCAAGGGATAGCCGGGCGACCGGAAGACGTCGGGCTCATGCGGCGCCGCGCTTTCGAGCGAATAGGGTAGACCCTTCGCAAGGTTGTCCGCGAGGATGAGATACTGCTCGGCGTCTGTTCCCGCGATGTGCTGTGGCCAGGTCATCGCCATCCCCACGCGCACTAAGACGGATGCAAGCACCAGCACGGCCCACGTGGCAACGACGCGTCGACGACGGGTTTGAGTCCGCCCGATCACGAGCCCTCTACCCGGAAGAGGAGAAGACTGCTCCCCACCCGCCCCGCAGGCGCGGTGCGGCGCAAGCGCTCAAAGGGATCAGAGGGTTTCGAGGCGCCGAACTGCCAGAGCATCACGTCGACGGCGATCCACCCGGAGGATTGCTCGGTATAGGGGATATAGCGAACGCCATAATCCGCGGGGTCATAGGCGCCGAGGCCCGCCAACGAGACCGTGTCCACTCCCTGTTCCCGCTGCCACGCGGCCAACCGCGCATAATCCAGGCTGAAGGTCACATTGGAATCCGAAAGCCATTTCTCCCCGCCGACCATCCCCCCCGCGAGCTCGTTGAAATACGCGAGGTGATAGGGGTGCGCGACCATCGTTCCGAACGCCAGCCAGGCCGCGAGGACTCCCACGAGCCGGCCACGCCAAACCTCGAGGGAGTTCTTGCCGACCATGACCGCAAGAGCGGCTCCCGAGCAAAGCGCAAACAGGGGCTCGATGGCCAGAACGTGGCGTACGCCGATATTGAGCGACGCATTCATCGCCGGAACCAGGATGATGGCGACCTGCGGGATGATGATTCGTGACAGGACTCTGCGTCCGGCGCCGCCAGCCATGACCAGCGATCCCGTCAACGCCAACAGGAGAATGGGAATCGGTGTCTTGACCATGAGGGCTACGGGGAAGTAGTACCACCATCCCGTCTGGCGGAATTCGCCCAGGAGGAACGCCGGAGCCCCGCGACGGTTATAGGCCACGGTATTGCCCGCCAGCCTCAGGTACTGCGGCAGCGGAACAGGGGCCTGGAGCACGGCGCTGGCCGCGTCTGCCAGGGGCGCTGGCAGTGGTGCCAACACCGCCGATACGATTTCACCTCGCTGGCCAGGTTCCTGCGCCGGGCCAACGGTGAACCCATACAAGCCCCACAGCACAAGCCAGGGAACGGTCGCGTACATGATCGCCGCCGCGAGGATCTTCCTCGGCCTCCATCGCCCCTTGAGAAACCAGGCGATCCAGAGAAGGCCAAGCGGAAGGGCGAAGAGGCCGTTCAACTTGGATCCCAGGCAACCGCCGGCAATCACGGCAGCCGCCACCAACAGCTTCCAGGACGGTGATCGGTCCAACAGCCAGAAGCAGAAGGCGTGGCCGGTCAGGAATAGAGCCAGAGCCAGGTCCGTGGTCGCCAGTCCGGAGTTCGCAATGAGCGCCGGGGACAGGGCATAGACGAGCCCCGTCACGGCGGCGGCGCGAGGTCCCCACAGCATGTCCGACCACGTGTACAGCAAGGTGAGCAACAGGAGGGATAGAAGGAGAAACGGGAGGCGAACGAGGCGCAGCACAACCAGGGGATCTCCAAGCGATCGTAGAAGCGTGTTACCGACATCCTGATCGTACCAGGTCCAACCTTGCGCATGCCGCGCAGGCGACCAGAGCTCGGCGGGCAGAGGGGTCAGCAGCAGGGGCAGGCTGTTCCAGTAAAAGGTGAGTGGTGGATGGAAGAGAGCGGACGAAAATTTCCAGTCGTTGGTCTCCAGGATATACCGCCCGGCGCCGGCATAGTCGGGCTCGTCCGAGCACGCTGAAGAGTTCCACGACGAATGCAAGCTCAAGGTCGCGTGCAGGCACAGGCACACCATGAGCCACGAGGCGGCGCCGCAAACCTTCCTCTCGCACCCCAACCAGCGGCGCCAGGGAATCGTCAGGCTCCATCCCGAAGTGACTGGCATGCTACGAGTCGTATTGACCTCTCCAGCCATTCCATCGTATCAGCACCAGGTCCCACAAGGATTCCACCACGGCCGCGCCGGTGCGGACCTTGCTGCCCTCCACGTCCGTCCAGACAACCCCCACCTCACTCGTGGTGAGACCACGGCGCCTGGCTATGAAGATCGCCTCCGCGTCATAGGCCCATCGCGTGATGGTCAGGCGACCGTAAACATCGCGAGCCGCGCTTGCCGTGTAGCCCTTGAATCCACACGTGAAGTCGCTGACACCCGTGCCCAGCACGAAGTTGGCCAGGGCGGAAAAGCAACGCCCCAACGCCTGTCGCACGGGCCCCTGGGGATGGGCAACCCTGGAATCAGCAAGCCTGCGTGAGCCGATCACGATGTCCGCATCGCCGCGTTCCAGGATGGGGAGCATGCGCCAGAGCGTGTCCGCTGGAGTTGCCAGGTCGGCATCCGTGAAGAAGCAAAATCTTCCTCGAGCCAAGCGAAACCCCTCGGCCAGGGCGCCCCCCTTTCCTCGGCAGGGCGACAACTCGACGACCGAGCCTCGAAGCGACAGGGTCCTGAGCAAGTCTGCGGCGATGGCCGCGGTCGCATCGGTCGATCCGTCCGATACAACGACAATTTCAAGTTCACCGGGATCCCCCATCTTCGCGGCGACGTCCCTGGCAATTCCGCGCAGGGAGAGATGCAATCTCGCTTCTTCATTGTGAGCCGGGATCACGATGCTGACTCGGGGTTGTCTCACGTTCAGGCGTCCTTCTTGACGAGCGTGACGAGCGACAGGCCAAAGGGAACAAGCCTGGCTCTTGAAAGCATCAATTCGACCCGGTAGCACCAGGTCAGCAGCGTGTTGACGACTCTGCCGACGTGCACGAAGTCGCTGGATGGGCCCCCATGGCCGTCGTTGCCGGGCGAGAGCAGGGATTTGGCCTTCCTCACGAGCACGGCTGGCACGAAGGCAACGGCATGCGCATACGAAATGTGAGAAGGAGGGAAATGGGCATCCACCAGGATCCGCTGCAAGGACTCGCGCGTATACCTGCGGAAATGCCCGTGCAATCTGTCCCAGTATGAGAAGAGAAAGGGATGAGCCGGCACGTGAATGAGGAATGCGCCACCCCTGGCAAGCGCTCGACGGACCTCCATCGCCAGCGCCGCGTCATTTTCAACGTGCTCGATGATGTCCATGGCCGTCACGACATCGAATGCCCCATGCTTGAACGGCAATTGCTCCACCCTGGCGCACACCGCCGTGAGACCGCGCTTCCTTGCTTCGGCCAGGGCGATGACGGAACCGTCCAGAACGACCATGTTCCCGTAGCCGGCGCTTTTCAGATAGCCGGCCCACTGGCCGCCGCCACACCCGATATCAAGAATTCTCGCTCTCGAGCCGCACCCGGCCCTTTCCAGCGCATGCCTGCCTATTTCATGTTTTCCCCGGAGCCACCAGTAGTCCTCGGGCATTTCCGCTAGCTCGCGGATGAGTTCAGCTTGCACGTGCAAGTCCCACGCCGGAGGACATCGGCGCCAGGGATGCCAGCGGCTTACATGCCTGGTGCGAGGTCGTCCCGGAGCGAATTCCCGCGATCACAGCCCGTCCCCGCCTGGACCAACCAGGCGCAAGGCCGCCTCGCGGCCCTCCTTCAAGGCTTCGCCCATGGAGGTATAGGCCCAGCGGCCATAGCGGCCTATGGGAACTATGGCGTTCTCCGACAGCCAGGGATCGATGACGGACATCGCCGCCGCGCGAGCGCGCGTGGGAAGGGCGTAGGCAGAATCGATCCAGACTTCCCGACATTCCTCCACGCGCCTCGTGTCATCGATGACACCGGCTTCCACGAGATCGCGCGCGGCGCGTTCGCGGATATCGGGTGGGAGACCTTCCCGGCGATCATAGGAGATCTCGACGTAGAGCGCGGATTTGCCGGGAGGTGCGGAGCTCGGCGCGATGTTGTGATAAAACCCGACGCGAAAGAAGCAATAGCGCGGCTCTGGAAAATACATCCAGTGCGCGTCACGCGTGGGGCCATCGATGCCGAGATTGAGGCAGAGTACGCCAACCGCCTCGAGGCCCGATACGGCATCTTTGACCGCCTGCGGCGCATCCTCGGCGGAACGAATCAACTGCGGGAGCGGCACGGTGGAGACGAGGTGGCGGTAGGAAACCCATTCCGCTCCAAGGCGCGCGCGACGCGCGCCGGCATTGATGGCTTCGAGCGCGCGTCCGGTCTCGACAGGCAAGCCCGCGGCAAGGGCGCGTGGAAGAACACCGATCCCTCCCTGCACGGGATAGCGGAACTGGGCATTGTAGCCGACACCTTGGACGATCTCGCCGCGGGCGCCGGCGCGAATATCTTCGAGCCGTGGGCGGGGGATGTAGTGGACCCAGTCCGCCGACAGGGCCTCGAGGGGACGACAAAGGAGCTTCTCGTTGTAGGGTCTCATGAAATGCTTCGTGATCCCTGCCCCGAAGACGGTCTCGGACCACGTGGCGAAATTCGTAGTATCCACGTCCCGGCCGGCGACCGCCTCGAACCCCGCCAGGCATTCCTCCCGAACCCCGGCAGGGAGTCCATGGAGATGCACCTGGAAGGGATAAGGAAACTCCCGTCCATGAGTATGGACGATCGCCTTGCGCTCGATGACCGCGAGATTGTCCCCGAGGATCGTCTCGACGTCCGCGAGAACCTCCCCCTTGAGGTGGAGCAGGTGGCCGGTATAGTCGAAGGTATAGGCGCCGTGACGGATGGAGCGGCAGAGCCCGCCGGGCTCGTCCTCCGATTCGACGATGCGGAACGTTCCGCGAGCGAGACTGCGCGCGGCCGACAGGCCGCTCAGCCCTGCCCCGGCGATCAGGGTATCCTTGCCAGCCATATCGCTCTCAACGATACAGAGAGGCCGGGATAATGGCGATGAAAAATGGACGTTCCCTGGTCAGCGTTCTAGAGTAAGGCCATGCTCGTCCAGGCGATCGTTACTCCTGCCGTCCTCATCTCGGCCGCAGGGCTTCTCATCCTCGGGGTCGGCAACCGCTATGGGCGCATCCTGGACCGCATCCGCGCGCTCAATAGGGACATGCTCGACGCCGCAAACACTCACGATCGCGACGATCTGCGCGAGGACCGCGACCTCTTCGCACTCCGGGCTCGCCGCGCGCTCCTGGCGCTGACCCTCCTGCATAGCGCCGTCCTCTGCTTCGTCTTCGAATCCCTGCTCCTCGGCCTCATCTCGCTCTCGAGCCCTCCCTGGCTGGGTGCCCTGAGCGACGGCGTGGTGATGCTGGGCATCATCCTCTTCGGCGCCGCGTCCGTGGCGCTGGTCAGCGAGGCCCGGATCGCGTTCGAGACGATCAACCGCGAAACGAGCCGCACCGACCGCGCCCTGACGACGCGCCCATGACCGGCGCCGACCAGCTGGCGGGAACATGATCCCCCTTGTCGCCGCGGTAGCCGCACTGGGCGCCGGCACGGCGATCCTCTACAACCGCCTCATCGCCGCCCGCAACCGCGCCGACGAGGCCCTCTCCCAGATCGATGTCCAGCTCACGCGCCGGCTCGATCTGATCCCCTCGCTCGTGGCCACCGTCAGCGGCTACGCCGCGCACGAGAAGGTCACGCTCGAGCGCGCCATTCAAGCCCGCAATCGAGGCCTGGCCTCGAATCCCGAGGCAAGATACGCCCATGATGCGGAGGCGCGCGAGGCGATCCAGGGGCTCCTCGTCCTCGCCGAGTCCTACCCGGATCTCAAGGCCGACCAGCACTTCCTGATGCTCCAGGAGGAACTGACCTCGACCGAGAACCGCATCGCCTTCGCGCGGCAGTTCTATAACGACTCCGTCCGGATCTACAACACGCGGATTCAATCGCTCCCGGGTCTCATCCTGGCACGGCCGCTCGGCCTCGAGCGCCGCGATCTCTTCGAAGCGCGCCCGGCCGCGGCGCCGACGATACAGTTCCCCGGGCGGTGAACGTTTCGAGCCCGGCCAACCCCGGCTCCAGCAACTCCCCGCATGCGCAGGACACCCCCAATCTCCGGGACACCTTCGACCGCGAGCAGGCTCGAAGCCGGATCCGGATCGCCCTGCTGCTCATCCCGCTGACGCTTCTTCACATCCTCTTCTTCTCCTTCCTCATCGCCGCTCTTCCTCTTTTAACCGGATCCATCGCGCTCTGGGAACTCTTCTTCTCCCGCGCCGGGTTCCTCACGATCGCCGGGCTCGGTATCGCCGCCGCGGCCTTCCACTACATCTTCTCGCGGGCCGTCATCATGGAACACCTTCACTCCGGCATCCCGATCGAGAAGCCGGATCCCTTCGACGGTCGATACCGCCGCCTGCTCAATATCGTGGATGAACTCTCGATCGCGGCCGGCATCGAGGCGCCGGAGATCCACGTCGTCCCCTCGGTGGCCATCAACGCCTTCGCGCTCGAAGCGGCCGGCCGGCGGCGCCTCTACGTGACCCAGGGCTGCTTGTCTCTCCTGGACCGGGACGAGCTCCAGGGCGTCATCGCCCACGTGCTCGCGCATCTCTCGGCCGGAGACATCGCGGTCGGAACCCAGATGATCGCCCTCGTGAACGTCATCGGGTTCGTCTCGGACGCCTCCGGAACGGATCGCATGATGGCCGTGACGGGCGCCCCCCGAGGGCTCCTGGCTCTGCTCGTTCTCCACCTCTCGTCCTTCTTTGCCGCCCTGGCCGCCGGCTTCCTCTGCTCCGTCATCAGTCGCAACCGCAAGCTCCTGGCCGATCAACTCGCGGTCGAGATCACGCGCCACCCGGAAGCCCTGGCGGCCGCGCTCTGGAAGATGCAGATCCGGGAGCGCACGCGCCTCCCGATCGCGTGCGACGAGGTGGGGCTCGTCTGCGTCGTACCCCCTCTCTACCGCGTCCTCGATCGATCCTCCGGCTTCTTCGGCTCGGTCTTCTCCGTTCATCCGCCGGTGACCGCCAGGATACTCCGGCTCTCGCGCTATCCGCTCGATGTGCTGGAATCGCGGCTTCGCGAGCCCGAGACGCCGGCGCGACGAGGCCCGGGCATTCCTCCCTCGCGATTCCTCGCCTGGGACGGCGCCGCGTGGCAGGGCCCCTTTCTGTTTGCCGAGCTGGCCGGAATCGGCTGGCTGACGCCAACCACCTGGATTTGTGCCGAGGGCGAAGTGCAGGCGAATCTCGTCGAGCAGGCCCCCTGGTTTCAGCGCTGGCTCCGCCGCCGCGCGGGCCTGGAGCCGAGCCCCCGCCACTGTCCCCGCTGCGGGGGATCCCTCGCCTATGATTACCTGGAAGAGACCCGGATCGAACGATGCGCGGTCTGCGGGGGAACGACCCTTGACCGTGATCGCATCCGAAAGATCCGCCTGCGACGCTCCAGAAAGCCCGCTCCTGACCCTTCCCCGGCTGTTTCGACGGAAGATGCCGCCCGGCCCGACCTGACCTGCCCCCGCTGCCGGGTGACGACCGCGCGAAAATTCTTTTCCTGTGAGCGCCCAATCATGATAGATGAGTGCCCCCGCTGCCGTCTTATCTACCTGGATCCCGGTGAGCTGGAAACACTGATCTCGAGAGGCTCCTGAATTTCATGACGATTCCGATACGTAACGTTGCCATCATTGCGCATGTCGACCATGGCAAAACGACCCTCGTCGACGCCCTGCTCTCGCAGAGCGGCGCCTTCGGCCGGCATGCCGCCTCCGACCGGGTCATGGACTCGATGGACCTCGAGCGCGAGCGCGGGATCACGATCGCGGCCAAGAACTGCACCCTGACCTGGGAGGGCATGACGATCAACATCGTCGATACCCCCGGCCACGCGGACTTCGGCGGCGAGGTCGAGCGCATCCTCTCGATGGTCGACGGCGCGCTGCTCCTC
>CAZJQD010000024.1:0-13148 GCA_964548165.1 uncultured bacterium
CGTCGTGGAGATGGTCCTGGCCGACCAGGACAGCTGGGACCGGTACGAGGCGGCCCAATGGCTCACCATGCGCCGATGGCTCGACACAAATCCCGATGACGAGCTCGCGGCAGACGTTCGAGCCCGGCTGACCGCGGAACCCGAGCACTACGCCGCTTACACGCGCGAATACCTGGGCTGGGGCGTGTTCGCGTTGATGCCGCGGTGACGTGAAGGGGACGGGCAGTCACCGGGCAACGCCGGGCCGAGCCCGATGGCCGGCTACAGGACCAGGTACGGGACGAGGGGCTGGAGCGAGGTGATCTTGTCGAGGACGGCGCCCTCGCCTTCCGCGCGGAGACGGCGGATCATGCCGGCCTGGAATGACATGCACCCGTAGAAGGCGAAGCGGAGATCGTCGAGCTCGAGGCCCTCGGCGACGGCGGGCGCACTGGCGGCGATCTCGCCACGGGGCCCGGGAGCTTCCTCCTGTATGGGCGGCGGGGCGGTCTCCGCGGACGGGTCGGCGGAGAGCGGGACATTCGGCCGACGCACGGCATTTCGCGCGGCGCTCGGGGTCGGCGGGAAGAGCCGGGTCCAGGCCTCGCGCGTCAGCGTCTCCCGGCGGACGAGCGGTCCGAGGAGCTCCACCGGCAGGTTGAGCCGGCTGGCCAGCTTGAGCCTGGCCTCTGCGTGGAGCTGTACCAGGAACGCGTTGTCGACGACGTCGCAATAGGGGATGGGGGGATCGGAGGCGACAGCCACCGTCCCCGCCCTCGCCGTCCCAGCGTCCGCATCCCCCGTGGCGGCATCCTCGATACCGCCCTCTCCCGGCGAGGCCACGTCCCGCCCGACGGCGTCCTTCGCCGCGGCCGGGTCGGGACCGTCGTGCAGGTGGACGACGTTCTCCGGGTTGAAGACCTCGGTCGCCAGCCAATCCATGGCCTCGGCGTAGGCCTGTCGCTTCGAGCTCGCATCCTTGCCGCTCATCATCCACGACTGGAAGTGCACCTCGAGGTGGCGCCGGAAGATGCCCTTGAGGACATCGCGCGCCCCCTCCCTCCCCAGCGGCTCGTCCCAGCGCCGGCGATGACTGCCGCTCTTCATGAGATACTCCTCGATGAGCTTGTGGACCTTGACCGAGGGGACGCTGACGAAGACATAGGGGTCGGGCGCTCCCGGCCGGTACTCGAAGAGCGGCCTGAGGCGAATCTGTCCCAGGGCGGAGTCGTAGCTCTCGATCTCCGTGATCTCGGTGATGCGCCGGCGATTGTCCGCAAACTTGACGATCTGCACGGCGATGTTGAGCCCGGCGACGATGAGCCGTTGGGCGGCGCTGAGAGGCAGGGCGCTGTTGGCCTCGAGCACCATGTTCTCGAGCCGGACGATCATGTCCATCGTGTTGTTGGAGTGGATCGTGGAGAGACAGCCGCGGTGGCCGGTGTTCATGGCGTTGAGCATGTCGAGGGCCTCGGGACCGCGCACCTCCCCGACGATGATGCGATCGGGGCGCTTGCGGAGCGCCAGCCGGATGATGTCGCGGATGCTGATGTCCAGGCCCTCGATGTGACTGGACCGGGCCTCGTAGCGTTCCATGTTCTTGGCGGGCTGATCGTTCGCCGCGGACTGGCGGCCCATCAGTTCCGGGATGACGTCACGGTGGCGCAGTTGGAGCTCGGCCGTGTCCTCGACCGTGATGATCCGCTCCCTCAGGGGAATGCTCGACCCCAGGAGATTGAGGAGCGTCGTCTTTCCGGCGCCCGTGGCGCCGCTGACGATGATGTTGAGGCCGGCGCGCACGAAGAGATCGAGCAGGCGGGCCATCTCCGCGCTGAGCGTGCTCTCGCGGAGCATGTCCTCCAGGCCCATCCGCGTGATGACGAACTTGCGGACGGTGATGGTCGTGCCGTCGATCGAGAGCGGGGGCAGGGTGACGCCGATGCGCGATCCGTCGCGTAGCCGGGCCTCCACGTACGGCCTCGCCTCGTTAACCTCCTTCCCGGAATACCTCAACATCACGCTCGCAATCCTCCGGATATGGTCCTCGTCGCGGAAGGTGACGGGCGTGGCGATCAGCCGGCCGTGGATCTCGATGTGGATCTCGTTGTAGCGGTTCACGAGGATGTCGCTGATGCGCGGGTCGTCGAGGAGAGGCTGGATCGGGCCCATCGCGAACCGGTCATTCACCTCGTCGCTGATCATCAGTTCCTGCTGTCGCAGGTTCAATTCCCTCCGGGATTGCAGACGGAGGAAGGTCTCGATGTTGCGCTTGATCATGAGGCGCATCTCGGCGTACGCGACGTGAAGGAGGTCCTCCGGGGTCTCCGGATCGCTGAAGATCTCGGGGCGATACTTGTGAATTCCCTCGAGGAATCGCGCGGTCTCCACCGTGACGAGGCGCTTGAGCTCGCGGATGGCCGGCTTGCGCGAGAGCTCGCACCAGTCGAAGAGCTCCTGGAGGTCCTCGGGGTATTCCGGCGCGGCGACGCCGCTGGACCCGTGAGAATCGCCCGGATCCGCCTCCGGAAGAGGCGTTCGCAGTTCCTGGATACGGAGCATGGTGCGGATGCGAACCCGGAGCTCGGCGGCGTTGACGGGCTTGCCCAGGTAGTCGTCGGCGCCCGCCAGGAACCCCTCCCGGGCCCCTCTCGGGGATCCGCTCGACGTCACGAGGATCACGGGAATGCGCTGGGTCTCGGCACGGGCCTTCAGGCGCAGGCAGACCTCGTAGCCGTTGAGCTCCGGCAGGATCACGTCCAGGAGGATCAGGTCCGGCCGATCGCGCTCCGCCATCGCCAGCGCGGCGCGGCCATCCGACGCGAGGCTGACCTGGTAACCCTGCTGTCCCAGCACCAGGGCATTGCTGGCGCGATGCGCGCCGTTCTCCTCGACGAGCATCACCCGGTAACCCTCGCCCTCCGCTGCCGGGGGCTTCTGGCGGCCCGACGCCCCTCTCGCCGCGCCGCTCGCGCTATGCCGCAAGAGGTACTGCAGGCCGGTGACGCGCCGCAGGCGGGCGCTGAGCTCCTGCACGCCCACCGGCCGGGACAGGAACTCGTCGACGCCCGCCTGGTGCCCGACCTCGATCGCGCCGCCGTCCCCGGCATCGATGATCATGATGACCGGAGGACCGCCGTCCGGCCGGTCCTTCAACTGCCGGCACAAGGCGGCGGCATCGCCGTGCTGGGGACGAGCGGCAACCAGCACCACGTCCGGCGACTGGAGCTCGAGGATCGGGAGCAGGTCGTCGAAGCGCTCGCAGGGAACCAGGAGATACTCCCCCAGTCCGTCAATCTGCTCCGCGAGCAACCGGCGTCGCTCCGGCTCGGGGTCGCAAAGCAGAACCCGCAACCTGCCCTCGCCGAGCCTCGGCACGGGCGGCGGGGGCACCTTCGCTTCCTCAGGTGATTTCATCACGTCGACCGAAGGCTCGTTTCTCGAGGGACCGGGCCGCAGGACGGCCCTGGCGAGTACCTGACGACAGCGGGTTTCATGAGGTCGACCGAAGGCCCTTTCCAGGCGGTTTTAGGCCGGAGGGCGACCTTGGGAAACCACTTCGAGCCAACTATACGTGCCGCCACCTCGCGGGAACCATGGGGTCAAGACCTCACGCCACAGGTATGGACCCCATCGCGGCGGCGAACCGCGATCCCGCACAATTCCTTCATGGGAGGCGACGCCACGTGAACACCGATTTCACCATTCTCCACGCTCGCATCCTCGTCGTGGACGACCTCGAATCGAACGTCAAGCTGCTGGTCACGATCCTCGTCTCCGCCGGCTACACGACCGTCTCCTTCACCTGCAATCCCCGTGACGTGCGCGAGCTCCACAGGACGAACCGCTACGACCTGATCCTCCTGGACCTCCAGATGCCCGCCCTGAGCGGCTTCGAGGTCATGGCCGAGCTCAAGGGCATCGCCCCCGAGGATTACCTGCCGGTCCTCGTCATCACCGCCCAGCCGGAGCTCAAGCTGCACGCGCTCCAGGCCGGCGCTCGCGACTTCATCGGCAAGCCCTTCGAGATGGCCGAGATCCTGGTACGCGTCCACAACATGCTCGAGGTCAGGCTCCTCGAGCGGAAACTGCGCCAGTTCAACGATCGCCTGGAACGTACGGTCGAGGAACGGACGGCGAAGCTCCAGGAAAGCTACCTGGAGACGATCTTCGCGATGACGCGCGCGGCCGAGCACAAGGACGAGGAGACGGGCGCTCACCTCAAGCGGGTCAGCTACTACAGCCGCGAGATGGCCCGCGTTCTCGGCATGGACGCGGAGTTTGTCGATCGGATCTTCGTCGCCAGCCCCATGCACGACATCGGGAAGATCGGCATTCCCGACAACGTCCTTCTCAAGCCCGGATCCCTGACTCCCGGGGAATGGTTGATCATGAAGACGCACACCACCATCGGCGCGAGGATCCTCGGCAGCAGCAGCTCGCCGTATCTCATCATGGGCGCCGAGATCGCGCTCCATCACCACGAGCGCTGGGACGGCAGGGGCTATCCCCGGGGCACCAGGGGGTTGGGCATACCGTTGACGGCGCGCATCATGAACGTCGGCGACGTCTACGACGCCCTGAGAAGCAAGCGGCCCTACAAGCCCGCGTTCGACCATCGGACCACCGTGGAGATCATGACGCATGGCGACGGGCGCACGCACCCGGAGCATTTCGATCCGGACCTCCTGGCCGTCTTCGCGCGCACCCACGAATCGTTCCGCGACATCTTCGAGACCGCCGCGGAATGAAAGAGGTTCGGACCTGATCGAATCATGATTCGCACCACGGAGACCACAGAGACCACGGAGGAAAGAATTTTGAAGAAGCGGGACCAACCAACAGTACCAGGAGATAGAACATGCCAGAGCTGATCGTCGGACGGGAAAACACCGGGGCCATACGCCTCCACTACGAGGACCACGGCGAAGGCTCACCCATCGTCCTCATACACGGCTGGCCGTTGAACGGCCATTCCTGGGAGAAGCAGGTGCCCATGCTCCTGAAAGCCGGCTACCGCGTGATCACGTACGACCGCCGGGGATTCGGGGCCTCGAGCCAGCCCTCCACGGGCTACGACTACGACACGCTCGCCGCGGACCTCGACACGCTCATGACGACCCTCGACCTGCGGGACGCCACCCTGGTCGGCTTCTCGATGGGCGGCGGCGAAGTTGCGCGCTACCTCGGCACCTACGGATCCCAGCGCGTCACCAAGGCGGTCTTCCTCTCCTCCATCCCGCCCTTCCTCCTCAAGACCCCCGATAATCCCCTGGGAATGGACGGCGCCATATTCGACGGCATTCGGCTGGCCATCGCCGCCGATCGTCCCGCCTTCCTCGCGCGGTTCCTGGCCGACTTCTACAACGTCGACATCCTCGGGGGGGAGCTCGTGAGCGCGCACGCCATTCGCGCGAGCTGGAACGTGGCGACGGCGGCATCAGCCAAGGGCACCCTGGATTGCGTCGCCGCGTGGCTCACCGATTTCCGGAAGGACCTGACCCGGGTCAACGTCCCGGTCCTCATCGTGCACGGCAATGCCGACCGGATCCTCCCCATCGAGTCCACGGGGGTTCCTCTCTCGCAAACGCTCAAGGAATCCCGGTTCGTCGTCGTGGAGGACGGTCCGCACGGCATCCTCTGGACCCATGCCAGGATCGTCAACGACGCCCTGATGGATTTTCTCAATAGCGGCGCTCAGCCGGTGGAGCATCCGGACCGCTAGCGGGATGCCCTCACACGAGAGGTCGCTGTCGGGCAGGAATTCACCCCGCGAGCGACTTGTAGATCGTGACCGCGCCGGCGGCGAAGAGAGCCGTCACGAAGATGCTCCTGGTGACGGTCTCGGGGATTCTGTTTCGGACTTTCAGACCCACGAACATGCCGACCAGCGAACCGGCGAAGAAGACGGCGCCTGATGGCAGGATCTGAGCGTTCAGGTGCTGGACGTTGGAGGCGAGCGCACTGCTGGATACGATGAAGATGGCAAGAAGGGATGTGGACATCGCTCGGTTGAGATCGATCGAGGTCACGGCCATCAAGGCCGGCACGATGATGAATCCGCCTCCAACCCCGAACATTCCCGACAAGAAACCCGTCACGATCCCGGCGCTCAGCAGTTTGCCGGAACAGGCAAGAGTAAAGTCCGGGCGACCCCTGTCCGGGGAAATTTTGCAGGCGGCCCATCCGAGCGGAATATCGACCCCTCCGGCACGACCGGCGCCCAGGGTCCGCACGGCAACCGCGATCAGGATGACAGCGAACAAGACCACTCCGAGCTGCGCGGGCATCAGGGCCCCGGCGTAGCTGCCCAAGGGCGCCGCGGCCATGCCTCCCACTCCCAGAATCACCGCGGCGCCCCAAAGAATTTGGCCGGACCGCAACCGGGCAAGGGCGCCGAAGAGCGCGGTGGCTCCGACGACAAGGAGGGAAGCGGCCACCGCCTCACGGAACTGGTAGCCCAGTCCATGCATCAAAAGGGGGACGGCCAGGATCGTCCCGCCTCCAGCAGTGACTCCCATGGTGAGTCCGACGACTATCCCGGATAAGACCGCCGCGAAGAGGACCACGCTACTGGTGGGTGATATTGAGGAGCGAGGCCGTATTCCTGCACTCGTGACACACCCCGTCCACATACGTGGCCTTGTATCCGCACTTTTCCAGGAACGAACAGGCCAGAGCGGCTCGCCGACCGGTCCCGCAATGAACATAGTAGTGAATGTCCCTGGAGAGCTCCGATAACCGATCTCTCAGCCGGGTATAGGGGATCGAGATGGCCCCCGGAAGATGGCCCTCGGCGAATTCGGAGGAGGTTCGCACGTCGAGTATTTGACTTCCTTCCGGGAGCGCGGCGTGGTCCCAGGAAGTGAATTCCTGACGCGATAGAGCTGCGAGAAGCTCTCCAGCCTTCTCGAGGTCCCGGCAAAGGGCGTATCCTTCGACATTGTCGAGCCCGATCTGGTAGAGCCGGCGCGCGGCGAGAGCGGCGCCTTCCACCGTTTCGGCGCACAGAAGAATCCTGTCGTGTTCCGAGACAAAGGACCCGGCCGAAGAGAGAAAGAACGACGTAGAGAGCGGCGCGAGTATGGCGCCGGCAAAATGCCCGTCGCTGAAAGCCGCGGCATCGTGACGCAGGTCGAGGACATAGGTGCTCGCCTTCCCTGCCCGTTCGACAAACTCAACCGGATCAAGCCGCCCGGGATGAGAATAGCCACCCGTGATGCGGATGCCATCCCGGTTGACTTTCTTCATCCGCGCGAAGTAGAGCGGCGGGTCGGGCTGGCCCCGCAGGATCTCTTCGATGAATCGGTCCTTGTCCTCACCCGCTCTCCGTAGGGCCGTGTTGAAGAGTCTTTCGTAGCCCAGGGTCGTTGTCGGGACAGCGCCCAGGGACTTGCCGCACGCGCTTCCGGCTCCGTGTCCGGGCAGAATTTGGAGGAAGGCCGGGAGATCCTTCAGGCAAGTCACGAGACTCTCTTGCAGAGATTCCGCCGAGGCTCGCATGGTTCCCTTCGCCCCGGCGGCCGTCTCGAGAAGATCGGGTCTGCCGACGTCGCCAACAAAGACAAAGTCCCCCGTAAGCAGGGCCATCGGCTGATCGGCCCCGGCGCCGCGATCCAGGACCAGGTACGAGAGATGCTCGGGCGTATGGCCCGGCGTGGAGATTGCCGTGAACTCGATCTTGCCAACATTAAACGTGTCGCGGTGTCCGATCAGGCGGACGTTGTGCCCGGGCATCGGCCACGCGTACTGCCAATCGGTGCCGCCCTCCCGGGAGAGATAGATCCGGACCGCATGGTCACGGGAGAACTCCTGCGCGCCGCTGACAAAGTCGGCGTGGATATGCGTCTCCACGACCGCGGTGATGCGTAGCGCGTTTTCTTCAGCGAGCCGCATGTAGGGACCAATGTCTCGTTCCGGGTCGACCACTATAGCCTCGCCGGTCTTCTGGCAGCCGATGAGGTAGGCGTACTGGGCCAATGAAGGATCAAAAACCTGTCGCAAAAGCATCGCTTAAACCTCGCCCTTCTGAAACGTGAATCGCCCTGGATGAACCCTGCCGGCCTCACCGCGCACAATTCGGAATCGACTCCATGCACGCCCATCCAGTCACTAAAGCGGCAAGACCTCGATCCAGTCGCCGGCGAGCTGGAATCTTGAGTGCACGAGTTCTTCCGAGACCTGCCGATCGACGCCGCGGGACGAGAGGATGACCCCGGTGTGGATGTGCCCCCTCACGCGCACGTCGCCCTTCTGCGCATTGTCCACCTCGGCCTTGACGGCGATCCGCGACGCGGTCAGGCGCTGGAGATTGCCCAGGAGTTGCGCGCGCAGCGTGATCAGCTTCCTGAGCGTCGGCCCCGACTCCGCCCTCAGGTTGGCGGCGTCCAGGGCCTTGAACGGCGCCAGGGATGTATCCACGTCGCTGACGCGATCGCGGATGAACGCGGCCGCCTTCTCCACGGCCTCCAGCTTGCGATGCGCCAGGAAGTTCTCGCCGAAGACGATCCGCGTCTGCGTGCCGGCGACCGAGCCGAGCGTGCGGCATCGCAACCCGGTGCCCGTTCTCAGGAGACCACCGACGACGGCGCCGGGTTGGCCCATGACCTCCACCACTCCCAGGGTGTCGATGTGCGAGTGCAGGATGCCCCTCTGGACGCGCACGGCAACCTGGGCCTCCACGTGCGCGTTCTCGATGAACTTGGCCGTGACCTCGCCGCCCGCCTTGATCCGCCCCTTGTTCCTTCCCAGGATGCCGCCGACCACGCGGATCGATCCCGAGGCCTCGACGAGCGAACCCGCGATCGATCCGCCGACCTCGAGATCGCCGCCGGCACGCACCGTGAACCCGTCGGCGATGGATCCCTGGATGAAGACGCTCCCGGGAAACTCGACGTTGCCCGTGGAAAAGTCCACGTCACCATCGATGCGCCGGAGTGCGATGACCGAGAGCACGCCGTCCTTGCAGAGGATCTCGCCGGCGATCGTGGCGTGGATTCCGTCCTCGCGGTTCTCGGTGCCGGGGCCGGCCGTCAGCGTTCGACCCAGCGGCATCTCGGGCGCCGCCAGGACCTTCCCGTGCACGTTCATCCCGGGTCGGCTGGGCTCGGCCGCCACGGAGTAGGCCAGGAGATCGCCGATCAGCACGGCCTTGTGCGCCGAATGCTCCCGGAAGTCGACTCTCGCCTCTTCGTCCCTGGTCTTTCCCGTCTCGGCAAGCGCCCACGTGGCGACATGTCCGGGAACCGGCGAGACGCCGCGCGCGACCACCGCATGCATCGTCTCCGTGAGCCCGATCTCGATCAGCCGGTCCACGGCAACCCGATCGATGCCATAGACGACGCGATACTCGTTCTCCAGCGTCGCGAGCATGGTCGCCAGCTCCATGGGACGACCGCTTCCCAGGGGCGGCATGAGGGCTACGTCCACCGTCATGGAGTCGCGCGAGACCTCGACGCGCATCTCCGCGTCCCGGATCACGGCCACTTCCGCCAAGCCCGCGTTCCCGCTTTGACCGAGGATGCGGCTGAAGTCGACGGTCTCCAGCATCCTGTTGATCTCGTCGACGGAATTGGTCTCGGGGTGCTCGAGGAGTTGGGACATGCCCGATTCCTGGAAGGACTTCGCGATCCGATCCAGCACCTGCTCCGCCCGCCGCTGCTCGCGCGAGGAGGCCGTCAGCTCCTCAGAGAGCGCGGGCATGAACACCCCTCCTCGGGACCCTCTTCATGGCGAAGGCACGTTGATGACGGTGTTCACCATCGTCACGCCGGCCGAGAGGGCCAGGGCTCGACCGTTGAGCGTCACGACCGCGACGTTGCCCGCGGTGGAGAACGTGGTCGCCGCCGACGAGATGATGGTTCCCTCCATGGTGCCGCCGCCGGCAGCGTTGATCGTCGCCGCACTGCCCACGCGCCAGAAGATGTTCTTCGAACGCGCGCCGTTCACCAGGAGCACGCTGCGCGGAGCGCCGGCCGCGCCCACGGTGAGCGTGCTGGCCATCTGGAAGACGAAGACGGCGTCGGGGTCTCCCCCGCCGTCGAGCGTCAGGTCCGATCCGGTCAGCAGGAACGCGCCGGACGTGGACTTGTAGATGCCGGGAAGCAGGACGAGGCCGCCCAGCTGTCCGGCGCCCGGATCCACGCCGCCCGGCATGGCGGCGGGCGAGAGGTTATTGAAGGCCGTGTTCGCATCCGCGAGCGCCTGCGTGGCGATGGCCAGCGTCGCGGCCGTGCCTCCCACTCCGGCCCCGCCCGGAGGCGGTCCCCCCGTATAGATCCTGCCGTTCACTCTCCCATAATTCAGCGCCGTGATCGTGTAGCTGTCGCCCACGGAATCCCCAAAGCCCGTCACCAGGGTGGATGCGCCCGTCGTCCCGATGTCCCCGTTAATTACGGTCAAGAGCCCGTCGTTGGTAATCCCCGCCGCGCTCCCGAAGCTTCCGAAAGGCGACGATGTGCCCAGCGATACGGCCGTGGCCGAAGTCAGGATACCCGTCGTGAAGCTCCAGACCTTGCTGGCCAGCATCGCATTACCCGCGAGATCCCGGGCCGCCGTCGTGATCGTGGCCGTGTACTGCGTGTTAGCCGCGAGGTTGGCGGTCGGATCGAAGGAGGCGATGTTACTGAGGAGGATCAGGTCGTAGACGAGCGCGCCCGGCACGTTGTTCCCGCTCACCGCTTCCTTCACCGAGAAGGTCACGTTCGTGATCGTGGCCGGGTCCATGGGCTCGCTGAAGGTAGCTGAGATATTGCTGTTGATGGTCACGCCGACGGCATTCGCCGCCGGCACGACCACGGTCACCGTCGGCGCGGTATCGTCCGGGGCGGCGCCCGTCGTCCAGCTCCACGTGGAATCCGCCGCCAGGCCGTTGCCGGCAAGGTCACGGGCGCCGGTGGTGATCGTGGCGACGTAGAGCGCGTTGGGCGCGAGCGGGTTCGAGGGCGCGAAGACCGCGTTGACGCCGGAGTAGGAGATGGTCCCCGAGACAGGGACGCCGCCCGTCGTGAGGGTAAAGGTGGTCGTCGTGAGCGTCAGCGGATCCATCGACTCGCTGAACGTGGCGCCCACCTGCGTGTTGATCGCGACGTCGGTGGCGCCGTTCGGGTTGATCGTTGCGATGACCCGGGGCGCCGTCACGTCGGGCGCGGCGCCCGTGGTGAAGATCCACGCGTAGTCGCTCGCCAGGGCGTTGCCTGCGAGGTCGCGGATCCCCGTCGAGAGGGCTACCGTGTACTGGGTGTTGGGCAGAAGGTCGCCCGTCGGCTTGAAGGTGGCGATGTTGCTGAGAAGCACCAGGTCGTAGACGAGGGTTCCCGGCACCGCCGTGCCTGAAATGGTCTCCTTCACCGTAAAGGTCGTGATCGTGACGGTGGCCGGGTCGAGGGGCTCGCTGAACGTGGCCGCGATCGTCTGGATGCTGATGCTGACGCCCGTCGCCTGGTCCGCGGGCACCACCTGGGTCACGGTGGGTGCCACGCTGTCCGGGGCCGCGCCCGTGGTCCAGCTCCACGTGGAATCCGCCGCCAGGCCGTTACCCGCCAGGTCGCGGGCGCCGGTCGTTACGCGGGCGATGTAGAGGGTGAAGGGGCTGAGCGCATTCGTGGGCGCAAAGACCGCGTTCACGCCCGAGTAGCTCACGGTCCCCGGCACGTCAACGCCGCCCGTCGTCAGCGTGAACGTGGTCGTCGTGAGCGTCAGGGGGTCCATCGGCTCGTTGAACGTGGCCCCCACCTGAGTGTTGATCGGAACTCCGGTAGCCCCGTTCGCATGGATGGTCTCAATTACCCGGGGCGGGATCGTGTCCGGCAACGCGCCGGTCGTGAAGGTCCAGACGAAGTTGCTGTCCAGGCCGTTCCCCGCGAGATCCCGGGCGCCGGTCGTTAGCGTGGCCGTGTACCGGGTGTTGACCGCGAGGTTGCCCGTGGGCCGGAAGGTGGCGATGTTGGAGAGGAGCACCAGGTCATAGACGAGCGTGCCGGGCACCGCGACGCCGCTGGAATCCGTCACGAGGAAGGTCAAGGTCGTGATCGTCGCCGGATCCATCGGCTCGCTGAACGTCGCCGCGATCGTCTTGATGTCGTAGCTCACGCCGGTGGCGTTGTGCGACGGAACCACGAGATTGACGCGAGGCGCCACCGTGTCGGGGGCGGGGCCCGTCGTCCAGCTGAGCGTCGAATCCTGGGCCAGGCCGTTGCCGGCCAGGTCCCGGGCGCCGGTCGTAATCCGGACGGTATAGAGCGTGAGGGGGCTGAGCGCATTCGTGGGCGCAAAGACCGCGTTCACGCCCGAGTAGCTCACGGTCCCCGGCACGTCAACGCCGCCCGTCGTCAGCGTGAACGTGGTCGTCGTGAGCGTCAGGGGGTCCATCGGCTCGTTGAACGTGGCGCCGACCTGCGTGTTGATCGGAACGCCCGTGGCCCCGTTCGCGTGGATGGTCTCAATTACCCGGGGCGGGATCGTGTCCGGCAGTGCGCCGGTCGTGAAGGTCCAGGCAAAGTTTCCGGCCATCGCATTGCCGGCGAGATCCCGGACCGCTGTCGTGATCGTGGCCGTGTACTGGGTGCTGGCCGCGAGGTTGCCCGAGGGGCGGAAGGTCGCGATGTTACTGAGCAGGATCAAGTCGTAGACGAGCGTGCCCGGAACGACGTTTCCGCTGAGAGTCTCTTTCACGCTGAAGGTCAGGTTCGTGAGCGTCGCGGGATCCATCGGCTCGCTGAACGTCGCCGCGATCGTCTTGATGTCGTAGGTCACGCCCGTCGCCAGGTTCGCGGGGACGACATGGGTGACCGTGGGCAGGACCGTATCGGGGGCGGGTCCCGTCGTCCAGCTGAGCGTCGAATCCTGGGCCAGGCCGTTGCCGGCCAGGTCTCGGGCGCCGGTCGTGATGCGAACGGTGTACAGCGTGAGGGGGCTGAGCGTGCTTGATGGCGCAAAGACCGCGTTCACTCCGGCGTAGGTCACGGTTCCCGGCACGTCCAACCCGCCCGTCGTCAGCGAGAAGGTCACGGGTGTCAGGGTCAATGGGTCCATCGGCTCGTTGAACGTGGCGCCGACCTGCGCGTTAATCGGAACGCCCGTGGCCCCGTTCGCGTTGATGGTCGCGATGACCCGGGGCGGGATCGTGTCCGGAAGAGAGCCGGTCGTGAAGGTCCAGGCGAAGTTGCCGGCCA
>CAZJQD010000024.1:13248-36380 GCA_964548165.1 uncultured bacterium
GGGATCGTGTCCGGAAGAGAGCCGGTCGTGAAGGTCCAGGCGAAGTTGCCGGCCAACGCGTTACCCGCGAGGTCCTTGGCCGCGGCCGTGATCGTCGCCGTGTACTGGGTGCTGACCGCAAGGTTTCCCGTTGGCCGGAAGGTTGCGATATTACTCAGAAGGATCAGGTCGTAGACGAGCGTGCCCGGGACGGCGGTACCGCTGATCGTCTCCTTCACCGTGAAGCTGGCGCTCGTAATCGTCGCCGGGTCCATCGGCTCGCTGAAGGTCGCCGCGATCGTCTTGATATCGGAGCTGACACCCGTGGCGCCCTGAGCCGGAACCACCAGGTTCACGATCGGAGCGACGGTGTCGGGAGCGGCGCCCGTCGTCCAGCTCCAGGTGGAGTCCGCGGCCAGGGGATTGCCGGCAAGATCCCGGGCTCCCGTGGTGATCCGCGCGGTGTAGAGGGTCAGGGGCGCCAGGGTATTGGTGGGCACGAAGAGCGCGTTGACGCCCGAATACGACACGGTCCCCGGCACCGCGACGCCGCCCGCGGACAGCGTGAAGGTCGCCGCCGTCAGGGTCAGCGGATCCATCGCCTCGCTGAACGTCGCCGCGGCCTGGGTCACGAGCGAGACGCCGGTGGCGCCAGGAGCGGGGATGGTCGTCATCACGCGCGGGGCGATCGTGTCCGCAAGCGCTCCGGTCGAGAAGGTCCAGGCGAAGTTGCCGGCCAACGCGTTACCCGCGAGATCCCTCGCGCCAGACGTGATCGTGGCCGTGTACTGGGTGCTCACCGCGAGGTTTCCGGTGGGACGAAAGGTCGCGATGTTACTGAGAAGGATCAGGTCGTACACGAGCGTACCTGGGACGACAGTGCCGCTGATCGTCTCCTTCACCGTAAAGGTCGTGATCGTCAGCGTCGCCGGATCCATCGGCTCGCTGAAGGTGGCGGCGATCGTCTTGATGTCGTAACTGACGCCCGTGGCGCCGTGAGCGGGGACCACCAGGTTCACGGTCGGAGCAACCGTGTCCGGGGCGGGGCCCGTCGTCCAGCTTATGGTCGAATCGACGGCCAGGCCGTTGCCCGCGAGATCCCGGGCACCGGTCGTGATGCGAACGGTGTAGAGGGTCAGGGGGCTGAGCGTGTTCGTCGGCACGAAGACCGCGTTCACGCCCGAATACGTCACCGTGCCCGGCACGGTGACGCCGCCCGTCGCCAGGAGGAAGGTCAAGGGGGTCAGCGTCAGCGGGTCCATCGGCTCGTTGAACGTGGCGCCCACCTGGGTGTTGATCGGGACGCCCGCGGCCCCGTTCGCGTTGATGGTCGCGATGACCCGCGGCGGGATCGTGTCCGGCAGAGCGCCGGTCGTGAAGGTCCAGGCGAATGTGCTGTCGAGCGCGTTACCCGCGATGTCCCGGGCTCCCGTCGTGATCGCGGCCGTGTATAGCGTCGAGGGCGCCAGGTTGCCGGTGGGGCGGAACGTCGCGATGTTGCTGAGGAGAATCAGGTCGTAAACGAGCGTGCCCGGGACGGCCGTGCCGCTAATCGTCTCCTTCACCGTGAAGGTCGTGATCGTCAGCGTCGCGGGATTCATGGGTTCGCTGAACGTCGCGGCAATCGTCTTGATGTCGTAACTCACGCCCGTGGCGTTGTGCGCGGGCACGACGAGATTGACGCGCGGCGCCACCGTGTCCGGGGCGGGGCCCGTTGTCCAGCTTATGGTCGAATCGACGGCCAGGCCGTTCCCCGCGAGATCCCGGGCACCCGTCGTGATCCGAACGGTATACAGGGTGAGCGGGCTGAGCGTACTCGTCGGCGCAAAGACCGCGTTCACGCCCGAGTACATCACCGATCCCGGCACGACGACGCCGCCCGTGGTCAACAGGAACGTGGACGCCGTCAGGGTCAGCGGATCCATCGGCTCGTTGAACGTGGCGCCGACCTGGGTATTGATCGGAACCCCCGTGGCCCCGTTCGCGTTGATGGTCGCCATAACCCGGGGCGGGATCGTGTCCGGAAGAGCTCCGGTCGTGAACGTCCACGCGAACGCGGTGTCGAGCGCGTTGCCGGCGAGATCCCGGGCCGCCGTCGTGATCGTCGCGGTATAGGATGCGCTCACGGCAAGGTTTCCGGTAGGCCGGAAGGTGACGATGTTGCTGAGGAAGATCAGGTCATAGACCAGGGTTCCCGGCACGGTCGCCCCGCTGGAATCCTTCACGAGGAAGGTCAGGTTCGTCAGCGTGGCCGCATCCATCGGCTCGCTGAATGTCGCCGCGATCGTCTTGATGTCAGAACTCACGCCCGTGGCGTTGTGCGCCGGGACCACGAGATTGACGCGCGGAGCCACCGTGTCCGGGGCGACGCCCGTCGTCCAGCTCCAGGAGGAATCGGACCAGACGGCGTTGCCCGCAAGGTCCCGGGCGCCCGTCGTCACCGTGACGGTATGAAGGGTCAAGGGCGCCAGGCTGTTCGTGGGCGCAAACAGCGCGTTGACACCGGTGTAGGTCACCGCGCCCGGCACAGCGACGCCACCCGCGGTCAGCGTGAAGGTCGTCGTCGTCAACGTCAGCGGATCCATCGGCTCGTTGAACGTGGCGCCGACCTGGGTGGTTATCGAGACATTGGTCTCGCCATCGGGGTGGAGCGACGCGATCACGCGCGGCGCGACGGTGTCGGGGAGCGCGCCGGTCGTGAAGGTCCAGGTGAAGGCTCTGTCCATCGCATTTCCCGCGAGATCCCGGACCGCGGTCGTGATCGTGGCCGTGTACGTGGTGCTGACCGCGAGGTTGCCGGTCGGTCGGAAGGTGGCGATGTTGCTGAGAAGGATGAGGTCATACGAGAGCGTGCCCGGGACGGCCAGGCCGCCGGGATCCTTCACCGTGAAGGTCAGGTTCGTGATCGTCGCCGGATCCATCGGCTCGCTGAACGTGGCCGCGATCGTCTTGACGCTGAAGCTCACGCCCGTGGCCGCGTTCGCCGGGACGACGAAGTTCACGGTGGGCGGCGTCGAGTCCGGCAAGGCGCCCGTCCGCCAGCTCAGCGTCGAGTCCACCGCGAGACCGTTCCCCGCGAGGTCCCGGGCGCCGGTGGTGATCCGGACATCGTAGAGGGTGTTGGGCAGGAGCGGATTCGCGGGCGCGAAGACAGCGTTCACGGCGGAATAGGTCACCGCGCCGGGAACGGAAACGCCGCCTGTAGAGACCGTGAAAGTCGTCGTGGTCAGTGTCAGCGGATCCATCGGCTCGCTGAACGTGGCGCCAACCTTGGTATTGATCGAGACATTGGTGGCGCCGTTGGCGTGCAGGGTCGCGATGACCCGGGGCGCCACCGTGTCGGGAAGCGCGCCCGTCATGAACCGCCAGGTGAAGGCTGTATCGAGACGGTTGCCGGCGAGGTCCCGGGCCGTTGGCGCGATCGTGGCGGTGAACTGCGTGCTGGGCGCGAGATTACCCGTGGGTCGAAAGGTCGCGATATTGCTGAGGAGTACCAGGTCGTAGACGAGCGTTCCCGGCACGGGGAGGCCGCTGAGCGTCTCCTTCACCGAGAAGCTGATGTTGGTGAGCGACGCCGGATCCATGGGCTCGCTGAAGGTGGCCGCGATCGTCTTGATGTCGTAGCCGACACCCGTCGCGTTGGGCGCCGGCACGACGAGGTTGACGGTCGGAGGCGTGATATCGGGCGCGAGACCGGTCGTCCAGGACCACGTGGAGTCTGCCGCCAGGGCATTGCCCGCCAGGTCCCGAATGGCGGTGGTGACACGGACTCTGTACAGCGTGGTTGCTGCAAGAAGGTTGGCCGGCTCGAAAACAACGTTCACGCCGGCGTAGGTCACGGTGCCCGGCACGACGACGCCTCCGACGGTCACCACGAAGCTCGTCTCCGTCAGCGTCAGGGGATCCAACGCCTCGGTGAACGTGGCGCCCACGCGCGTATTGATCGGAACATTGACCGCGCCCGGGGAATTGATCGTCGCGATGATCCGGGGCGCCGTGGTATCCGGGGTCGCGCCGGTCGTGAAGGTCCAGGCGAAGTTGACCGCCAGGTTGCTGTCCTCGAGATCCGTGGCGCGGGTCGTGATCGTCGCCGTGAAGAGCGAGTTCGGGGCCAGGAGCGCCGTCGGCGCAAAGGTAGCCACGCGGCTGGCAGCCACGTAGGAGACCGTGCCGGGAACGGCGATGCCGGTGCTGTCCACCAGTCGGAACGAGACGGAGTCGATCGTCGAGGCGCTCATCGGCTTGGAGAACGTGGCCGCGAGCTTCGCATTGAGAGCGACGCCGACCGCGCCCGGAACGGGGCTCACGGCCGTAACGGTCGGTGCGACGATGGCGGCGGGCACCCCAAGCCAATGCCCCGTGGCCCCTCCTCCACTGCAGCCAAGCGCCATCAGGGCTCCCGCAGACAAGACGATCAGTCGCGACCAGGCATGGAGGGAAAAACCGTACATGGGAGCGAACCAGCTTTCTTTAAACCAGCAAAGCAACACCTCCCCCGCGAACGCTCGCGAGGGAGGCTTCAAGCAAGCGACAAGATGGAGCGATTGCCGCTCTTCGAGTCAGCTTCTCGGCGCCGTCGTGATCAGCACCTCGACGCGCGAGTTGCTGCGCGAGAGCGCGTCACCGAACGAACCGGTCACGATCTTGTCAGCCGGAACACCCGCCTGGATCAGCTGGGACCGGATGGCCATGACGCGACGATTGCGCATCTCCTGATCTCGCGTATCGAGAAACGTATCGATGCCGAGCTGGAGCGAGGGGTTCTGCTTCATGTAGAGCGCAATGTCCTGGATCTTTCGCGCGTCCACGGGACGCATGCTGGATTCCCCCGACTCGAACCAGAATTCACGGTACGACGCCCACTGCCCGATCATGCCGACCGCGCCCTGAACTCCCGTCGGTCCGATGGATCCCTGCTCGCCCATCGGCCCTGAAACACCGGTCTGCCCGGCAACTCCGGCCGTGGTATTCCCTCTCATGCCGACGTCTCCGGCAACACCCTGGACACCGGCGGCGCCCTGAACTCCCGCGGGCCCGGTCGGCCCCACGAGCGTCGGGCCCTGGGGCCCCGTCCATCCGCGTTCGCCCTGAACTCCGGAAGGTCCTGCGGCGCCCGTCATGCCGATAGAGCCGACCGCGCTCGCTCCCTGCGCGCCCGTCAAGCCCCGCTCACCCTGCTCACCGGCAGGCCCCGTTGGTCCCGCAACGCCAGCAGGTCCGACGGCCACGTCGCCCACTTCACCCGTCGCGCCCACGGGACCGCGCACCCCCTGAGCACCCGTCGGCCCGACGGCGCCGCGCGGACCGGCCAGGCCAACGCCCGCCTCGCCGCTGTATCCCGTGGGACCTTGCGCCCCCGCCGGACCGGCAACGCCGGCTGGACCTGCCGGACCCACGAGGCTGAACGGCACGGGCCTCGAGGGCGCGGGAGCGGCCTGCTGGGTCGTCGTGGCCGTGGAGCAGCCCGCAACAACCAGGGTCGCCGCGACGATCCACGCGCCTTGCTTTACAGCTCGGCCATCCATGACACTCGTCCTCAGCATTGATGCCCTCGTCGGTACCTCATGCTTCTGATTCATGATCTCTGTTCCTTTCCAGGATGAAGTCAGGACGTCATTCCACACACACAGCGCTTCCTGCTTCTCAGGATTAATCTGCGTCGGAGCCGCCCGAGGGCGCCATGGGGTCTAGACCTGCCAACAGGCTCAATTCCCGCCGGAGACCCTTGCGTCTCGGCGATTTGAGTCCCTGCTGGAAATGATGACCCGTCAAGACCGGACGCACGGAAGGGCGCGGTACCGCTGGTAGTAGGGTTTCACCCTACTGCAATGTGTTTGATCCTTCGTATATCCTTACTTATGAGTGACTATGATGATCGCAATCACCGCTAGGCGTTCGCATCGAGCCAGCGCGCGGGAAATATCGTGATGATGACTGCCCGCCAGAACACCTGGGCAGGCCTGTACCAGTCGGCCCTTCGTCGACATTTGGCGCCCGGGGCGGCGGCAAGCTCGAGGACGGCTCGGTTACTGGGGCGCCAGGCCATCCCCCTGGGGCTCGAGACACTCGACCTCGCCCGCGTCCACGCGCGGACGATGAAGCCCTTGGTACGCGCGGCTCGATCCGTTCGGACGAAGAATCGACTCGATCTCCGGTCGAAGAAGTTCTTCGCGGACGCCACAGCCCCCCTCGAAGCCACCCACTCCGCCTCCCTGAAGACACACGGGCGCATAAAAGCCCTCACGAAGACTCTCGATCGACGCACAAAGGAATCCCATGCGTCGAACCTCGTCCTGGCAGGCGGGATTGCCTCCCGGCAGTCGGCGGAAGTGGCCCTGGCCGCCAGCGGAAAGAAGCGCGCCCGGCTGATGTTGAACTCTAATCAGCTGGGAAAGCGTCTGCACACCCAGGCGCGAAGGATGCTGGAGGCTCAGGAGAGCGAGCGTCACAAGAGCAGCAGCAGGCTCCAGGACGATATCGCGCAGACGCTCCTGGGCATCCATCTCAGGATCCTGGCGCTCAAGCAATCGGCACGGGCCCACTCGGTGGGCCTCTCCAAGGAGATTGCCGAGACGCGTCGACTGGTCCGGCAGTCGGTGAGGACGATCCGTGACCTGGCTCTGAAGTTAGGAGTAAGAGATGGCAAGAAACCCTAAACCGACCGCGTATGCGCTTTCCTACCAGGGGGCGCTTCGCCGCTACCTGGACATCGGCTCGCCCAGAAACCTGCAGGCGGCCATTAACCTGGGCCGACGCGCCGTCGCGCTCGGGCTCGATACGCTCGACCTGGCCGCGATCCACGAGCACGCGCTCCTGGCGCGCATCCTTCCCGAGGGTTCTCGCGTCCGCCATGATCGCTTCGTCAAGTCGGCGAAGCGCTTCTTCGCCCGATCCCTCGTCCCGATGGAAGAGACCCACCGGTCGGCCCTGGAGGATAACGCGCGCCTCGATCAACTGATCCGGAAGTTGCAGAGGCGCACCCAGGACCTGGCCACATCGAACCGGGCGCTCAAGAAGGAGGTTGTTCGCCGGAAGCGCGCGGAGACGACGCTGCTCTCCAGCGAACGGCAGTCGTACGAACTCCTTGAGGAGGCCCAGGGGCGGCAAAAACAACTGAGGCTCCTCTCCCGCCGCATCCTGACCGTGCAGGAGGATGAACGCAAACGGATCAGCCGCGAACTGCACGACGTCATCGCCCAGATGCTGACCGGGATCAACTTCCGACTGGCCGCTCTCAAGACGGAGGCCCTGGTCAGCTCGAAGGGCATCTCGAAGAAGATCACCCAGACCCAGCGCCTCGTGGAGAAATCGGTCGACATCGTGCATCGCTTCGCGCGCGAGCTCCGCCCCGCCGTCCTCGACGACCTTGGTCTCGTTCCCGCCCTCTTCTCTTTCGCAAAGACCTACACGGAAGAGACCGGTATTCCCGTCGCCATCACCTCGTACGAAGGCGTGGAGCACCTGTCCATCCCCCGGCGCACGGCGCTCTACCGCGTCGCGCACGAAGCCCTCACGAACGCGGCCCGCCACTCAAGGGCCACCCGCGTCTCCATCAGCATCCGGCGCCTGCACGGCGCGATCGGCATGACCATCCGCGATAACGGCAAGGGATTCGACATGACCAAGGTTCCCGTCAGGCGACGCCTCGGCCTGCTGGGCATTCGTGAACGCGTGGAGATGGTCGGCGGCACGCTGGCGATCACATCCGCACCGGGCAAGGGCATGGATCTGCGCGTGCTCTTCCCCCACTCTACCGGCTCCAAGGAGCGACCATCATGAAACCCGTGAAGAAGATCACCGTCCTCCTGGCCGACGACCACACGATCGTCCTCCAGGGCCTCTGCAAGCTCCTCGAGAGCGACCACGACATCAAGGTGGTCGGCCAGGCCGTCACCGGGAGAGAGGCCGTGGCCCTGGCCCAGAAGCTCCGCCCGGACATCATCATCATGGACATCGCCATGCCGCTCTTGAACGGGCTGGAGGCCACGCGCCAGATACTCCAGGCGAACCCGGCCGCGAAGGTGCTCATCCTCTCGGGCCACAGCGACGACGCCTACATCGAGCGCACGTCGGCTCTGGGCGCCGTCGGGTATCTCATCAAGCAGACCACGGGCCAGTTCCTCGCCGAGGCGATCCGCGAGGTTGCCAAGGGCAACACCTACTTCAGCCCCTCCATCACCGAGAGACGACTCGCCATGGAGCAAAAGAGCGCCTCTCGCAAGGGGCGCCCCGCGGGCAGTGCGTCTCGCCTGACCGCGCGCGAGGCCGAGGTGCTCCAGCTCGTCGCCGAGGGAAAGTCCAACAAGCAGGTCGCCACCGAGCTCGACATCAGCATCAAGACCGTGGAGAAGCACCGGGATCACCTGATGCAGAAGCTCGGCATCCACGACACCGCCGGGCTCACGCGCTACGCCGTCGAGATCGGCGTCATCCAATGCTCGACCCAGATTCCTATCGACTGACACGTAGACCTCGCATTCTCGCACCACCGAGACCACGGGGACCACGGAGCAAGGCAGATGAGGAGAAACCGAACCGATAATGAATTCCGGGTCTTTTACTGCAGGTTGTCAGGAATGTAGCGACGGACCTAAACGCCAATTTCTAGAATCCTAGCCATATATCGACCTTCTCCGTGGTCTCGGTGGTCTCCGTGGTAAATTTTTTGTGCATCGATCAGGTTAGGGTTGTACCCCATACCATATCGACGCGGGTTGTTTCAAACTTCTCGTCATGAACACAATCACGAAGAATGCTGTACTCACGTTGGGGCCGGTCAACAGGCGTAGTCGATTTCTCATATTATTGTCGGCGTGGATATGTGCCGTGGGACTGCTGATGTTCAGCGGTATCGCGGCGTATGCGGTGGCCACGGAGGGCGCGACCAGGAACGCGTATTTCATGCGGGCCGCCCAGTCCATGGAACTCCTGGGAGACCGCAACGAAGCCGAGCGGCTCCGCAGGCTCGCCTACCAGGTCCCCACCGTTCCTCCCCGGATCTCGGATGCAGGCCGATCCGCCCATCCCGATTACACCGCCCAGTACGATGCTCTCTGGGTGCGCCTGAACGAAGCCATGCTCCGACCCGTGCACTCCTCCGAGGATCAGTGGCGTGTCGATCGCACCGAGGCCGCCCTTCACCTCGTTTCGCACGAGCTGAGCCAGGGTCGCTCCGCCATGATCCCGGTCATCCAGCAGTACCTGCACGACGCCAGCTACGCGTTGAACTGCCACATCGTTCCGAACGGCCCGGTCCAGGCCGCATCATCGGCGGCCGTCACGGCCCCGACCCGCGCCCCGACGGCGCCCGTGACCCCTGCCGCGCCCGCGGCCGTCGTTCCGGCGCCGGTTCCCCTGCCGACCGCGGCCATCAGCGCCACGCCGAACAGCATCCGCTCCGGAGCCTCTTCCCTGATCTCGTGGGCAACCACGGACGCGAAGCGAGCCCTCCTGAACGGTGAGCCCGTCGCCCTGAGGGGCACTCGTTCCGTCTCGCCCACCGCCAGCACCACGTACGCGTTGGAGGCCTTCAACGACGCCGGCCGCGCCACCGACCAGGCTCGGGTCACCGTGGCCGCGCCGCTCTCGCCCACGGCCTGGATATCGGCCGATCCCCAGCGGATCGACCAGGGGCAATCCTCGGTCATCACCTGGTCCACGTCCAACGCGACGAGAGCCGAGCTCAATGGCCGTTCCGTCGCGCTCCAGGGATCCGAAGAAGTCACTCCGGCGACGGACGCAAGCTACATGCTCGTGGCCACCGGTCCGGGCGGCCAGGCCACCGACGAGGATCGCATCCTCGTCGATGTCGCCGTCGCTCCTCAACCCACGGCTCCCCTGCCTCCAACAATCTCGATCAGCGTCACGCCGGATCGCGTGAACGCCGGCGATCTCTCGCGGCTCACGTGGAGTTCCACCCGCGCCACGACCGTCCGCATCAACGGCGCCCGGGAGGAGACCGCGGGATCACGAGCGGTTTACCCGGCCGCCACGCACATCTTCTACGCCATGGCCGAGGGCCCGGGCGGCCAGGCGCGCGATTCCGCAACCCTGACCGTCATCAAGGAGGCCGTACGTCGCTTTACGGTCCTCTTTGACTTCGACGAGTACGTGATCCGAGCCGATGCCGAGGACACGATCGCGCAGTTTGTCCGCTTCATGCGCGACAACCCCGCGACCCGCGTCCTGGTCCAGGGTCACACGGACGCCATCGGCGGCGAGGCCTACAACAAGGCGCTCTCCGAGAGGCGAGCTCAGGCCGTCTACGACTACGTCATGATCCAGTTCGGATTCAGCCCCGATCGCTTCGTGACCGTGGGTCGCGGCGAGATGCAGCCCGTATCGACCAACGAGCACTCCGACGGCACCGACAACCCGGAAGGCCGGGCGATGAACCGCCGTGCAGACCTGGTGGTGATCGAGTAGGATCGGCGGAAGCGCCCCGGCTCGCGGGGCGCTTCTCTCCCCGGAGCCTCCCTCGTTCCGGATTCCGCCAGCAATCAAGAGCCGAGGCCTGATCCATGACTCCAGGACCATCCGCATCGTTCGCACCCCGAAGGGCGTATTCGACCCTCCGGGGTGCGCTTTTCGTTTCCCTCTGGGCCCTTGCGACCCTGTCGGCACTTGCCCCCCTCCCGGTCCACGCGCTCGAGGCCCCAGCCCCCCTGGCTTACGTCCTGAACGGCGGCCTCTGGATCGTTCTCCCGGGTGAAGCGCCCCGGTCCGTCCGACTCGAAGCCGCCACGAGCGTCGGTTCCCCGCGATTCCTCGACAGCAGTGGAGAGTCGATCCTCTTCTCGGCGCACCGCGTCGAGGGCATAGGCACGAACCGCCGCGGGGTCAATCTCCGCATCGCGGACCTCTACCTCTCTTCGCCGCGTGGCGTCAGCGCGATCACCGGCAATACCGACCTCGCCATCGGACCCGACATTCACCGGGACGGGCGCGATATCGTCTACGTCTCGAACTACCAGGCGAGGCGGAGCGGCCAGAGGTCCCCGCTGGCGGGAACCGAGCTCTACCGGCTCCGCTACCCCTGGCGACGTCCCGAGCGCCTGACCGACATCGGCGGCACCAAGTCCGATCCGACCTGGTCGCCGGACGGGAGTCGCGTGGCCTACCTCCACTCCCGGGGCGATACCCACGGCATCTACCTCCTGGATCTCGTCACGCTCCAGCAGACGCTCCTGGCGCCCGGTAGCACCCAGCCCACGTGGCGGCCGGACGGCAAGGCCATCGCCTTCTGTCGCAACGGGCGGCTCTTCGAGGCCGAGCTTCGCGACTCCACGGTGACCGTCGAGCGCGAGCTCTTTCCCGGGGAACCGGGTCTCTTCGTGGCCTTCCCCCGCTGGACCGATTACGGCCTGCTCTTCCAGTGGTCGCGTTCGAGGCTGGAAGGCATCTCGCTACTGGATCCGGAGACCGAGCACGTCCAGGTGCTTCTCAAGGGCGCGGAACGCTACGGCGCCTCCGACCTCGCGCCTCGCCCGCGGTAATACGAAATAGGGGAAAGGCTGAAGTCGATCGCGATTTCGACTCTATATCCTGGCTTTGGATTTTGCCTTTCTCTGCGTTCTCTGCGATCTCTGCGGTTCCATCTTGTGAATACCAGGCTAATCCGAGCATCCTGATTTTGCGGTAGGGATCAACCCCATGAGGGTTCCACCCGATATCGCCTCCCCTCCGGGCGTTCTACACTTGTTATGGATACGAGAGCGAAAGGCAGGGGCCATGCGAAACGGGAGCGCGATGGAGTTCGAGCAGGAAGCCCGGTGCCTGCTTTCGCGCGCCGGGTGCAGTCCCGAGCTCACCGCCCGCCGCGCCGAGTATCACCGCGCCGCCTCGCTCGCGACCGACGCTCTTCTTCGTGCCCACGCGTGGCACGTCCGGGGAGCCAGCCCCAAGCATGATGGGGCCGCGCTTTCTCGGTCCGCCTGAAAGCCCGACAGCGCTTCCCTCGTGACGCGCGCCCGGTGACGGCATGAGCGTCCTGGAGGCCTTCTCCCTGGAAGCCCTCTCCCGGCTCGCCAAGGGGCTCTCCAACAAGTCCGCCCAGCCGATCGCCACCTTCCTGGCGTTCCTCGCCATCCTCTGCTGGCTCCTCCTCGGCCCGGTGCTGGACTACAACAACACCTGGCAGCTCATCATCAACACGCTGGCCGCCATCATCTCCATCGTCATGCTCTTCATCATCCAGAACAGCCAGCACCGGCACACGATCGCCATTCAACTCAAGCTCGACGAGATCATCCGGGCCACCAAGGGCGCTCACAACGAGATGATGGACATCGAGAAACTGACGGATGAGAACCTGGTGGACATCCAGAAGAAGTACGGCCTCCTCGCGGTGCAGACGAAGGAGGACCTCAAGGCCGGCCGCATCGACACGCACTCGCCCGACATCAGCGCCGACATCACCGAGGATTAGCCCGGTCTATTCGCATGTTTTCAACACGGAGGCCACGGGGACCACGGAGAAGGCCGATGCAAGGCATGGATTCAAGATATAGGCGCTGCGGAACCACCTCATCATCACGGACGAATCGAGGTAAAAAGTCGGTGCTCATTCTTCGTCTGGATTCTTCTCCTTTGCCTCGCTCCGTGGTCCCCGTGGTCTCCGTGGTGTGAATTCATGAATAGATCAGGTTAGCCTGGGTCCGTTCAGGTGAGGCGCGCGCACTCCTGGAGGATGCGATCCGTCATCTCGGAGATTCGCCGCTCGTGCAGGGCGTTATAGGAGACCTGGCGCTCCAGCTCCTCGAGGTTGTATCCGATGCTCTCGAGGATCGTGTTGATCCCCTGTTGTTCCAGCGTAATCCGGGCATCCCGATCGTAGCTCATGTGGACCTGGTAGAGCTGTTTCATCAGGTCGAAGCTCCGGCGCATCTCGACGACGGCCGCGACGGTCATGATGGGATCCACGGGCGCCGTCCAGTTCGGTGGACGCTGAAGGGTTCGGGCAAAGGTGGAGAGGCTGTCGCGGTAGGCGCGCGCCAGGATGCGGTGAGGCTGCATCGCGCGATTCACCGCGGCCTGGGCCTCGAACGCGGTCGTCGCAGCGCCGCGAACGGGCGCAGAGATCGCCGTGGTGCCGAGGATGGCGAGCAGAAGGAACCCCGTAAGCTTCGTCATCGTTTGTGCCTTTCCCGAAAGAGCGCGACGTCAGCCCCGCCGGGGCCGGTCGCCTGCTCCTACACCACAGCATAGTCGTCGCCGCCCCGCCGCCGACATGGGGTCCACGCCCCAGCACCCTCAACAGTCCTTCCCTGAATAAAAAAACTCCCCCGCGCCTTGCGACGCGGAGGAGCAAGATCGCGTGCACGGGATCGTGCACGTTCCAGGACCGGTATCGGCCGCCAGCCGATGACGGCCGACGGCCGGCTTCGGCCTCTACCTGTAGCTGGACGCGGAAATGAGCAGGACCTCGACGCGCGCGTTGCTCCGCGCCGTCGCGTCGCCGAACGATCCCGAGACCATCCGGGAGGCCGGCACGCCGGCCTGCAGGAGCGAGTTGTACACGGCATTGATGCGCTGGGTGTGCAGGTTCATGTTGCGCGCATCGTAGAACGCGTCGAAGCCGAGTTGCAGCGAGGGGTGTTCTCGCATGTAGGCCGCGATGTCGCTGATCTTTCGGGTATCGATCGATCGCAGGACGACGTCGTCATACTCGAACCAGAACTCCCGGTAGGACGTCCACTGCGGGATGACGCCCGTGGAACCCTGGAGACCCGTGGGACCCATGGGCCCCTGCGTGCCCATCGTTCCAGCACTACCGGTCGCGCCGACGACGCCGGCCGTCGTCGTTCCACGACCTCCCGTCGCTCCTTCAACGCCCTGCGCGCCTGCCACTCCCTGGGGACCGGCGGGACCGGTCGGTCCCACGAGCGTCGGCCCCTGGGCGCCCGTCCAGCCACGTTCACCCTGCGGACCAGAGGGACCCGCGGGACCGGTCGCGCCGGCATAGCCGACCGCGCTCGCACCCTGCAAGCCCGTGGCGCCCCGTTCGCCCTGGACGCCGGCAGGTCCGGCAGGACCCGCGACGCCGGCAGGACCGACGGCAACCGACCCGATCTCACCGGTCGCTCCGATAGGACCGCGCTGGCCCTGCGGTCCGGCTGGACCTGCCGCCCCGGTAGGACCGGCAAGCCCGTATCCCGCGGCTCCCGTGTACCCGGTCGGACCCTGCGCTCCGGCAGGACCGGCGGCACCCGCCGGACCGGCCGGGCCCATGAGGCTCGCCGTCCGAACAGGCGCAACCGTGGGCTGAACCGCCGCCACCGCGCGAGGCGGCGCCACGTACGCGGTCGTTGCCGCGGGCCGCGAGGGTCCGCCGAACGCCAGCGAAACGCCGGCGGTGATGGCGATGTTGTGGTAGGACTCCTGGAAGAGCTCGGTCACCATGTTGTCGCGGATATCGGCGCGGAACGAGAAGTAGTCGTTCAGGCGGTACTTCGCGCCGCCGCCGAAGATCACGACGGCGAGATCGTCCGTGGCAATCGAGGGATCATAGCGCGATCCGCCGAAGCCCAGGACGACGAACGGCACAAGCTCTCTCTGCGGAGCGAAGTGATAGATCGCGTTCGCGTAGTAGAGGTTGACGCGGACGCGGTCCATGGGACTGCGATACTGGCCTTCCATCGGGGTGGTGATCGACCGATCGGCGACATGCGAATAGATCTGATCTATCCCGACCTCGACCCCGAAATGGCGGGTGAAGTTGTAGCCGAGGCGGCCGCCGTAGGTGGCGGCATCCTCGAGATTCTTATTCGTCTGGAAGATGTTGTATCCCCCGAACAGGTTGGCCTCGAACGTCTTCGCCCGAACCTCGGCGCCCGCCGACTGCGCCAGAAGCAGGGCGCCGACGGAAACCGCCAGGGCCGCCCGACTCACCGCACTATTCATCGTTTTCACTGCACATCCTCCTCGAGTCCTTAGCATCTTCACGATTCTTTCCCGGCCGCTGGAAGGGCCGTGTGTGATCCGGGCGCCGACCTGCGGAGCCCGCAATACCCCGGGGCGACGGGCAGGCGCATCCGCGCCCGCCCGTCCTTCCCGTAAAGCCACTGCTACTTCGATAACCGGTTGCTTAGAATCCCGGGACGTTGATGACCGTGTTGACCATGGTCACCGCCGCATTCAGGCCCAACGCTCTGCCGTTGAGGGTCGTGATGACCGCGACACCGGATGTGGAGAAGGTGACGCCGGCGTCCGCGATGATGGTGCCCACCATGGTTCCGCCGCCCGCCGCGTTGATGGTCGCCGCGGTGCCCACCTGCCAGAAGACGTTCGCCGCCTGCGCTCCGTTGATGAGAATGACACTGCGAGGCGCACCGGCCGCTCCAACCGTCAGCGAGGACCCGGCCTGGAAGACGAAGGTGGCGTCCGGATCGCCCTGGGCATCCAGGGTGAGATCCGATCCGGTGATGGCGAAGGTTCCGCCCGGCGCCTGGTAGATACCGGGCGCGAGCGTGAGGCCACCGAGGTTGTTACCCACGTTGGCGCCACCCGGCATGTTCGCCGGAGAGAGGTTGACCCAGGCCTGCTGGGCCGCGGCGCGAGCCGCGGTGGCGATGGCCATGGATGTTGCGGTTCCGGGCGCGGGGAGGTCGGTGTAGATCCTCCCGTTGACCTTGCCGTCCGGAGCTCCGTAGTTCGCAAAAGCGTCGTAGAAGGCGACGACCAGCGTTGATGCTCCGGTCGTTCCGAGGTCTCCGTTGATGACGGTCAAGATTCCCTCGTTCGTGATGCCGGCTCCACCGCCGATGCCGCCGTAAGGCGCGGCCGCATTCAAGGGCATGGCTCCTGCCGCTGTATCCGTTCCGGTGGTGAAGTTCCAGGTCGAGTCCGTGGCCAGGGCGTTGCGGTTCAGGTCCTTGACCCCGGTCGTCAGCGTCGCCGTGTACTGCGTGTTGGGCTTGAGATTGTCCGTCGGATTGAAGGTCGCGATGTTACTCAGGAGAATCTGGTCATAGATGATGGTGCCCGCGACCAGGCTGTCCGTGAGTGTCTCCTTCAGGGTGTACGTCAGGACCGTGATGGTTGCGGGATCCATGGGTTCATTGAAGGTGGCCGAGACGGACTTGTTGATGGGTACGTTGGTGGTGTCGCGTCCGGGGTTCACCAGGATGACCCTGGGCGCCGTTGTATCGGTGCTGGTGCCCGTGGTCCAGCTCCAGCTGGTGTCCGTGACAATGCTGTTGCCGGCGATGTCCTTGGCTCCCGTGGTGACCGTGACCGTGTAGAGCGTGCTGACGGCGAGGTCGTTGTCGGGGTCGAAGACCGCGTTGACGCCCGCGTAGGTCACACTTCCGGCCACCGGGACTCCGGCGGTCGTCAGCTTGAAGGTCGTGGTCGTCAGCGTCAGGGGGTTCATCTGCTCACTGAAGGTGACGCCAATCTGCGTGTTGATCGGCACGCCCGTGTCGCCATGGTTATTGACGTGCGCGATGACCCTCGGGGGAATGCTGTCCGGGGCCGCGCCGGTCGTGAATCTCCAGATGAAGCTGGTGTCCAGGGGGTTGCCCGAGAGATCCTTCACCGCGGTCGTGATCGTGGCCGTGTACTGGCTGTTGGGATACAGGTCGCCCGTGGGGCTGAACGTGGCAATGTTACTGAGGAGGATCAGGTCGTAGACCATGGTGCCCGGCACGGCCACGCCGGTCGAATCCTTGACCGAGAAGGTCGCTGTGGTGATGGTCGCCGGATTCATGGCCTCGCTGAACGTGGCCGAGATGACGTCAAGATTGGTGCTGACGCCCGATGCGCCGTCGACGGGGATGACGGAGTTGACCCGGGGTGCAATCGTGTCCGCCAGGAGTCCCGTGGTGAAGCTCCACGTGGAGTCCGTGGCCAGGCTGTTGCCCGCGAGGTCCTTGGCGCCCGTCGTGATACGGACGGTGTAGAGAGTGCTCGGCAGAAGATCGGTGTCGGGATCGAGTACCGCGTTCACGCCGGAGTAGGAGATGACGCCGGTTACGGTTCCTCCGACGCGCGTGCAGGTGAACGTCGCGGCGGTAATCGTCAGCGGATCCATCGGCTCGCTGAACGTCACGCCCAGGTTCGTCGAGACGGAGACGTTGGTGTCGCCGTTCTTGTTGATGTGGCTGATGACACGGGGCGCGGTGGTGTCCGCGGCCGAGCCGGTCGTGAACGACCAGGAGAACGGAGCCGCCATCGCATTGCGCGCCAGGTCCGTGACCGCGGTCGAGATCGTCACCGTGTAGCGCATGTTGGCCAGCAAGGTGTCCGTCGGGCGGAAGGTCGCGATGTTGCTCAGCAGGATCAGGTCGTACGCGAGGGTTCCCGGCACGTTCACGCCGGTGGAATCCATCATCGTCATGGTCAGGTTCGTCAGGGTCGCCGGGTCCATCGGTTCGCTGAACGTCGCGGAGATGCTCTTGATGCCGATGCTGACGCCCGTGGCTCCCGCGATCGGGATGACGGAGTTAACCGTTGGCGGAGTCGTATCCAGGCCCGCTCCCGTCGTGAATGTCCACGTGGAGTCCGCGACCATCGGGTTGCCCGCCAGGTCCTTGGCGGCCGTGGTCAGCCTCGCCATGTAGGCGGTATTCGGCGCCAGGTAGGTGTCCGGCGTGAAGACGGCGTTGGCTCCGTTGGCCGTCACCCGGCCCGCCACGGTCGTAAGACCGCTCGTCAGGGTGAAGCTCGTGATGTTGATCGTCAGCGGGTCCATGGGCTCCGAGAGGGTTGCGCCCACCAGGGTATTGATCGAGACATTGGTGTCGGTGTGCCGAATGTTCGTCGCGATGACGCGGGGCGCCGCGGTGTCCGTGGCCACGCCCGTCGTGAAGGACCAGGCATAGTTGGCGAGCATCGAGTTGCCCGCGACGTCCTTGACGCCGGTGGTCACCGTCGCCGTGAAGACCGTGCTGGCCGCCAGGTTGGTATCCGGCGTGAAGGTGGCGACCTTGCTGGGAGAGTCATAGGCCACGGTGCCGGAGACCGGCGTCCCGAGATTGTTGACCAGGGTGAAGGTGACCGCATTGACCGAGACGGCATCCATCTCCTTGCTGAAGGTGGCCGTGAGCCGCGTGTTCAGGGCCACGCCGACGGCGGACGGAGCGGGCACGACGGCCGTGACGGTAGGCGAAATTACGGCTGCGGGATTCCAGTGCCCGGTATTCCCTCCGCCCGAGCACCCGGGCAAAAACAGCACAAGACTCGCAAACAACCACATCCATCCGATACCGGTTCCGCCCGTAATTCGATTCATGGCAAACTTTCCACCTTTCAAGGTAAACACGTTCTTCTGATACGCCTCGCGCTGGAGGCCCCAGTAAGCACCGAATGAATGTTACGTTTCGGAGGTCGTTCGCCACCATGGGGTCAAATCCCCATGACTGCCTCTCCAGGCCATCTGTGTGCGGTCGAGCGCTTCCCATGTGCGCTTTGCCGGGCTTCATGCCCTCCCGGATTCCGGGTGCGCGAACACTCATGGCGATGAGGTAGGGTTAAACCTCATATCCCGCGGCAAAGAGGCACTCCTAAGCTGTCTCATGATCACAATTCATAACGGGATGTCCGCGACGTGAATCAGCACCTGACTCAATACACGCAGATCCGCGCAGTCCTGGCTGCGGCGGCATCCCTGGATGCCTGCTGCACGATCCCCGGCGCCCTCGATGTCCTCCTCTCGGGCGACGTGCGGCAGGTGGCGTCCCACGAATTCGAGACCACGGGCCTCTGCGTCGGCGTCGATGCGATCTGCACGGGCGCGGGAAAGAATGGTCCCCACGCCGTCGACGCCGTCACCTGGCACGTCTCGCCTGAAGGAGGAGGATCCTTTCAGAAATTTGATACCGGCATGCACTTCCACGCCCGAGCCGCGGGGCACTATGAGATCTGGGCGCAGGCGACCGAGGATATCCTCTCCCCTCGCACGCGGTTGGTCGTCCATGTCCCCCTGGATCAGGCCACGACGGCGGCATCGGCCGGATCCTGCCGCGGCGCCGACACCTTCCTGAATCGCCCCCAGGCCACCTAGGCCGGCGGTTTCACAGGGTAAACCCTTCGTCTAAAGAACGGATCGACCGCGGATGACACGGATCAGGACGATGCCGACCGCGAGAAACAGCAGGATGTGGATGAATCCACCCATCGTGTTCGCGCTGACCATGCCAAGTATCCACATGACGACCAGGATGATGAGTATCGTTTCCAACATGACTTCTTCTCCTTCATGGGAATAGCGAGCAACAGATCATGTTAGCCAGGACGGAGCGCGAAACGACATGGGGTGGAGACCCCAGGAACGCGCGCCCGGCAGCGGCGACAGGGGGCTTCTCGCGCGTCTTGGGGTTATGACCCCATATCGAACGCCGACGCCCGGGACCTAGGATTACCTGTATGCCTGCCCCCAATTGCCATCATTCGAGGTCCGTGGAGCCGGGATGTCCTCCGGGATCAGGCGTCGATGGACGGCTCCATGACCGCCGATAGCCCCCGCCCGAGGCGCTCCGAGGAGGTTCTCCTCAAGGCGGACGCCCTGCAGAACGCGATCTTCAACAGCGCGAACTTCTCGTCGATCGCCACCGACGCCAAAGGTGTCATCCAGATCTTCAATGTCGGAGCCGAACGGATGCTGGGATACACCGCCGCCGAGGTGATGAACAAGATCACGCCGGCCGACATCTCCGATCCGCAGGAAGTGATCGTGCGGGCCACGGCGCTCTCGCTGGAGCTCGGCACCCCGATCACCCCGGGCTTCGAGGCCCTCGTCTTCAAGGCCTCCCGTGGGATCGAGGACATCTACGAGCTGACCTACATCCGCAAGGACGGCAGCCGCTTCCCGGCCGTCGTCTCCGTCACCGCGCTTCGCGACGCGGAGAACACCATCATCGGGTACCTTCTCATCGGCACCGACAACACCGCCCGCAAGCGAGCCGAGGAAGCCCTCTTGAAGGCGGGCGCCCTGCAGAACGCCATCTTCAACAGCGCCAACTTCTCGTCGATCGCCACCGACGCCAGGGGCGTCATCCAGATCTTCAACGTCGGCGCCGAGCGGATGCTGGGCTACGCGGCGGGCGAGGTGATGGACAAGATCACGCCGGCCGACATCTCGGACCCCGACGAAGTGGTCGCCCGCGCCACGGCCCTCAGCGTCGAGTTCGCCACGCCGATCGCGCCCGGGTTCGAGGCCCTCGTCTTCAAGGCGTCGCGCGGGATCGAGGACATCTACGAGCTGACCTACTTCCGCAAGGACGGCAGTCGCTTCCCGGCCGTCGTCTCCGTCACGGCACTCCGGGACGCCGACGAGGCCATCATCGGATATCTCCTCATCGGCACGGACAACACCGCCCGCAAGCAGGTCGAGGAAGAACGGATGAAGCTCGACCAGCGACTGCGCGACCAGCACTTCTACACGCGGTCGCTCATCGAGTCCAACATCGACGCCATCATGACCACCGATCCCCGGGGGATCATCACGGACGTCAACAAGCAGACGGAGGCCCTGACCGGGTGCACGCGCGACGAGCTCATCGGCGCCCCCTTCAAGAACTACTTCACCGATTCCTCGCGCGCGGAAGCAAGCATCACGCGCGTCCTCAACGAGGGCAAGGTCACCAACTACGAGCTGACCGCCCGCTCGCGCGAGGGCAAGCTCACCGTCGTCTCCTACAATGCGAACACGTTCCACGACCGCGATCGCAAGCTCCAGGGCGTCTTCGCGTCGGCCCGGGACATCACGGAGCTCAAGCGCTTCGAGCAGACCCTCAAGCGCAAGAACGTCGAGCTCGAGGAGGCCAGCCGCATGAAGTCGGAGTTCCTGGCCAACATGTCGCATGAGCTGCGAACCCCGCTGAACGCCATCATCGGCTTCTCCGAGGTCCTCAAGGACGGCTTGATGGGCGAGATGACCGAGGAACAGCGGGGCTTCATCGGCGACATCTTCAACAGCGGCAAGCATCTCCTCTCCCTGATCAACGACATCCTCGATCTCTCCAAGGTCGAGGCCGGGGCCATGACGCTCGACCTGGAACCCCTCCAGATGTCCTCGCTCCTCGTGAACAGCCTCTCCATCATCCGGGAGAAGGCCGCGACCCGGAACATTCACCTGGAGATCGACGTGTCCGAGGACCTGGGGCCCATCCATGCCGATGCACGCAAGATCAAGCAGATCGTCTACAACCTCCTCTCGAACGCCGTCAAGTTCAGCCGGGACGGCGGGCGCGTCACCCTTCACGCCAGCCGCGAGCTCAGGGCGAAGGTAGGGCAATCCAGCGGCGCCTGGTCCGGCGGTCGCAGCTTCCCGCTGGCCACCAATGAGTTCGCGGAGTTCCTGAAGATCAGCGTTTCTGACAGCGGCATCGGGATCTCGCCGGAAGGGCTCGAGCAGATCTTCAAGCCCTTCAGCCAGATCGACGGGGGGCTGTCGCGAAAGTTCGAGGGCACGGGCCTGGGGCTGGCCATGGTCAAGCTCCTCGCCGAGCTCCATGGCGGAACCGTGGCGCTGGAGAGCACCACGGGCCAGGGTACGTGCGTTACGGTCTGGGTGCCGCTTCGCATGGAGGGACAGGCGGGGCATGAACGCCTCGGCACCGGATCCGCGCCACCGCCCGGTTCCGCGAACACGAGGCCGTCCCGGGTAGACCAGGCGCCAACGGGGATCCGAACCGCCCTCGTCGTGGAGGACGATTTTCGCTCCGCGGACCTTATCCGCGTGCAACTCGAAGCGGAGGGATTCACGGTCCTGGTCGCACCCACCGCCGAGACCGCCCTCGCGCTCGCGGTGCAGCACCCCCTCTCGCTCATCACCCTCGACATCATGCTGCCCAAGATCGACGGCTGGGATTTTCTCTCCCGGATCAAGCTCATGCCGGACTTGCGGCGGATCCCGATCGTGATCATCTCGATCGTCGCGGATCGCAACAAGGGATACGCGCTCGGAGCGGCGGCCGTCATGCAGAAGCCGATCTCGCGCCAGGAGCTGCACGAGGCCCTGATCGACCTGGGACTCTTTCCGCTCCCCCAGGACCGCACCCTGAAGGTGCTCGTCGTGGATGATGATCCCAACGCGGTCGAGCTCGTGGCGCTCAACATCCAGGATTCCACGAGGCTGGTCCTCAGGGCGTATGGTGGCCGGGAAGCCATCGACACCACGCTCCGGGAACTTCCGGACCTGATCATCCTGGACCTCATGATGCCCGACGTCAGCGGGTTCGACGTGATCGAGGCGCTCAAGGAAAATCTTTCCACCGTCCGGATCCCCATCATCGTAGTCACGGCCAAGAAGGTCACCTCGGAGGATCTCGCCCGCCTGAACGGCTTCGTCTCGGCCATCATGGAGAAATCCCACTTCGATCGCGAACGCTTCATCACGGAGATTCGACGTGCCATGGCCGGGCGCCGGGTCATCGGCTGACATGGCCAGGATCCTGGTCATCGAGGACAATCCCGCGAACATGAAGCTCGCCGTGCTCCTCCTGGACAAGGCCGGTCATGACGTCCTGACCGCCATCGATGCGGAGGCCGGGCTCACGATGGCCCGCATCGAGCAACCCCAGCTCATCCTGATGGATATCCAGTTGCCGGGCATGGATGGACTCGAGGCCACGCGCCTGCTCAAGCTCGACGCCGCTACCAGCGGCATTCCCGTGATCGCCCTGACCGCCCTGGCGATGAAGGGCGACGAGGAGCGCATACGAGCCGCCGGTTGCGACGGTTACATCGCCAAGCCGCTCGACTACAAGGGATTCCTGTCGACCGTGACGGCCCAGCTGGCGCGGGCATGAGCCCGGGCGCCGTTCCCGGCGGGGAGCCTCGCTCCTCCACCGTCTACATTCTCGATGACGATGAGGGTCTACTCGAGTTCGTCGCGCTCTCTCTTGGCAACATGGGATACCGCGTCGAGAGTTTCTCGCAGCCATCCGCGCTCTTAAGTCGCCTCCACGAACGGCGGCCCGACGTCATCCTCATCGACATCCGCATGCCGGGAATGAACGGGCACCAGGTCATCCGGGAGATCCACCGGGAGGATAAGGCGACGCCCATCATCGTCATGTCAGCCTCCGACAAGCAGGAGGACGCCGTCGAAGCCCTGCGGCTCAAGGCCTGCGATTTCCTGCAGAAGCCTCTCCGGGATTTCGAGGTGATCCATGCCGTCGAGCGAGCGATCATCGGCGCGCCGGGCGGCG
>CAZJQD010000024.1:36480-58058 GCA_964548165.1 uncultured bacterium
GATTTCGAGGTGATCCATGCCGTCGAGCGAGCGATCATCGGCGCGCCGGGCGGCGAAGCGCCGGGCGGCGAAGCGCCGGGCGGCGAAGCGCCGGGCGGCGAAGCGCCGGGCGGCAAGCAGCAGGAGCTCCCGGGCGCCCGCCCGGGCGCCCGCCCCGTCGACACGCCGTCCGCACGCGCTTCGCTCGCGGATGATCCTCGCCCGGGCGCCGGGCTCACGGTGCTGCTCACCGATGATTCCGAGAGCAACCGGAACGTCGTCAGGGTCTACCTGAGACAGACACGCTGGCGAATCGTGCAGGCGGTGAATGGAGCCGAGGCGCTCAGGTGCTTTGAGGCGGAGCCCTTTGACATCGTCCTGATGGACGTCCGCATGCCGGACATCGACGGCCTGACCGTGACGCGACGGATGCGCGAGATCGAGAGGCGACTGGGAAGACGCCGAACGCCCATCGTGGCACTCTCGGCGCTCGCGAACGAGGAACTGCGGGAAGCCGCCCGCGAGGCGGGCTGTGACGCCCACCTGGAGAAGCCGCTCTCCCGGCTGGACCTCCTGGCCCTGATCACGAAGCTGACCGGCGGTGGGATCTCTCCCCCGGCAGAACCGGTGCAGGACGCGCCCGGGGCATCGCCCCCGGGGGAGCCTGCCTCCCTCGGCGACCGGCTCCCCGTCTACATCGCGGCTCGGCTTCAAGATGTCGCGGACCTGTCCAGGCTCATCAGGACCGGCGACCTCGGGACCATCCGAGAGATCGGTCACAAGATCCGCGGAACAGGAACCAGCTACGGGTTCGCCCGGATCACCGAACTCGGAAAGATCATCGAGGAGGAGTCCAGGGACGGGAATCGCGGGGCCGTCGCCCTTGCGGTGGAGTCCCTGGAGCGACTGCTCGCGGCGATCGGTGAGCGTCCCTTCCCCGCGCGCAGGGCGCCGCCGGGTGGCCGGCCGGATGCTCTTCCGCGCGATCTCTCGCCCGCGGTTTCCGAAGACGACTTCATCCTCTGCGCGCGCACCTATGACGTCGATCCTGCCAATCGCCTGCATGGCCAGGGACGCCGCTTCTTCGCCGAGGCCTTCGCCGCCCTCTCGACGCTGAGAGCCGATGGCGTGGGTCCGGGACGCGTGGATCGCATCCAGGCCGTCTTCGCCCACATGTTCACGCCCGGGGTCGCCTACCTGGGGTGCCTCGTGCCCGCCATCGCCTATGAGCGCGCCATCCAGGAAGGCCAGGAATTCGTCGAGGGCCCGCTCGTGATCGGCATTCACAACTTTCACTACGCGGCGGGTCATGCCGACTGGAGCGGGGAGCTGGGAGCCCTGAAGTTTCCCCTGCGCCCTCCGCCCGAGAACATGCAGGTATGGAGCGGTCGCGAGGAGAGCGGGTTCGCGGCCGTCTACGGGCAGGATCTCCGCGGCTTCGCCCGCAGCATGGACCTGGTGGCGCGAGCGCCCACGGTCTCACCATGATCGCGGCGTCCCGGCGCCTGCCCGAGCTGATGGGAAGGATGGTTCTCGCGGCGGTGGGACTCGCGAGCTCCATCGCGCGCGCCTCGAACCAGCAGATCCTTCGCATACCGGGGCACGTGGTGCGGGACATCGGCCTCCTGGCAACTCGCTGCTTCCCGGCCTGCATAGTCGTTGCGCTCGTTCTCGGGAGGTTTCTCGATCGCTTCGGCACCGAGCTCCAGGCGCCCGGTCAACTTGCGGAAGCGGCGCTGGCGCCGATGGGATTCCTGATCGCGAGCCTCTCGTTCATCCTGATGCGCGGGGTCGGCGAGGCGGAGCAGTACGCGGTCGACATCGCGGAAGGCGGCTTTCGCTCCACCAGGGACCAGGGCGGCAATCCCGCCACCGACATCGTCGCTCCCCACATCCTCTCCGCGAGTCTCGGCCTGGGGCTCCTCTCGGCGGCCACCGTCGCCTTCGTCTACATCGGCGCGTCGCCCACGGCCGCGATCGGGATCTCCAGCCACCCGGCCGTGACCGGGCTGGCCTCCGCCGTGGTCGCGAGAGCGGGCCAGTACGGCCTGCTCTACGGCGCCTACGCGGCCACCGCCGCGTTCCTAGTGGCTCTCGATGGGAACAGGCCCATGCCGGGATCGATCGGGCGACGCTTCATCGTCGTGAGCACGCCCGTCCTCCTGGTGATGGTGGGTTGGCCATTATGGCTCTGAGATGGGATTGCGGCGAGAGCGCCCCGGTCTTCCAGGAGGATGAGATCGCCGGGCTCATCGCCGAGGACGCCGGGGTCAGGACCCAGCTCATCGACATCTTCACGGGGAGCGGTAAGATCGACGTGGACCGTAACGGCGTCCGCCTGACGGCCCTGCAGATCCGCGACCTGGCCTACCTGACGGGAATCTGCCGGCGTCCCTCCGCGTGGCTGACCCGCGATTCGCTCGCCACCAACCTGAAGTGGGCCTTCACGTGCCGCTCCCTGCCCTTCTCCGCCAGTCGCGTGCGAGAGACGCTCTCCGCGATTGGGCTGGAGTCCTGGAGGAACAGCCCGGAGCTCGACGAGCGGATCGAGGCCCTGGAGCCGGCGCATGTCCAGGCCCTGGCGCTGGCGCGCCTGCGCTTCGTCCCCTATCGCGTTCTCGTCATCGATTCGCCGCTCACCGGCTGGTCGTCCGGTGAGCGCAGTCTCTTATTGGACGCGCTCTACGTCTCCTGCGAGACCTCGGCTCTAAAGCTGATCATCGCCGCGCGCCGCGCCGAGCTCCCGCCCTTCTGCGACCGGATGGCCACCGTCGTCCGGGACGCCCATGGCCTCGCGTTCGCGGAGATGCCCTGATGGGAACGGAGGAAAAGGACATGGATCGCTTCCTGGATCTGCCCTCCGGAGCCCGGCACCACGTGCTCGGCTGGGTCTTCATCCTCATCGCCATCGCGGCCCTGTTGGCGATTGGCCTGCGACAGTACGACGTCCTCTCCGGTATCTCCGGGTTGGAACTGACGACCTACTTCCGGCAAGGCCACTCCCTCCGGCCGGGAAGCAAGGTACTCATCGCCGCCGTCCAGGTGGGCGAGGTCAGCGAGGTGCGTCTCCTCTACGACCCCTCGGCGGACTCGGATCGCATCCGTGTGCGGGTGCGCATGCTCATCAAGGGCGAGTATGCCTACAGCATCCCGGAGAACACGACGGCCGTCATCCATTTTGGCGCCCTCGACTTCGCCAACGCGATCGTGCTCATCACACCGGATTCGCTCACCACCTTGAGGCTCACGAACGGCGCCGTTATCGCATCCCGGCAGAGCACCGACATCGTGGAGGATGCCAAGAGCGCGATCGCGGAGGTCAGCAGGGACCTGAGGGCCGTCGTGGCGAATCTCAAGATCCTCTCCAGCGACGTCGCCGACAGCGATGGCGCCTATAACCGCTTCATGCGAAGCCTCCTGGTGTCCTCCAGCCACGCCGAGCGGATCCTGGGCCGGTCGAGGGCCGCGTTCGACGACCGGCAGAGCATGGCGGGCGTCCTCTTGAACGAGAACGGCGTGGCCGTCCGCGAGATCACGACTTCGCTGCGCGCGGTGGAGCGGACCGCCGGCAAGCTCGAGACGCTCACCGACTCCATGACCCGCGAAATGGACACGATGACCGTCATTGCCGGCCACGTGCGAACGGCCTCCGCGCGCCTGCCGGGCCTCATCAACCGCGCCGACTCCACCCTCGTCACGATCGACAGGACCTCCGTGCGCGTCGGCAACAGCTGGCTCTTCAACGCCACCTCGCGTCCGGCCGATGCGCGCAGCCTGCGCCCCGGGCAGGGCAATTGAGGAGCGCGGGCTCAGACGTGGACGGCGCGCGCGCCTGGTCGTGAGGCCCTCGCCTGGGAGCATCCTCGTCGTGGACGACGACCGGCACGTGCGTACCATCGTCGCCTTGCGGCTTCGCGGGGCCGGTTACCTGGTTTTCGAATCCGCGGATGGCGGCGGGGCCCTCGCCCGCGTCCAGGAGGGCGGGATCGACATGATCATTCTCGATGCCCTCATGCCCGGGATGGACGGCTTCGAGGTGCTCAAGCGCCTGCACGCCCTCGAGCGCCGTCCCTGCGTCATCTTTCTCACCGCCATGGACGAGAACGACAGCCGCGTCCGGGGATACGGAGACACCATCGACTTCATCGGCAAGCCCTTCGAGGCCGAGGATTTCCTGGTTCGCGTCGCCGAAGCCCTCCGGAAACACCAGGTCGTCCTGCAGGTCGCCCGCGCGCCAGGAGAGATGCCGCCCGCGACCGCGCCGGAAAGGAATGTACCGCAACACCTGGTCCACGGGATGCTCGTGGACATGAAGTCAGCGTGCGTCGCGATGGCGGTGGCCATGCGGGCGGACGATCGGGAAGCCCTGGTCTCCCTTGGCCACACGATCAAGGGCACGAGCGGGGTCTTCGGGTTCAGGGCTCTCTCGGACATGGGTGGGCGGATCGAAGTGGCGGCCCGGGGCCGGGACACGGATCTGACGCAGGGACTCATCGACACGCTCGCGCTGCTCATCGAGGATGAAATCGCGGGCCAGGCGGGATCTCCCTCACCCCTCGCGTCGCGCGCGGATCAAAGTAGGGTTATGCCTCATATCGGACGCGCCCCGCGGGACCCTACACTTCTCCCATGATGACAAACGACAAGGTCGCCGTTGACGAGTCCGAACGACTGCGCGAGCACGAGGCCATCAAGGGCGAGGTTCGCGCCGGGATACACTCCGAGATCACGCGAACAGCCGAGGTCACGCCCGCCGACCAGGTCCAGGCCGATACGGTCGCCAGGCAACTGCGAAGCACGGCGTTCCGGGAGATCGCATCGACGGAAGGAGAAGTGGCCCGAGCCCGGATGCTCTCCAGGGTCTCCGAATACGTCGACTACGGCTTTTACATGCTGTACGGCATCGTCGGCCTCGCCACCTTCATGGCGCTCGTGGGCGCGAGAAGGTCCAGCGGCATCACGCAGTTCGTCGAGACGATATCGGGCCCGTTTCTCGCGCCGTTCTCGGGGGTATTGCCCAATCCGGGCGCGGGGGGCATGCGGCTGATGCTGTCGTACTTCATGGCCCTCGTGATCTACATGCTCATTCACGCGGCCGTCAACGGGCTCATCAAGCTCGTGGCTCACAACAGGACTCAAGGCATCTAAAACAGTTTCAAAGGAGAATCATCCATGTTGAACAAGGACCAGGTACACGGAAAGATCGCCAAGGCGAAGGGCAACATCAAGCAGGCCATCGGCGCGGTCGCTCACTCCCCCAAACTGAAGGCCGAGGGACAGCGGGAAGAATTGGCCGGCAAGATCCAGGATAGCTTCGGCACCGCCAAGGCCAAGGTCAGCGCCGCCATCAAGGAACTCGGACAGAAGCTCAAGAGCTGAACCCACGCGCCATTCACCCTGTTCGCGCCGCGTCCCCGGATGCGGCGCGAGCTCGCGGGTCGAACCCTGGAGCCCGCCGACTGCAACGGCCTCTCCCGCCACATCGGCGGGACGGGGACGATGGAAAATCCCTCGAGGAGATCGCACATGAACACGAACCAGAAGGTGGCAACCGGAGTGGTGGTGGGGATCCTGGCCCTGGTCACGGGCACGTACGCGCTCTACGCCGGCGACCGTGCCCCGGTCGAGATCGCCTCCGCGGGATACGTGGAGCCGGGTTCCTCCAGCGCCCAGCCGGGCACGTCCGCGGCCTCGCGGGCGGGCGGCGCCTCCCCGGCGGCGGAAATTGCCTCAACGTCCCCGGCCACGGCCACCGCGATCCTGTCGGGCGTCACGATCCCCTCCGGAACCACCGTCGATGTGAAGATTCATAGCCAGGTCTCGTCGCGGGACGCCAAGGTGGGCGACCGCGTCACGGGAGCCACGTTGGCTGACCTCGTCATCAATGGCGCCACCGTCATCCCGGCCGGCTCCACGGTGGCCGGCGAGGTGACGGCAGTCAAGCCCGCCTCGGAAACGAGGGCCGCGGCGGTCTTGAAGTTCACCTTCACGAGTATCGCCAATCGCCCCGCTCACCTCGCGATGATCCTCCCTGATCTCGAGGCGCGAGCGCGCGCCGCCAATCACGCGGTCGACGCCGCGATCGTCGTGGGAGGGGCGGCCGCGGGAGCCGTGATCGGCAACCAGACCGGAAACCAGCACGGCACCGAGATCGGCGGCGTGGTCGGCGCCGTCGGCGGCGGCGTCGCGGCGGCCAACATCGGCGCCAACGTCCAGCTCAAGGCCGGCGAGACGGCCAAGCTGAAGTTCACGCAGGCCTTGAGTCTCTAGTGCTCGGCGAGGCGAGGATGATCCCATGATCGTGGTCGGGACCGTCCTCCTGGCGATGCTCGTGACGTCCCCGGGTCCCCTGGACCGGTACGGCGGACACGTCGACATCATGACCGGCCAGTTTCATGTCCATGCGACGCAGTCGTACCAGTTCCGCTACGTCGACGCCTACGGGAAGATCTGGGAGGGCGAGGGGCCCAGGCCGGAGGAGAACCTCCTGGGCTCGACCGAGGACGTGCTCTGGAACTCGCCGTTCGTGCCCCTGCTGCTCGTCACGCTCATCGCCGCCATCGTGTTGGGATATGCCGCCAATTACACCCTGGGCCATTGGTTTCGCCGTCGCCATTATCGCCGCAGGGTTCGGCGCGTGAATCAAGACCGGTTCATCCCCCACGGGATCCCGTGGCCGAGATTCTTGCAGGGCCGCGGTCCCGGGACTCGTTCTCCAGGAGAATCCACGCCAGGAAATCCAGGTCCACCGCCTTGGTCAATACCTCTCGCACCCCTGATGCCCGGCATCGTGTCTGCGTATCACCCGTAACACCGGCGGTGTTGATGAGGTTCGGCACGACGGCCGTGGACGGATCCGCCTGAAGGCGCCGCTAATCCTCTAGCGTTCCACTGCCCGCTTCCCGGTCGCCGGCGGCCCACCGGCGGTACCCTCTCCATCCATCAGCGCCAGGAGCCGTTCGATCGCGAGGCCGAATTCGTTCTCGTGAAAGGGCTTCTCGATGTAGACGGTGCCGCGAACAGGAAACCCGGCCCTCTCCTTGACCTTCTCGTCGCGGGGAAGCTCGCCTCGCGGCAGGAGAACGAGCAGGGGCAGGCGTCCGGCCGGCAGGTACGGGATCGAGACTCGGAAGGACTCGAGCGAGACGAACTCGGCCGCCGCGATCATGCCGCGATCGGCGGACGCGAACGACGTGATCGAGTCCAGGCGCCGCGTCTCGAAGTGCGCGCGCTCGAGAAGGTGGCAGAGAGGGCTGATGGAGAGGCTGGATTCCTCGTACACCAGGACGGTCGCCGCGGCCTCGCCCGGCTTGCGCCGCGATGGGACGGGGAGATCCGCGCCGATGAACTCGAGGAGATCGTCCAGCCTCTGCCGGATCAACGACTCGAAGGACGCATCGATAGCCTGTAGATATTTCAGGTCATAGACGTGTTCCTGGCGGGGATACGTGACGAACCGATCGCCGGATCGCCCGATGCCGAGAAGGCGCGTGATCCAGGCTCCGGCCCAGACAACCTCCGCGAGCTTCCGAAGGACGGGATCCTTGATGGAACGGCTCGCGGCGAGGCTCTCGTGGCCGGCCACGATCGAGACCAGGTGAGCGGGAAACGACCAGCGCTCGAGAATCTCCCGACCGATCTCCTGGTGGTCGATCCCGAAGACGCGCGTCTCGGCCTCGCACAGCGAGATGTGATAGCGCTCGGAGATCGAGAGAGCCCGCGCGAAGTCCTCCGGAAAGTTCTCGTCGAGGACGATCCGGCCCATGTCGTGCAGAAGACCCGCAACGAAGGCATCGTCCGGATCGACGTCGCCGGAGATCTCGGCGAGGGCCTGCGCGACGACGGCGGTCGCGAGGCACGAGATCCAGAACTGCACGCGGTCGAACGCGAGTGTCTTCGATTCGCGGGGGAAGAGGTCGATGACGCTGAGCCCGAGGACCAGGGCGCGTACCTCGCGAAATCCAATCCGGGCCACAGCGTCCAGGATGCGGCCGATCTTGCGCGTCGAGCTGTAAAAGGCCGAATTGGCCCTCTTGAGGACGACGGCGGAGACCTTGGGATCGCTCTCGATCACCTTCTCGAGATCCTTCGCGCTAGAATCCGAATCGACCGTGATGTTGAGCACCTTCTCGACGACATACGGGACGGCGCTCAGGTTTTGCACGCGGGCCAGCTTGCCGCGCGTCTCCTCCGCCGTGCGGTTCTTGACCTCGTCCTCGCGGTCGAGCGTCACCTGGGCGCCGGGCCGGAGGCACTCGTTGAGGCGATCCACGAGCGAGGGAATGGTCAGGGGCCAGACGAGGATCCTGTCCGCCCCGGCCCGATGGGCCTGCACGACCCGCGGGGCCGTGATGACGGAGGCGTGCCAGAAGATCCCGACGGACGGGCGGGGAAAGAGGCGGCGCAAGGTGGCAATGACGTTGAGGGAGTCGTAGCGGCCGACCCGCTCGTCCACGATGATGACCCTGGGCTTGTTCTGCTGGACGACGCGAACGCCGGACGAGGGGTCCACCGCGACGAGGACCGTGAAACCAAGCTCGCCAAGCTTCTGCTCGAGCAGGCGACCCAGCTTCTCCTCCTCGCCAATGTAACAGACGAGGAACTCGGGGGACGGCGCGTTCATGCGCCCAGTCTACTCTTCAGTGGACACCACCCGCAATTCGGAACCCTTGCCTCGTGGAGCCCGATCCCGCTCTATCTCCAGGAGCAATCTCGCCAGGAAGTCGAGATCGACGGGCTTGGTCAAGACCTCTCGCACCCCGGAGGCGCGGCATCGTGCCTGCGTATCGCTCGTGACATCGGCGGTGATGATGAGGATCGGCACGTCCGCCGTGGAGGAATCCGCCTGGATGCGACGCGCCACCTCGATGCCGTCCATGTCCGGCAGGTGCAGATCCAGGAGGATGGCGTCGGGCCGATGGCCATGTGCCATCAGGGCGGAAAGACGCTTGAGCGCGGACAGGCCATCCGCGGCGACGTCCACAAGCGTCTCCCCCATCTCCAGCCAGTCGCTCATCACCTGCCGGTTCACCGCCTCGTCGTCCACGAGGAGGTAGGTTCCCCTGAGTCGCGCCGGCGAAGCCACCGCGAGGCCGCGCGGGGCACTCGAGGAAGCCTCGGCGTCCCGGGCGGCGACGGCCCTTGCCTTCTCGGCGGCAGTCTCATCCGGTAGGGCCGCCGGGATGCGCACCGTGAAGGTGGTGCCGCTCCCCGGCACGCTCTGGACCGCGATCGATCCGCCCAGCAGTTGCGACATCTGGCGCGCGATCGCCAGCCCGAGGCCGGAGCCACCGAACTTCTGCGAGACCGTGGCATCCGCCTGCACGAAGGCCTCGAAGATGCGCTCCAGTCGGTCCTCGGGGATTCCCACCCCGGTGTCGGTCACGACGACGAGCAGTTCCCCATCGACCCAGCCCGCCCTCAGGGAGACCTCGCCGCCGGGCGGCGTGAACTTCAGCGCGTTCGACACGAGGTTCATGAGGATCTTGTGGAGCTTGTCGCCGTCCGTGACGACGCCACGACCGAGATTGTCGGCGATATCGGCGAACAAGCGGATGCTCTTCAGGGTCGCCGCGGATTGGTTGATGGCCATGATGTTCCGGATGAGCGCGGGCACGTCCACCCGGTCGCGCACGACCTCGATCCTCCCCTCCTCGATCTTGGCCAGGTCAAGGATGTTGCCGATGAGCTCCGTCAGGCGCGTGGACGCGGTCTCGATGTGCTCGAAGTAGCGGCGAATCTCGCCGGTCATCTCGCGGGTCCCGGCCTTCAGGCCGATGAGGCCGCAGAAGCCGGCGATCGCGTTGAGCGGCGTGCGCAGCTCGTGGCTCATCTTCGAAAGGTGCATGGACTTGGCGCGGCTCGCGGCCTCGGCCCGTTCCTTGGCCTCCACGAGCGCCGACTCGGCCTGCTGGAGCTCGCGGTTCCGTCCCGTCAACTCCTCGTGCTTCGACGCGAGGTCGGCGAGCGCCTGCCTGAGGGCCGTCGTCCTCTCCGCCACCTGGTCCGAGAGCCGTTCACGGGCGGCGTGGAGCTCCTCCATCAACCCGTGCGTGTAAAGAAACGGCAGGTTCCAGCAGAAGAGAAACGCGACCAGGCGGACGTAACCGTGGTGGGTCCCCGAGTAGAAAGGCCCGTAACCGGCCGCCGTGCCGGCCAGCGCCCCGATCGAGAGGAGGGACATCCCGGTCGTCACGCCCTGGAGGCGGTCGGCGACGGTGAGCCAGAGCATGACGGGCATGGTGAAGAAGAGAAAGGCCTCGTGCCACGAGAAGGCCAGGAACCCGATCTCGAAGAGCAGAGCGAGGCGAACGACAAATCGCAGCCTCTGAGCATCCCGGAACCACGCGCCGTCGATCTCGCGCAGGGCGACGGCAAGGGGCACCAAGAGGAGAACGCCGAAGCTGTCGGCGAGCGCGAGCTTGAGATACTGGTAGAGAAATTGCGTGGGCGCCAGGTCGAGGTAGTCCAGGCGCTCCAGCCACATGAGCCGCACCCAGCCCACGAGGATGGCGGGAAGGAGCACGATGAAGATCGAGAACCGCGCGACGCCGCCACGCGTGCCGAACGGGTGGGCCTCGTCGAGGTTGCGGCGGTAGAAGAAGCGGCAGAGCGCGGCCTGGAAGGCGTCCAGGAGCGAAATGCCGCAGATCGCGAGGAGTCGCCAGCCGGCGCCGAACGTGGCGCCCGCGTCGAAGAAACCATGGTGCGTGACCATCGCGGCCGCGAAGAGCGTGAGCGCGAAGGAGCGGCCCAGGTGAAGCATCCCGATGACCCCGATGCCACCCGCCAGGCCGAAGAGCGCGAGGTTTCCCGGCGGCAACGAGACGAGACGCAGGCTCAGGTAGGAAACCGCGATGTAGAGGCTGGCGTAAAGGACGTGCTTCAGCGCACGGGGGACACGCTCTCTCTTCCGATCATCCGCCATCCTCGGCCTCCGAACTCAGACGGGACCGCGGCGGATGAGCAGATCGGGGAAACCCCCGCGGAACCCTGGGGCTACCGCCGGCGAAGAAGCTCCGCCGTCCTGCTACTGTCCGTCGTCCTCCTCGGTCAACTTCACGAGGAAATCGATGAGCGCGTTGAGCTGGTCGGGCTTCGAGAACACCTTGGTGCCGCCGGCGGCCAGGAATGCATCGACCAGGTCCCGCTCGGAAGCATACCCGGTGTAGGCGAGGATGTGGACGGGTTGTGTTCCCGGCTGTCCCTTGATCATCCTGCAGACCTCGACGCCGTTCACCTGGGGCATCTTGAGGTCGAGGATGAGGACGGCCGGCTTCTGGGTGGCCACGAGGACACCCGCCTCGAAGCTGTTTGCCGTCGCCGCGAAGGGAACGCCCGGGAGACTGATGGCGCACCGCCCCTTCAAGAGCTCGATATTGGCGGGATCGTCGTCGACGATCACCACGCCGCCCGTGGCCGGCTCGACCGGAGCAGCCTTCTCCATGAAGGGCAGGCCGCGCTCGCTGGCGAATCGCCGCAACTCCTCGAGCTCGACGCGGCGATGATTGCCGATCGTGCGGTAAGCTTTCATGAGGCCAGCATCAATCCATCGACGCACGGAACTCTCACTGACTCCCAACAGCTCCGCCGCTTCCGTCGGACTGACCAGGTTCATGGTCGCTCTCTCCTTTTCCCCGCATTTTTTCGCCCGCCGGGCGAGCTTGTACCCAGGTTGAGTGAACGGACGCACACAGACACAGTACGAACCTGTACACTCACCCGACAGTTTAGATTATTCATACACCATTGAAAATCAAGACATTTTAGACAGTTTTAATCGCTTCGCGGCAGGGGTCACGCCAGGTAGGCCAGGTACTCCACGCTGAGCGGCGAGACGGTGGGTCGCTTCACCCCCACGTTGTAATAGATGGAGAGCACACTGTGAATCACGTCTCCGCGACGCACGCGCTGGCGCAACCACGACTCGGATTGCTCCATGGTATGAAAGGGGCCGGCCAGTTCCGCGTCCGTTCCCACGACGAGCAGGTATTCCTTCATGAGCCGAATCCTACGGCGTGCAGATGTCCACGCACACTATATAGAGCGCGTCATCCACGGAGTTCTGAAACGCCAGCGCCATGGTTATGCACAAGCGGCCCGTCGCCAGCGAGATGTAGGGTTCCGTGACCTGCAGGCCTCCCCCGTTCGCCGAACGCACGTAATAGTCCTTCAAGGAATGATCGGCACCCGCATCGGCCGGCATGAAGAGCGGGTGCTCGCGATCCTCGCGCCCCCCGCGGCTGATGGTACGCGAGAGTTGAACACCGTCCGCCGCGAGGACGTAGGCGGCGTCGATCAGGTCGCTTCGCTTCACGTGACTCTCCAGCATCTCATCGAAGCGCGCCGGGCGTATTCCCGCGCACGCCTCCTTCAGGCACGACACCACCGCCTTTCCCTGCTGGAAGCGCGCGCGCTCCGAGACCGCCAGCTCGGTCTTCTGCTCGCGATACAGCATCCCCGCCGCCTCGAGGTGAGCGGGAAACTCATCGGTGGGATTCGGGCACGGACGGGCCAGGTGGTAGCCCTGGAGGTAATCGGCGCCCAGGAGCGATGCGGCCACGGTCTCCTCGATCCGCTCCACGCCCTCGGCCACCACGAGCGCGCCGATTCGCCGGCCAAGCTGGACGATGGAACGCACGACCTCCTGCCGGTGATAGTCCGTGTCGATGCCGCTGACGAGCGCGCGATCGATCTTGAGAAGATCGGGCTTCACGAGAGCGACACGGTGAAGATTCGAATGCCCGTCGCCGACATCATCGAGCGCGATGAGAAAACCGGCCGCCCTCTGCCTCGCGACGAACCTCGCCAGGAGCGCGGCATCGGGCACCCTCGACTCCACGATCTCAAGGACGATGCGACGGGGAGACAGGCCGGCGTCGCGGGCCATGTCCGCCAGGTCGCCGGGCGCGGACGCGGTATCGGGTAGCGCCATATCGAGGTTGAGAAAGAGCAACGGTCGCCGGATGCCCGCTCCCCATTTCTGAAAAGAGGTCATGGCCGATCGACGACAGTCCTGTTCCACTTCCACCGTCCGCCCGGTCTCCGCCGCCCGGGCAAACAACTCGGCCGCCGTCATCAGTTCGCCGGCGCGCGTCCGCCCACGCGCCAGGGCCTCCATGCCCACGACGACCTTTTGACGCAGGCTGACGATCGGCTGGTAATGCATCTCGACGGCAAAGGGCGCGGCAGATGCCGCCGCCTCCCGATCCGTCCTCGACCCAGGCTCCCCCTCTGCCCACGCCGCTATAAAGCGCTCGTCATGCACAGAGATTCCACGAAGAGTTATCGCAAGGCCCGTGCCACGCTGTTGTCATGCGAGTTACAACGTCATTGCCGACGGTTCTCGCTCACGTTTCACCATCGATCCGGTCCCGATTGATCGAGGTCATGGGGTAAGGCGGGAACGCAGGTGCGCGAGGCGCGGATGATCGGGAGCGCCCAGGAGGCCCTTCTCCAGCGCTCGCCAAGCCGCCTCGGTATCGCCTCCCGCAACAAGACATTCTGCCAGGATGGCGTATCGATCCCCCAAATCGTCCTTCATATCCAGCGAGCCGTGGACGCCGACGCATCGTGGCGCCTTCAGCCGCGCGATGGATCGCCGGTACTCGAGACCACGCACCGGTTCGGCAAGGCATCCCGCGTGATCGTAGACATCCTTCCACTGCATGAGGACATGGGTGCCGACCTCGTGGGCGATCACTTGAGCCAGAGCCTGGATGCGCTCGGAATCCGTGAGTGCGCCGTCACGGAGGCTGGCAACCAGGGGTTCCTCCGAGAAGAGGGGAAAGGTCGAGACGATCACCTGGGAGAATGACGGGAGCGCGAAGCCGTTGAGCAGGCCACCGCGCACCAGGGAATGCACCGGGGCCGTCCTGAGATTGTCGTCGATGAGCGGCGTGTTGGTGATCAGAAGATGGTCCCGCACGTCCTCCGGTTCGATCATGCTGAGCGCGGATTCCCAGTAGCCGTAACTGTTGCGTTGCCAATGCGTGGGATCGAGGAGAGGGCGGCCGCCGAGCTCAAGGCCTTCCAGGGCGGCGAGCTTCTCCGCGTAGATCCGGAAGATGAGGCCGGCATTCTCCCGGGGGTTCCCCAGGCGAGCCTGGTATTCGCTCGGCAAACCGCCGCGAACGGCGGAGGTTGCAAATCGCTCCATCTCCGGCCCCACGCTGATCTGAGCGAGAAACCGGGCCACGGAATCGTTCTGTCCGAACGCATACCGGAAATTCAGCCAGTACGGCGGGATTTTGCCTCTGCCCATGAGCCGGGACTGGTAGGAATCGACGTCCTGCGTCGCCCCGATCGCAAAGTGGACGCGCCGGCCGTACCACCGCTCGATCAGGCTCTCGGCAAGCGCCACGGACGACGCGATGACCTGCCGCTCCGGCATTGCCAACCTCGTATCGGTCAGGAGAACGACGTTGTAACGGACCAGCTCGGCGGACTTCTCGGCCACGGGCGTTTCGCCCCGTCCGCAGGAGGCGCCTAGAGCAAGGAAGAGAAGAAGAACGAGACGGGAACGAAGCCGCGTCACCTACTCCGTGCCCGCGACTCTCACCGGACCACTCGTTGCGGCGCGCCCCTTGCGCCTCCAGTAGCGCCAGCCGTCCGCCAGGCCGACCGCCACGGCGGCCAGGAGCATGACGGCAACCAACGTGACCGCCGCCGCGCCCATCGCCTCCGTGCGATTGTCCCGCGCGAAGTCGGCGATGGCGCCGGCCACGACCGCCAACGCGCCCGCCACGATGACGGCGCGTCGGAAGAAGTTCACGCGGCCCCGGGCCCAACCGATCACGTCCTCGACCACCGTGTAGACGACGGGGATGACGAGAAGCGTCAGCGGCGTCGAGGTGAACATGCCGCCCACGACCGCGGCTCCCATCGACGCCCTCGTCTCGCCGCCCTCGCTGTAGGCCGCGAGCACGGGCACCATGCCGATGATCGTAGTCGCCGCCGTCATGAGCACCGGCCTGAGCCTCACGGGCCCAGCCTGCAGCACGGCCTCGCTCCGGGTCATCCCGCCTTCGCGCAGAAGGTTGGCGTAGTCCACGAGCAGGATGCCGTTCTTCGTCACGATACCGACGAGCATGACGATGCCGATGAAGGAGAAGACGTCGAGCGAGAGCCCGCCGACGGCCAGCGCGGCGAAGACGCCCGTGATCGCCAGGGGCACCGTCATCATGATCGTGAACGGGTGGACGAAGGACTCGAACTGGGCCGCCAGCAGGAGGTAAATGACCAGCAGCGAAAGAATGAGTGCCTGCATCAGGTACTGGAAGGCCTGCTTGAACGTCTTGGAGGATCCGGCGATCTCGGCCGTGTAGAGCCCGTCCTGCGGCAGGACGTCCCTCAGCATCGCCTCCAATTCCGCGATGGCCTCGCCCAGGGGCTTGCCGGAGAGGTTCGCGAAGAGCGAGGCCGCGCGCTGGCGGTTGTAGCGGTTGATGATGTTCGGCCCCACGCCCTCCTCGACCGTGACGACGTTGGAGAGCTCGACGATCCGTCCGTCGCGGGCGCGCACCAGGATCCGCCCGATGTCCGACGGCTCGCGGTTCGTGGCGCGATCCGCTCGCACCCGGATGAAGTAGCGATCGCCGCCTTCCTTCAGATACGCGACGTCACTACCGCCCATCATCATGTTGATCGCGTCGGTGATCTCGGCCGCCGACACCCCGAGAAGCTCGGCGCGATCGCGGTCGATGCGGACCCTGGCCTCGGGCTTTTCCAGGTCGAGGTTGGCGTCGACGTCGGCAAAGCCGCCGGACTTGCGCAGGCGCTCCACGATCGTATTCGCCAATATGGCCAGTTGCTCGAGATCGGGCCCCTTCATGACGTACTGCACGTCCGTCTGGCGCTGTCCGCCGCCGATGGGCGTGATGCGATCGACGAAGATGATGAGGCCCGCGACCGTGGCCAGCTCCTTGCGCAGAGCCGTCATCACGTCGTCCTGTGACCGCTCCCGCGCGTGCCGCTCCGTCATGTTGATGAACGCCAGGCCGATGTTGGGCTGGGGCGCGCCACCGCCGCCGAAACCGGTCGCCACGAACGCGCCGGCAACCTCGGGTTGCGCAAGCACCTTCTCCTCGACCATCCGCGTCAACCGATCCGTCGCCTCCAGGCTCGTTCCCAGCGGTGCCTCCCACCGGATGATGAAGCGTCCCTCGTCCGCGGGCCGCGCGAACTCCTTGGAGACGAGAGGCGACGCCGCCAGCGCCGCGCCAAGACCGAAGAAGAGCACCGCTCCCGTGAGCACGAGCCCGCGGTGACCGAGCGCCCACCGGAGGAGGACCCGGTAACGGCGCTCCATCGCCTCGTACATCGGCTCGAACGGCTCGCGGAGGAGCCCGAAGCCGATGAGCGAGGCGGCCACGAGCGCCACGGACTGCCACTCGCCGAGAAAGCGCCAGATGATGCCGCAGATGACGGCCGTCACCGCCGTCAAGAGGGCCCAGAATTGGAGCCGGGGCATGCGCCGCCGCTCGTCGCCGCGCGCCAGCAGACGTGCCGAGAGCATGGGCGTGAGGGTCAGGGCGATGATGAGGCTGACGAAGAGGGCGAAGGAGACGGTCAGGCCGAACTGGAAGAAGAAGCGGCCGATGATGCCCTTCATGTAGGCAATCGGGAGGAAGACGGCGACGACGGAGAGCGTCGAGACGATGATGGCGAACCCGATCTCGCCCATCGCGGCCCGCGCCGCGTCGAACGGCTTCATGCCCTCCTCGAGATGCCGGTAGATGTTCTCGATCACCACGATCGCGTCGTCGACGACCATGCCCACCGAGAGGGAGAGCGCGAGCATGGTGAGGTTGTTCATCGTGAATCCACCCGCGCTCATCAGGGCGAAGGTCGAGATGAGCGAGGTCGGGATGGCCAGCGCGGTGATGACGGTGGCGCGCGCCGAGCGCAGGAAGAGGTAGATGACCAGGATGGTCAGGAGCGCGCCGAAGACGACGTCGAACTGGACGCCCGCGATCGAGCTCTTGATGAAGCGCGCCGAGTCGAACGCGATCTGCAGCTTCACGCCCGGCGGCGCCCCGGCCTCCAACTGCGGCAGGAACTCCTTGATCCGCTCCACGACCTGGACCGTGTTGGACCCCGACTGCTTCCGGATCCCCATGCCGACGGTGGAGACGCCGTTGAAGCGCGCGATGGACTGCGCGTCCGCCAGGTCGGCCTCGACGCGCGCGACATCCCGGAGGCGCACCGGCGCCTCGCCGCCCCGGAGGATGAGCGAGCCCAGGTCCTCGGCGTCCTCGAACTCGCCGAAGACCCGGATCGCCACGTCCCGCTCCGTCCCCTCCGCCCGCCCCGCCGGCCGCTCGACGTGCTGGGCCCGGATCGTGGCGGCGACATCGAGCGGACCAAGCCCGCGCCCGGCCAGGGCCTCGGGATCGAGCCAGACGCGGTAGGCGCGGTTCCGGAAGGCGCCGAGGACGATGGCACCGACGCCGGGAACCTGCTGGAGCCGATCCTGGGCGACCTGGTCCACCCACCGCGCCATCGTCCAGTAATCGCCCTCGGTCGTGGCCGCCACCCACATCACGGGCTGGTCGGCGATGTTGAGCTTCTGGATGAGCGGCGGATCCATCTCGTCGGGTAGGAGGCGCTGGGCCGCGGCAACGCGATCACGCACCTCCTGCACCGCGACGTCGATGTCCTTCTCCAGGGCGAACTCCACGACCACGGTCGCGGATCCGAAGGAGGAGAGCGAAGTGATCGACTCGATCTGCTGGAGCGTGGCGACCTCGTCCTCGAGGATCTTCGCCACCGTCAGCTCCATGACCTCGGGGCTGGCGCCCTGGAGCTGGGCGATCACGGTGACGACCGGGAACTCGACCTCCGGGTAGAGGTCGACGCCCATCCCCGCGTATCCGATCGCGCCGAAGACGATCGTGCAGATCGCGATGACCAGCGTGAAGACAGGTCGGTCGATCGAGAGCTCGGAGAGCTTCACGGGCTAGCGGGCGACCGCGTCTCGGGCCGGGGATCCGGGGGCGTAGGGCGCGTAGGCCGGGCGACGATCGGCGCGCGGCTCGACGCGAAGACCCGGCGTCAGCATGCTGGCGCCCAGGGTGACGATCTCCTCTCCCTGCTTCAACCCCTCGAGAACCTCGACCCATCCCTCCGCCTCGAGGCCCACGCGGATATCGGCGCGACGGACCGTCGTCCCGGAATCGCCCGGCGCGATCACCAGGACATACTTCGCGCCCGTCACCTCGGTGCGCACGGAGGATACGGGCACCGCCACCACGCCGGCGCGACGCTCGAGCACGAACTGGACACGGCTGAAGGAGCCCGGGCGGAGGCGCCGAAGCGCGTTCGCAACCACGATCTCGATCTTCACCGTTCGCGTGCCCGGATCGACGGACGGCGAGACCCGGAAGATGCGCCCGGTCGTCGTCTCGCCGGCTACCTCGACAAGCACGCTGTCTCCCTCGTGAAGGCGGGACGCCAGCCGCTCCGGCACGTGACACTCCGCGCGCAGGACGTCGATGGGCGCCACCTCGATGAGGAGTTGTCCCGGGGCCACCATCTCGCCGAGGTTCACGGGGCGGCGCGTGACGACGCCGGCGCGAGGCGCCCGGATCACATGCTTGGCAAGGACGGCCCTGCTCGTGCCCATCCCCGATCGCAGGGCCGCCGCCGACGCCTCCGCCAGGGCCACGCGGTCCTCGGCGGCATCGAGCTCCTGCCGCGAGGCGACGCCGCCCTCCGCCAACTGGCGCGTGCGCTCGAGGTCGCGACGCGCGGCCATGAGCGAAACCTCGGCCTGTCGCACGCGATCCCCGCTCTCGGCCACCTGGGCGGACGGGACGGCCGGATCCAGCCGTACCAGTTCCTCGCCCGCCTTCACGTCGTCGCCCTCGTCGAAGGGAAGCAACACGACGCGGCCCACGACCTCGGCCCCCAGCATCGCCGCGTCCGGCGCCACGAGCGTGGCCATCTCGGTGTAGATCTGCTCCAGGTCCCTCACCGGCGCGGCGATGACCTCGACCGGCAGGGGCGGGCGCTCAACCTTCGGCTTCTCGCCGCCGCACCCGGCGCCGCAGAGTCCCAGGGCGGCCACGAACGCGAGCAGGATCGCGCCTCGCGCCGCGCGAGCACCCGGCGAGCGCCCCCGCGCCCCGCGACACCATACCAACCGCGACAACGAGCTGCTCATGGACCCTCTCCGCTTCTCACGATGACATCAACACTCCCGCAGGCGCGCACCAGCCTCGCCAGCCCCAGGCGGTAACTCCACGCGGCCTCGGCCTCGGCGCGATCCGCTTCGCTCACCGCCAGGGACGCCTGGATCACATCGAGCGCCGTCGCGCGCCCGGCTTCGAAGGCGACGCGCGCCATCCGGAGCGCCTCCGCCGACGACCGCGCGCCGGCGCGCCGCGCCGCCAGGGCCTCTCGAGCGGATCCCAGGTCGTAGTAGATGGCGCGAACTTCACGGAGAGCGTCGAGGCGGGCTCTCTCGGCCCGCGCGGCGAGCTCGCGCGTCGTCGCCGCCTGGCGCGCCGCGGCCTCGCGAGCCCGGAAGCCGTCGAAGATCGGCACCGTCACCCCGACGCCGCCGAAGACCGAGGACTGCTCCGTGCCGTACGTCGGCGGCAGCGAGGTGATGTAGTCGTGAGCGGTCCAGCTCCCCGACGCCACCGCGTCGATGCTCGGCAGGCTCTGCGCCCGCTCGTAGCGTTCCAGGATCTCCGATCCGCGGAGCCTGTGGGCGTACAGCGCCAGCTCGGGGCGTTCCTGGAGACAGGTGGATTCCGCGCGCGCCGGCGGCACGGGAAGGTCGCCCGTCCCGAGAGAGCCCATGACCTCGGGCGCGACGGAGGCCGGGAGGCCCAGGGCCGTGGCCAGCCGCTCGCGCGCCGCATCCGCCTCCGCCTGCGCCGCGACCGCGCGGGCCAGGGACGCCGCTTCCTCGGCCTCCGCTCGCGTCACGTCGAAACGCGTGCCCACGCCGGCGTCCTCGCGAGCCCGGGCGCGCACGACCAGCTCGTTTGCCACGGTGACGGCCTCGCGCGCCACCTCGCGGCGGCGCGATGCGAGCAGCAGATTCAGCCACGCGCTCTCCACGCCGAACCGCACCGCGCTCTGGGCCTCGGCCGCCTGCGCGAGGGCGGCGGCCTCCTCCACCCCCGCCGCCGCGATCGCCAGCGAGAGCCTGCCGAACGTGAAGAGGGGCTGGTTGACGGTGACCGTTCCCGTCCAGTAGTGCTCGTCGACAGCGGGCGGAAAGACCGAACGGATGGTCTCGTGACGACGCCAGGCGCCGGACGCATTGACCTGCGGCAACGCGGAGGCGCGGGCGACGCCGATCAGCGCCTGCGTGCGCTCGAGATTGGCCGCCGCCATGCGGATCTCGGGCGCTCGCGCAAGCCCCAGCGCGATGGCGGCCTCCAGCGAGAGCGGGGGATGAGCCGACAGCGGCGCGTCGGGTCGCAGGTGATCGGGCCAGAGCGGCAGGAGCGGGGGGGCGGAGACGACCTCCTCCCCCAGCGCCACGCGGTCGGCGTGATCGAGTTGAGGCTGGGCAGAAGGAGAGAGCGCCGCAACGGCGACCGCGCCACCGGCTGTCGCGGCCATCGCGGAGGCGGCCGCATCATCGGCTCCGGCGACCGGCGCGACGGCGGCGAACCGATCCGGGAGCCGCAGCTCGCGGCCGACCTCGATGACGTAAGGCGAGGGAATGGCGTTCAGGGAGGCGATCGCCTGCCATCGGCTCCCATCCCCAAGCTCACGGGCCGCGATCTTCCAGAGCGTGTCGCCCGGAAGAACGCGCGTGGTCATGGGCTCCGCCAGGACGCCGGCGGCACCCAGGACCAGGGCGACCAGGAGCCCCGACCATCTCGCGCTCACGACGCTGTCCCCTTCTCGCTCATGACCACGCTCTCTACGGTCTCCTCGAGAGGCAGTCGGAGGTCGCGGATCAGCGCGACCAGGCTGGACCGCACGCCCGGCGAGACGGGAGCGAAGAGCTCTTGCAGGGACCGGCGATAGATCGGCCGCGCCCGGCGAACGGCGGCTTCGCCCTTCGCCGTGATGGTCAGGGTGCGGCGGCGGCGATCAGAGGCGGAGGCCCGGCTCGCCACGAGCCGCGCCGTGACCATGCGATCGACGAGGCCCGAGAGGTTGGGACGGGAGCAGACCATGATGGCGCGCAGATCGTCCTGCCCCATGCCGTCCGGCCGGCGCGCGAGGATCTCGAGGATGCCATACTGCTGGGGCGTCAGGCCGACGCGATCGAGGACCTCTCCGATGAAGCGAAAGAGCAGGTGGTAGACGCGGCCAATCTCCAGGACCAGCTCGCGCTCCGGCGTGATCTCATCGCGGCCGATGCCGAGCATCTCCAGGATGTCCGTGGTCGCCGCCACCTCTTGCTGTGGCGCACCGGGCCGCCGCGCACCGGGCCGCCGCGCACCGGACCGCCGCGCACCCGCAGGCGCACCTCTCCCTTTACCCTTCGCGACCATCGATAGTTAGCCTATGAACTATTGCCCGCCCGGTCAAGAACCGCCGCGCCCCGGGCTCGCCGGGGCGCGGGAGGACCGAGTATCCCAGGTCCTGGGCGATCTGCGTGTAGGTGGCCGCGCTCTTCTGAA
>CAZJQD010000025.1:0-55056 GCA_964548165.1 uncultured bacterium
GAGGACAGCGCGGGCAACACGTCCGTCGACACGGCGCGCATCCTCGTCCTCGACACCGCGCCGGCCGTCACCGCGAGCCCCGCGGCGCCCGCGGACGGGCACGAGACCACGGCGCTCGTGGTCACCTTCTCCTGGACGGCGGGTTCGGACACGGCAACCGGCGTCGCGGGCTATCGGTTCCAGGTCGATACGGCGGCGACGTTCCTCTCGCCGCTCGTCGACTCCGCGACCGGCGCGGCCGTCGCCGCCATGCGCGCGCTCGCTCCCAACGACACGTACTGGTGGCGCGTCATCACCATCGACGATGCCGGTAACACCGTCGCCTCCTCGGCGCGCATCCTTGTCGTCGATACCGCCGGCCCGACCGCCGCGACGCTGGCCGCCCCCGCGGACGGCTACGACACCAACCAGGTCGCCGTCACCTTCTCCTGGACGGCGACCGTCGACACCGGGTCCGGGATCGCGTCCTACCGCCTACAGGTGGATACGAGCGCGGCGTTCGTTGCGCCGCTCGTGGACTCGGCCGTCGGAGCGTCGACCACGGGCGCCCGGACGCTCGCCGCGAACGACACCTACTGGTGGCGTGTCATTGCCGTCGATGATCTCGGCAACACGACCGCCTCCTCGTCGCGCGTTCTCCGGGTCGACACCCTGGCCCCGACCGTGGCCACGCTCACCGTTCCGCCCGCCGTCTTCGATACCGCGTCGGCGACGATCCAGTTCTCCTGGCTCGTCTCCTTCGACTCGCTCTCCGGGCTCGCCGGGTATCGCCTGCAGATCGATTCGTCCTCCAGCTTCGCCGTGCCCCTGGTCGACTCCGCGGTCTCGGCCGGCCTTCTCACGGCATGGAGGACCCTGCCGCTCAATGACACCTACTGGTGGCGGATCGCGGCCATCGACACGGCGGGAAACACGTCCACCGACGTCGCCCGTATCGTGCGGATCGATTCGGTCGTGCCCTCGAGCCCCATTCTTCACGCGAAGAACGGCGAGTCCTCCGTCACGGTCCCGACGCTGGCGTGGACGGCCTCGACGGATACGCTCAGCGGGATCGCGGCGTACATCGTCCAGGTCGACACCCTCGGGACGTTTGCCTCGCCGCTGGAGTCCGCCACGCTCGCCTGGAACGACACCGACTACGTGCCGACGACCGTCTCCTCGGAGACCTATTCCTGGCGCGTCTACGCCGTCGACAGCGCCGGCAACCGCCGGCTCTCGTCGCCGATCTCGGACACCTACCGCATCTACAGTCCCGACACCGCGCCGCCCACCGGACTCGCGCTCTCCGTTCCCGCCGACCTCCACGAGACCCGCGCCACGACGTTCCTCCTCAGATGGACGGCCGCCCTCGACTCGTCGCCGCCCGTTCGCTACCGGGTCCAGCTCGACACGGCCGGCGCCTTCGCCTCGCCCTACCTCGACACGACGGGCCTTCTCGACACGTTCTACGCCGCGACGTTCCGCGCGAACGAGACGAGCTCGTGGCGGGTGATCGCCTTCGACAACGCCGGCAACACGGTGACCGTGGCGGCGCGGGTCGTCGTCGTCGACACGCAGGCTCCCGCCGTCTTCTCGCGCCTCCTGCCGGCCACCCCGACGGATACGACGGTGACGACCATGACCTTCTCGTGGACGGCATCCGCGGACACGCACTCGGGCCTGGCGCCCTATCGCCTCCAGGTCGATACCGCGGGCACGTTCCTGGCCCTGCTCTTCGACTCGACGACCCCGCTGACCTCGGGCCTCCTCGCGCTCCCGGCCAACGACACCTACTCCTGGCGCGTCGTCGCCGTCGACGACGCCGGGAACACCACGGCGACCGCGGCCGGGATCGTGCGCGTCGATACCGGGGCGCCGAACGCGGCCGCGCTCCAGGCGCCGGCCGCCGGTCACGACACCACGCAATCCACGATCGCGTTCACCTGGTCCGCGGCGACCGACACGGTCTCCGGCGTCGCCTCCTACCGACTCCAGGTCGATTCGTCCGCGGCGTTCCTTGCCCCGCTCGTCGACTCCGCGACCGGGACTGCGCTGACCGGAGTCCGGTCGCTCGCGGTGAACGACACCTACTGGTGGCGCGTCATCTCGGTCGATGCGGCCGGCAACACGACCGCCGCCGGCGCGCGCATCCTCCGCATCGACACCGTGCCGCCCTCCGTGCCGACGCTGATCGGTCCCGTTTCCGGCCTCGACACCTCCTCGCCCACGATCCAATTCTCCTGGTTCGTCGCCTTCGACACGCTCTCGGGCCTGGCGCGGTACCGGCTCCAGGTCGACACGTCGTCGTCGTTCGCCGCCCCGCTCGTGGACTCGGCGCTTCCGACAGCGTCGCTCTCCGCCTGGCGCACGATCGCCCTGGACGACACCTACTGGTGGCGGGTCGTGGCCGAGGACAGCGCGGGCAACACGGCGGCCGACACCGCGCGGATGCTCCGCATCGACTCGATGCCGCCGACGCGCCCCGTGCTCCACCAGAAGAACGGCGACACGTTCCTCGCCCCGCCGACGCTCTCCTGGACGGCGTCGTCGGACACGGGCGCCGGTCTCCGGTTCTACATCGTCCAGGTCGACTCCGCCGGGACCTTCGCCACCCTGAGGGAGTCCGTCCAGCTCGCGCCGGGCGACACCGATCACGTCCCGACGACGACCGGCTTCGACACCTACTGGTGGCGTGTCCTGGCCTACGACAGCGCGGGCAACATGGCGATCTCGTCGCCGATCGTCGACAGCTACGTCCTCCAGCTCAACGACACGACTCCGCCGGCCGCCTTCGCGTTGACCTCGCCCGCCGACCTCCACGAGACCCGCGCGACGACCATGACCGTGCGCTGGGGCAATAGCCTCGACGACTCCTCGCCGCCCGTGCGCTTCCGCATCCAGCTCGATACCGCCGGCACGTTCACGTCGCCCTACCTCGACACGACCGGCTACCTCGAGACCTTCGCGGTGGTCGCGTTCCGCGCGAACGAGACGACGACTTGGCGCGTCATCGCCTCCGACAACTCCGGCAACACCACCGTGGTGGCGGCCGCCTTCCGCGTCGTCGTCGATACCACGGCGCCCTCCGCGTTCGCGCTCACCGCGCCGGCCCCGATCCACGACACCTCCAATGCGAGCGTGACCTTCTCCTGGACCGCGTCCGCGGACTCGGGCTCGGGGCTCGCCGGCTATCGTCTCCAGGTCGACACCTCGGCCACGTGGACGCTCCTCGTCGCCGACTCCTTCACGGCCGTGACGTCGGGGGCGCGGACACTCGCGGCCAACGACACCTACTACTGGCGCATCGTGGCGGTCGACGACGCCGGCAACACGGTCGCCGTCGGTCCCAACCTCCTCCGGATCGACAATACGCCGCCAAGCCCGGGCCAATTGCTGGCGCCCGAGAATGGCCTGGAGACCCGCGCCACGGCGCTGGTCTTCACCTGGTCTGCGGGCTCCGACTCGGTCTCCGGCGTCGCCTCGTATCGGCTCCAGGCCGACACGTCCGGCGCCTTCGCCTCGCCGCTGGCGGACACGACGGTCACGGCGCTGACGGTCACCCTTGCCGGGCTGAGCCTCGAGGATACCTGGTACTGGCGCATCACCACCAACGACTCGGCCGGAAACAGCGCGGTCTCGTCCACGTTCCTCTTCCGCCGGGACAGCCAGGTTCCCGCGGCCGGAGCGCTCTCGGCCCCCGTCGATCTCCACGACACCACGAACGCGACCCTGACCTTCGCCTGGACCGCCGCCACCGACACGGGCACCGGCGTGGATACCTACCGGTTCCAGGTCGATACCTCTCCGACCTTCGCCTCGCCGTTCGTCGACTCGCTCGCCGGGACCGCGCTCACGGCCGTCCGCTCTCTTCCCGTCAACGACACGTACTACTGGCGCGTCGTCGCGCAGGACGGCGCCGGGAACGCGGTCGCGTACGCGGGGCGCCGCCTCCGGATCGACTCCGCGCCGCCGACGGTGCCGGTCCTGGCGAAGGTGAATGGCGAGACGCGCGTGCCGATCCTGACCCTGGCGTGGACGGCCTCGACCGACTCCGTCACGGGCGTGTCCGCGTACGTCATCCAGGTCGACACGGCGGGGACGTTCGCCTCGCTCCGTGAATCGGCCCAGCTCGCCTGGAACGACACGGACTACCAGAGCGCGATGACGGCCACCGACACGTACTGGTGGCGCGTCCTCGCCTTCGACAGCGTCGGGAACCTCGCGACGAGCCTCGTGGACAGCTTCTTGCTGGTTCGCCTCGACACCAATCCCCCGGGCGCCTTCGCGCTCTCCTCGCCCGCCGATCTCCACGAGACCCGCGCGACGTCGTTGACGCTCCGGTGGACGGACAGCGTCGACGACTCCTCGCCTCCGGTGCGCTACCGCATCCAGCTCGATACCGCCGGCACGTTCGCGTCGTCCTACCTCGACACGACCGGCTACCTCGAGACGACCGCGGTGATCGTCTTCCGCGCGAACGAGACGACCACGTGGCGCGTCATTGCCTCCGACAACTCCGGAAACACCACGGTGGTCGCGGCCTCCCGCCGCGTCGTCGTCGACACGCAGGCGCCGACGGGGCTCGCGTTGACCGCTCCCGCGACGGGAACGGACACGCGGTCGACCACCGTGACCTTCTCCTGGTCCTCGGCCGCCGACACCGGCACGGGGCTCGCGGGATACCGCCTCCAGGTTGACACGTCCGCCGCGTTCCTCGCGCCGCTCGTGGACTCGCAGACGACCCTGACCTCCGGCACTCTGACGAGCCTGAGGGCCAATGACACGATCTACTGGCGCGTCGTCGCCGTCGACGACGTCGGCAACACGGTCGCCGCCGCACCGAACCTCCTGCGCGTCGACACCGCCGGCCCCACCGCCGGTGCGCTCTCGACGCCCGCCGACGGCCACAACACGACGGCGGTCTCGATCGCATTCACCTGGACAGCGGCTACGGACGCGGTTTCCGGCCTGGCGGCCTATCGGCTCCAGGTCGACACCTCCGCGGCGTTCCTCAATCCGCTCGTCGATTCCCTGACGACGCTGACGAGCGGGATCCTCTCCAACCTCCGCGCCAATGACACGCTCTCCTGGCGCGTCATTGCCGTCGACGTCGCCGGGAACACGACGGCCTATGCCGCCTTCACGCTCCGGATCGACACCGCCGGCCCGACGGCGGCCGTCTCGACCGCTCCCGCCGATCTCCATGACACCACGGCGACCTCGATCACGTTCTCGTGGACGGCCTCGACGGATGCGGTCTCGGGCGTTGCCGGCTACCGGATCCAGGTCGACACCGCGGGCACGTTCGTCGCGCTCGTCGTCGACTCCTCGACCGGCGCCGCGCTGGGCGCGACACGCACTTTTGCCGCCAACGACACGTACTGGTGGCGCGTCGTCGCCGTCGACAACACCGGCAACACCACCGCGAACACGCCCCGCCGGCTCCGGATCGACACGGCGGCGCCCGCCCGGCCCATCCTGGCCGCCTTCGCCTCCGACTCGACGCTCGCGCCCGTCACGCTCACCTGGTCGCTCAGCTCGGACAGCATCGTCGGCGTTGCCGGCTTCATCATCCAGGTCGACACGCTGGCGACCTTCGCGGCCCCCGCCGAATCCGCGGCGCAGGGATCCATGGACACCGATTTCGTGACGGGCCCCTTGCGGCCGGACACGTGGTTCTGGCGCGTCACGGCCTACGACACCCTGGGTAACGTCATCGTCTCCGCCGTCGACACCTTCGTCGTGCGATCGGGCGACACGGTGCCGCCTTCCGCCTTCGCCCTTACGGCGCCCGCGCACCTGTCGTTCTCCACGACGGCGGCGATTACGTTCACCTGGGGCGTCTCGACCGACGACACCTCGCCGCCCGTCAGCTACAGGCTCCAGGTCGACACGCTGGGAACCTTCGCCGCCCCGCTCGTCGACACCTCGTGGCTGACGACGACGACGGCGGCGATCACGCTTGCCGCCAACGACACCTACTGGTGGCGCGTCATCGCCAGGGACAACGTGAACAACACGACGGTCGCCAACAGTTCCTTCCGGTTCACGATCGATACCGCGCCGCCCTCGACGCCGGTGCTGGTCGCGCGCGGTGGACAGAGCGTCAACACGCCGCTCTACCTCTCCTGGAGCCGATCCACGGACTCGATCGCGGGCGTGGCCCGGGTCCTCGTGCAGATCGATGCCGAGCCCACGTTTGCCGCGCCGATCACCGATTCGTTCTACCAGTCGCCCTCCGACACCGATTACTGGACCGGCGCCCTGGCGGTCGAGACCTACTACTGGCGCGTGACGGCCTTCGATACGGCCGGCAACAGCGCCGTGTCCCTGGTCGACAGCTTCCGGGTCGCCGTGCCCGACTCCGCGGGTCCGACGTTCCTCCTGGCGACGGCGACGCCGTCCGCGATCAATAACGCCGGCACGACCACCGTCACCTTCACCATCCTCGTCACCGACAGCACCTACGTCGCCTCCGTGCTCCTTCGGCTCGCGCCGATCGGCGGGAGCGATTCGTCCTTCGCGGTCCCGGCGACCGCGGTCCCCTCCGCGGACTCCCGCTGGACGCTCTCGGTCACGCTCGATTCCACCGTCGCCGGTGACACCTACGACCTCGTGGTCTATGCCTTCGACGCCAACACCAACTCCTCGACGACAACCGTGCGCCTCGTCGTCACCGATACGTCGAATCCCATGACGCTCCTGGTGGACTCCTCGCTCATCCAGATGCGCGTCAGCGGCAACGCGATCTCGGTCGTCTCGACCTACGGCGACACCTACTCGCAGGTCACCTACCAGTTCCGTTCCGTGCCGACCGGCGGCTGGCAGAGCTGCACGCCCTCCTCGGGTTCGACGAACCCCGATACGATGCCCCCGTTCTGGGGCTTCTACTGGGATGTCTCCAACCTGGCGCCCGGTCCCTACGACATCCGCGCTGTCGGCACCGATCGTAACGGCGTGACCGACCCGAGCCCGGGCTCCATCCGCCTCTACGTGAACCCGACGGACTCGAACATCCACGAGTATCGCGATCCCGTGACGGGCCTCCACGTGCGCCGCCAGAAGTTCACGAGCGACACGTCGGGTTATGCCGCTGTCGCCGACGGAACCGCGCTCTCGGTGCCCGCGGGCGCGATGTCGGATTCCGGCTGGATCCGGATCACGACCTTCGACACGAACCCGTCCTCCTCGCCGCTCTCGTCGTTCCTCGTCTCCGCCGGGTCCGGCACGTTCCGCGAGCTGACGCGCGAGGACGGGATACGGCTCTTCCTGAAGGACGTGACGATCACCCTGCCGTATGCGGACACCGATCCCCTGGATGACAACGTCGGCCAGACGGCGATCAAGGAGGCCGACCTCGCGATGTACTACTACGACACCGCGATCGCGGCCTGGGTCCGGATTCCGACCTCGCGCGTGGACCCGGTTCGCAACGTCGTCACGGCAACGGTCAACCACTTCACGACCTTCGCCGTCCTCGCCGGCGCCCCCGCCGCCGCTTCGCTCTCCAACTACGTCCTCTACCCCAACCCGTTCGTTCCCTACGACAACAACGATCGCAACGGCAAGCCCTACGACGGATCGGATCCCTCCTCGGGCATCATCTTCGACTCCCTCCCGCTCCAGGTGACCGTGGAGGTCTTCGACATCGCGGGTCGCAAGGTCGCCCAGATGTCCAAGAACTCCAATGACGCCCGCTACCGCTGGGACGCGCGCGGCGACGATGGTCGCGAGCTGGCCTCGGGCGTCTACATCGTCATCGTCCGGTCGTCGTCGACGGGCGAGCGCGTCATCAAGAAGCTCATGATCATCCGCTGACCGGGACTGTTCGGGGGGAGGAACCACGGAGACGCAGAAGCACGGAGAAGACCGGCCCTAAAGCCGTCGGGAAAAGGGCCTTCGGTCGACCTTATGAAACCTGCTGTAACGACGGTGTTGATTCCAAACCCGGGCGTTCTCCGTGCCTCTGTGTCTCCATGGTTCAGTTTCGTGAAAACACCAGCCCAGGCGCGCGAGGTGGATTCGGGGTCTAGGGTCGATCCTGGAACGCTGGTGGTCAGCCGCAGAGGGCGTGGAGGATGCGAGCCCGGAGGTGGGCGAGTTCCTTGAATTTGAGCCCGCGACCGAAGCGGTAGATCCGCTCGTCGGAGCGAACCACGATCGCCTTGTCCGTGGCCTCGATCTCCTCGATGACATCGCCGCGCACCGCGAACTGCCGCGTCAAGCCCAGCGAGGACTCGGCGACGCGCAGGCCCCTGGGCGTGGCCTCGAGGAGCACGCGCGTGCGTTCCTGTCTCACGGCGAGCACCGTGGGCGCGAGGACGCCGGCGAGGAGGGCGAGCGCGCAGGAGCCGAAGACGAGCTGAACGGAGGCCGGCGCGGCGGCGATGGCCTCGTCGAAGAGCAGGTCTCCGAAGAAGAGGCCGATGAAGACCACCCCGGCAAACCCCGCAACAACCGACCCCGCGATCGCCATCCTGTTGTTGGATGGTGGGAGATCGACGAGGAACCCCTCGGCGATCGGCACGATCGTGGCGCGTGGCGACCGGCCCGGCGATCCGATCTCCGGCAGTTGCCCCCGCATCCGCTCCCGGATGCTCATGTCCAGTTCCGCGGCGGTTCGCACGACCGTCTCGCCGCCCTCCGAGGCGTCGTGCAGGTCAAGGCCGAGGAACCGCGCGAGGTCTTCGGCGATGCGGCGAGCCTTGAGCGGGTCGCGGGGCTCGTCGACGGCGAGGATCGCCCCGGATCCCTGGAGCTTCACGGCGTACACGTGGTAGGAGCTGTTCTTGGCCCGGCGAACCTCGCGCCGGATGGCGACGCGGTCGTAGGCGACGAGCGGCGAAGGCGTGGCACCCAGGGGCAGGGGCCCCAGCTTCCAACGCCCGGTCGCGGTTCCCGCCGCGCGATCGACAATGGACTCGTGCCGCCCGAAGACGAGGCCGGCACCGATCGCGAGGAAGGGCAGGGAGAAGGGGATCGACCAGCCCAGGCCGCCGGACCAGGGGAGGCCCTGGAGGAGGGGCATCAAGGGAACGTAGAGGCCCATGCCGAGGAAGGGGAGGCCGAAGAGCGCGAGCCAGCCGCCGCCTGTTTGGTATCGCCACCGGTCGGGGTTTCGCGCGTCCCCCCAGGTACGCTTCGCCATGCCGGGGAGTATACTGCGGAGAGAACCGGGAGGGTCACCATGAAGATTCAAGCGATGATGGCGAGGGAGCGGGGAGCGGAGCTGTCCGCGTGGTCGTACGACGCAGGGGCGCCGCAGGGGCGGGATGTCCTCGTCAAGGTCAGGGCCTGCGGCATCTGCCATTCGGACATTCACATGATCGACAATGACTGGGGCATGGCGCAGTATCCGCTCGTGCCCGGGCATGAAGTGGTGGGCGAGGTCCTGGAGATCGGTCCGGCGGTCACGCACCTCTCCGTGGGGGATCGGATCGGGATCGGCTGGCAGAGGTCGGCCTGCGGGGAGTGCGCGGAATGCGAGCGCGGCGCCGACAACCTCTGCGATGAGAACCGTGGGCTCATCGTCGGCCACCACGGCGGCTTCGCCGATCACGTGATCTGCGACAGCCGGTATTGCTTCAAGCTTCCCGAGGGGATCGCCACCGAGTCGGCGGGACCCTTGCTCTGCGGCGGCGTCACGGTCTGGGCCGCGCTCCGGTATGCGGGGATGAAGGGCGGGCAGGAGATCGGCGTCATCGGCGTCGGGGGCCTCGGGCACATGGCCGTCCAGTTCGCGTCCCGGCTGGGAAACCGCGTCACGGTCTTCACGACGAGCGAGGACAAGATCGAGTTTGCCGCGCGCCTGGGGGCCTGGGACGCGATCCGGACCGAGGAGGGCGCGCCGACGCGGGCGCCTCGCCGCAAGCTCGATATCATCATCAACACGGTGCCCCTGAACATGAACTGGGCGCGCTATCTCGACCTCCTGGCCGCCGACGGGACGTTGTCGTTCGTCGGCGTGCCGGGCGAGCCGTCCTCCATCCCGATCGGGGTGCTTCTTGGGAAGAGACGTCGCGTGATGGCGTCGGTCATCGGTGGGCGCGGCGACATCCGGGCCATGCTCGCGGACGCCGATCGGTTCGAGGTGGAGCCCATCATCGAGACGTTCCCGATGGCGAACGTCAACGAGGCGATCCAGAAGGTGCGCGCCAACACCATCCGTTACCGCGCCGTTTTGATGAATTAGCCCGACGCGTTCACAAAGATTCACCGCGGAGACGCCGAGAACGCCGAGATGAAGAAGAAGTGGACGTCGTTCTCAAGCTTCTGAGAATCACGTGTCGGATGTCAATGCGCCGTTCGATCCGGGCGTCTGTTCAGTACAGAATTTCGGATCGTGCCCTGTCTTATCTCTGCGTTCTCTGCGTCTCGGCGGTGTGATTCATCAATATGCCGCGCCTTGCCCCTCCTCGCCTTGAAGTCTTGGAAGTTTTTTGCGGGGGGGGTTGTGGGTAAATCCACCACCGGCATGCGATTTCAATCCGGTTTTGCTTTATCGTGTCGGTCTCAGCGGGTAGAATCCCCGTGCCGGCTTGGCTGGGGCGGGGCCTCTTAGCCGGCAGACGAGGTAAGGACGGGATATGGCTGAGTTCGGTTCACTGGCGCTCTTCCTGGGACTCCTGGGATCGATCTGGGCCACGTTCGGCGGGCTTTGGGGCGGCCTGGGCGGGCAGAAGCGGCTCGTCGTCTCGGCGGAGCGTGCGCTCCACATCGCCACCGCGGCCTCGGTGGTCGGCGCGGCCGTTCTCCTGCGGCTTCTCATCAACCGCGATTACTCCGTCGCCTACGTCTGGGAATACACCTCCAACACCCTGGGCACCGCCTACGCCGCCTCCGCGCTCTGGGCGGGCCAGGAAGGATCGCTCCTCTTCTGGCTGGCGGTGCTGGGCGTCATGAGTTCCATCGCGGTCCAGCGGAACCGCGCCATTTACCCGACGCTCGTGCCGCACGTGACCTGGGTGCTGGCCTCGACGATGCTCTTCTTCTACGTCCTGCTCTGCTTCGTCGCCGATCCCTTCAAGGGCCTGGTGGAGAAGTTTCCGGCGGCCGCCGGCGCGGACCTGACGCGGATCGACGGCAATGGCCTCAATCCGCTCCTCCAGAACTTCGGGATGATCATCCACCCGCCGCTCCTCTATCTCGGCTACATCGGCTTTGCCATCCCGTTCGCGTTCGCGATCGCGGCGCTCGTGACCCGTCACCTGACTCCCGACTGGATCAAGACGACGCGCTTCTGGACGATCACGTCGTGGGCGTTCCTGTCGCTCGGGATCGTGACGGGCGCGAAGTGGGCCTACGTGGAGCTCGGGTGGGGCGGCTACTGGGCCTGGGATCCGGTCGAGAACGCCTCGTTGATGCCCTGGCTGACCGGCACCGCGTTCCTGCACTCGGTCATGATCGAGGAGCGCCGTGGCATGCTGCGACGGTGGAACATCTTCCTCATCATCCTGACCTTTCTCCTCTCGATCTTCGGCACCTTCCTGACGCGTAGCGGCATCCTCCAGTCCGTCCACTCGTTCGCGCAGTCCGGCGTCGGCGACGTCTTCCTCTGGTTCATGGGCGGCTGGGCGCTGTTGGCGGGCGCGCTCTTCTTCCACCGCTGGGACGATCTCAAGCCCCGCCAGGACATCGACTCGCTCTTCTCGCGCGAGGCCTTCTTCCTCTTCCAGAACCTCATCCTCCTGGGCATCTGCGGCGCCGTGATGTGGGGGACGATGTACCCGGTCTTCTCCGAGCAGTTCACGGGCGAGAAGGTCACGGTGGCGGCTCCGTACTTCAACCGCGTCATCCTGCCGCTCGGGCTCGCGCTCTTTCTCCTGACTGGCGCCGGGCCCATGATCTCGTGGCGCCGCGCGTCCGCCGAGAGCCTGAAGCGCAACCTCGGCCTGCCGGTCCTGGCGGGCCTCGTCTCGGCAGCCCTGGCCTGGGGCCTCGGCTTCGCCGACATCCTCGCGGCCCAGGCCTTCGCGCTCGCTGTCTTCATCCTCGCCGCGATCGCCATGGACATCTACATCTGCGCGCGCGCGCGGCAGAAGCAGACGGGCGAGGGCTTTGCCCGGTCCGCGTTTCTCCTGATGGATCGCAACCGCCGCCGCTACGGGGGATTCTTCGTCCACGTCGGGATGGCGATCCTGCTCATCGGCCTCGCGGGCAACGCGTTCTCTCAGGAAGTCGAGAAGCACGTCACGCCGGGAGAGACCATGATGCTCGGCGACTACGCGGTGCGCTACAACGGCTACAAGGAGCAGCAGGATCCGCATCGCGTCTGGCTGACCGCGGACCTCACGGTGCTGAGGAATGGCAGGGAAGTGGGACGAGAAGAACCGGAGATCTCGATCTACTTCGCGGGAACCGATCGCGAGCAGCGCGCCAGCGAGGTGGCGATCCGGTCGCGGCCGCTGGAGGACCTCTACCTGATCTTCGTGGAACCGGACGGGCCCAACGCCACGATCCGGATGATGGTGCATCCCCTGGTCTCCTTCGTCTGGAATGGCTCGCTCATCGCCGTCATCGGCGCCTTCCTGGCGCTTGCGCCCTGGAAGCTCCCGTTCGCCTGGGCCCAGCCCGGGTTGGCGCGCCTCCTGGTCATCGGGCTCATCGGGATGCTCGCGGCCGCGGGCCCGTGGGCGGCCCCGGCGCGCGCGTACTCGGATGCGATCGGAGACCGGGATCCGGTCTCCGGGCACCTCATCTGCCAGTGCGGGTGCGGGATGCTCCTGGAGCAATGTGACCACGCCGCGTGCGGTTCGCGCGATCAACTGCTCCCGGAACTCGCCGAGCTCCGTGCGAAGGGTCTCAGCGAACAGCAGATGCTCGACGAGATGGTGAAGCGGCATGGGCTCGTGATCCTGGCCGCGCCTCCGCAGTCGGGCGCGCATCTTCTGGTGTGGATCCTGCCGTTCGCCGGGATTGTCGTGGGCGGCGTTGCGATCGCGGCGTGGTTGACGAGGAGGAAGCGGCCGGCCCCAGTGTCGGAGGGCGGGCCCGAGGTCACGAACGACGAGCTCAAGAGGGTCGAGGAGGCGCTCAAGGCGCACCGCGACGCCTCGGAACGAGGGGAGAACTGATGGTCACGATCCTGTTCGCCGTCCTGGCCATCGTGGCCATTCTCTGGGTGGTCATGCCGGTCATGGCGGAGACGGAGACGTCTTCCCAGGACGCGCCGCCGGAACCGCGCCATGATCCCGCGCGACCGGTCCTGGAGCAGATCACGGACCTGGACCTGGAGTATGCGGCCGGGAAGATCCCGGAGAGCGCGTACAAGCATGTCCGCGCGGACCTGGCGGTCCAGGCGGCGGCCGCGCTGGCGGCGCGCGATGAGGCCTCCGCGGCGCGCGATGAGGCCTCCGCGGCGCGGGAGGAGTCTTCGATGAGGCCGCCTGAGACCAGGCCGCAGGCGGCGGGCAAGGCGGCGGTGAGCGCGGCGGCTGGTTCGGGTTCCAGCGCCGGCAAGAAGGGCAAGGCTTCGGCATTTTGCCCGGGTTGCGGCAGGCCGACGCGGCCGCAGGACAAGTTCTGTGCCGGGTGCGGCCGGAACCTGAAGTCCTAGTTCAAGGAGAGCGATCCATGGCGAATTTCTGTCCCCACTGCGGCGTGAAGACCCCATCAGCCGGAGCCAGCTTCTGCACGGAATGCGGGAAACCGATCGGGGCCGCGGGGACCGGCGGCTTTGGAGCGAATTGGTTCCAGCTGACGGGGCTGGCGGCGACCGCGGCCTTTCTCGGGGCCCTGGTCTGGGGATTCACCGGGATCACGGCCGAAGGCCCTTCGTCCAGCGCCCCGGCGGGTGTCGCGCCGATGGCGGCTCCCGCCGCAGCGCCCGCGGCGATGACGATGCCCAATTCCTCCGCGCCCATGGGCCTGGCTCCCGGATCCCCGGGGATGAGCACGGACCCGGCGGGGAAGAGCTGGGACGTGAAGGTGGAGCAGGTGACGTCGCGCTTTCTCTGCGGGTGCGGGAACTGCGGTGACGACACGGTCTGGGCCTGCGACTGCGAACATCCGAAGGGGGCGCGCGAGGTGAAGACGTTCGTCACCGGCGAGATCCAGCGGGGACAGACCGTGCCGCAGATCATCGAGACCATCAAGGCCCGCTACGGGCATTTCATCGGCTAACGTCCGGTACGACGCTGTCGGACCAGGAAAAGTAAGAAGGAGAAGAAGGACATGAACCAGAAGAACCTCGTTTTCGCCGTAGCCCTGCTCGTGGTTGGGGTCGCGGTGGGCTATGCCATCGGAAACAAGAAGGCGGACGCTCCCCCGGCGCCGGCCGCGTCGGAGCATGTTCACACGGAGGGGGAGGCACCCCATGACATGCCGACGGATCATCCGCCCGCCGCGGACCGCGTCCCCGTCGACCTGGCGGCCATGGAGGCCCGGTTGAAGGCGAATCCCAAGGACGTGGATGCGTTTCTCTCGATCCTGGAGGAGCATGCGGCGCAGGGTAAGGCGGACCAGGTGGTGCCGAAGCTGGAGCAGGCCGCGACGCTGGCCGGGGATTCGGTCCCAGCGCTCTTGAGGCTGGCGGACCTGGCCTCCGCGGTCGAGCAGGGGCCTGCGGCGCTCGCGGCGGCGGAGAAGGCGATCCGCAAGGATCCGTCCTCGGCGGAGGCCTATCGGCTCGCCGGCATGATCGCCTGGCATACGCTCAATGACAACGAGAAGGCCATCCGTTACTGGACGAAGTACCTGGAACTGGAGCCGACCGCGCCGAACGCGGAGCTGATTCGCCGGACGATCGAGGCGTTGAAGAATGGCGGACCAGGAGCGGCGGCCGGAGCAAACGCGCCCGGTATGGGCAACGTGATGGGCGCCGCCGGGATGGGTGGCGCAGCGCACCCCGTGCCGGCCGGGGGCATGCCCCCGGGACACTGATCCCCTTTTGGCATCTTTGTAAGGAAGAGCATCTGTTGCGAAGGGAGGGCCTCGGCCCTCCCTTTTTGCTTAATGGAGCAGGCGGCATACCCACCCGGGATATGAGGGGACCCAACCACGAGAGACACGGAGGCGCGGAGAAACCGCGCCAGAGTTGGATTCCGGACTAGGGTTCACCGGTATTCCTACACCCAGTACGCCCAAACGAATGACTCGAACGACGAGAAGGCGCGCTTCCATGCCCGCGCTTCACCGTGCCTCTGTGTCTTTGTGGTTCAATTTTGCGGACGGTCCGAGCCGATGCCGCGAGCGTTCGGACGGCGGCTTAGTGCCGCGTGGCAGTCAATCGAGGGAATCGGTTGCCTGTGTGCGCTTTAGGTTCGTCACCCCAAACCCCTTGTGAACAATAAAACCTCATGTGAAAAAATGTTGTAAAAAAGATTTGCATATCATGGTGGGATTTCCGTAAATTGATACCAACAGATGCGATTAGTGGCAGGATGCAACGGTTGGTCGTTGCACAACGCCACAACCCTCAAGAGGTGCACGTGTTCAAAAAGGCAAAGAGCGGATTTGGCGAGGATGTCACGAACCGACTGCTCGTCAGCGTGGGCGTCGTGCTCATGCTTCTTGCCGCCTCTCTTGCCTGCGGGCAGGGACCCGATGTCTCCGGCCCGGCGCCGCGGCTGAACGCGGAGCGTCCCACGTCGGAGCAGCTGGACGCGTCGACCGAGAGCGCCGCCCTCGCCGCGAAGCTCAACGCATCCCCCGATGATGTCGACGCGCTGATCGAGCTGGCCGCGATCGAACTCGATGCCCTTGAACTCGACGCGGACACTGCGCCCGTGCAGCGGCTCGAAAAGGCGGTGTCCCTCTCGGCGGATCCGCGTCGCCTCCAGAATGCGGGCGTCTACCTGGCGCGCGCCGGCCGGTCCGAGGCCGCGCTCAAGGCGTTCGAGAAGGCCCTGGAAGTGGCGCCCGCGGACACGGATCTCCTCTATCGCGCAGGTCTCCTTGCCTGGCACAGCCTCGGCGACCACGAGCGCGGCGAGCGGCACTGGCGGAGGTTCCTGGAGCTGGCTCCGGGCGCGCCGCAGGCGGACGGAGTTCGCGCCGCCCTGGAACGGATGAAGGACGCCTAGGCTCATGATGGCCCGCGCCCACTTTTTGGAGGTTGTGACGATGAAGAGCCTGGTCTGGATGTTGTCCGTCATGGTGGTGCTCGCCGGGTTCATGGCCCTGGGCACCCTGCCTTCGGCCTCCGAGGAGGCCGCCGCCGGCGGTCGCCCGACCTATGTCGGGGCTGCGCGGTGCAAGATGTGCCACATGCCCCAGTTCCGGGCGTGGGAGGCTGGTGCCAAGTCCAAGACCTGGGATCGCATCAAGGACGCGGCGGACCGCGACAAGTGCGTGGCCTGTCACACGACGGGCGCAGGTCAGCCCGGCGGCTTCACCTCCGCCGAGGCCACGCCGAACCTCACGGGTGTCCAGTGTGAATCCTGCCACGGCCCGGGCAGCGCGCACGTCGCCCTGCCCGCCTCAAACCGCGAGCACGCGGCCCGCGCGGCGACGATCAACAAGTTCATCACCGATTGCCGCTCCTGCCACAATCCGCACATCATGGACACCGCTGCCGCCGCCCGCGACACGGCTTCGCGGCGGTAATCCGATTTTGACGACCGGCACCACACACACGCGATTCACGGCCGCCGCCCTGGCGGCGGCCGTGGTCGCAGTCGCAACCGTGATCGCGGCGTTGCCCGTGATGGCAGAGACTTTCCCCCCGGAAACCGAGCTCGGGCTTCATGGGTCCTTCTCGGTCTCCGCCGATTGGCGCCGCGCCGCGCGCAGTTCCGCGACCCGCCAGGACCTCGACCTCGGCTCCATGCTCGATGTCACCTACCGTCCCGACAAGGCCTGGGATTTCGCGCTCTCCGTGAGCGCCACCGGTGACGCCGATGGCCGGCGGCCTTCCTTCGAGCCCGGCATCTACAATGGCATCGCCGAGACCTACGATCGCGCCGTTCAGCCCTGGCTCTACCGGGCCTATGCTCGCCGTCATCTCGCTATCGGCCTGGGCGACGGCAAGCTGACAGCCCTCACCCTCGGCCGTCAGTACACGACCGGCGAGGAGTTTGTCTGGATCGACGGCCTGGAACTCGACGGCGAGATGCCGCTCGGTTCCACGGATGCCACGTTCGCCGTTTATGGCGGCGTTCCCGTCAGGCTCTTCGAGAGCTCGGACGGTGACTGGCTGGTCGGTGGCCGGATGGGACTTCGCATCGGCCGTGCCCGCGTCGGGGTGGAGGCCTACCACGTCGAGGACGAGACGCTGAGTGGCTATATTCGCAAGGATAATGTGGGCCGCTTCTCCCTCGCGACGCCGATCGGGGACCGGGCCAACCTCTATGCCATGGTTCGCGGCATCGATGACGAGGGCCTGGATGCGCGCGCGCACCTCTCCGTCAACCTGCCTCGCGACATGCAGCTCCGCCTCGACGGCCGGATACAGACCGAGGCCCGGAGCGCCCATGCGAACGAGGTCGACGCGGCTTCGCTCGTCCTGGGTCGTGCCAGCGGCGTGATGCGCCAGGCCTACAACGAGGTCGGCGCGGATGTGCTCATTCCGTTGAGCGACCGGTGGTCCGTCGACCTCGGGGCTTCCACCCGCGAGTTCGATGATCCGCAGAATCTCAACAACATCAACTTCGACCGATTCTTCGCCGCGCTCATGGCGGACGGCCTGACGTTCGCCGGGAAGAAGGTCGGCGGTTCGGCCACGTTCGAGGCTTACCGTTCAGCCGCGGACTGGACCAGGACGGCCACGGGTGAGGCTCACATGGACCTGACCGAGCGCCTGCAGGTCGGCGTTGCCTCCACGTATGCCCTCTACTCCTACGACTACCTCCTGAACCAGATTTCCAACGACGTCCGGGTCTTCACGGCCAAGGCGCGCTACCGAGCCACCGACGCGCTCCGGTTCGACGTCCGCTACGATGCCGAGGACGACGACTACCGTCTGCACCACTACGTGCACGCAGGGATCCGCTATGACTTCTAAGACGCGACTCTTTCTCCTCTTCGCGGCCGCCGGCATCGCGTTTGCGGCCTCCTGCAAGTCCGATCGCGTGGCGCCCTTTCCGCACGAGACTCACGCGACGATGGGAGCGGCCTGCGCCGACTGCCATGGAGCCAAGGGCGGGGAGCGACCGACGGTCGAGACCTGCAAGGGCTGTCACGCGGAGGCCACCGAGAACGTCACCCCGGCCCAGGTCGAGGCGATGATGGCCGCCTTCGCCTCCGCCCCCGGCGCCTATGGGCTCGTCTTCGACCACGCCAAGCACGACGGCATCGCCTGCGGCGACTGCCACAAGCTCGGTACCTCGGGACCGTCGACGGGCCAGATGCAGAACCCGGCGATGGCGACTTGCATGGACGCCTGCCACGGCGCGAAGGCCCAGGCGCCCTTGACCTGCGATGCCTGTCACGCGACGCTCGACGCCGCCGGTCGCCCGTCCGACCACGCCGCCGGATGGCTCCGCCAGCACGGCTCGACGGCCACAGCATCCTCCGCCGATTGCAAGTCCTGCCACACCGAGAACACCTGTTTCACCTGCCACCAGACGTCCAAGCCGCGGGATCATAACCAGGCCTGGCGGCTCCGCGGTCACGGCGTGGTGGCCCAGATGGACCGCGAGCGTTGTGCGTCCTGTCACCGGCAGGACATGTGCTCGCGTTGCCACATGAACACCCAGCCGATCAACCACACGAATTCCTGGAAGGGCGGCGCGACGACGCACTGCCGTTCCTGCCACCTGCCGTTGACGCAGAGCACGTGCGCGACCTGCCACCAGCGGGCCGTCCACAGCGCGGCGCCGGCGTGGCCGACGAACATGACCCACGTGACGGGCGCGAATTGCCGCGTCTGTCACAGCGGACCCGGGGCGGGACTCAACCACCCCGATAACGGCGACAATTGCGAGTCGTGCCATGCGAAGTGACAGGGCCGGCGATGCTGAAGGAACGAATGAAGTGACACCTAAGGAGGTGAGGGAGATGGTTACGATGAAGGTACTCCGCGAGCGGCGTGATGTGGCGCAGGCTGTGATGGCGCTGACGCTCTTTTTCGCGGCGGGCGTCGCGTGTGTCCAGAGCGGCGATCAGGCTCCCTCCTCGGGTAGTTCCGGCGGGACCACGACGGCCTCGCTGACCGGAACGGTCACCACGACCGGCGGCGCCGCGGTATCCGGCGCGACCGTCTCTGTCGATCGCGGCGACTACTCCACCACCACCAACGCCAGCGGCCAGTACACCCTGCCGGTGGCCGGCGACAACATCTACAACATCGCCGTCACGTTCAACGGCTACAAGACCGTCGTCCAGAAGGGCGTCCGCGTCAGCGCCGGCCAGTCCATCAGCTCGACCATCCAGCTCGGAACCCTCCTGGCTTCCGGCGAGCGCACCTACGTGGGCTCGGTCGCGTGCAAGATGTGTCACTCGACCCAGCACACGCGCTGGCAGGGATCGCCGCATCGCCACGGCCTTGGGGCCCCCGGCGACAGCCCCGGCGTCCTGGCCGCGGTCCAGGCGCTCTTCAATTCGAACTACGACCTCGTGAACACGACGGCCTTCTCGACCTACGCCGGCAACGCTCCGAAGCTCTCCCGCAGCGGCGAGACCTACGTGATCACCATCGGCAACGTTGCCTACCCCGTCGTCTACGCGATGGGCTACCAGTGGAAGCAGCGCTACATCACGAAGATCGGCGAGGCTCACTACATCCTCCCGATCCAATACAACGTCTCCACCTCGGAGTGGGTGACCTACAATACCTCCGATTGGTACGCGGGCACGACGCCGCTCTACACCGCGTCCTCCACGCTGGAGACCGATGTCTACAAGAAGAACTCGTGGGAACGAAAGTGCATGGGCTGTCACTCGGTCACGGGCATTCTCTCCCTGGAGTTCTCCAACAGCCCGACCACCGGGATCGCCCAGCACCGGGCGGACTGGGTCGAGCGCGGCGTCGGCTGCGAGGCCTGCCACGGCCCCGGTTCCGCTCACGTCTGGGGCAACGGCGCCCTGGGAACGGTTGCCGCACCGTACATCGTCAACCCGGCGAAGCTGACGCGCGATCGCGCCATGGACGTCTGCGGCCAGTGTCACAGCCGCGGGCTCTCCGTCGGCACGCTCGGAGGCCAGACCGGCGACACGTATACTCTGGAATACTGGTACGACGGGCAGAGGACGTTCCGCCCGAGCGATGTGCTCGTCGACTCCTACACGGATGCCGGCGGCTACTGGACCGACACCTACGCGGAGTTCCGCGTCTCGAAGCAGCATCACCAGCAGTGGAACGACATGTACCAGTCCGCGCACCTGGCGGCCAACGCGGCCGACAGCGTGACGTGCGCCTCGTGCCATGACGTCCACGGCCCGGTCGGTTACGCGCGCCAGATGAAGCTCTCCGCGCAGGACAACTCGATCTGCCTCACCTGCCACGGTTCCAACGGTTCGGCGCAGCAGCGCTTCGCGACGGATTCGCAGATCGTCCAGCACATGGGCAACCAGCATCGGTCCTATGCTCCGGGAACCACGGGCACGGGGCGTTGCATCTCCTGCCACATGACGGCGACGGCGAAGACGGCTATCAACTATGACATTCGTAACCACACCTTCCGGACGATCCGTCCGCACAACACACTGAGGTTCGCCCGGGCCAACGCGTCCGAGACGATCCCGAATTCGTGCCAGCAGACGTGTCACAACGGCGCGGCCGGTCTCGGTCAGAACACGGGAACCGGCGTTGCCGGGGCCCTGGCATCGGCCTACAACTGGGATTCGACCGTCGAGCGTCCCGACGCGCGCACGCCGGATACACCGGTCGGCGTCATCACGGGAATCGTCAGGGTTGCGGGAGCGACTTCATACGCGGACACGTTCGGCGTCTGGGTGGGTGCGGACTTCACGAACTATTCCGCGGTCACCAATCGGAGCGGCTACTACTACCTGACCCTGGACGCCCCGGGCACCTACACGATCCGGGCGATCAAGCCGGGCTACGATTCGAACACCATCGAGGTTTACGTCGACACGGCGTTGCTTGCGCGTCGCACGATCAACCTCACGTGCACGCCGAGCGCGACCGCGTCGTACACGCGGCGTTCCACGCGGTGCGCGGCATGTCACGGCGGGAGCTGGGGTGCGGAGTGGCGCCAGAGCGGGTTTGAAGGCGCGACGTATTCCGAGGCCGAGCAGGCCACGGATCTCTCCGCGGGCCACAGCCTGATGGCGCAGTCCCCGGCCAGCCGCACCGGCACGGGTACTGGTACCTGCCAGCGTTGTCATGAGGCGCGTCCGGCAATGTATTTCATGCAGACCGGCGACACCTCGCTGGACCTCGATCCGTCCACGGCCGGTTACGTGGCGATTCCGCTCAAGAGCCTCGGCTACAACGAGACTGCCGGTCGCCGCTCCGTGACCTGCATGGTCTGTCACCGTCCGCACAACAGCGCGACGTCTGATTCGGGCAGCATGCTCTGGGTCAATCGCACGACGCCGTGGGATACCGGTCACTTCTATGGTCCGACGGTCAGCGGATCCGCGCAGGGGCCCTACGGGTCCATGTCGTTCCCCGCGACCTACAAGGCCTCGCAATGCATCATGTGTCACCTGGGCCGTACGGCTCCGTTCGATTCCGGAACGGGCATTCGGCTCTCCGGCGGCAGCTACGTGCCCGTCTCGACGCCGCACGTCGGCAACAACTCGGAGGGCTTCTTCGGTGTCCGCAGCGGCATCTCGGCGGCGGCCATCAACTTCACCGGTTTCGGGGACTCTCCGCGCGCCCAGGCCGGCCACGACTCTGACAATATCTGGGGCCAGACCTTCAGCTACCAGGCCTTCGTCTACTCCGGCGGAGCTCCCAAGCTCGTCAGCCGCAACGGTGTCCCGGTCGTGAAGTCCAACGAGCGGTTCACCTGCGTCACCTGTCACATGTACTCGCAGAACTCCGGCACGCACTCGACGTCGATCGCCACGGCCTTCGACGGTGGACACAGCTTCAAGCCGGATATCCGGGCCTGCGGCATCTGCCACGATCCCGTCTACGTCAATCTCAACCCGTATGCCAATGCGCTTGAGGCGAAGGGCGGAGCGGGCGACGTCGGATTCTGGGGCACGGATTCCTGGGGTGTCAACACCACCACGGGAAGAACGCTCGGATTCGACCGTCCGGTCGCGGCTCTCAACCACCAGCGCGACAATGGTAGGAACACGCCTGGCACAACGGCCAGCCCGGCCGCCGCGGACGGCGTGAAGAACGACTACAACGGCAACGGCAAGGCGGAGGGCGCTCACCATGAAGTCGAGAGCCTCTTCTTCCGGGTAGCGGCCGCGATGGAGTATGGAACGCACCACAGCGAGACCTCGGCCATAGACAGCGCGGCCCTGGCCATCACCAATGGCACGGCCGGCCTCGGCGATACGCTCTCCTCCAGTCATCCTTACTGGACGTTCAACCCGACGCGCGCGGCTGCAGGCCAGATTTCGGCCGATGAGCTGCGGGCGGCCTGGAACCTCGTGATCTTTGAGCACGACGAGTCGAACCTCGGTGTGCATAATCTGAGATTCGCGGTCGATACGCTCCGGCAGATGTGGACAGTCATCGGTCGCAAAGTCACGGGTGATGCGGCGTGGACCCCGCCGGGAGACGACTATTGATCAGCTTCTTACGGTTCTGGAGCAGTACGGCGGGCTAATCTGTGGGCAGGTGCACCCCCTCGAGGGGTCGCGCCTCCCGGTCTGTGCCCGTTGCAGCGGCATCTACTTCGCCTATGCCTTTGCTCTCCTCGCGATGCTCGCGGGGAGGCGAGGGCCGGGCGGGTGGTCGAATCGTCGTGCTCCTGAAACCCAGAGGCCGGTCTGGCTGGCTCTCCTCCTGGTTTCAGCTGCACCCCTTCACGCCTGGTTCGCCCCAGTCTCCGCCATGGGTTGGGAACGGATGGCGGCGGGCGCGATATGCGGCGGCGGACTGGCCATGCTCGTCGGCGCTGGCTGGCCCGAGGCTGTCGCCGCCGCGTTCGCGGTCACCCTTGCTGGTCTCTTCCCGATGCCGCCACTTCTCGATGCGCTTGCCATTTTGACACCGCTCGCCCTGGCGTCGGCCGTTGCGGTTCCCGTGCTCATGGTCGTCCGGTCCCTGAGGCCACTCCCACCGCTAACCTCTCCTGCCTCCGCAATCGATGAGAGCTCGCCGCCGACCGAGTAGGGCAAAACACCACACCAACACCAAAAACACCCCAAGTTATGTGTTTCACATTGACTTCATAGCGGATTGACGTATGCTATTAGAGAACGACTGTTGCATTATGCATCGCTATTGGGGCGTTCGGCCGGGTCAGGAGTTGCCGGGTCGGGGCTTTGGGAGACGACGTGAAACGACACGAAATCATGGGTTCGGGATGCTCTTGCGGTCATCGTGACCACGCAGGATCGCAGAACGTCCTGGCGGGGACGCAGAGCGCCCTCGCAGAGACGCCGAACGCCCTGATGGGAACTCGCGCGTGACGACGCCCCGGGAGACCGGCCGCATGCGGCGGGTGCTCCTGGAAAAAATGCGTCGCCGGCTCAACCTGAAGCGACCTCAAACCGCATCCGAGTGGAAGCGCGCGGTCGCCTGGGGACTCGGCGGCTTCTTTCTTTTCACGCTCATCAGCTTCGTCGTTGCCGCCGAGGTCACCTCGCGTTCCTTCTTCTGCCGCAGTTGTCACATCATGGAGCCCTACTACCAGGCATGGGCGAGCTCATCGCACAAGGACGTCGAGTGCATCACGTGTCACATGGAGCCCGGCCTGGCCGGCACCTGGCGCGGACGCACCCAGGGCCTCTCCAAGCTCGCCAAGTACCTGACGAACACCGAGGGCACCAAGCCGTGGGCCGAGATCAGCGACGCGTCCTGCCTCCGGTCCGGTTGCCACGAGTCGCGCCTGCTCGAGGGCGAGGTCGCGTTCGGCGATATCCGCTTCGATCACAAGCCGCACCTGACGGAGACGCGACGCGGACGCCAGCTGCGTTGCACGTCCTGCCACGCGCAGGTAGTGATGGGCGAGCACATCAACGTCTCGGTCGCGACCTGCAACATCTGCCACTTCAAGGACAAGCCGGCGATGACCGAGGACTCCGATTGCCTCCAGTGCCACAAGGTGCCCGAGGGCGTCCTGTGGCTGCCGGGCAACCGCGCGTTCGAGCACGGGCCCCTGAATGCGCGCGGCGTGAAGTGCGCGGCCTGTCACGCCACCGTGACGCAGGGCGATGGGTTCGTGCCCAAGACGCGGTGCGTGGTCTGCCATAACTTCCCGATCAACCGCGAGCTTCTCGCCGATCACGAGCGCCTCCACCAGGTCCACGTCACGGAACACAAGGTCGAGTGCACGGACTGTCACAACGAGATCACGCATGGCTACGAGGCCGATCGGCGCGCGGCGACGGCGGCGGCCGGCAGCGACTCGCGTCGCACGGCGAGGGTCGAGTGCCTCTCGTGCCACCCGAGCCGGCACGCGGCCATGGCCGCGCTCGCTGATGGAACGGCGTCCTCGCTCCTGGGCGAAACTCAACCCCACGTCGGACCGATGTTCGCGGCGCGCGTCGAGTGCCTCTCCTGCCACCTGACGGAATCTCCGCGACGCTTCGGCATGACGCGCCTCGGAGATCCCGCGGCCTGCGGAACCTGTCACGGCGATTTCGGCGGGCGAGAACTGGCGACCTGGAGGGCCGTCCTCGTGCCCAGGCTCGCGAGCGCCGAGGCCGCGGTCCGGGGGTCGCGTCAACCGGCGGCCATCCGCGCGCGGGCCCAATCCATGGTCGACCTGGTGCGCAACGGGAAGTTCGTCCACAACGCGGACCTGGCTCGTGACCTCTTGGACGCCGCCATATCCCTGGCGCGGACCGGGCGCCTGCCCGTCGGCGCCGAGGCCGCTCTCTCGGGCGTGGATGCCGGGCTCCGCGGTGAGACCTCGGCCGCGAGCGGCGGTCGCCGGTGAAGGCGAAGATGAACGCGTTGGGATCGAGGGTCCTGGCCGCCGCCGTCGCGTGGTGGCAGACGCCGCGGACGCGCGCCGAGTGGCGGATGGTCGTCTACAAGCTCGGCGGTATCGCCATCGTCCTCGGCTTCCTGGGTTTTCTGGGTTCCGTCGAGGCCACCTCGAAGCCGTCCTTCTGCCGCAGTTGTCACGTGATGGAGCCGTACTACCAGGCCTGGGTCACCTCCTCGCACAAGGAGATCGATTGCATCCAGTGTCACATGACTCCGGGATTGATCGGCACGTGGCGCGCCAAGCTCCAGGGCCTCTCCCAGCTCGTCAAGTACTACACCAACACCGCGGGCACGAAGCCCTGGGCCGAGGTGGACGACGCGTCGTGCCTGCGGTCGGGCTGCCACGAGACGAGGCTCCTCGAGGGCAAGGTCACCTTCGGCGGGATCCAGTTCGATCACAAGCCGCACCTGACCGAGACGCGCCGTGGCCGCAGGCTCAAGTGCACGGCCTGTCACTCGCAGGTGGTGATGGGCGATCACATGACCGTGACCACCTCCACCTGCATCCTCTGCCACTTCAAGGGCCAGGACGGGTTTGCGGTTCGCCCGGCCGAGGCGACGGATTCCGGCGCGCCTCCCTCCACCGTCGCCACGCCCGGCCTGGTGGAGGGCATCGGGTTCCGCGACGCCTTCGGCCACACGCTCGGCGCGCCCGCCGCGCTCACCGACGCCCAGAAGGACTCGAACTGCCTCCGCTGTCACACGATCCCGGACACGACGATCTGGCTCCCGGGCAACCGGCCGTTCCAGCATCGCGCGCTCATCAAGCGCGGCGTCTCCTGCCAGTCCTGCCACGGAACGGTGACGCGCGGCGACGGGTTCGTGCCGAAGACGCGTTGCTTCGTCTGCCACAATTTCCCCGTCGACGAGCTCCTCGCCGATCACCAGCGCCTCCACCAGGTGCACGTGACCGACCACAAGATCGAGTGCGTGGACTGCCACGAGGAGATTACGCACGGCTACGACGCGGACCGCGCTCGCGCGCCCCTGGACTGCCTGAGCTGTCACGCGGGCCGCCACGAGGCGACAACGGCGCTCGCGGAGGGCACCGCGGCCCGGCTCCTCGGGGAGGCCCAGCCGCGCGTCGGCCCGATGCTGGCGGCCCGCGTCGAGTGCATGGCCTGCCACAAGCCGCCGGCCGGAGCGGGCGCCTCCGACAGTCACCCGTGGGCCGAGGTCACGCACCGCCCGGATCGCAACGCCTGCGCGGACTGCCACGGCACGTACGGCAACGCGATGCTGTCGCAGTGGACGACGTACTTCGCTCGCCGCCAGCGGGAAGTCGAGGCCGCCCTCCGATCGTCGCGCCAGTCGCCGGCCGTCATCGCGAAGGCTCGCGAGATGATCGAGACCGTTCGTCGCGGTCGTTTCGTCCACAATGCCGACCTGGCCCGCGACCTCCTGGATGAAGCGGAGAGGCTCGCGAAGGGCCTGGGTCGAACGCCGGCCGAGGACCGCGCCGGCGGAGGCGCGTGCCTGGACTGTCACGTCGAGGGTGCGCCGTCCGGAAGCTTCCGCGTCGGGAAGTCGGTCTTCAGCCATGCGCCGCACGTCGGGAGGGCGGGCATGGACTGCGAGCGATGCCATGAGCCGCCGTCGCCGCAACAGCCGCGAGGTCGCCACGGACAGATGCGCCTCGAGGGCAAGGACTGCGTCTCGTGTCATCACTGGCAGCAGCGCACGTGCGAGGGTTGTCACCGGCAGGGGCCCGAGCAGCCGATCGCCTGGCGCGGCCTGACGTTCCCGCATAAGCCGCATGCGACGTCGACGGCGGCCTGCGGTCGGTGCCACGTCTACGATGCCTCGATCAAGGTCATGCAGTTGAAGGTCACGCCCCAGGATTGCCGTTCCTGCCACCACGCTCCGGCGACGCCGGGCGGTCAACCGCCCGCGGCCTGCGCGGCCTGCCACAACGCGGGGCCGGACCGGACCTTCACGGTCGGCGGGAAGAGCTTCCCGCACCCGCGGCATCGCTCGGTCGATTGTCGTTCCTGCCACATGTTCTCGTCACCGCGGCCGGGCGCCGCGGCCGCTCACCGCGTCGAGGCGGATTGCCAGGGTTGTCATCACCAGTCGCAGGTCGCCTGCGCAACCTGTCACGGCGAGGGACCCGCTCAGCCGGTCGCGTTCCGCAGCACGCGGTTCCCGCACGACGTGCACGTCGGGAGCCTGGCCTGCGCCGACTGCCACAAGCCGACTCCGCCGGGTACCGCCGGATCCGGGATGCGGCTGGAGCCGGGTTGTCCGCAGTGTCACCACGAGGCGGAGATGAAGCCGGCCTGCTCGTCCTGTCACGGCGCCGAAGGACCGACCCAGCCGGTGACGTGGCGGGGCATCCGATTCCCGCATGCCGTTCACGCGGGCGGCCTGGCCTGCGCCGACTGCCACAAGGCGACGCCGCAGGGGCTCCGGCTTGAGGCCGGGTGTCCGACCTGCCATCACGTCGAGGGGGCGGCCCCGGCGTGCGCGACCTGTCACGGGGCGGAAGGGCCGAAGGATCCCGTGACGTGGAGGCAGGCCCGATTCCCGCATGACATTCATGCCGGGAACCTGGCGTGCAACGAGTGCCACAAGCTGGTGCCCGAAGGGCCGCAGGCGCCGCGCGGAATCCGTCTTGAGGCCGGGTGCCCGACCTGCCATCACGCGGAGGGTGTGAAGCCGGCATGCGCGGCCTGCCACGGCACCGGGCCGGCTGAACCGGTCCCGACGCGTTGGCAGCCATTCCCGCACGGGAAGCATGCCGAGGCCGGACTGGCGTGCGCCGACTGTCACAAGACAGATCGTCCGAAGCCGGCGGAGTTCACCTGCGCGACCTGCCACGAGGAGGCGAAGTGACGATGCCTGCACCGCGTCAGCTCTCGTCACGCCCAATAATCGCACATTGTAATGTCTTTATAGATGGACCTATTGTCCGATACTGGGAGGCTTGCCCGTGTTCCTGACCTCGTTGCTAGCCGGAGCGTTTGTTTTCTCCGTCGCCTCGGCGCCGCCCTCCAACCCCGCTTGTCTCTCCTGTCACGGAGTCCCGGGGCTCGTCAAGGTTCGCCAGGGCGGCGTGACGACGCCCCTCGACGTCAATCCCCAGCTTTTCGCTCGGTCCGTTCACGGGCGGCGCACCTGCGTCTCCTGTCATACCGACGCCGTGATGGTTCCCCACGCGCCGGGTCTTCGGGAGGTCGGGTGCAAGCGGTGCCACGGCGAAGAACGAACGGTCGAGGGGCGGTTCCACGAGGCGACGACGGCCTGGGTCGAGGGCGAGGTCTACACGATGCCCATGCTCTCGGGCGACCAGCGCAACACCTGCCTCTCCTGCCACGGCAGCGCCTCCGTTCATGCCGACAGCCGCGCGCTCAAGATGGACGTCGAGGAACTCGACGCGTCGGTGCACAAGCGTTTCGCCTGCCTGGATTGCCATCCCCAGGCGCGCACGCTCCCGCATCGCCGGACCGAGACGGTGCCCTGCGCCAGGTGTCACCAGGACGAGAACCACAAGTGGCAGGCCAGCGCGCACGCTCACGCCGAGAGCGGCCCGAACTGCGTGACCTGTCACGGTCGCCACGACGTTCTTCCCGTCGCCGATCCGCGGTCGCGCACCTACCCCCTGAACATCATCAAGGTCTGCGCGGAGTGCCACGGCGGCGCATTGGGCGGCGACACGGCCGGGCTCAGCCCCGTCGACGCCTACAAGCGAAGCATTCACGCCGAGGGTATCTTCCGCGCCGGCCTGGTGAACTCCGCGGTCTGCAACAAGTGTCATGGCGCCCACGACGTCTTTCCGTCGACGGATCCCAGGTCGCACGTCAACAAGCAGAACGTCGCGGCCACGTGCGGCCAGTGCCACGAGGGGATCCGCGAGCGATACAACAAGTCCATCCACGGGCGACTTCTCGCGGCCGGCGATGACCGAGCCCCGGCCTGCAACGACTGCCACTCCAGCCACGAGATCGCCCCCCAGCGCGGCGCGCTCGATATCCGGATCCTCAGGGCCGGTTGCGGCAACTGTCACCAGGATCGGCGCAAGACCTACGACGACACCTTCCACGGCAAGGCCACCTCGCTGGGGTACCTGGTCGCGGCGACCTGCGCCGACTGCCACACGGCCCACGATATCCTTCCGTCCTCAGACACCGCTTCCAGCGTCAATCCGGCCAACCTCCTGGGCACCTGCCAGGGCTGTCATCCGAAGGCCGACCAGCGGATCACCTCGTTCCAGGCCCATGCCGACGCGCTCTCGCCGGATGCGCCCTTCGTGATTCGCGCCGTCTTCTACACCATGTCGTTCCTGCTCATCAGTACGCTCGCCTTCTTCGGCCTGCACACCTTCCTCTGGCTCCAGCGTTCGATCGTCGGCTGGTATCGCGGCGACGTGCACCTCGAGGGCCTGAAGTGGGCGGCGGAGCCCGGACTACACATCAAGCGGTTCACGGAGGTCCAGCGGCTGACGCACCTGATGGTTGTCGTCTCGTTCCTGGGCCTGGCGGCCACCGGCCTGCCACTGCACTTCCACGAGCACGTCTGGGCGCAGTGGACGTCGGTCCTGATGGGTGGCGTTGAAGTGACGCGCTTCCTGCACCGCGCCTGCGCCGTCATCACGGCCGTCTACTTCCTCGTGCACTTCGCCTCCCTGGCGGTCCGCGTCTTCCGTGACCGCGAGATCAAGATCCTCTGGGGCGCGGACTCGCTCGTGCCCCGCTGGCACGACGTCGTGAACTTCTGGGAGCATCTGAAGTGGTGCCTGTACATCGGCCCGCCGGCGAAGGTCGACCGGTGGACCTACTGGGAGAAGTTCGACTACCTGGCGATCTTCTGGGGTGTGCCCATCATCGGCCTCTCGGGGCTCGTCCTCTGGTTCCCGGAGTGGTGGTCGCAGTGGATCCCGGGGATCGGGTTCAACCTGGCCTCGATCATCCACGGCGACGAGGCGCTCTTGGCGACAAGCTTCGTCTTCATCGTTCACTTCTTCCACACGCACCTGCGGCCCGAGGCCTTCCCGATTGACGTCTCGATCTTCACGGGCACAGTGCCCCTCGAGAGGTTCAAGCGCGAGCGTCCGACTCATTACCAGAGGCTCGTCGACTCCGGCAAGCTCGAGAAGATGCTCGTCCCCGCGCCGCCCCCGGAGATGGCTCACGCGGCGATGGCGTTCGGCTTCACGGCACTGGGGGTGGGGCTCTTCCTCATCCTCTCGATCCTTATCACGGTGATCTTCCTGTGATCTCATTCGCGACCATCGGGCTCCTGGCCCTGCTCTCGACCCAACCTGCGGCGACCGCGTCCCCGGCGGCCGCGAATGCACCTGCCGCGACCGCACCTGCGTCGCAGACCATGACCAACCGGGAGTGCCTGGGGTGCCATGGCATGGCCGCTTTCAACAATCCGGGCGGCGTGAGCATCTACGTGGACCCGGAGTTCTTCGGCCGGTCCGTGCACGGAACCCTGGCATGCGTGAAGTGCCACACCTCCGTCGAACGCTATCCGCACAGTGCGGCGGCCAGCGCGCCCGTGCGGTGCGAATCCTGCCACGATGCTCCGCGCCGGATCGACGGAGCCTTCCATCGGGCCAACCTCACGAACGTCGTGATCCTCCACGCCCGTGATGGCAACTACCTCGTCCAGCGTCCGTCGGGCGCCCAGCCGACCACGCCGGATGCGGCCTGCCGGACCTGCCACGAGGATGCGACGGTCGCCGGTTCCGTCCACGAGGGCCGTCGCTGCGTCGACTGCCACCGCGACGCGAAGCCGGAGCGCCACGCGCGGCCCCTGGCCGCGCCGGCGTGCGGAACGTGTCACGTCGACGAGGCCGGCAACGTGGCGCGCGCCATCCACGGAGCGAAGGCGGCGGAGGGAGACAGTGGAGCCCCGTCCTGCGCAACCTGCCACGGCGGCCACGCCATCCGCCACAAGTCGGATCCCCAGTCGCTGACTCATCCCCAGAACATCTCCAAGCTCTGCGTGCAGTGCCACGGGAGCGCCGAGTTCCTTCGCGGCCGGAACCTGCCGATCGCGGTCGACGAGAAGCTCTACCAGGCTTCCATCCATGGCCAGCCGTCACTGTCGCGAGGTCTGGCCGTCTCGGCCACGTGCGTGGACTGCCATGATGCTCATGACATCCGTCCCAGGCAGGATCCGGGCTCGCGCGTTAACTTCGCCCAGGTCGCGAAGACGTGCGGCCGCTGCCATGGCGAGGCGGCGACGGAGTACCTGCAATCGGCGCATGGCCAGAGCGGCCAGCGGGGCGCTCACGAGGTCCCCACGTGCTCGGACTGCCACGGCGAGCACGGGGTGCTGCCATCGAGCGATCCGCGTTCGCTGACTCACCGGGTCCAGATTGCCCAGCAGCTCTGCCTCGGATGCCACGATCGTCCGGCGCTGGCCCAGAAGTACGGCATGTCGGGGGGGCGCGGCGCGAGCTTCCTTGATTCCTACCACGGCATGGCCTCTCGCGGCAACTCGACCATGGCCGCCGTCTGCACCGACTGTCACGGCACGCACCGGATTCTCGGCGAGAGCAACGTGCTCTCGACCATCCACCCCGACAACCGGGCCGCCACCTGCGCGCGCTGTCACCCGGCTGCCACGCCGCAATTCGCCAACGGGATGATCCACTTCTCCTACGGGGATCATTGGCTCACCAACCTCGTGCGCTGGGCCTACCGCGGCATCATCGGCGGGACGCTGGGCGGCATGTTCGCCTGGGTGATGCTCCTCACGTGGCCGGCCGTGAAGAAGCGGCTGGCGGCGGCCGGCGCCCCCGCGCCCCGCCGGTTCCTCGCGATCGAGATCGCCCAGCACGCGGTCCTGGCGATCTCGTTCATCACCCTGGCCTTCACCGGCTTCGCGCTCGCCTTCCCCGACGCGCTCTGGGTGCAGGTGCTCCAGGGCGCGGGCCTGACGGAGGAACTCCGCGGAATCCTGCACCGCATTGCAGGCGTGGCGCTCATCGCGGCCGGGCTGTTGCACGTGCTCTATCTCCTGGCGACGCCGCGCGGACGCTGGCTCCTGTCGCGCATGCTCCCGGGCCTCCGCGACGCCCGCGAGGCTCGCGACCACGCGCTCTGGGCCCTGGGCCGCCACTCGCACCCGCCGCACATGGGGCACTTCGCCTACATGGAGAAGGCCGAGTACTGGGCGCTTGTCTGGGGCAGCATCGTCATGGCCGTGACCGGCGTCGCGCTCTGGTTCCCCGAGACCCTGCCGAGGCTCTTCACCGTCGTCTGCGAGGCCATTCACTACTACGAGGCGCTCCTCGCGGCCGGCGCCATTCTGATCTGGCACCTCTACTTCGCGATCTTCGATCCCGAGGTCTACCCGTTGAACCCGGCCATCTTCAAGGGGCGCGCCGCGCTCGGAACGGAGATCGCGGATCGTACGGATGATCCGGCGGATCGTACGGATGATCCGGCGGGTCGGCCGAGCGAGTCGGAAAAGAGTGCCGGGTCAGTTCGGAACGGATCGCCCGCGGATTCCCGTGGCGACGGCAAGGGGGATGCATAGAGATGGCGACGGCGGCAGCGGTTCCCACGGAGAGCGAGACGAGCGTCGTCCGGCTCCTGATCGTCGACGACGAGCCGACCGTCCGGGAGGGGCTGGCGGAGTGGTTCGCGGAGGAAGGGTGGCAGGTCGAGATGGCCGCGGACGCCGAGCAGGCGCTGGGCATTCTCGGGACCGGCCGCTTCGATCTCGCGCTCCTCGATATCCGCCTCCCCGGGATGGACGGCCTCGAACTGCATCGCCGGATCCGCGCGCGCGCCCCGGAGATCCTGACGATCTTCATGACCGCTTATGCCTCGGTCGACACCGCCATCCGCGCGATGAAGGAGGGCGCCTACGACTACATCGTCAAGCCCTTCCAGCCCGACGAGTTCGCGGCGCTCATCCGCCAGGCGCTGGCCGATCGCGCGCTGACGCGTCCACCCCAGGGGGCCACATCCGCAGGCGGAGATATCGTGGCGGTCAGCCGATCGATGAAGGATCTCCTCGAGATCGCCGCGACGGTGGCCCAGTCGGATGCGCCTGTCGTCATCCTCGGCGAGTCGGGGACCGGCAAGGAGATGCTGGCGCGCACTATTCACGCGGGGAGCCGGCGCGCCTTCTTCCCGTTCGTGCCCGTCAACTGCGGCGCCGTGCCCCCGACTCTGATGGAGTCCGAGCTCTTCGGCCACGAGAAGGGCGCCTTCACCGGGGCGCAGTTCCGTCGCAAGGGCAAGATCGAGTTGGCGTCCGGAGGCACGCTCTTCCTGGACGAGATCGGCGAGATCGCGCTTCCCATGCAGGTGGCGCTTCTCAGGGTCCTGGAGAGCGGCGAGATCACGCGGGTGGGCGGCGAGCGTTCGGTGCCCGTCGACTTCCGCGTCGTCGTCGCCACGCACGCCGATCTCGAGGCCGCGATCCGGCAGGGTCGATTTCGCGAGGATCTTTTCTATCGCCTCAACGTCATCACGCTCCGCCTGCCGCCGCTTCGGGATCGGCGCGAGGATATCCCGCACCTGGCCGAGCATTTCCTGGCGGCGGCACGGCGCGCGGGCGCCAGCCGGACGGCACCGAATCGTGGTGGCTCGCGCGATGTGGTCGGTTTTTCCGATGAGGCCCTGGCGCGCCTGCAGGCGCACGCGTGGCCCGGCAATATCCGCGAGCTCCGCAACGTCGTGGAGCGCGCGATGGTTCTCGGGAGAGGCGATCGCATCGAGGCCGCCGACCTGGGGCTGGCACCTCACTCCGGCGCGGCGCCCGGGTCGTCGGCAAGGGTCGTCTCGAGCGACGAATCCCCGGGAGGCGTGTCCGACCACGGGGCGGGTTCCGGGGCGAGCGGCGGCAAGACCGGGACCCTCGATGACGTCGAGAAGCTCGCTATCGTGGCCGCCATCAACGAGTGTGCGGGCAACCTCTCGAAGGCCGCGCACCGCCTGGGAATCGATCGCACGACGCTCTACCGGAAACTGAAACGCTACGGCATCGAGGTTCCCGGGCATGGACACGGACACGGCGGGCACGTCGGTCCCCGGGACGGATCGCCCGGGGCCTGAGCGGTCCTGGCGCGCCGCAGTGGTCTCTTTTCACGACCGTCCCGGCTACCATCACGACTGCCCCGGCAAAGCCGGGCCAATCGCATGGCCGGGCCAGTCGCCGAGGGGGGCGCGCGAACAGGCGAGCCTGTCCCCCATCGCTTGCACTTCGACCTAGGTATGAGTAGATGCCCGCAGTGAGCGATCGCTTGAAGCTGACGCTGGCGCCTTTCGCCGGCGATGGACCCGATCTGATATCCCTTGCCGAGACCCTGGTCCCCATCCTCTCCGAACGCCTGGACGCCGACGTGGTGGTCCGATCGGTTCGCCTCGACCTGATGGCCGCCTATGATCCGGCGCGGCGCCAGTACCGCGCGCGTCGCTTCCTGGACCAGCTCGCCTCCCAACCCGGCGACGTCGTCCTGGGCCTGACCCTCCTGGATCTCTTCCTGCCCGTCTTCACCTTCGTCTTCGGCGAGGCGATGCTCTCCGGCCGGACGGCGATCGTCTCGGCCTACCGCCTGGCACCCGAGCAGTACGGCCTGCCCGCGGATGCCGCGCTTCTTGCGGCCCGGCTCGCGCGGGAGAGCGTGCACGAGATCGGCCACTGCCTCGGGCTCGTGCACTGTAACGACGGTCTCTGCGCGATGTCGGCCTCGCATGACGCCGACATGGTCGACTCCAAGAGCGACGACTACTGCGCGCGCTGCCGATCGATGCTACGCCGGCCGGTGGCGAAAGCGGAACGCCTGGCCGGGGTGACGAACGGCGCCGGGTTCGCGGCGCGATGAAACGCATCTCGATCCGCCACGGCCTGGGCCTCCGGCTCGCCGTTCTCATCTCGTTGACCGTGCTCCTGACCGTCGGCGGCGTGGCCGTGGTCATGACGCGGATCCAGGAGGCGGACCTCCTGAACGAGGCCGTGCACGGCGCGGAGCGGTTCACGGCGGCGCTGGAGGCGAGCGGGCGCTACGCGATGCTCCGGAACCAGCGGGACGATCTGCGCGCCATCGTCGAGGCGGCGGGCCGGGCGGATGGGATCGATGCGGTGCGCGTCATCAACAAGGCCGGCATCGTCGTCTACTCGTCCAGGGACAGCGAGATCGACACGCGGCTCGACCTCGAGGCGGAGGCGTGCGTGAGCTGCCATGCGAAGGGCGAGCCCCTGGTCGCGCCGGACGGGACGCAGAGGGCCCGGATCTTCACGGGGAGCGAGGGGACGCGCGTGCTCGGGTTCATCGCCCCGGTCTACAACGAGCCGGGATGCGCGAATGCGCCCTGCCACGCGCATCCGGCGCACCAGAAGGTTCTGGGCGTCATCGACGTCCAGCAATCGCTCGGCGCCATGGACGCGCGCGCCGCCAACGAGCGTCGGCAGCTCTGGATCTTCCTCACGGTCTGGGTGCTCGTCCTGGCCGCCCTCTTCGGCGTGATCGGTCACGCGTGGGTGACGCGCCCGATCCGCGCCCTTGCGGAGAGTTGCCAGGCGATCGCGGAGGAGGGGCCGGCTGACGCTCGGCCGCTCCATCCGCACGGCGCCGGCGAGATCCAGGCCCTCGCGAGGGCATTCAACCGGATGGTCGAGGAGTTGCGGGCGGCGCAGGACACTCTGGAGCAGAAGGTCCTGGATCGGACGCGACGTCTTCGCGAGGCCGAGGACCAGATCGTGCGCGCGGAGAAGCTCTCGGCCGTCGGCACGCTCGCGGCCGGGATCGCGCACGAGGTCAACAACCCGTTGACGGGCATCATCACCTTCGCGCGGCTCCTGGAGCGGAAAGCGGAGCCGGAGAGCGACGGCGCCCGGAAGTTGAAGCGCATCATCGCCGAGGCCGAGCGGTGTTCCGGGATCGTCTCGAGCCTCCTGAATTTCTCCCGTCCCGACGATCGGCAGGCGAAGCTGAACGTGCCCGATCTCGTGGAGCAGTTGATCGTTCTCCTGGCGCCCCAGGCCGAGTTTCGCGGGGTGCGCATCGAGCGCGTCTTCGCGCCCGGTTTGCCGATCCTGGAGGCGGCGCCGGGTCGCATCCAGCAGGTGCTGACGAACCTCCTCAAGAACGCGGTCGAGGCGGGCGGCAAGGACGTCGTTATTCGCGCGACATCGGCCGACGAGGGGAGACTCCTGGTGATCGTGGTGGAGGATGACGGGCCCGGGATTCCGCCCGAGGTGATCAACCGCGTCTTCGATCCGTTCTTCACCACCAAGGCCGTAGGCGAGGGCGCCGGCCTCGGGCTCTGGATCTCCTATCGCATCGCGGAAGAGCTGGGAGGCTCGATCCGCGTGGAGAACCGGCCGACCGGCGGGGCCTCCTTCACGTTCACCCTCCCCACCACGCCGCGCCGCCCCACGACCTGAGCCCGGTCAATTTGCTGGTTATCAACACGGAGACCACGGGGACCACGGAGAAAACCAATACGAGGCATGGATCCAAGACATTGATGCTACAGAACCATCGGTTCATCACAGACAAATCGAGGTAACGAAGTCGGAACTTCTTCGGGTCCGGATTTTCTCGTTCGTCTTGCTCCGTGGTCCCCGTGGTCTCCGTGGTGTGAAATACGGAATGATGTATTCGTGAGGTTAGAGTCAGCGCCGGTAGCGTTCTCCGGACCCACCGATGACGGTTCTGTCGAGCACGGCCGTGTCGTGGCAACTGCGGCAGGAGGATTCGATGCTGAACGCGGTCCGGCCATCGTGGCAGCGTCCGCAGATGGAGCGCAGGTGGCCCTGGCCCTCGGGGAGAGGGGTGCCCGGGAGGATCGTGTAGTCGGTGGTGTGACAGGCGGGGCATCCCATCGTGTGCGGGGCGTGAGGGAAGCGGACGCCGGCGCTGGCGGAGATGAGGATGGTATCGGCGCCCGCGGCGGCCCGGTGCCGGGACTCGGCCGTGGGCACGACGACGGAGGAGCGACCGAAGTCCGATCCTTCGCGCGTGGCCTGGGGGCCGGGCTCGGCGACGACGGCGAGGCCGAGCACCGCGATGGTGAGGACCGAGGACGTCGCGAGCAGGCGGACGCCGGCGACGTCGAGCAGGGGTTCGCGAGGACCGGGGTGCGGCGGGAAGAGGTCGAGGAAGCGGGCCAGGAGCGCATACAGCGCGACGCCGGCGGAGAGCACCATGAGCGACGTCAGGACCTCGACGCCGCTGGGGACGTAGAACTGCCGGTGGTAGGACTCCATCGCCGTGATCGTGACGTTGAAGCGATTGAGCACGATGCCGAGCATCGCGAGGACGGCGGCGACGAAGGTGCGCGGCACGCGCTCGCGAGCGCGCAGCAGGACGAGGAGCGGCAGGAGGGATCCCAGGCCCAGTTCCAGGCCCAGGAGAAGCGATTCATAGGCGGCGGCCGAGGCCCAGACGCCGCGGATCGACATCTCGACGAGCCGGGCCGAGAGCGTGAGGGCGATCATGACGCCGAGGAATTTCCCGAGCCCGCGCACGGCCTTCGGATCGAATTCGGCGCCCGATCGCGCGTGCAAAAGCCCATGGACGACGATGACCATCGCGAGCCCGCCCTGGATGGCGGAGGCCCAGAAGTGGACGGGCAGGAACGGGCTGAACCAGAAGGGATGCATCTGCGTGGGCACGAGGAGGTAGAGGGTTCCGAGCGAGGATTGGTGGAGCGTGGAGAGGACGATGCCCAGGCCGGCAACGAGGGGCATGAACGCGTGGAGGCGATCGCCGAGTCGTCGCCAACCGAAGGCCTGGAGGATCTCCGGGGCGAACTCGAGGAAGAGCACGCCCGTGTAGAACGTGACGCAGACGGTGACCTCGAACATCGCCGAGTGGTGGTTCCAGAAGACGAGCGCGTGCCAGAAGCGAAGCGGCTGGCCGAGGTCGAGGACGAGGACGGAGACCACCAGGGGGTAACCGAGCATGGCCACGAGGATGCCGGCGCGGGCGATGGCCTGGTAGGCGTGCTTGCCGAGGATGTAGACGACGAAGGCGACGACGAAGCCGCCGCCGGAGAGCGCGATGCCGACGAGGTCCATGCCGATCCAGACGCCCCAGGGAAAGTCGTCGGTCAGGCGCGTGGAGGCGCCGAGACCGGCGTAGAAGCGATAGAAGGCCGCGACGAGGCCGCCGAGGATGCAGGCGATCGGGACGGCGGCGCGGACGAGGGCGTTGCGGGCGGCGCGGGCGCGATCAGGCATGGGGATGGCCTCCCTGCAGTTCCTGCCGTCGCCGGATGATCCACCAGATTCCGGCGAGCCCGACGGCGACGCCGCTGCCGATGTTGGGGACGCGCGAGAGGTAGGTCCAGGTGAGCTGGGGGAGCGGGTTCTCGGCCGGAACGGAGCGCAGTCCCAGGTCGGCGAAGGGCACATCGGAGATGATGAGGACGTCGGTGCCCCCGACCTCGTCTTCGCCGTAGACGGCCTCCTGGTAGCCGCCGCCCTGGACGCGGCGGTGGGCCTCGGCGAGGAGGTCGGCGCGGTCACCGAAGCGAAGGGCGCCCGTCGGGCAGACCGCGGCGCAGGCCGGGGCGCTCGCTGGATTCTCCTGCCGGTTCTGCCAGCAGAGGTGGCACTTGCGAACGCGCGGGCTCGTCGACGACCACTCGTAGCGCGGCACGTCGAACGGGCAGGCGAAGACGCAGTAGCGGCAGCCGATGCAGAGCGTGGCGTCGTAGGTGACGCTGCCGTCGGCGCGCTTCTGGAGCGCGGTGACGGGGCAGGCGGAGACGCAGGCCGGCTCGGCGCAGTGCATGCAGGAGCGCCGCACGTAGCGCGGGCCCGCTCCTGTCGCGCGAGGCTCGATGCCGAGGAACGAGTCCTCGCCGAGGCGATCGAGAGGCGCGGACTTGGGCAGGTCGTTACGTTCGCGGCAGGCGAGCGCGCAGCCCTCGCAACCGACGCAGAGCTTGGCGTCGAAGAGCAGTCCCCGCGGTTGGGTGGTCGTGCTCAATGATCGCCTCCGCGCTGCAGGAAGATGCGCGCGAAGCGGCGCTGTTCGGCCGGATCCAGGTGGCCCAGGTAGCCGGCGGCGAGGTGCCCGCCGTCCGCGAGGGAGGTCGAGAAGGTCGAGGTCTCGCCGAGGAAGCGCGAGAGCCTGCGGCACTCCGTCTGCCACCACTCGCCGAGGGCCTCGCCGATGAAGAGCTTGCGGACGGCGGCGGCAGTGTCGTCGGGCTGGAAGAGGACGGTGTCGCCCGTTGTCGCGATGACGCGGCCCGAGAAGGGCGCGGTCACCTCGAGGGAAACGTCGTCCATGGAGACATTATAGAGCCTCTCGCCGGCGTGGACGTGCTCGCGCGCCGCGGGTTCGATGCGGGCCGCTCCCAGGGCGACCGAGAGGAAGGAGTCGGGCTTGAGGAGCATCCGGCCCGCCTCCGACATCACGACCGTCAGGTGATTGGACGTGACGAAGGTGCCGGGGTCGGGAAGCGAGAAGCGGGAGACGGGCACGGGAACGCGGCCGTAGAGGTCGGGGTCACGGCGGTGAAGCCAGTGATCGACGAGGAAGAAGCCGAGGAACGAGAGGGCGACGAGGACGGCGACCATGATCAGGCCCTCCCGTTCGCGGCGCGGCGGGACGCGGCCGGGGTGAGAAAGAGGTTCTCGTAGGTGCGGAAGGCGTCAGGAGGCAGGTGCGTGAGGTAACCGGCGACGAGGTCGCCGCCGTCAGCGAGCGAGAGCGCCTCTCCATGGATGCTGGCGAGGAACTGGCCGAGGCGATGGCGTTCGCCCTGCCACCAGGTGGAGGCGGTCTCGCCGACCTGCATCCGGCGCACGGCCTGTGCCAGGTCGTCGGGGCGGAAGAGCACGCCATCGACGGTGGAGCGAACGACCTGGCCGCTGAACGGCGCCGCGACCGACGCGCTCTGTCCGGCCGCGGTCAGGGCGAAGAGCGGTTCGCCGGCGCGCACGTGGTTGAGCGGGGAGACGGTGTCGATCCGACCCTCGCTTCCCGCCGCCTCCTTCAGGAAGGAGTCGGGCTCCATCCACATGAGCCCGCCGCCGGAGAGGACGGCCGTGAGGTGATTCTCGGTGAGGAAGATGCCCTTGCCCGGGAGCGTAAAGCGGTCGGGACGAATGGCGAGCTCGGGCGCGGGGACCGCTCGCCGCTCGCTCCAGAGATCCACGAGAACGACCACGACCAAGACCGACGCAAGAATAAGGACGAACATCTGAGCACCTCCTGAGTGTTCTACCCCGATCAGGAGCAAACAACGTGCCAAATATCACAAACTAGATAGTGTCTGTAAAAAAGAGAGTTACAAGGCATATGTCCCAGCACGCCTGTGGCATTCTACCAGCCCGACTGTTGCATTAGTGCAATTTGCCACAAGCAGTCACCGCAAGGTGCACGGCTAGGTGTCAGGCTTACACATTTACACAATTCGCATGACCCCATAGGGGGTGCGATAGCTTTGCGACCACCGGGCTGACGAAAGTGTCAATGTGGAAGCCTGACACCCTGTATACTGTGGCTTCCTTATGCGAAAGATTCAGGTCTCCATAGCGGTCGGTCTCGTGGTCCTGGGAACGGTCTACCTCGTCTTTTCCGCCTCGACGGCGGAGGGCATCGTCTACAAGACGGCAACCGAGATGCGCCAGACGGACATGGGGGACCGGGGGCTCCGGCTGACCGGGCACGTCAAGGAGGGGACGATCGAGAAGTTCCCTGCCGAGCGCCGGGTCGAGTTCGTCGTCCTGGACCATGACAGCGCCGAGATCCGAACGACCTACACGGGCGTCGTGCCGGACACGTTCAAGGACAAGTCCGAGGTCGTGGTCTCGGGGACCTACGATCGCGCGCGTGACCTCTTCGTCGCCACCGACCTCCTGGCCAAGTGTCCCTCGAAGTATCAGGGCTCCTACGACACCTCGCTGAGTGCACCTCCCGCTCAAGCTTACTGACCTCCAGAAGCGTCTTGGCGGCCGGCTCGCGCTGGCCGGAGCCACGCTGGAGGTGGCCGCCGGCGAGGCCGTGGCCGTCCTGGGGCCCAATGGATGTGGCAAGACCACGCTCCTTCGCTGTGCCGCCGGACTCCTCAAGCCCAGCTCCGGAACCGTCCGGATCTTCGGCGCCGACCCGATCGCCGAGCCCGCGGTCCGCGCCCGCGTTGCCTACCTTGGTCACGAGCTCGGTCTCTACGAGGAACTCTCGGCTCGCGAGAACCTCGTCTTCTTCGCGCGCCTCTACGGCCTCGAGGACGGCGAGCGTCGCTCGGACGAAGCCTTGAAGGACGTAGGCCTGCACGACCGCGCCGGCGATCGCGCCGGCGCATTCTCGCGCGGCATGAAGGAGCGCCTCGCTCTCGCGCGCCTCAAGCTCCACGATCCCGACCTCCTGTTGCTCGACGAACCCACGACCGGGCTCGACGACCGCTCGGTCGGGCTCTTTCTCGAGAGCGTCACGGCCTGGCAGGCGGCGGGGAAGAGCCTCGTCCTGACGACGCACGATCGATCGTTCCTGGAGCGAGCGGGCGTGCGCACCTTCCGGCTGGGAGCCTGACGCAATGACGTCGAATCCCAACCGCAAGGTCTCCGCGATGGGTCCGTTCCGGGCCTTCCTCCTGAAGGACATCCTTCGCGAGGTCCGCACCGGCGAGATGCTCCTCGCGGTCGCCGCCTTCGGCCTGGCCATCATCCTCATCCTCTCCTTCGCGCTTCCCCGCGGCCTCCCTGGGTCCACGCGGATCGCCGCCGGAGCGCTCTGGGTGGCGCTCCTCCTGGCCACGCAGGTCGGTATCGCGCGCAGTGTCGAGGTCGAGCGGACGGGCGGGCGCCTGGAGACGGTGCGATCGGCGCCGATCGATCCGACGCTCCTCTTCCTGGCGAAGGCGCTCTCGATCTTCGCGTTCGTCTTCTTTGCGGCCGCCGTCCTGCTCTTTCCTTGGCTCGTCCTCTTCAACCTCGATTTCGCGCGCCTCCCCGCGGTCCTGCCCGTCCTCGGGCTGGGCCTGCTGGGCATCTCGATCGCGGGGACGCTGGTGGCCTTCCTGGCCGCCGGCACGCGCCTTCGCGAGATCCTGACGCCGGTACTCTTCCTGACGATCTTCGTGCCGCTCCTCCTGGCCTCCGTCTCCGCGACCGCCGCCGCGCTTAACCCGATCGACGGCGGTCCCGACCTCCGGATGCTCCTGGGCTTCGACCTCCTGATCGGCGGCGCCGCGATTCTGCTTGCCCCGAGCCTGTTGGAAGAATAGGTTGCGCGGCGCATGAAGGGCTCGTCCTCCATCCTCCTCGGGATCGTCGCCTGGGCGGCCGCGGCCGCCGGCGTCTGGATGCTGCTCTTTTACGCGCCGCCCCTCATCAACCCCGCGACGCGCGAGCCGCTCGGCGAGGCCTTCCGCATCTTCTTCTTCCACGTTCCGGCCGCGTGGGTTACCGGCGTGGCGCTCCTGGGATCGTTCCTCTGTTCCATCGTCTACCTCGTGCGTCGCACCGCGGCCTGGGACTACTGGGCGGCGGCCCTGGCCGAGACCGGCTGGATCCTCTCGACCATCGTCCTCATCTCCGGCCCGATCTGGGCCAAGGCGGCCTGGGGCACGTACTGGACCTGGGAGCCGCGGCTGACCTCGTTTCTCGTCCTCTGGATCCTTTACCTCGCCTACCTGATGCTCCGTAACGGCATCGACGATCCCGAGAAGCGGGCTCGCTACAGCGCCGTCCTGGGCATCGTCGCCTTCCTCGACATCCCGCTCATCTTCTTCTCGATCAAGCTCTGGGGTTCCATCGGCCATCCGCCCCCCAACTACGGCTTCTTCAAGGATCCGCTCATCCGCAACACGATCCTCGCGAACACGGGCGCGTTTCTCCTGCTGGCCGCTCACTTCGCCTCGAGCCGCGCCCGTGCGGAGCGGGCATCAGCCGAACGATTCGCCGCGACGGATTCGCCGGGAGGAGGTCCTCGTGCCTGAGACCGCCGGATCGCTTTACGCGGCCCTTGCCGGCAGCTATGGCCTGCTCGTCCTGTATCAGCTGTGGCTCTGGCGTCGCCGTCGCCCCTGACGTTTCTCTCTTCTTCCCCCTACCCGCCGCTGTCGTCCTCCTGCTAGGCTTTCTTCATGTCTGAGGGGATGCAGGATCCGGCGGGTCTCTGGCAGGTGACGGTGGACGCGTTGCCGTTCCCGGTCTTCATGAAGGACCGCGAGGGCCGGTATCTTGCGTGCAACATCGCCTTCGCCAATCACCTGGGGATACCGGCCTCCGGCATCCTGGGAAAGACGGTCTTTGACCTGGCGCCGGCGGACCTGGCCGCAACCTACCGCGATGCGGATGAGCGGCTGATCCGTGAAGGGGGTGTGCAGGTCTACGAGGCCAAGGTCCGTTACGCCGACGGGACCATCCACGACATTCGCTTCCGCAAGATCCGCCTGGAGCATCCGGGCGGGCGGGTCTCTGGCCTCTTAGGCTTCATGGAGGACATCACCGAGCGTCGCCGCGTAGAGCGCGAGCTCTCGGAGCGGCACGCGGAGATGGCGGGGGCGTTGCAGGCCAGCGGGGACCTGATGTTCCTCCTCGACGGCGACCTGCGGTTCCTGCCATTGCCCTACCCGCACGTGGAGGAAGCGGCCGCGTATCACATGCCGCCCGCGGAGTTCCTCGGCAGGACCGTGGCCGAGGTCCTGCCGGACCCTCCCGCGCGTCGCGTCGAGGAGATCGCGCGTCGCGTCCTGAGGGAAGGAGAGCCGGAGGAATTCGCCTACGAGATCGAGAAGGACGGCTCCCGGAAGTGGTTCGAAGCTCGCGCGGTCCGCATGACCCTCGATAGCGGCCGGTCGCCGCGATGCCTCATCATCGCGCGTGACATCACCGTGCGGCGAAATGCCGAGCAGGCTCTCAAGGTTCACGCGTCGGTGATCGCCGTCATGCCGATCGGCTACCTGCTCTGCCGTTTCGAGGACGCGGAGGATCCCATGAGCCTGACCATCCGCGCGACCAACGCGGCGGCGGACACGGTCTTCGGCCATCCCGGCGGACAACTCGTGGGCAGGAGATCGTGCGAGGTCTTCCCGGGGCTCGTCACGAGCGGAGCGATCCACCAGTTCGTGCAGGTCGCGCGTTCCCACAAGGGCGTCGCGATCCCGGAGTTCGTCTACGGGGACGCGCGGATGCCGGAGCGCGTCTATGCGGTCAAGATCGAACCGCTCGGCGATCACCAGCTGGCTTTTCTCTTCGAGGATATCACCGAGCGAAAGCGTTCCGAGGTCCGCGAAGAAGAGCGCAAGGCGCTCTATCTCGATCTCGCGGAGAACAGCCCGGATGCCGTCTACCGGGTCTCGACGCAGGGCGGCATTGAATACATCTCCGCGGCCGTGGAGAAGATCCTCGGGTATGCCCCTGCGGAGATGTTGGGCAAGCCCTTCGCTCCTTACCTGGAACCGGGAGAAATTCCGCGCGCGATGACGGCGTTTCTCCAGGCGGCCAAGGGCGCACCGACGCAGTACCTGGTCCTGGCCGCTCGCCGCAAGGACGGCTCGCGGGTGATGATCCAGGTCTGGTCCACGCCTGTCGTGAGGGAGGGCCGCATCGTCGGGCTCCAGGGGGGCCTGCGCGATGTCAGCGAGAGCCATCGGGCGGCCGAGGAGCTTCGCGCGACCAAGGAGCGGTTGGAGGAGACGCACCGGCTGGCGCGGCTGGCGGAGTGGGAGTGGGCGATCGGCCAGGAGCGCATGTACTGGTCGCCGGGTTTCTACAAGCTCTGCGGGCTTTCTCCCGAAGTCGAACCCACGGAAGCCGTGATCCTGGGCTTGCTTCACCCGGCGGATCGGGAACCGTTTCAGAGGTCGGTCCGGGCGCTCGTGGACGGGGTGGGCCAGCCCGTAGCCGAGTATCGCCTCCGAAGACCCGACGGCGAGGAGCGCCACATCTCGATCTCGACGACGGTTCACTTCACCCCGGAAGGCACGCCCTGCCTGATGAGGGGCATTCTCCAGGACATCACGGAGCTGAGAACATTGCAGAGGCGATTGGCCGAGGCTGATGCTGTCCGGCGGACGAACTCCTCGGCGCCCGTGCAACCGAAGGATTGACTGGAGCCTTAGGGTCGCTCCTCGAACGAGAAGACGGTGAACGTGTAGAGCTCGACGTCGGAGCTCTTCCAGGCGTCGCGGTCCAGGCCCGCCTTCTGGCTGCAGAGCTCGCCGAGAAAATCCTCCTTCCCGGGAAGCTGCTCCCAGACCTGCGGCAGGAAGAGCCCTCGCCGGGACCCTTTCCGGATCGAGACGCCATGAATGCCGGGCTCGATCGCGGCGGCCGAGGCGATGCGGCTCAAGGGGGAGAGCACGGAGATCTCGATCCGCAGGGCCTCGAGTTCCTCCGGCCTTACGGGCGGGAACCGCGGGTCGCTCGTGGCGGCCGCGACCGCCATCTCGGCGACGGCGTCATAGAGCGCGCCACGGGGCGAGGTCATGCCGATGCACCCGCGGAGCCTTCCTTGCTCGGTCAGCGTGACGAAGGCCGCGGCTTCCGCCCGGAGTTCCGCGGGGCAGGCGGGGTCATCCAGCACTGGGGCCGAGATCGCGCGGGCGATGCGTCGGCGGGCCAGGGCGAGGAGAGCCGCGCATCCCTCGGCGCTGACGCGAAACGGCGGGGGTTCCACGCGTGTCGTCCAGGGTTCGCGCGGAATCGTCGTCACGGCGCCGCCTCTATGCCGAGGTGCCAGGCGCCGTACCCGACGACGCTCTTGTGATCGCCGGCGGTGTCGCCGGAGTTCCTGAGATCCACGGTTGTGACGGTCCATCCGCGGCGCACCGCGAGGATGAGCGCGGCGCGGAGGCAGTCGCGGCCGCAGGCGTCGTCCCAGTCGATGCGCTTTCCGGCTCGCGCCTCGATCGCGGCCGCCGTCCTCGCGTCGCGGGCGCGAGCGGCGTTGTATTCCAGGAAGTGACTCAGGTCGGTGCTGACCACCAGCAGGGTGTCGGGGGGGCTGCAGAGCTCCTCGAGCAGGTCCGCAACCTCCGCGGGATTGCTATCCCCGATGACCAGCGGCATGAGGGGAAAGTCCCCGAGGAGCACCTGGAGGAACGGGAGCTCGACCTCGATGCTGTGTTCGTCCTTGTGAGCGGCGTCCATCATGCGGACGCCGGGGCGCCTGGCCAGTTCGGCGACGGTCGCGACGTCGACGGGCACGTCGCCGAGCGGCGTGCGAAACGCGGCGGCGCTGGTGAGCGCGACGCCGCGGACAGGCACGCGGTGGCTAGGGCCTATGACGATCGCGCGCCGCACTTCGTTGCGGCGGGCTGCCAGGGGCGCGGCCGCGCTCGCGGCGATGGGACCGGAGAAGACGTAGCCTGCATGCGGCATGACGATGGCTTCCGGGCGGGAGTGGCCGGGTCGGGCGCCGTCGAGGTGCGCGTGGATCGTGCGCTCCAGGACGCGCTGGTCGGAGGGATAGAACTGGCCCGCCACCGCCGGAGTCCGCGTCGTCATCAGGGTTCATCCTTGGTATAGCACAGCCGGGGCGCTTCTGTGGCTGGAAAATCGAGATTCGGCCGGAGATCAGGGGCGGCGCGGTATACTGGAGGCGTGAAGACCGTGGACGGTGCGATCGGGGGAGAGACCGCGGTGCCGGCGCGCTATTGGCATCCGCTCGATGACGGCCGGATCCAGTGCGACCTTTGCCCGCGGTTCTGCCGGCTCCACGACGGCCAGCGCGGGCTCTGCTTCGTGCGCGCTCGATCCGGGAATGGGCTCGTCCTGACGACCTACGGGCGATCGAGCGGGTTCTGCGTGGACCCCATCGAGAAGAAGCCGCTCAACCACTTTCTGCCCGGAACGCCCGTCCTCTCGTTCGGCACCGCCGGTTGCAACCTCTCGTGCCGCTTCTGCCAGAACTGGGACATCTCCAAGTCGCGCGACATGGATCGCCTGGCGGATGCGGCGTCACCGGCAGAGATCGCGGCGATGGCGGTGCGCCTGGGGTGTTCGAGCGTGGCGTTCACGTACAACGATCCGGTCATCTTCCTGGAGTACGCGGTAGACGTGGCGGCGGCTTGCCGAGCCGCCGGCATCCGGACCGTGGCGGTTACCGCGGGCTATATTCGCCCCGAGCCCGCGGTCGAGTTCTTCGCCGCGATGGACGCGGCCAACGTCGACCTGAAGGGGTTCTCCGAATCCTTCTACCGGGATCTCTGCGCCGGCGAGCTGGAGCCCGTGAAGGAGACGCTCCAGTGGCTCGTGAGGTCCACGTCCTGCTGGACCGAGATCACGACGCTCCTGATCCCGGGCGCCAATGACAGCGAGCGCGAACTGGCCGCGCTCACGGAGTGGGTGGCCGGCGCGCTGGGGCCCGAGGTCCCGCTTCACTTCACCGCCTTCCACCCCGACTTCAAGCTCCGCGATCGCCCGGCAACCCCGCCTCGAACCCTGACGCGGGCGCGTGAGATCGCCATGGCGAGCGGGGTGAAGCATTGCTACACGGGCAACGTCCACGACGAGGAGGGACAGAGCTCGTATTGCGCGGGTTGCGGTGTTCGCGTGATCGGCCGGAACTGGTATGAACTGACCTCTTGGAACCTGGATGAGGAGGGGCGATGCGGGGGATGCGGTCGCCGGCTCGCGGGCGTCTTCTCGGGTCGTCCGGGGTCCTGGGGATCCCAGCGGCGGCGGGTTGCGCTATAGGGATGTGGTGTCAGGCACGGGGGAACGGACGCGGTGTCAGGCACGGGGGGGCGGATGCGGTGTCAGGCACGGGGAATAGGATGCGGAGTCAGGCACGCTCGCTTCGCTCGGAGCCAGACACCGCGGCGATGTCGGAGCCAGACACCGCGTCTTTATCCGGCCAGACGCCATGGCGATAGCGCAAAAACATACAGAAACCTTGAGGGGGGTGCGTTGTCTGATGGGGGTATGAAGACTATGATGCGTGGCATGGCCACCTCCTCATTGCCCCCGTCCGGTTCGCCGTTTGAAAAGGCTGCGGTGTCAGGCACGCTCGCTTCGCTCGGAGCCAGACACCGTCGCTACGTTCGCTTCGCCGTCCTCTTCAGCGTGCTCATGCTTCTCGGAGCGGTCGCCTCGGCCGACGTGGTCTTCGATCGGACCGGGCGGCTGGAGACGAGCGATCCCAAGCTGAGCGACAACTCCTATTACGACGACTACACCATAAACGTCCAGGCGGGCCAGGCGCTCACGATCACGTTGACGTCCACCGACTTCGACGCCTACCTCAAGATCACGCTCCCGGATGGCGCCACGCAGACGGACGACGACGGCGCGGGCGATCGCAACAGCCGCATCACGGTGACGCCGACGCGTTCCGGCGTCCTCAAGATCCAGGCGAACTCCCTGAGCGCCAACCAGGTGGGCGCCTACCGGCTCATCGTCGAGCGCGGGGGTACCAGTAGCTCGCCCGCGGCCAGCTCGTCCTCGTCCGGCGCCTCGGCCTCCGGGCAGAGCCTGCTGCTCGATCGCAGTGGCGTCCTGGCCGACGGCGACCAGCTCTACAGCGACAACACGCTCTACGACGAGTACACGGTCGCCGTCCAGGCCAATGACCGTATCGAGGTGAAGCTCGAGTCCCGCGATTTCGACGCCTACCTGAAGTGCATCCTGCCGGGCGGCCGCGAGCTGACCGATGACGATTCCGGCGGAGACCGCAACAGCCTCCTGGAGTTCACGGTCACGCAGTCCGGGACGCTTCGCATCCTGGCGAACTGCATCTCGGTCAACGAGCGCGGCAATTACCGCGTCCGCGTGACGCGCCAGGGTTCAGGAGGTTCGTCGTCCACGAGCGGATCCTCCTCGCCGGCGAGTTCGTCGTCGTCGCTGGGGGAACAGTGGACGTCGGGTCGCCTGCAGGCCGGGGATGAGGCTCGCGACGACGGCTCGTACCAGGACCGGTACCGCTTCGAGGCTCAGGCCGGCGAGCGCGTGACGGTCACCGTGGAGTCCGACGACTTCGACGCCATTCTCTGGGTGACGGGTCCCGGGAGCTTCAGCGAGTTCAACGACGACGCCGAGGGCAAGAACCCGCGGATCTCGGCCACGGTGCCGGCGGCGGGGAGCTACACGGCGATCGTCAATTCCTTTGGCGCCGGGGCCACCGTCGGCAACTACCGGATCCGGCTCCAGCGTGGATCCTCCGCGACCGGCTCCTCGACCACGCCGACCACGCCGGCCGCCACGTCCTCGGCCACCATCGTCCCGGGACGAACCATCAACGGCCGCCTCCAAGCGGGCGACCAGACGCACAGCGACGGCTCTTACCTGGACTACTACACCTTCAACGGTCGCGCCGGGCAGACGGTGACGATCCGCCTCAATGCGTCGGACTTCGATCCCTACCTCTTCCTGACCGGTCCGAACAACTTCTCGGAGTCGAACGACGACGCCGACGGCGGTTCGAACTCGCGCCTGACGGTGCGCCTGCCGGCGAATGGATCCTACCGCATCGCCGTCAACTCCTATGGCACGGGCGCGAAGGAGGGCGACTACACGCTCTCGCTCGTCGACGGTTCCGAGGGCACGGCTCCGGCCGCACCCGCGGAGGCCACCGGGAACCGCATCCAGCTGGGCGCGACGATCAATGGCAGTCTTGCGGCCACCGACGGCAGGCTCAACTCCGGCGAGTATCGCGACGTCTTTACGCTCAACCTGGAGGCGGGCCAGGCCGTGGCCGTCGACCTGACGGCCGGGGATTTCGATCCCTACCTCTTCGTGCGCGGTCCCAACGACTTCAAGGAGGACAACGACGACTTCGGCGGTTCGAGTTCGCACAGCCGCATCGAGTTCGTGGCACCGACGACGGGCGCCTACCGCATCTACGCGACGAGCTACAGGACCGGCGAGATGGGCAATTACCGCCTGGTCGTGTCGGACCCGGCCGGCGGCAGGGCCGTCACTTCGGCTCCGGCGACCGGCTCCGGACGCTCCGTCGCGCTCACGGCGGGCCAGTCGCTCTCGGGGTCCCTGGCAACCGGCGACGGCACCTTGCAGACCGGGGAATTCCGCGATCACTACACGTACACGGGTCGCGCCGGCGAGCGCCTGACGATTGCGATGACGTCGAGCGACGTGGACGCCTACCTCTTCATTCGCGGCCCCAACGACTTCACCGAGTCCAATGACGACGCCGTGGAAGGCCAGCGTGACGCTCGCCTCGAGGTCACGTTGCCGGCCAACGGCACCTACAACATCTACGCGACGACGTATCGGCCCGGCGAGTCCGGCGGCTACCGGCTCGCCCTGAGCTCGGGCGGCGCCGGAACGACGCCACAGCGGCCGAGCGATCCGGTCATCACGGATCGTCCCGGCGCCACGGCCGGGGTTCGCGTCTACGGCATCTTCGTCGGGATCAGCGATTACCCGGGAACGGAGAACGATCTCCCGCTCTGCGCCGACGACGCCCGTAAGCTCGCCCAGGTCCTTCGCGACGCCGGGGTCTCGACGATGAACGAACAGCGCATCTTCGTCGACAACCAGGCGACGACGGCCAATGTACGCCGCGCGTTCCAGGAACTGGCCTCGCGGTGCGGTCCCGAAGATCTCTTCATCTTCTTCTACTCCGGGCACGGCAGCCAGACCGAGGATGATCCGAATTCCCGCGAGCGGGATCGGCGCGAAGAGGCCATCGTTCTCTATGACAACGAGATCTCGGACGACGAGATGGCCGGACTGCTGGGCACGCTACGCGCCCGGGTCCAGGTCATAGGCCTCGACGCCTGTTTCTCCGGCGGCTTCCGCGACGCCTTGACGCGCCCCGAGCAGATGGGGCTCTTCTCCAGCGAAGAGGACCTGACCTCGGCCGTGGCCCAGAAGTTCGAAGCCGGCGGCTATCTCTCGCACTTCCTCCGCACCGGCCTCCTGGGCGGCGCGGACTTCGACCGTGACGATGTGATCTCGGCCGGCGAGCTGAGCGAATATCTCTACCGGATGTACGCGCAGGAGGTCACCGGGGTGGAATCGGAGACGATGGACGGCGACAAGTCGTACCAGCACATCGTCATCGACCGCGGCGGCGTCAAGGTGAGCGACATGATCGTCGCCCTGAGGCAGGTCCCGACGGGCTTGAAGTTCCGCCCGGCGACGCGCGGCAACCGTCCGAGCGTCTCGGGAACCAGCATCCCGACGCGATCCGCGGCCACGGGCGCGCCAGCCGGGGTGCGCGGCAACACGACGGGGTCGGGAAGAACGAACCGGAATGAGGGGTTCTAGCCCGGCACACGCAAAAGATTCACCGCGGAGACGCCGAGAACGCTGAGACGAATCGGAAAACAGGCTTCTCTATTTAGCGTTCAAGAAGCTGGTCCCCGCGGAGGATATCCATGCGCCGTTCGCGTCGGACGCTTGTCCCGTTCTCGAATTCTGGTTTTGTCCGGTCTTATCTCTGCGTTCTCTGCGTCTCGGCGGTTCGATTCTTGAGGAGCGTGCTCGCGGAAGGCCCTTGAACTCCGCCTGGTAATTGGGCAGGCTCTGCCCATGAAGCGTGTAAGAGCTTACATTGCCGGTATTGTCCTTGGTCTCGCGGCGGCTTGTGGCGGCGATCCCGGCGTCACAGCGCCGGCGGGCGGCGCGCTGTCTGCGGCCGAGGCCCCGGTCCAGGCGCGGTTTGAGCTCCATACCTTCGATCACAACACCGTCTTGAACGCGCTGGGCGGGGGGTGCGGGGCGTGGAACATCGATCCCACGGACACCGCGTCGGACTGTCGATTCACGATCGACACCGGGGCGCGTCACGGCGATGCCGGCGCGGGCCTTCGCCTGGAGTACCGGCTCAATCCCTCCGCCGCGTCCCAGAACGGCTTCTGGATGCAACTGCGCAAGTTCGACCTGGGCGACTACGACCACCTGGAGTTCTGGCTGAGGGGAGATGCGGCGGCCGGATTCGCAACGCGGTTCAAGATCGAGTTCAAGAAGCACAAGACGGATACGTCGGCCGAGATCGAGAAGGGGAGCTACGTGGTTACCGGCATCACGTCCGAGTGGCAGCGCTATCGCATCCCCCTGAACGCCTTCACGGGGCTCGCGAACAACTGGGGGCGCATCGAGGAGATGGTCATCGCCTTTCATTCACGACGCGCGGATCGCATGAGCGGCGCCTATCACCTCGACGACATCGCCCTGGTGCGGACGGGGGCCCCCGGGCCCGGGATCTATGACCGCGTGCCGATTCCCCGGAAGAAGGCGTGGGAAGCGGAGCGGGGAAACGACACCGCCGTGGCCGTGGCGATTCGCGGCCGGCTGGCCGGGTGGCCCACGCGGGGGCTGGCGGATCGGTCGTCCTTCCCGCGGGATGACCGCGAGTTCCTGATGAGGATTGCTCGAGACACCTGGAAGGGGATCAGTTCCCTCACGGATCGCGAGCACGGGTTGCCGTGGGACACGGTCCGGTTCGGGCCCAAGGGGTCGCCGCGGCTCGAGGAATCCCGGCTCGGCGACTACACCAACATCACCAACATCGGGCTCTACTTTCTCTCCATCGTCGGCGCCCTGGACCTGAAGTTCATCCCGCGCCCGGAGGCGTTGAAGCTGGCGACAACGACCCTGGACTCCCTGGACAAGATGGAGACGTGGAAGGGCTTCTACTACAACTACTACGACGTCACCTCGCTGGAGCGATCCTCGAACTTCGTCTCGTTCGTGGACTCGGCCTGGCTCACCGCCGGCCTGATGGTCATCCGCAACGCTTTTCCCGAGCTCAAGCCCCGCTGCGACGCGATCATCGCCCGGCAGGATTACACGATCTTCTACGACGACGTGGAACAGCACATGAACCACGGGTGGTACACGCACATGAACGTGCGCGCGGAGTACAACTACGGGGCGCTCTACACGGAGCCGCGAGCCGGGAGCCTGATCGCGATCGGGAGCGGGGCGGTTCCCGAGGAGCATTGGTTCGCGATGCTGAGGACCTTCCCGCCCGACAACGCATGGCAGGCGATGCCGCCCGTGGGACGGGCCACGAAGACGGTGCGCGGGCACCCGGTGACGGGCGGCTGGTACGAGTGGGGGGGACTGCAGTACGTTCCCAGCTGGGGCGGCAGTCTCTTCGAGGCCCTGATGCCGACGATGGTCATCGACGAGGCGGCGTGGGCGCCCAGGAGCCTCGGGGCGAATAATATCGCTCATACGACCATCCAGCGCCGCTATGCCATCGAGGTTCTCAAGTATCCGGTCTGGGGTATGAGTCCCAGCTCGAAGCCGGACGAGGACAACTACGGCGAGTACGGCGTGCGGGTCCTGGGCTCAAAGGGCTACCACGAGGGTGCCGTGACTCCGCACGTCACGGGCCTGGCGGCCTCTGTTGCTCCGGCGGAGGCGGCGGCCAATTTCCGCGAGCTGATCAAGCGCTACGACGTGTACGGCGAGTTCGGGTTCTATGACGCGGTGAACCCGGTGACGGGCGAGGTGGCCTACAAGTACCTGGCGCTCGACCAGGAGATGCTCTTCGTGGGCCTCGTCAACCACCTCGCTGACGGCGCGATCCGGAAGTACTTCGCCGCGGATCCCATCGCCCAGCGCGCGCTCCCGATCCTCCAGGACGAGAACTTCTTCGAGTAGCGCAATCTATTCATGAATGCGCACCACAGAGATCGCAGAGACCGCAGAGGAAGGCGAAAGAGACGAATCTTGACCAAACAAGCAGCACCTTCTCTCCTGCCACAGTTTGTTGCTGGTACAGCGGCGGATTGAATCGGCACTATCTTGAATCTGTGCCCCCGTATTGGCTTTCTCCGTGTTCTCTGTGATCTCTGTGGTGATAATGTGCGAATGATCTGGGCGAGAACCTGTCGCTCAGCCGCGCGAAGGCCACTCCCTGAGTGGGGTGTGGACGGCGCCGGCGGGAGTCAGGTCGCTCCGGTAAAGGACGACGCGCGGTGATTGCTCCACGGTGACCGGCATGCGCGAGTGGCCGAACCAGTCGAGAAAGGCCCGAAAGCGGGCGGCGTCGGCGGGCGTCACGGCATAGCGCGCGAGGGTGAGGTGGGGGACGAACTGCTGGGTGTCGGTCGGGAGTCCAGCGATCGGGGTGGCGAGACGCCGGGCGAGGAGCTGGAGCCCGGCATCGGGGGCAAGCTGCACGTAGAGGACCACCCGGTCTTTCTTGCGGAAGAGCCCGGTCTTCTGGGCGCGGAGCTGAACAGGGGGGGCGCCGTCCAGGGCGGAGTCGATCCACGCTTCGATCTCCGATACCGAGGTTTCGGGCAGATCGCCCAGGAATCTGAGGGTGAGGTGGAGGGCCGAGGCGGGGAGCCAGGGAATGAAGGGGGCGCGCTCGCCGTAACCGGCGATGAGCGGCTCGAGCGACGCGGCGAGCGATCCGGCAGGGATGGCGACGAAGAGACGCATGAGATTCCCGGAGTCTAGGGCGGGATTTCCAGCGCCGCGAGGCCGTCTTTTCCCCATGGGTCGCATGCGGACGGCAAATTCTTCCACACCCGGGATGCTCCGTCCGATAGGGTTCGAGGAGCGTCCCCGCTCTGGTGGACGAGGGATTGCCGGCTTGGCCGGAACGTGGGAGGTAGCGAGCGATGCGGTTCTGGGTGCGTGGTTGGACGACGATTCTTCTTGTCATGGTGGCGATCGGGGCCGGGGCGGAGAGCGCCTACACGGTCAAGCCAGGGGAGACACTCTTTAGCATCGCCCGCGAGCGTCTCGGGGACGTGACGCGGTGGCGCGAGATCTTCGAGATGAATCGCGACAAGCTCGAGAATGCGGACCAGGTGCGAGCGGACATGGTCCTGAGACTCCCAGACGCCCGTCCCGCGGGCACTCCGGCCGCGTCGGCGCCGACCGCCGCCACCACTCCTGCCGCCGCGCGGCCTGCGGCGGCCACGACACGGACAGCGGCCCTCGTTCACGTCCTCCAGGCCGAGGAGACGCTGGGATCCGTGGCCCTGAAGTACCTGGGAGCCGCGTCCCGCTGGACCGAGATCTACGAGCTCAACAAGGATCGCATCGCGGATCCGAACCGGGTCCAGGCGGGAACGGTGCTTCGTCTCCCCCCGGGAGCGGTGCGCCCCACGGCGACGGCGTCGGCGCAAGCGACGGCTGTCCCCGTTGCGGCGTCGGCTCCTGCAGCCATGACGGTGCCGACCCCGACGCCGGTTGCCCCCTTGTCGACGCCCGCACCCTCGGCGTCGCCGGGAGCGCCGTCCGCGGCGGCGGCGGCCATGGCTGCGTCCGGTGCGACGTCGCCGGCCGGGGCCTCC
>CAZJQD010000026.1:0-52053 GCA_964548165.1 uncultured bacterium
GGCCGCGGTCCAGATGGGGCTTATCTACGTCAACCCGGAGGGCCCGAACGGCAACCCCGATCCGCTTGCGGCCGCGACGGACATCCGCGAGACGTTCCGGCGGATGGCCATGAACGACGAGGAGACGGTGGCGCTCATCGCGGGCGGACATACCTTCGGCAAGACGCACGGTGCCGGGGATGTGAAGCACGTCGGGCCCGAGCCCGAGGCGGCGGGAATCGAGGAGCAGGGTCTCGGCTGGTCGAACACGTTGGGTAAGGGCTGTGGCGGCGACACGATCTCGAGCGGGCTGGAGGTCACCTGGACCACGACGCCGACGAAGTGGAGCACGAACTTCTTCTGGAACCTCTTCGGCTACGAGTGGGAGCTGACGAAGAGCCCGGCCGGCGCTCAGCAGTGGCGGCCAAAGGGTGGCATGGGCGCCGGGACCGTCCCGGACGCGCACGATTCTTCGAAGCGCCAGGCGCCCGCGATGCTGACGACCGACCTCGCGCTCCGGTTTGACCCGGTGTACGAAAAGATCTCGCGGCGCTTCATGGAGAACCCGGACCAGTTCGCCGACGCGTTCGCGCGCGCCTGGTTCAAACTCACGCATCGCGATATGGGCCCGCGCGCCCGGTATCTCGGTCCGGAAGTCCCGGCAGAGGCGCTTCTCTGGCAGGATCCCATCCCGGCCGTGGATCATGCGCTCGTGGATGAGACGGATGTCGCCGCCCTCAAGGCGAAGATCCTGGCTTCGGGCCTGACGGTCTCCGAGCTCGTTGCGACCGCCTGGGCGTCGGCCTCCACGTTCCGCGGTTCCGACAAGCGCGGCGGCGCCAACGGCGCGCGGATCCGCCTCGCGCCGCAGAAGGACTGGACGGTCAACGAGCCGGCGAGGCTGGCGAAGGTGCTCAAGACCCTCGAAGGCATCCAGTCGGCGTTCAACGCCGCGGCGTCGGGCGGCAAGAAGATCTCGCTCGCCGACCTCATCGTGCTTGGTGGGTGCGCGGGCGTCGAGCAGGCCGCGGAGAAGGCCGGTCACGCCGTGACGGTCCCGTTCACGCCGGGCCGCATGGATGCGTCGCAGGCTCAGACCGACGTGGAGTCCTTTGCCGTCCTCGAGCCGATCGTCGATGGCTTTCGCAATTACCAGGGAAAGAAGTTCACCGCTTCGGCGGAGGAGCTTTTCGTCGACCGCGCCCAGCTCCTGACGCTGACTGCCCCGCAGATGACGGTGCTCGTGGGAGGCCTGCGCGTCCTGGGCGTCAACCACGCGCAGTCTTCGCACGGCGTCTTCACGAAGCGTCCCGGCGCGCTCACGAACGACTTCTTCATCAACCTCCTCGATATGAGCACGGCGTGGAAGGCGACCTCCGACGGCAAGGATGTCTTTGAAGGACGCGATCGGGCGACGGGTGCCCTGAAGGGAACGGCGACGCGCGTCGATCTCGTCTTCGGATCGAACTCCCAGCTCCGCGCCATCGCGGAGGTCTACGCCTCTGCGGATGCCGGCGAGAAGTTCGTCCGGGATTTTGTCGCCGCGTGGACCAAGGTGATGAACCTGGATCGATTCGACCTGAGCTGAACGCCCTACCTGGAACCCGGGCCGGCCAGGAGTTCCCCGGGGGCGGCGACGCTCGGAGCGGTCTCGAGAACGAAGAGCATGGAACGACGAACGCGGAAAAGGTGGGGATCTGATATTGACATAGGTCTGACCTAGGTCTATAATCGTTCCGTGTTCACTGGGCCGAGAGGTTCCGCGGGTTCCTTTGCCCGCGGGGACTCCTCGGTCGGAAACGAGGACGACGCATATGAAAATGGCGAAAAAATTGAGTCCGCGTGCGGCATTCTGGATCGCCGGCTCGCTGATGGCCCTGGTGGCCTGGGGGACTAGCTCGATGGCCTACGATTCCGCATATGCCCAGACCGATGCCGGCAAGGTCGAGTTGAAGAATCTTCCTGAACAGGTCGCCGTCGAGGCCTCCGGCGCCGGCGACTACTTCGGTCGGAACAACGACCTCTTCCGCCGCCTCTTTCGGTACATCGACGGCAACCAGATAGCGATGACGGTGCCGGTAGAGGCCGAGATCGATTCGGCCTCCATGAGGTTCTTCGTCGGTCCTTCGCAACAATCGCGCATGCCGCGGCAATGGGACGGCGTGGCCCGCAGGACGCTGCCTGCCCGAACGGTCGTAAGCGCGGGCGTTCGCGGCGGATACAACCGACAGAATTTTCTCGAGGGTGCCGCCCGCGCCGAGTCGTGGCTCAAGCAGAATCCGGGCTGGGTACGGGCGGGTGATCCTTACGCCGTGTATTGGAACGGCCCCTTTGTCCCCGGCTTCTTGAAGCGCTCCGAGGTCCATATCCCGGTTCGGCCGGCCGCGGCCCGATGACATCCTGCCCGGATTCGCTCATCGCCCTGGTGCGCGGCTTGCAGAATCCAGGAGGCAAATAGACATGACCCACCCCCCAGGTCTCGAGGACGCGGTAGCCAGGGAGATGCTGGATACCGCGAGGATACCCCTTCGTCTCTCCGTGGTGACGGGTTCCGGATTTCCTTCGATCGTCTCGCTCTGGTCCGTTCGGAGGCAGGGAAAGATCTACTGTGCGACGAAGGCGAGCGCCTATATCGCCTCGAAGGTCCGTGCGAACGAGAAGGTGGCCTTCGAGGTCTCGTGCGAGACGCCGCCCTACAGGGGAGTGCGCGGGCTCGGGCGCGCTCGCATCGTGCCGGAGCTGGGCCAGGAGATCCTGGAGCAGGTCCTGACGAAGTTCCTGGGCGGAGTGACGTCGCCCCTGGCGAAGAAGCTCCTCGCGGATCCGGCGTCCGAGGTCGCGATCGAGATCACCCCGTTCCGGATGATGTCGTGGGATTTCTCGAGAAGGATGAAGGATTCCCTCCCTGCGGCTGTCCGATGAGCCGGCAGGAAGCCTTCGTCCTGCAGGAAGACGACATCCTCCCGGAGATTCGAACGCGGTCCAGCGTGGTCGCGTTCTCGTCCTGCCCGGTCGAGGCCGCAGTCCGGAACCGGCTCTTCGAGGCCGCCCGCTGGGCTCCCTCCTCCTCGAACGAGCAGCCCTGGAGGTTCCTCGTGGCGACGCGGGACAGTTCCGGCGAACACGCCCGGTTTCTTTCTCTCCTGGCGGAAGCGAACCGGACGTGGGCAATTCACGCGCCGCTGCTGGTGCTCGTGGTGGCAAAGACTATCTCCGCGCGTACCGGTGGCGCGAACCTTCATGCCTGGTATGACGTGGGCCAGGGCGTCGCGCATTTATCGATCCAGGCGGTCCGGGAGGGCCTTGCCGTTCACCAGATGGGCGGGTTCGATCGCGACCGTGCCGCCGCCGAGCTCGCGCTTCCCCCGGACTACCAGCCGGTTGTCATGCTCGCCATCGGCTATCACGATCCCGCCGCGAGGATTCCCGACGCGGTTCGCGCGCGAGAAACGGCGGTCCGCAAGCGCCGGCCCATGGATGCGATCGTGGGTCCTGGAACCTGGACTGGAAAATTCGAGGAGGCCAACTCTTGAGCTCTGATTCCATGAACCTTCACCCTGATGCCCGACCGGGAGCTAAGGTCCTTGTCCTGCTCGTGTTCGTCAACCTCCTCGTGGGAGGAGTTGGCGGCGCCTCCACGGTCTCGAGCGTCGGGTCGTGGTACCAGGCGCTCGCCAAGCCTTCCTGGAATCCACCGAACTGGGTCTTCGGGCCCGTCTGGACCACGCTCTATATCCTCATCGCGGTCGCGGCCTGGCAGGCTCTGCGCGGGGCGCCGTCCGCGGCGCGGCGGAGCCTCCTCGGACTCTATGCCCTGCAGATGGCTCTGAATGGCGCGTGGTCCTTCTCGTTCTTCTACCTGCAGAGCCCGATGCTCGGGTTCGTGAACATCCTTCTCCTGGATGCAGCCGCCCTCGCGTGCGCTCTACATTTTCGGAAGGTCAGCCGTCCTGCCTTCCTCCTGTTCCTGCCCTACCTCGCGTGGATCTTCTTCGCGTCGGTTCTCAACGGTACGATCTGGTTCCTGAACTCAGGAGGGTGACCCTTCGTCCGCGGCCTTGGGTTTCTGATCACCCGTTCGAGGCGTCGGGAGCCTGCCGCCTGGCGCGGAGGGAGCGGGAGGCGAAGAGCGGGATCAAGAGCGCGAGCGGGAAACAGATGGCGAAGGCTCCGTCGCCGGTGACCGCGTGGGCGATGGAGGCCGCGATGAGGTTGAAGGTGAATCCGGCATAGGCCCACTCCCTCAGCACGACCGTGCGCGGATGGAGGAGCGCGAGCACGCCGAGCACCTTCGCTACTCCCAGCATGACGGGAAAGTAGGACGGGTAGCCAAGCCGGTTCATGATCTCGACGACGGGCTGGGGCCGAAGCATGTCGTAGATGCCTCCGGCGCCCATGATCCAGAGAATCGGAAAGGTCGCGACCCAGTAGAGGACCTTGGTCTTTTTTGTCATAGCGGCATGTTACCCGGAGTCGCCCTCTCGTCGAGGTCCTATCAACCTCCCGGGATGCTTCAGTGCCACTTCAGTGGTAGTCGTATTCCGAGCCGCCGATGAACTCCCGTAGGAGCGCCTTGCCCGGCACCACGCTCTCGTCCGTCCAGGGCGTGATCGACTCCAGGAGGTTATGGACGCGGTTGGCGCGCTGGTGGGCATCCTGGCGGGCGGCGTGCTCGGCGTAGGTATCGAGCCAGCCGGCGAAGGTGTCCTTCATCCGCGCGGCCCAGATGGGGAGCTCGTAGGGGAGGGCGCCGTTCACGATGTAGTCGCAGGAGTTCACGTACGGGACGATGTGCCGGAGCTCGGAACTGCGGACGTAGTGCCAGTGCTCGAGGGTCTTCTGCGGGGTCATGTTGCGGTGCTGGAAGTCGCGGACCATGCGGCGGATCAGCCTCACATCCGTCCAGCGGATGTAGGCGCCGGTCGCGTTACGCATCTGCAGGAGCGTCTCGATGTAGAGCCGGAACTTGGCGGTTCCGGGGATGCCCTCGGTCATGGGGGCATAGAGCCCGTGCAGGGTGTCGATGAGAAGGATCTGCCCCTTCTGCAATTTCAACGCCCCGGTCGTCCCCTCGCGCTTCCCGGACTTGAAGTTGAAGTACGGTGGCTCCACGGACTGCCCGTCGAGCAAGCGCTTCAGGTGGTCGTTGAGGAGCGCCAGGTCGAGGGCCTGCGGGGTCTCGTAGTCGTAGTCGCCGAACTCGTCCTTCGGGTGGGCCTCGAGGTTGAAGAAGTAGTTGTCGACGTGGAAGGGGACAAACTCGAAACCCTCGTTCTTGAGGTGCTCGGCGGTCTTGATCGTCGTCGAGGTCTTTCCGCTCGACGAGGGCCCGGCCACGATCACGATCTTGACCTCGTCCTGGCGCCGGAGGATCTCATCGGCGGCTCGCGCGATATCGAGCGAATAGGCCTCCTCGCTCTCGGCGATGAGATCGCGGAACGTGCCGTTGACGACGCGCTCGTTGAGCTGGCCCACGGTCGCGACGCGGTGGTCGATGGCCCAGTTCAGGACCTCCCAGATCTTCTTCCATGGGACGCTGTCGCCGTGCCGCGGCGCCGCCGAGGCGCCCTCGCGGACATCGCGCTTCCGAGCCCGCTCGTCGCGGTAGAGGATGAAGGCCTTCGCGGTCCGGGCGTGGCCGTTCTCGATGAGCACCTTCTCGATGGCGTCCTGGAAGTGCTCGACGGTCGGCGGCGTCCCGGCCGGGAGCGTGCGGGCGACGTAATCGATCACCTGGTCGGTCAGTTTCTCGGCCACGGAACGGTCGCGGCCGCCCACGGCGACGGCGGCGCGGTAGATGGCGTTCGTGATGCGGATGGGGGTGAAAGGCACGATGGCGCCGTCGCGCTTCTTGATGTGGTTGACGGTAAGAGTCTCATTCATGCCCCGACGATATGGCAGTCCGGTTCCCTTCGGCAAGCGAACGGTTGAGGAGATTGGGCGGCTTTATTTGTGGTTCCTTATGGCTTATTCTACCCGCGCCATGCTCCCGCTCGTTCATCGCCCTCGCCGCCTCCGCCGTACCCCCGCGCTCCGAGCGATCACGGCCGAGACGATCCTGCGCGCCGAGGACTTCATCCATCCTTGTTTCGTTCGCAGCGGTCTCGATGTCGAGAAGCCGATCTCCTCGATGCCGGGCGTCAGCCAGCAGTCGGTAGATCGCCTGCTGGCCGATCTCGAGGCGCTCGTGCCCCTGGGCCTTCGCTCGGTCCTGCTCTTTGGCATCCCCGACGTCAAGGACGCCGAGGGCAGTGGCGGCTGGGATCCGGAGGGGCCGGTGCCCCGCGCGGCCACGCTCATCAAGGAGGCCTATCCCGAGCTCGTCGTCATGGCCGATGTCTGTCTCTGCGAGTACACGGATCATGGCCACTGCGGTCCCCTCGTCACCGATCCCGATTCCGGCGAGACCTCCGTCGATAACGACGCCGCCGTGGAACGCTACTGCCGCGAAGCGGTGACCTACGCCGCCGCCGGGGTCGACGTCGTGGCACCCTCCGGGATGATGGACGGCACGGTTGGCGCTCTCCGCGCCGCGCTCGACGCCGCCGGACACGCCGAGACCGCGATCATGGCCTACAGCGCCAAGTACGCCTCCGGGTTCTACGGCCCCTTCCGGGAGGCGGGGGAGTGCGCGCCTCGCAGCGGCGATCGGCGCAGTTACCAGATGGATCCGGCGAACCGGCGCGAGGCCGTTCGCGAGATCGCGCTCGATGTCGAACAAGGCGCCGACATCGTGATGGTCAAGCCCGCGCTCGCCTACCTCGACATCATCGCCGCCGCCCGCGAGTCGAGCCCCGTGCCCGTCGCCGCCTACAACGTCTCCGGCGAGTACAGCATGCTCAAGGCCGCGATCGAGAAGGGGTGGCTCGGCGAGGACGCCGTCTGGGAGTCCCTGACCGCCATCAAGCGCGCCGGCGCCGACCTCATCATCAGCTACTTCACCCGCGACGTTCTCCACCGCGTCGCGCGGGGCTGATCCCCGCCGTGTACACGGGCATCATTCGCGAGACCGGGCGGATCACGGAACGGCGCGCGATCGAGGGTGGCGAGGAGCTCGTGGTCGAGGCCCCGCTGACCTCCCGCGAAGCCGGCCACGGGGATTCCATCGCCGTCGACGGCTGCTGCCTGACGGTGACGCGCATCGAGGGGACGCGGCTCGCCTTCGAGCTCTCGCCGGAGACCCTTGTGCGCACCGTGGCCGGGGACTACCAGCCGGGCGCCCGCGTCAACCTCGAGGATTCCCTGGCGATGAGCGAGAAGCTGGGCGGCCACTTCGTCACCGGGCACGTCGATACGGTCGGGCAGGTCGTGACGCTCGATCGGTCCGGCGCCTTCGCGATCCTTCGCGTGAAGCTCGACGCTTCCTGCGCCGGGCTCGTCGCGGAGAAGGGGTCCATCTCCGTCAACGGCGTCTCGCTGACCGTGGCCGCGTGGAACAGGCCGATCTGGACGTTCGACGTGGCGCTCATCCCCACGACGCTCGACCTGACGAATATCGGCGACCTGGCCGCGGGCGGTCGCGTCAACATCGAGTATGACCTCATCGCCCGCTACCTGAAGGAAATGCGCGCGTGCGCGGACGCGTCGCTTTCCGCCGGCGCACCGGTTTCCGGTGGTGCGACTGTATGACGAGCGGCGCCGAGCCTGAAAACCTCCTGGAAGTTCCTGCGGGCGTGCGCGCGACGGTCGCGGACGCGATCGAGGAGATTCGCGCCGGGAGGCTCCTGATCGTCGTCGACGACGAGGATCGCGAGAACGAGGGCGACCTCATCGTGGCCGCGGACAAGGTCACGCCCGAGGCGATCAACTTCATGGCCAAGCACGGCCGCGGGCTCATCTGCGTTCCCATGGCCGAGTCCCGGGCCTCGCGCCTCGACCTCGTCCCGATGGTGACGGAGGGAAACGATCCTCTGGGCACGGCCTTCACGATCTCGGTCGACGCGTCCCGCGATGTCACGACCGGGATATCGATCGCGGACCGCACCCGGACGATCCGGCTGCTGGCGGATCCGGCGGCCAAGCCCGGCGACTTCGTGAAGCCCGGCCACATCTTCCCGCTTCTCGCGAAGGTGGGCGGCGTCCTGCAGCGCGCGGGACACACGGAAGCCGCCGTCGACCTCGCGCAGGCCGCGGGACTGGCGCCGGTTGGCGTCATCTGCGAGATCCTCAACGACGACGGCTCCATGGCGCGACTCCCGGACCTCATCGCCTTTGCCGCTCAGCACCAGATGAAGATCCTCACCATCCGCGACCTCATTGCCTGGCGTCGCCGCAAGGAAGACCTCGTGAAGGAAGTGGCGCGGATCCAGTTGCCCTCCCGGTTCGGCGCCTTCACGCTCCGGGCCTTCGAGGAGACCCTGACCGGTGACGTCCATCTCGCGCTGACGATCGGGGATCTGAAGTCCTCGCCCCCGCCGCTCGTGCGCGCCCACTCCGAGTGCATCACCGGCGATCTCTTTCACTCCTTCCGGTGCGATTGCGGCGAGCAGTTGGAGGCGGCGATGGAGATGATCCGCAACGAGGGCTCCGGCGTCCTCCTCTACATGCGCCAGGAGGGACGCGGCATCGGCCTCGTGAACAAGCTCAAGGCCTACGAGCTCCAGGAGAAGGGCCTCGATACCGTCGAGGCCAACCAGAAGCTCGGCTTCAAGGCGGACCTGCGCGACTACGGCATCGGTGCGCAGATCCTCGTGAAGCTGGGCCTGGAGCGGATCCGGCTCATCACCAACAACCCGCGCAAGATCATCGGCCTGGCCGCGTACGGCCTGGAGGTCGTGGAGCGGGTGGAGATGCACCTGGAGAGCCGGCCGGAGAACCGGCGCTACCTCGAGGTCAAGCGCGACAAGCTCGGCCACATGCTCCGGCACCTGGGGGAGCGGTAGAGTGCCAAGTTACCCGCTCTCCACGGATTGGCGCGCCGTGTTCGCGGCATCCCCGCGTGTCGCCGTCGTCGTCAGTCGAACGAACGAGTTCATCACGAGCCGGATGGCGGAGGGCGCGGTCGGCGCGTTGCGTTCCGCTGGCATCGACGACCCGACGGTCGTGGATGTCGCCGGCGCCTACGAGCTCGTCACCGCCGCGCGGGCCGCGTTCGACGGCGGCCATGCGGGCGTCGTCGCGATCGGCGCCATCGTCCGCGGCGAGACGCCCCACTTCGACTACATCGCGCAGGGCGTGACGTTCGGGCTGACCCAGCTTGCCGCGGCCGGCCATGCGATCACGTTCGGGGTCCTGACCGTCGACACGGTGGAGCAGGGCGTGGCGCGGGCCGGCGGCGCGCTCGGCAACAAGGGAGCCGAAGCCGCGGAGGCCCTGGTCCAGCTCATGGTCGCCGCGGCCCGGCTTCGCGATCCGAAGGGCCAGCGGTCCTCGTGAGGCGCCAGGCCCGCCAGGTCGCCTTCCAGCTGGCGTACGCCGCGGATTCGCGGCGAGCCGACTTCCTCGAGTCGCCGGCAGGGGCCGTAGAGGATTTCTTCGAGGTTCACGGGCGGCCGGACGTCGAGACCGTGGCGTTCGCCCGTCACCTCTTTTCCTGCATCATCGGGGAGTGGGATCGCCTGGATGCGGCCATCTCCGGCGCGGGCTCTCGCTGGAAGCTGGACCGCATGGGCCGCGTCGAGAAGGCCATCATGCGCGTTGCCGTCGCCGAGATGCTCTTTCCCGACCATAACGGCGAGGTGACGCCGACCGAGATCGTCATTGACGAAGCGGTCGAATTAGCCAAGATTTTCGCGACGGAGGAGGCTCCTGCCTTCGTCAATGGAGTCCTGGATGCGATCGCGGCGGAATGCCGGGCCGCATCGTGATCGTCGCGTCGTGTCGCATCACCCGATGACCGTTCGCCCGAGGAGGCGTTGATGTTCGAGACGGAAGCTGTCGTGTCGAGTAACTACTCAGGTCGGTCATAAGTTATGTGTTTTCGAGTGAAAGCGATGGGGGGAGTCCGAGGGGGGAGCTGTTCGCGCGCCCCCATCGGCGACTGGCCCGGCTTTGCCGGGGCGGTCGTGAGTAGTAACCGTGTCGAGGTGATGTCCTGAGCGCGGCTCGCCGCGAACGCGGGGCGGTCCGTCCCTCGCGCATCAAGCCCTCGCATGTTGCCGCCCTCGTTGTTCTGCTCCTCGTGGCCGGCGCCGGATTCCTTGCCGTCCGCTGGGTTATGAAGAACCAGCCCGCCGCCGGTACCGCGGCTCCCTCGGCGACGGTCGATCGCCTCCGCGCGCTGGTTCCGGACCAACTCGTGCAGGCGCTCTCGTCGGCGACGACTCCGGCCGGCGCGGGACCCGATCAGCCCCGCCCGCCCTCGTTCGCGGCGCTGGAGGGAACGACGGGCGGGAGCGACGCCATCGGGTTGCCCCCCGAACCCGCCGTCGCCGGTCTTTCCGTCCAGACCCGCGATACGCTCCGCCTGCGGTACAACCTGGGGCTCCTGAAGTGGCACCAGGGGGACACGAGCGGCGCGCTGGCTGCTTTCGAATCGGTGCTGGAGATCGATCCCCAGGGGCAGTACGGAACGCGCGCGTTCCTCCAGATGGGACTCATTCACCACGCGCGGCGCGATTACCCCGCGGCCATCACGCAGTTCCAGAAGGCGGCGACGCTCGACCGCAGCGATCCCCTCGCCGCGCATAATCTCGGCCTCGCGCTCCTTCGCGCCGGGCGAACGGAGGAGGCGCTCGTTGAACTCGAGCGCGCCGCCAAGCTCGACGGCGCGAACGCGGGAATCCTCATGAACCTCGGGAACGCACACCTGGCAGCCGGGCGGAACGAACCCGCGATCGCGGCCTACCGCGGCGCGATCCAGAACGACCCGTCCCGCGCCGACGCGCGGTTCAATCTCGGTCTCGTCCTCTACAAGACCGGAGACTTCGCGGGCGCCCAGCAGGAGTTCGCGGCGGCCGCATCGGCGCTTGGCGGCGAGGTGCAGGCGCGGGCCGCGGCGTGGCAGGGAATGGCCGCCTACCAGCGAGGCTTCTTCGACGAGGCGGCGCGCGCGTTCAACCGCGCGGCGACGGGCTCAGGCGCAGCCTCGGCCTACCGGTTCAACGAGGCCGTCGCGCTCGCCCGATCGGGGCTCCGCGCGGACGCCGCGCGCGCCTACCGGGCCGCCCTCGCCTCCGCGCCCCGTGACGCCGTCTCCTGGTTTGGCCTGGGAGGCGTTCTCTACCTGGATGGCCAGGCCGCCGAGGCGCTGGCCGCCTACAACCAGGGCCTGGCCGTCGACAGCAGCGCTTCCAACGCGCTCTTCACCAGCGGGTTCATTCTCTACGAGCGCGGGGAGATCGCGGAGGCCATCCGGCGCTTCGAGCGGGTCATTGCCCTCGGGGGACCGGAAGCCCCGCGCGCCCAGGTCAACCTGGGGCTCTGCCTGGAGGCCCAGGGAAAGCTGGCGGAGGCCGCCGCCGCCTACGCCAAGGGCGATCCCGGCGACGCTCGGACGCACTACAACCTGGGGCTCGTGCGCCGCCGGCTGGACAACCACGCAGGGGCCGTGGAAGCCTTTCAGAAGGCCGTCCAGCTCAAGCCCGAGAGCTCGCTGTACCAGTCGGCCCTCGCCGATGCCTACCTCGAGGCCGGCCGCCCCGATGCGGCATTGGCCGCTTACCAGAAGGCCCTGGCAACGTCCGGTCGCGAGGATTTTGAATTGCTGATCCGCCTGGCCGCGTTGGCCACGCGCCTGGAACGCGACGACGAAGCTTCCGGCTATATCAACAGGGCGCTGACCGCCGCGAATTCCGGCCCCGAGAAGGCCCGGGCGTTCCTCGCCGAGGGCGTCTGGTTCGATAAGAAGGGGGACATGGCCGCGGCGTTGACGTCCTTCCGCCGCGCGGCGGGCGAGGATCGCTCGAACGCGGACGTGTACTACAACCTGGGCGTGGTCCTGCACCGCGTGCAATCCTGGGACGAGGCCGTGGACGCGCTCCGCACCGCGATCCGACTCAAGCCGGAGAATGCCCCGGCCTGGACCCAGCTCGGGAACATCTTTGCCGCGCGCGGTCTCCGGGACGAGGCGGCCCGGGCGTATGCCCAGGCCGTGCGCATCGATTCGGCCGCCGTCACGGCCACCTTCAATCTCCAGGAGCTCAACGCGGGGCGTTGACCGCTCTAAGCAACTCCATGGATCCGGCCGATGAGAGGATGAGCCCCATGATCGCGTTTCGTGCTCTTCACCGGATCGGGATGATCCGCCCTGCCTTTGGCCTTCTCCTGGCCCTGTCCTTGGTCCCCGCATCGATGCCCACGAGGGCGACCGCGGAGATGAGGATGCCGACCGATGTCCGCGTGGCGTGGAGTGGGCCATCGGAGCGTCCGCGCGTGGCCCTCACCTTCGACGACGGGCCCAATCCATCCGCCACGGGCGCCGTGCTCGACCTCCTGCGCGAGTGCGGTGCGAAGGGCACGTTCTTTCTCGTCGGGCAGAGGCTCGAGGGCGGCGGCGAGGCCGCAGGCGCGCTGGTGAGGCGCATGCGCGACGAGGGGCACGAGATCGGCAATCACAGCTGGTCTCATCCCAACATCAGTCGACTCTCGCACGCCGAGATCCGGCGGCAGATCGAGCGGACGCAGGTTGCGATCGACCGGGTTGCCGGGGTGCGCCCCACGCTCTTTCGCCCGCCCGGAGGCGCGCTCGACTTCGCGGCGGTGAGGTCCCTGGCGGGCACGGAAATTCGCGACGTGGTGATGTGGTCGGTGGATCCCTCGGACTGGGCCCGGCCGGGACGCGATCGCATCTGGCGCCGCGTGGCCGATGCAGTCCAGCCCGGCTCGATCATCCTCCTGCACGACACCCACGGCGAGACCCTCAACGCGCTCCCCTTGCTCCTCGATCTTCTCCAGGCGCGCGGTTACGAACTGGTCACAGTGAGCGAACTTCTCCACGCGGAGTAATGCCAGTTTCACCGCTTTCACGCGCTCTGTGGATATCGCGTGAAAGTGGTGAAAGCGGGGCCTTGTACCCGCAACTCGTATAAATTCATACAGAAATGCCCCTTGCTTGCCCTTGATGGGCAAGGAACAATCTTTAGCAAGGTGGAAACTCGTACACAATGACGGCGCTCGACAAGCCCAAAAGGGTTGTCCTGGCCGAGGACGACAGCGACATGCGCGACATCCTGGGGTTCTGGCTCCAGGGCGAAGGCTACGATGTCGTCACGGTCGCCAACGGCTGGGAAGCCATCGTGGCCTCCAAGGAGCATCAGCCCGACGCCGTTGTGCTCGACCTCCTGATGCCGGGCGTGGACGGCTTCCAGGCCTGCCGCTACATCCGCCACGATCCCCAGCTCACGAACCTCCCGGTCATCATGTTCTCGGCCGTCTTCATCGACCACGAGGAGCGCCAGCTGGGTTACGACGTGGGCGCCGACGAGTTCGTGGCCAAGACGAGCGGGTTTAATTCCCTGCTGGCCGCGATCGATCGCGTGACGCGCGCGCGCGCCACCGTGGGCCAGAGGACGATCAACGAGGAACAGGCCGCGCTGGTGCGCGCCGAGATCGAGGCCGTCGCCGCGCGGCACGGGACGGTCTCCTAGCCTCGACTCAGCCGGTCGGCTCCCCGCGCTTCTTGCGCTCCCACATGTCGATGGCCTGCTTCATCATCGGCGCCTGCGCCGCGTTCGGGCGGAGCCGCAGGTAGAGCTGGTAGGCGGGACCGGCAATCATGAAATCCTGGTGCTGCATGAAGGCGTCGCGGGCAATCGTGCGGACCGCCTCGATCTCGGCGTCGGTCTTGAGAAGTCGCTCTGCGGCTTGTCCCTGCCCCGCACCTTCCAGGGCCGTGGCGCGGAATGCCGTGAGCTCGGGCGCGTCGATGCCCTCGGCGGCCGCCTCCAGGAAGGGGACCGCGCCGGCGTAATCGCCGGACCTGAGAGCCAGCAACCCGGCTACCGCCTGGGACTCGGAGGCGGTGAGCGCCTGGCCCGGCGCGGCGCCGGGGGCCCCATTCGGTTCGCCTCCAGTAGTCATGGCTCCGGACGCGGCGGCTGGAGAGGGGCGCGCGGGCGCCGCCGTCATGGCCGCCTGCACCGTCTCCACGCGCGACTCGGAACGACCCGAACGGTAGCCGATGAGCGTGCCGGCGGCGAAGGCGAGGGCAACCACGATGACGATACGCGGATTCATGACGTTCCCATCATCCCTTCGAGGCTCCGCAATTCCAGCAGAATCGCTCGCCAATTTCCCGTGCCCCGCAGCCCGAACAGTGAAGGACTCGCGCCGCGGCGGGCTGGAAGAGCCCCAGCAGGAGACCGTTGGGCAGGAGCGCGAAGAGGGCTCCGAGCACGGTGACGAATCCTCCCGCCCAGACCGCCAGGACAAGGGGATGAACCATCAGGCGGATCACGGCGTGCTCTCCGTCGGGCTCCACGAAGATCACGTAGAGGTCTCTCAGGGGTGAGGAGAGGATCGACACCTCGGTGTTGCGCTGCTCGCGTTCCTGCCCGGGAAAGTAGATGGAGATCTCGGGGCGGACCACCTCGATCGGTTTCCCGTTCTCCCTGAGCGTGAGTTCGGCGCGGGCAAAGTCGCGGTGGCCGTCGTTGCCCATCCCGGAGCCCGTGAGTTCAAGCGACCAGGGAGCGAGGTCGAGCTTGTCTCCGGGAGCCAGTCGTGCCTCGGACTGCCGGTTGAAGCCGGCGCCCGCCAGCCCGATCATCAGCACGGCCATCCCGGCATGGGCGAGAAAGCCCCCGTAGCGGCGATGCTGGCGGTCGAGGACATGCGCGATGGCCAGGGGCCAGGATTCCACGTTGTCCCGCGATCCGGCGCGACGCCGGGCCGCTCCCGCCAACTGCAGGTCGTAGGCCAGGACGGCGAGCGAGAAGATGGCGATGGCGGTGCCCGAGGCGGCCAGGATCGATCCGCCGAGCAAGAGGCGCTGGGCCAGGCCGGCGACGAGCGCGAGGACGAAGGGCGGCGCCGAGAGCGTGAGAAAGCGCCGCGGGTTGGCGCCGCGCCACGGGATGAGCGGAGCCGCGCCCATGAGGATGTAGATGGCGAGCCCGAGCGGGACGGCGACCTGGTCGTAGTAGGGGGCGGCGACGGTGACCTTCTCGCCCGTCATCTTCTCAGACACGATCGGGTACATCGTTCCCCAGAAGACGGCCGCCGCGAGCCCGACGAGGAGAAGATTCTGGAAGAGGAAGAGGGCTTCCCGGGAGAGGATGCCGCTCAAGGGGCGGCTCGGCGCGATCCGGCTCCAGCGGAGCGCCAGGAGGCCGGCGGAGATCGCGGTCCAGGCGGCGAAGAAGTTCATGAAGTACGGGCCGACGTCCGATTGGGCGAAGGCATGGACGGAGGAGAGGATGCCGCTCCGGGTGAGAAAGGTGCCGAAGACCGAGAGGAGAAAGGTCATGACCACGAGCAGGTAGTTCCATCGGCGCAGGGCGCCGAGACGCTCCTCCACCATCGCGGAGTGAAGGAGCGCCGTTCCGGTCAGCCAGGGCATCAGCGATGCGTTCTCGACCGGGTCCCAGGCCCAGTAGCCACCCCAGCCCAGCTCCACGTAAGCCCACTTCATGCCGCAGAGAATGCCGAAGCCCAGGATCGTCCACGCCGCCATGGTCCAGGGGCGCGCGCGCTTGACCCAAAGCCCTGCCGGATGGTCACCGCAGAGGGAGGCCAGGGCGAGAGCGAAGGGTACGCTGAAGAGGATGTAGCCGAGATACAGGAGAGGCGGGTGGATGATCATTCCGAAGTTCTGGAGCTGGGGATTGAGCCCCTGGCCGTCGTGAGGGCTGTGGCCGAGCGCGGCCGGGTACTTGTCCGCCAGGAGCTGAAAGGGATCGGCGGCCCAGAGGACGAGCGAGAAGAAGAAGGCCATGATGAGCGCAAGGACGACGAGGGCCCAGGGGCGGATGAGATCGAAGGAGGCATGATCGGAGTTCCCGCCGCAGTCGGACCGGGCGCGCAGGGTGGTCCGCGCGGCGACGGCGGCGGTGGCGCCGAGGAGGCAGAGCCACCAGAGGAGCGACCCGGCCTGGCCGGCCCAGAGGGCCGTGACCGCGTAGGCCGCGGGGAGGGTATTCGAGGTGTATTCCCAGACGTAGGCGACGCGGTAATCGCGGTTCAGCATGAGCGCCACGAGGACGGCGGCCGCCATCCAGGCGAGGGCGGCCGCCACCAGGACGCCCCGCTCCGCGGTATCCACGGCCCGCCGCTCCCCGTTCCACGCGCCGTAAGCGCCGGCAAGGACCGCCGCCAGGGCAAAGAGGAACCCGGCCAGGAGCGCGGTGGAGCCGAAGGTGATCATGAAGGCAAAGTCGACATGCGAGGTGCGATTATACCCGGCGCCATGACTGTTGTCAGGCGCCGGGTCTTGATTCCGGCGCCCTGGTAGGAGCGGCGCCTGGTTTATGGTATCCTCCCGTCACGGAGAACGCCCCGATGAAGACCGATCCCGAGCTCGTTGTCGTGCCTGCCGGCCGCCGCCGGTTCGCGATCTTTCTCTCCGCGGCGACCCTCTACCTGATCTTCGCCGGCGGCCTCGTGACCAGCATGGGAGCCGGGCTCTCCGTGCCCGACTGGCCGCTCTCGTTCGGGACGCTCTTTCCGGAGATGACGGGCGGCGTCTTCTACGAGCACGGTCATCGGCTGATCGCCTCCTTCGTCGGGCTCTGCACCCTGGTCCTGGCCGCCTGGCTCGCCTTCGCCGAGCCTCGCCGGTGGGTGCGCATCCTCGGCTACTGGGGCCTGGCCGCGGTCTCGCTCCAGGGACTCCTTGGAGGCCTGACCGTCCTCCTGATGCTGCCCCCGATGGTCTCCATCCTGCACGGCATCCTCGCGCAGTCGTTCTTCGTGCTCACGATCGTGATGGCCTACACCCAGTCGCGGGAACGCCATGCGCGAGTTCTCGCCGAGGGACTGGATGCCAGCCCGCTCGACGACCTGGGCCGACGATCACTGTTCGTGTTCTTCCTCGTGTTCCTCCAGCTCGTCATCGCGGCGGTCATGAGGCATACGAGTTCCGGGCTCGCGATCCCCGATTTCCCCCTGATGGGTGGCGAAATTGTTCCCTTGTTCAACGAGACGATGCTCGCGACGATCAATGCCTGGCGCGAAGCTCGCCACTATGCGCCCGTGACCGTCGACCAGGTGCTCGTGCATTTCCTGCATCGGCTCCTTGCCGTCGTGATCCTCGTTGCCAGCATTGCCGTGTTACCGGCGGCGAAGCGACGAGCGGATCGACCCGACCTGAGAAAAACGGGGCTTGTACTCCACGTGCTCATCCTCGTTCAGATACTGCTCGGCGCCGTCTCCGTCTGGATGGAGAAGCAACCGCACGTCACGAGCCTGCACGTGGTCACCGGCGCGGCCGTCCTGGGATGCGCCGTCCTGCTCGTTCTCAGGGCCCTGCCGGCGCGGGGCGGGCGGCTCCTGGGCGCGGTGGAGTTGCCGGAGTGAGCGTCCTGGCGCGGGCGTGGTGGGACCTGGCGAAGCCTCGCCTCCTGCTCATGGTGCTGGTCACGACCACGCTCGGCTACTGGCTTGCAGGCGCTCCGGATGGATCGCTCTTTCGCCTCCTCTGTCTCCTCGTGGGTACCGGGCTGGCGGGCGCCGGGGCGAGTGCGCTGAACCAGTACCTGGAGAGAGATGTCGATGCGCGGATGACGCGCACCGCCGGCCGTCCGCTTGTCGTCGGGTCCCTGGATCCCCTGACCGTTCTCATGGCGGGAGCGCTCGCGATCCTGGGAGGCGTCCTCCTCCTCGTCGAGTTCGTCAACCTCGCGGCGGCCTTCGTCGTCCTCCTGACGGCGTTTCTCTACGTGCTGGTGTACACGCCCCTGAAGAAGCATAGCTGGTGGAACACCTCGGTGGGCGCCATCCCCGGCGCTCTTCCACCGGTGGCGGGATGGGTCGCGGCGACGGGCGATGCGCGTGCGGCCGGCGCGTGGTTTCTCTTTGCCCTCCTGTGGGCCTGGCAGCATCCGCACTTCTACGCGATCGCCTGGCTCTATCGCGACGATTACGCCGCGGGCGGTCTCCGGATGATCGGCGAGGGCGAGGGTGGGGGAAAGCGGATGACCCGGGGCGTACTGGCGACGCTTGGCGTGCTGCTCGGTGTCTCTTTTCTCCCCGCCTTCGTGGGGCTCACCGGGCGAGCGTATCCCGTGGCCGCGGCGCTCCTGGGCGCGCTCCTGGCGGTCGCCGCCGTCCGGCTGGCCAGAGCGCCCTCGCGCGAGACGGCGCGAGCCGTGTTCGGGGCGTCGCTCGTGTACCTCCCTTTGCTGCTTCTCGCGCTCGCCGCCGATCGCGGCTGAGCGCGCGTGCCGCCTCTTCATCTCCCCTCGCTCAACGCGGCCCTGAACGCCTGTGCCGCGCTTTGCCTCCTTCTCGGTTGGCGAGCCATCCGCAGGGGACGGTCCGAGGAACCAAACCGCCGCACGCACCGCGCCTGGATGCTTGGGGCCCTGGCGTCCTCGTCCTGCTTCCTGGTCAGCTATCTTTACTATCATCTGAACTATCCGCCGGTCCGCTATGCCGGGCCGATGCGCCCCCTGTATCTCCTGCTCCTTTTTTCCCATGTCGTCCTGGCGGCCGGCATGGCACCGTTCATCCTGCGCGTTGCCTGGTTGGCGCTGAGCGGCCAGTACGAGGCTCATGCCCGCCTCGCGCGCCGGGTTATCCCCGTCTGGCTGTACGTCTCGGTCACCGGGATCGCCGTCTACGCGCTCCTGTACCACCTTTCCTGAGGCTACCGGCCGATCGCGGCCGATAGGGCGCCGGGTTGATGGGAAGCCGTTGAAAGCCTCAAAGTGATCCGTTGAAATCGCGGCTGGCCTTGGCTAGTATTCCCCCCGTCCGGTGCGCGTTGGCCGGGCAAGACCAGTACCGTTCAAGGAGACATTCATGGCCTACGTCGTTACCGAAAATTGCCACATGTGCAAGTTCACCGATTGCGTCACCGTCTGCCCCGTCAACTGCTTCTACGGCGACGACGAGTGTCTCTACATCCACCCGGACGAGTGCGTGGACTGCAATGCGTGCGTGCCGGAGTGCCCGGTGCAGGCCATCTTTGCCGAGGCAGACGTCCCCGAGCAGTGGTCGAACTGGACCCAGATCAACCGCGACAAGTGCGCGTCCGGCGAGCTTCGCAACGTCACCGCCAAGGAAGACCCTCTTCCGACCGCGGCCGAGAAGCGCGCCAAGCTCGGGCTCTAACCGCGCGGTGCTCGCCGCGTTCTGATCCGAGACTAAGAACCCGGGCGGATTCCCGCCCGGGTTTTTTTGCGCCCGGTCAGGATATCTTGGGGCCCGGGGACGACTCCCACGCGAGTAGCCTCTGCTTCATCCGCGGCCCCCAGGCGTAGCCGCCCAGGGATCCGTCTTCGCGGATCACGCGGTGGCAGGGGATGAGGATGCCGACCGGATTCCGACCGACGGCGTTGCCGACGGCGCGCGCGGCGCGTGGATTCCCTGCGGCCCGCGCGAGCGCGGCATACGAGATCGTGGCGCCCACGCGCACGCGGAGGAGTTTCTTCCAGACGCGGCGCTGAAAATCCGTGCCCGGCAGGTCGAGATTGAGGGGCGAAGAGCGCCTTCTGCCGCGGGCCGCATCGAGGATCTCCGGGAGCAGTTTGCGGATCGCGGCGTCGTCCCTGGAGAACGTCGCCCCGGGGTGGTCACGCCGCAACGCGTTCAGATCCCCTGGGGGGCGGCCCTTTTGCGCGGCGGCGATACGGCAGATGCCGCGGGGCGTGCAGGCGACAAGGAGCGGACCGGCAGGGCCGTCGGCGAAGCCGTAGGTTACGAGGAGGCCGGCCTTCGTTCTTTGCCGCGGCGCCAGGAGGCGCGCGGCGTTCGCGCGGGGCTTCGCGGCCACGGCGGCGTCGCGGACGGCTACAGGCCCAGCGAACGCTTGAGGAGCTCGCCCAGGGGGCCCCAGGCAACGCCGAGCGTGAGCGTGATGACGGCCAGGAGACCGATGACCAGGGCGTCGGTGGTGTCGAGGCGCGGCACCGGCGTCTCGTCCGTGGCGGTCTCGAAGTACATCGCGCGTAGTAACCGCGCGTAGTAGAAGAGCGAGACGACGGAGGTCAGGACCAGGGTGACGATGAGCACCCACGCGTGCCGCTCCACGGCCGCGTCGATGATGAAGAACTTGCCGATGAAGCCGCCGAACGGCGGGAGGCCGGTCAGCGAGAAGAGAAAGACGGCCATGTACAGCGCCAGTGCGGGGGCGCGGGATCCGAGACCTCGGAAGTCGGCGACGGTCGCCTGTGGAGCAATGACGCCCGTGACGTAGAAGGCGCCAAGGTTCATGAAGAGGTAGACGGCGAGGTAGAAGAGCACGGCGAAGTCGCCGGACGGCGATCCCAGCGACGCGGCCGTCAGGATGTAGCCGGCGTGGGCGATGGCGGAGTAGGCGAGGAGCCGCTTCACGTTGGACTGCGGCACCGCGACGAGGTTGCCGTAGATCATCGAGAGGAAAGCGGACGCGGCCAGGAGACGCTCCCAGGCGGGATGCGCGTCGAGCATCGTCGTCAACTGCAGGAGGAAGCCGAACCCGGCGATCTTCGGGGCAATGGCGAGGAAGCCGGCAACGGCCGTGGGCGCGCCCTCGAAGGCGTCGGGACACCAGTAGTGGAAGGGCGCGGCCGCCAGCTTGTACATGGCGCCGGCGAAGACGAGGAGCGTGGCGAAGGCGAGGACCATGCGGCCGTCGGTCGTGGCGATCTCGCCGATGCCGGAGATGATGCCCGGGTAGTCGAGGCTCCCGGTCAGCCCGTAGACGAGCGAGAAGCCGTAGAGCATGAGCGCGGAGGCGGCGCCGCCGAAGACGGCGTACTTGAGTCCGCCCTCCGAGCTCTTCGCGTTCTCGCGGCCGAGGCCGGCCAGGGCGTAGGACGGCACCGAGATGAGCTCGAAGGCGACGTAGGCGAGAGCGAGGTGGCGGGCCGAGACGAGGAGCATGCCGCCGACCAGGGTCAAGAGAAGAAGCGCCACGGTCTCCGCGTGGTGATGCCGGAGCGCGCGGTCACTGTGAACGAGAAAGAGCGCCACGAGTCCCGCGGTCGCCATGAGGGCCTTCAAGAAGACGGGGACGGGACCGGTGAACCAGGAGTCGCTCCAGGCCAGCATCGGCGCCTGGCCGAATTTCGCGGCGGCCAGGAGCGATCCGGCCAGGCCCATGGCCGCGAGGATCCCGGCGACGCGCCTGCCGGGCCGCGCCAGGAAGAGCACGCACGCCGCCCCCGACAGGAGAAGCTCGGGAAGAAGCGCCAGCATTTCCGGACTCATGTCAGGGCAGGGTCACGCCGGCGACCTGGGCGGTCAGCGCCGTCAGGGTCGCGTTCATGAACCTCAGCATCGGCGCGGGGTAGACGCCGATCCAGAGCACGATGAGAAGGAGAGGAACGAGCGTGAACGTCTCGCGCAGGGACAGGTCAGGGTAGCCGTCGTACTCGGGCTTCTTCGGCCCGAGGAACGCGCGCTGGATGAACCAGAGGTGATAGGCGGCGGTGATGACGATGCCCAGGGCCGTCAGCGCGACGAGCACCTGGTAGAAGCCGCCGACCTGCCAGGCGCCCAGGAGCACCAGCACCTCGCCGATGAAGCCGGAGAGGCCGGGAAGCCCGAGCGAGGCGAAGAACGCTACGTAGACGAAGCCGGCGTAGCGGGGCATGGTGACCGCGAGCCCGCCCATCTTCGTGATGTCGCGGTGGTGGGCGCGGTCGTAGAAGACGCCGACGAGAAGGAAGAGCATGGCCGTGATGGTGCCGTGGTTCCACATCTGGAGCGCGGCGCCGGTGATGCCCTCGGTGAACATGGGGCCGGCGGCGCCCGCGAACGAGGCCATGCCGAGCATGACGTAACCCATGTGGCTGATCGACGAGTACGCCACGAGCCGCTTCATGTCGGTCTGTGCCATCGCGCAGAGCGCGCCGTACAGGATGTTGATGACGCCGAAGACGGCGATGGTGGAGGCCAGGGCGACGGCGGCGCCGGGGAAGAGCGGGAAGTTGATGCGCAGGATGCCGTAGGTGCCCATCTTCAGGAGAACGCCCGCGAGGATGACGGAGACGGGCGTCGGCGCCTCGACGTGCGCGTCCGGGAGCCAGGTGTGGAACGGGAACATCGGGATCTTCACCGCGAAGGCGATGAAGAAGAGCGCGAAGAGCGTGACCTGGTCCGCGAGCGCGCGATGCGGAGCCGCGAGGAGCCTGAGGTCGAAGGAGTGAGCCTCCTGCCAGAGCCAGATGACACCGACGAGCATGGGGAGGGAACCGATGAGCGTGTAGAGGAAGAACTTGATCGCGGCGTAGGGGCCGCCGCGCGTGCGCCCGTCCGAGTCGAGGCGGGACGGCGCTCCCCAGATACCGATGAGGAAGTACATCGGCAGGAGCATGATCTCCCAGAAGACGTAGAAGAGGAAGAGGTCCTGCGCGGCGAAGACGCCCGTCATGCCGGACTGCAGGAGGAGGAAGAGGGAGAAGAAGCCCTTGGGCCGCTTCTCGATCTTCCACGCGGAAAGCACGCAGAGGAAGGAGAGCAGGACGGTGAGGACGAGCATGGGCATGGCGAGCCCGTCCGCGCCGAGGATGTAGCGCACGCCGAAGCCGGGAATCCAGGCGTGGTCCTCGACCATCTGGAGCCCGGGCAGGGCCTGGTCGTAGTGTCCGACGGCGCAGAGTCCCAGCAGGAGGACGAAGGCCGTGGTCACGAGCGCGATCCAGCGGGCGGCCCGGGCCGGGGTCGCCAGGATCGCGAGCATGCCCACGACGGGCAGGAAGATCAGGAGCGAGAGAAGGTGCGTCATGATTCGAACCTCTTAGGAGAGTTGGTCACAGGGACAACCAGAGTGTCAGCAGGAGCAGGGCGGCCATCGCGCCCAGGGCATAGTCCTGGATGCGGCCGGACTGCAGGAGCCTGAGGATGCGTCCCGCGTCCTGGGTGATGTCGGCGGCGCCGTTGACGACGCCGTCGACGCCGCGCGCGTCGACGAAGCCCGCGGCGCGGGCTGATCCGACCAGGGTCGGCGCAAAGGCGTCGACGATCCGGTCGATGACGGCGCGGTCGAACCAGCCGAGGATGCGCGAGAGCGCGATGAAGCCGGCGACGAGGACCGCGTAGGCCTCATCGATCCAGTAGTGGTTCACGAAGGTGCGGTGGATGAGCGCGAGGACGGGGCCGCGGGTGAAGACGGCCGGGTCGAGCTTGTGGAAGTGATAGATGCCGAACGCGGCGCCGATGCCGAGGAAGACGGCGACGATCGAGAAGATGGTCGCGTGCGTGTGAGCCTCGTGCAGGGCGTGCTCGTCGTGATTGTCATGGGCGGCGGGCGGGGGCGTCGTCGCGATTGCTGGTAGAGTCGCGACTTCCGCCGCCGGCGCGGGGGCACTGGCCGTCTCGGAGGCATCCTGCGCGGCGACAAGAGTCTCGCCAGGCGCGCTCGCGGAGAGCGCCTCCACGGGAGCGTTCTCGGCGTGCGTGATCTCACCGTCAGCGGCCGCGGCGTGCGCGGCAGTGGCCGCCGGCAGGACGACGAGCCGCTCGAACGGTGTTCTCATCCATCCCCACCCGACGCTGATGGCGAGGATGGCCAGGACGACCAGGGGCACCCACATGCTGGCGGGCGCCTCGTGCGCGTGATCGATGCGGTGATGATCCCGGGGCTCGCCGTGGAAGACGAGGATCATCATGCGGAAGGTGTAGAAGGCGGTCAGAAGGGCCGTGATGGCGAGGTAGATGAAGGGGATCCAGTGCCAGCCCCCGCCCTGGCGCGCCCAGAGGAGCGCGGCGGCGAGGATGGCGTCCTTGGAGAAGAAGCCGGCGAGGAGCGGGAAGCCGGAGAGCGCAAGACTGCCGATCATCATCGTGGCGTAGCTGATCGGCATCTTCTTGCGTAGGCCGCCCATCAGCTTCATGTCGCGCGTGTGGACGGCGTGCAGGACGGCGCCGGAGCCGAGGAAGAGGAGGGCCTTGAAGAAGGCGTGGGTCGTGAGGTGGAAGAAGCCGGCCGTCCAGCCCGAGACGCCCAGGGCGGTCAGCATGAACCCGAGCTGGGAGATCGTCGAGTAGGCGAGGATCTTCTTGAAGTCGTACTCCGCGAGGGCCATCGAGGCCGCGAAGATCGCGGTGAAGGAACCGACGAGCGCGGTGAGCGCGAGCATCTCGGGCGGGAAGAGCCCGATGGCGATGGAGCGGCCGACGAGGTAGATGCCGGCGGCGACCATGGTCGCGGCGTGGATGAGCGCGGAGACGGGAGAGGGGCCCTCCATCGCGTCCGGGAGCCAGGTGTGCAGGGGGAACTGGGCGCTCTTGCCGATGGCGCCACAGAGGATCAGGAACGAGGCCGCGATGAGGGAGCTGTGGGGAATGCTCCCGGCCGCCGTCGCCGCCGAGAGTCCCGAGAAGGTGAGGTCGCCGGTCTCGGTGTAGAGGATGGCGAGCCCGACGACGAGGGCCACGTCGCCGATGCGCGTCGTCAGGAAGGCCTTGATCGCGGCCCGGAACGCGGCCGTCTCCTCGAAGTAGAACCCGATCAACATGTAGGAGCAGAAGCCCATCAGCTCCCAGCAGATGAAGAGGTAGACGAGGTTGTCGGCGCCTACGAGGCCGAACATGGCGAAGGTGAAGAACGAGATCAGGGCGAAGAAGCGACTGTAGCGATCGTGGTCGTGCATGTAGCTGACCGAGTAGATGTGAACGAGCAGCGAGACGGTGGAGACGACGAAGAAGAGCGCAACCTGGAGCGGGTCGGCCGTGACGCCCAGCGTCCAGGACCTGGTGCCGAGCGCCAGCCAGTCGAGGGCCGGGTGATCGGTCGGGGCGGGACCTCCCCCGAGAAAGAGCGGCACGAAGAGCGAGAGGGAGAGGAGCCACGAGACGACGAGGCCGCCAACGCAGAGCCAGTCGCCGCGGCGGGGGAGGCGTCGCCCGATGAGGATCTGCACGATGCTGATGACAAGCGGCGTGAGGATGAGGACAGGCAGGGTCATCGTGACAGCTCGTTCTGGATCTCGAGGTCGGAACGGCGGCGGACGGAGAAGAGGGCGAAGACGAGCGCGAGCCCGACCGCGGCCTCGGCGGCGGCTCCGGCCATGACGGCCAGGGCGAAGACGGCGCCGCCCGGATCGAGGTGGTCACGGCCGAAGACGATGAAGTTGAGGAGCGCCGCGTTCAGCATCAGCTCTACGCCCAGGAGGATGCGGACGGCGGATCGGTGAGCGGCGAGGCAGAAGAAGCCGAGCCCGAAGAGAATGGCCGCGACGGCGACGGCGTAGCCGGTCGGGATGGCGCTCACGCGTCGAGCTCCTTGCGCATGACGACGACGGCGGCCGCGAGGCCGGCGAGAAGGAGCACGGAGACGGCCTCGAAGAGCAGGAGCGCATTGCCCATGAAGAGTGCGCCGATCGTCCTGGCCGTCACCGCGAACTCGGACGCTTGCCTCGTGTTGGCGCCGAGCGAGGGGCTGAATGCCGCGATGACGAGGAGCACGATGACGGAGAGGGCCAGGATCCCGGCCAGGAAGGTGGCCGTCGAGCGCCGGCGAAAGACGGTCTGCCCGGGCCGCTCGGTGACAAGGATGGCGAAGAGGAAGAGCACGAAGATCCCGCCGATGTAGATCATGATGTGGATGGCCGCCACGGTGACGGCGCCGAGCATGGCGGTCAGTCCGGCGACGCCGATGAGGCAGCCCATCAGCGCGAAGGCGGCGCGGAAGATCTCGCGAGAGAAGGCGACGACGCACCCGAAGCCGACGGCCAGGGCGGCGAAGAAGGAGAAGAGCGCGAGCGAGGTCATGCCGGGTTCTCCGGCTTGGACGCGGGGGGCTGAGCGGTTGTCGGCGCCGTGGACGTCGAGGCTGGCGTCGCCTTGGCCGTGACGGCCGGTCCGGACTCCGCGCCCGTGGCCACCGCCTTATCGGCCGCCTCCTTGGCGGCGGCTGCCTTTGCCGCCGCGGCCGCGGCCGCCTTCGCGGCGGCCTCCTGCTTCGCCTTCTCGGCGCGTTCCTCCGCCGCCTTGCGTTGTAGGGCGAGATGCTCGTCGGTGGCGGTGAAGTAGAAGCCGATCGATTCCTTGCGGTCGCTCGAGTATTCGTAGCCGCCCATCATCGTGAGGCACTTCTCGTTGGTGACCGCGTCCCTCGTCGTGTCGGGGCAGATCTCGGTGCAGAGTCCGCAGTAGAGGCAGATGGTCATGTCGATATCGAAGCGCTTGAGGATGCGCTTCTTGTCCGCCCCGATCTCGTGCTCGATCGCGATGCACTGGGGAGGGCAGACCTTCGCGCAGAGCTCGCACGAGATGCAGCGCGGGGTCTCGTTGACGAGCCGTCCGCGGTAATTGCGCGCGACGGGCCGCTTCACCAGGGGATACCGGAACGTGACGATCTCGGCCGGCGTCACCAGGTATTTTGCCGTGACGAGCATTCCCTGGGCGCTCGTGACGAGCGCCTGGCAGACGGCGCCCACGTGATCGAGACATTCGGCGAGGATGGATGGCGCGCTCACAGGGCCTTCTCCACATTCGCGGGGACCGCGGTCGCGACCGGGGCCGCGCGGATGACGGCGGGACGCGCGACGCGAATGCCGGATTTCACGGCGAGGACGAAGAGCACCACCAGGAGCAGGATAGGGAGCCGGAACGCCCACGCGGCGGCCGACGACTCCTGGAAGACGGCCATGCCGGCGCCGAGAAAGGAGAGGAGCGCGATCGGCAGGAGACCCTTCCAGCACATCAGCATCAGCTGATCGACGCGGAACCGAGGAAGCGTCCACCGGAGCCACATCATGATGAAGACGAGGAAGACGGCCTTGGCCGCCAGGACCAGGGGGCCAAGCAGGGTGAACCGGTCGAGGTAGGGGATCCCGGTGAAGTGGGCGCCGAGGAAGAATGTGGCCGCCACCAGCGAGACCAGGAGCATGTTGGCGTACTCGCTCAACATGAAGATCCCGAAGCGCATGCCCGTGTATTCCGTGTGATATCCGGAGACCAGCTCGGATTCGGCCTCGGGGATGTCGAACGGCGCGCGGTTCGTCTCGGCCAGGCCGGAGATGTAGTAGACGATCGCGGCGAGGAAGAGCCAGACGTTCTGGAAGGCGTGCCACTGCCAGAACCAGCCGGCCTGCGCCGTGGCGATCTCGGCCAGCGAGAGTGAACCGACGGTGAGGACGATGGTGAGGAGCGAGAGACCGAGCGGGATCTCGTAGCTGACGATCTGGGCCACGGAACGGAGGGCGCCGTAGAGCGACCACTTGTTGTTCGAGGCGTAGCCGCCCATGACGATACCGGTGATGCCGACGGAGGAGGCGGCGAGGAGGAAGAGGATGCCCGCGTCCAGGGCGGCTGGAAGGACGAAGACGCCGATGGGGACGACCGCGTACGCGCCCAGGGTTGCGGCGAAGGCGATGTAGGGCGCGAGCCTGAAGAGCGCCTGGTCGGCCTTCTCCGGGACGATGTCCTCCTTCGAAAGCATCTTGAGCCCGTCGGCGATGATGACGCCAAGGCCCCACCAGCCGCGCGGCATCGTGACGAACCCGAGGTTGACGGCGAAGTCCGGGCCGACCTCCATCGGTCCCAGCCGGCACTGGATGAAGCTCGCGACCTTGCGCTCCACGTAGACGCCCACGGCGACGAATCCGGCGATGACACCGGCGAAGGCGGCGGCGAAGAGGAGCCCAGTCGCCACGACGGAGAGATCGCCGGGCAAGTACGTGGAGAGCCAGCCGATGATCGCGTCCTTCATCGGACGAGGCCTCCTGTCGTCATCGGTCGATCTCCCCGAGGACGATATCGATGGAACCGAGGGTGGCGACGACGTCCGCCAGGAGCATGCCGCGCGAGTAATCCTCGAATCCCGAGAGCGCGCAGAAGGAGGGCGACTTCGCCTTCACGCGGAAGGCGTTGGCCTGGCCGTCGGAGACGACGTAGAACCCGATCTCGCCGCGCGGCCCCTCGGAACGGGCATAGATCTCGCCGGGAAGGACCTTCAGGAACTTGGGGGCCTGGAAGAAGGGGCCCTCCGGGATCGTCGCGATCGCCTGCTCCAGGATCCGCATCGATTGCTCGATCTCCTGGAGCCGGACGATGTAGCGAGCCCAGCAGTCGCCGGGGACGCCGTGTTCGCCGGTCCCGGTCGGCACGTCGAACTCGAAGCGATTGTAGACGCCGTAGGGATCGTCGCGGCGCAGGTCCCACTTCACGCCGCACGCGCGCAGGTTGGGCCCGGTCAGGTTGTAGTGGAGCGCGGTCTCGCGGCTGATGACGCCGACGTTGGCGGTGCGCTGGATGAAGATCTGGTTGTACGAGAGGAGCTGGTGATACTCGGGGACGCGGGTCCGGAAGTCGTCGAGGAAGGCGCGGATCATGTCGAGCGCGACCGCGTCGAAGTCGGCCATCACGCCGCCGACGCGGATGTAGTTGTAGAGCAGGCGCGCGCCCGAGACGTGCTCGAGGATATCGAGGATCTTCTCGCGATCGCGGAAGGCGAGGAGGAAGGGCGTGAGAGCCCCGATGTCGATGCCGTACGTGCCGAAGGCGATGAGGTGGCTGGCGATGCGCTGGAGCTCGGCGGCGATGACGCGGCAGTACTCGCCCCGCTCCGGCACGACCATCCCGGCCAGCTTCTCGACGGCCAGGCAGAAGGGCCACTCGTTGGCGACGGCGCCGACGTAGTCCATGCGATCGGTGTAGGGAATGACGCCCGGCCAGGGCACGCCTTCCGCGCTCTTCTCGAAGCAGCGGTGGAGGTAGCCGATCTGGGGGGCGGCGGAGACGATGATCTCGCCGTCAGTATGCAGGAGCAGGCGCAGGACGCCGTGGGTGGAGGGGTGCTGGGGCCCCATGTTGATGACGAGCTCGTCGGTCTTCAGCGTCATGGCGCCTTGACCTTGGGCCCGTCACCGGTTGCGGCGGCCGCGGACTTCTCCTTGTCCAGGAGCTCGGCGCCCGACGAGTAGCGCGTGTGCGGGACCTCGTGGTAGGAGGTCGGGAAGACGTAGTCCTTGCGGAGCGGCCACCCCTGCCAGTCTTCGGGGCAGAGAAGGCGGCGGAGGTCGGGATGGCCGGTGAAGGCGATGCCGTACATGTCCCAGGCTTCTCGCTCGTGCCAGTTCGCCACGCCCCAGATATCGGAGACCGTCGGGACGCGCGGCTGGTCGCGGTCGAGGATCACCTTGAGCGCGATCTTGCCGGCGCCGGCGCAGGTCGAACCGAGGTGATAGACGACCCAGAGCTGGGGCGGAGGGACTGGGGCCTTCCAGGTCTTCGGCGCATCGGGAGGAGGCAGTTCGGTGCCGGCCTTGATGCCCTGGGTGTCGACGCCGGAGAGGCAGAGGAGCGAGTCGAAGCCGTCTTGCTTCAAGCGGCGCGCGACATCGCGGAGAGCGTCGGGATGAACAAGGATGAACGGGGAATGAGAGACGACGAGGTCGCCGACGCCGTCTCCGAACTCGGCTTTCAATCGGGCGTGGATGGCTTCCGCTGGATTCGGAGCGATCGCTTCAGCCATGGTGAGGGCCCTTCGCGTCGGCGGCGTCGGTGACGGCGTCGGTGACGCGGGACGGCGGCGGGAGCGATGCACGGTTCTCGCGCTGCTTCTCCCACGCCTGACGCACCTCGCGGTCCTTGCCGGTCCGGATCATGTCCTGGAGGACGATGAGCGACTCGATGAGCGACTCGGGTCGCGGCGGGCAACCGGGCGTGTAAACGTGGACGGGAATGATGAGGTCGACGCCCTTCATCACGTGGTAGCCGTGCGGGTCGTAGGGACCGCCATTGGTGGCGCAGGCGCCCATCGCGATGACCCACTTCGGTTCCGGCATCTGGTGCCAGAGCCGCTCGATGCACTCCCCCATCTTGTAGGTGACGGTGCCCGAGACGATCATCAAGTCGGACTGGCGCGGGGTGCCGCGGAAGATGCCGGCGCCGAATCGGTCCATGTCGAACCGGGGACCGGCCGTCGCCATCATCTCGATGGCGCAGCAGGCGAGCCCGAAGGTGAAGGGCCAGATCGAGTTGAGGCGCGAGGTGGAGATGGCCCAGTCCGCGAGCCTCAGCATGGAGTTGAGATTCAACGTGATGACCTGGTCGTTATGCCGCGTGGTGGACGCCCGGAGCGTGCGGACGATGTCCTCGTAGTCGTCGATCGAGCCCTTGACCGTCATGGGTGGGTCACCGAGGTCGAGCCAGCTGGTGGAGCGGAGTTCGAGCCGACGGCGGGCCCGGTGGCGCTCTCCGCGATGGCGCTCTGGGGCAGAACCCAGCGGAGCTCGCCGAGCTTCCAGAACCAGAGATAGCCGACGAGGAGGATGACGAGAAAGACGAGCATGCTGAAGAAGGCGGGTATCCCGGACTCGCGGTAGACCACGGCCCAGGGAAAGAGGAAGGCCACCTCCACGCCGAAGATGACGAAGACGATGGCCAGGAGGAGGAAGCGTGGGTTGTAACGAATCCAAGCGTCCCCGATCGGGAGTTCGCCGCACTCGTAGGTGGCCAGTTTTTCCGCATACCCGGCGGACTTACCGCGCAGGATCCGCCCCAGGAGGCTCATATTAAAGAGCACGAAGAGGAAGCCAACCCCGGCAAAAATTACGGCAATAAGGAGTTCGCGGTCAGCCATGGAACGCGTCAGCCCCCATCCCTTGTGCGCTTTGGCACATCCGGGTCAGTGTAGGCAGAGACCCGGCGGATGTCAAATAGGTCATTTCAGTGCGTAATCCTGCATGGCGAGCGTGGCATTGTGCCACACGGCCTCTCCAACTCATTTATTTGTAGTGGGTGTGTATGGGAGCACCTTGGTGTTGTCTGAGAGGGGCCGTGGGCTTTCAGGGTGAGTCGGTCACCCGGTCACCCCCGTTCTTGTAAAGGAACTGGTGCGGCCTCATAATCGGAGCCTTATGTCACCCGAAACCGAGTGGTCCGAGCCCTTGGCTCTTGATCCTCTGCCTCTGAGGCGGGCCACGACGTCCCCTGGGATCGGCTTGTTCCCTCCCTATGCCTATGTCCCCGGCCACGGCCCCCATCCCGTGGTTCACCCTGCCGGTCATAGTCACGGAGCTCCGATTCGGACCATCCCGGCGGTGACCGAGGAGAATTGGGTCGGTCACAAGGAGTATCAGGACGGCATCGCGCTCTTCAACGCGGGCTACTTCTGGGAGGCTCATGAGACCTGGGAGGGTGCCTGGCGTGCCACCCCGGAGCCCCGGGTGCGGTCGCTCTTGCAGGCCCTGATCCAGCTGGCCGCCGCGATCGTGAAGATGAGGGAAGGGCGATTCGGCGGCGTTCCCGCCTTTGCCGGGCGCATCCGCGAGAAGCTGGCGAGCATGGCGGCAGGACTTCCGCGTGGGCAGAGGATCGTGGGCGTGGATCCGGGCGAGATCGAGGTTGCTCTCAGAGCAGTGGAGGCGGCGGCGCTCGGCGAGGACGTCGAGTCGCTGGTCGGGGAACTCGAACCCCTGGCTCCTCGATGACGGGCGGCAAGTCGCCTGCCGGCTCTGGGCAGGTCGTCAACCCCGTGATCAACCGCCGTTCCGCGCTCCTCACGGTCTTCTTCGTCGTGCTGATCGACCTCATGGGTTTCGGGCTGGTCCTGCCCCTCATGCCCTTCTATGCCGAGACCTTCAAGGCGTCGCCGGTCATGATCGGCCTGCTCTTCAGCATCTACTCGGTCATGCAGCTCATCTTCTCGCCGATCTGGGGCGGGCTCTCCGATCGCGTCGGCCGCCGTCCGATCATGCTCCTCAGCACGCTCGGCTCCACGCTCAGCTACGTCCTCTTCGCCTTCTCGTCCTCGCTCACTGTCCTCTTCCTTTCGCGAGCCCTGGCCGGGATCATGGGCGGCAACATCGCCGCCGCCCAGGCCTACATCACCGACGTCACGCCGCCCGAGAAGCGCGCGCACGGCATGGGCATGCTGGGCGCCGCGTTCGGCATCGGCTTTGTCGTCGGCCCGAGCCTGGCGACGCTGCTCGTTCACGCCCGCTTTGCCACGACCGTGGAGAGCCTGGGGTGGACGGGCGCCGCGGCCTGGCTGGCGGCCAACCGCTACACGCTCCCCGGGCTCGCCGCCGCCGTGCTCTCGGCCACGAGCCTGCTCCTCGTGTGGCTACGCCTTCCCGAGACCGTTGTGCCCGGCAAGGCAGGCTCGGGCGGCGCGCGCCTGGGCGTCTTCAGTCCCGCGTTCTGGCGATCGATGGCGGCGCGGAGTCGACTGGCCCGGGCGGCCGGTCGTCGTGATCACTTCCCCTCGCTGATGGCGGCGAACTTCCTGCTCTCGTTCGCTCACGCCAGCATGTACAGCGCCTTCCCGCTCTTCTGCGCCCGCGTCCTCGGGATGGACGCCGAGCACGTGGGCATGCAGTACGTGTACACGGGTATTATCGTCGTCATCATGCAGGGCGGTGTCATCCGCGCGCTGACGAAGCGCTACCGCGAGGCCGATCTCTTCTTGGCGGGATGCGTCCTGATGGCGGTCGGATTCTTCCTCATTCCCTACGCGACCTCCGCCGGCTGGATGATCGCGTTTCTCGGCCTGACCTCCGTCGGCAACGGCATGAACGGCCCTACCCTGATGAGCCTGATCAGCAAGGAGTCTCCGGCCGAGGAGGTCGGCATGACGATGGGGTTGTCGCAGGGCGTCTCGGGCCTGGGCCGCGTGGTCGGCCCCGCGGTCGGCGGCTGGCTCTTCGCCTTGTCCATTCCCGCCCCATTCTGGACCACGGCACTGGCTCTAGGCTTCACCGTCTACGTGGGCTGGCTATTGGGGCGAACGACGGTTCCCGCTACGCCACGATCTTAGCCCGGCTTATTCGCAAAAGTTTTCAACACGGAGACCACGGGGACCACGGAGAAGGCCAATACAAGGCATGGATTCAAGATATGGGGTCTGCGGAACCACCTCATCATCACGGACGAATCGAGGTAAAGCAGTCGGTGCTCATTCTTCGCCTGGATTCTCCTCCTTTACCTCGCTCCGTGGTCCCCGTGGTCTCCGTGGTGTGAGATCAGGTCAGACTCCCAGGGCTTCGGCGTTCCAGCCTCTTCTCAGGCGCCCCCGGTTGCCGACCTCGTGGCAGGTGAAGCACCAGTCGTAGCGATCGCCTCGCGCTCGTAGAAGGAGATCCCGGTCGTCGCGCGCGCGTCTTGGCGCCGCGCCATCCGCCGCGACGGGGACGAACTGCCCCGTTCCCGCCCTGACCGTCCTGCTGTCCTGCAGTTCCACGTCCACGGTTCCCCTGCAGGTACAGATGGCACTGCCGCTGTCATCGGCCAGGACGGAGAAGTTGGTGCCGCGGACGGCGGCGACGGCCTGCGGTGTCCCGATCCGTAGCGTGGTGCCGCGACGAAGCGAGGCGTCGATCCAGAGCGCGCCGCGCGTGAGCTCAATGCGGGGAGAGGTACCCGCGGCGGGCAGGATGAGCTCGGAGGCCGGGCCGATGACGGTGCGACCGCGTCCGGGGAGGTCGAGAACGGCAATACCATGCTCGTCCGTTCGCACGCGTTCGCGCGCGGAAACGGCGGAGCCTCTCGCGAGCGGTCGCCAGGTTCCCTGGCGCAGGACTTCCAGCCGGCCCGCGGTGATGGCGAGTACCGATCCGGCCTCGGCTGTGGATCCCTGGGCCTCGACGGGGCGCGGCGCGGAGAGGACCGCGAACAGGACGAGAAGGCTGGCGCCCACGAGGGCAAAACGTGTCCGGATGGTCATCAGAACTTTACCTCCACTTGAGCGATGGTCGTGATGGCGGCGGCCGGGGCTCCGCCGGTATTGCGAATGGCCTGGGCGAGCCGACCTGCGGAGCGGAAGTGACTGCCGGCCAGCATGAAGGTCACGTGCCGATTCCACGGGTAGAGAAACGCGAGGTCGTATTCGGTCCCGATGCCCCGGCTTCCCGCCGCGGTCCCGGTTGCCGCCAGGAGCGCTCCGGCGGGCGTCCACGCGTGATCGCGCGCCGAGGCCAGGCGGAAGAGGTGCGCGTCCGCTCTCCAGCGCCACTCCGCGACCAGGGGGCCGGCGAGCGTGATGCGCAACTGATCGAGATTCTTCATCCCCAGGCGCCCGAGAATTCCGATGTGCTCGTAGTAGGAAGGGAACGCGGGTTGATAGGTGCCCAGCCGGCCGTCGCCGGGATCGCGATCCCCCGACCAGCGATCGACGCCGAGCGTGACGCGGTCGAGGAGCGCGGTGCGCGCCGCGTAGGCGGCGCTGAAGTGGAGCGCGTGGGCGCTGAGGTCAAACCCGCCGAGCGACCCGTGCTGGTAGTGGGCTTCCGCCTCCCAGGTGACGCGAGGCCAGGCCTTGCCTCGCGCGCGAAGGCCCAGCGTCTGCGCGTGAAGGTCACCGGCTCGTCCCGGCGCGGCCGCGTTGAGGATACCGGCCTGGGGCAGGAGCGTGCCGAGGGTCGAGGAGTCGAGATCGGTGAAAATCCAGAAGGGCTCCCACCGGATGCCACCTGCCGTGAGATCGCCGGAGATGCCGGTCACCCAGGCGTCGCCGTCACGGCCGCCCTTCTGTGCCGCGGTGAGCCCCGGCTGGTCGTTCTCATTCACGGCGATCGCGAGGGCGTGCCAGCGGTGGTGATCGTTCACGCGCCACGTGGAGAGGATGGCGTCGTGGGTACGGCCGTTCCAGTGCCAGTCGAGGTCGCCGAGCAGGCGTTCCGCGCCGAGGATGATGGCCTGGCGGCCCAGGCGGAATTCCAGGCGATCGTCCGCCAGGCCCGAAAATTCGACGTAGGCCTCGCGTAGAGAAATGTCGGCGAGGTCGGTCGTCCGGGAGGCGTTGGCCGCGGCTTCGCCCCATCGGTGCGCATCCTGCAGTTCGATGCGGGCGAAGACGCCGTCGGTGATGCGCGCGTCGGCGTGGAGGCGGGTGCGGAGCCAGACCATGGTATTGGCCTCGGGCGTGTTGGCGTTGAGCCCGAAGCGGTCGACCATCTCCAGTCGAGGTCTGAGCTCGCCGCCAAAGCTGAAACGGTCGTCGGCATGAGCGGCGGGTGCGACCGCGAATCCGAGGAGAAGGAGAGCGAAAGGGAGGAAGACGGCGCGGCGGGTGATGCGGGCCGCGATCACACCGGGCGTGATCACGGGGTGAGGGGAGCGGTGGATGGGATGCGTGTTACTCGGCGGCGCGGCCGCTACCGATGTATCGCCTCTGGTAGTACCCGCCGTCGAGGGTGGAGATGGTCACCTGGCCCCGGCCGCTGGAGGCATGCACGAACATCTTGTCGCCGATGTAGATGCCGACGTGGTCGGGATTCTGGAAGAAGACGAGGTCGCCCGGCTGGAGCTCGTGCGAACCGATGGCGCGCGTGGCGTAGCGCATCTCGCGAGCGGTGCGGGGGAGCGTGATACCTTGCTTGCGCATGACGTACTGCACGAACCCGCTGCAGTCGAAGCCCCCGGGTTGCTCGCCGCCCCAGCGGTAGCGGGTGCCGAGCTTGGCGTAGGCCTCGTGCACGGCGGCGAGCCGCCAGCCGGCCACGAGCGTTGACTTGACGGCGGGCGGAACGGAACCGATCAGGCGCTCGTCGGCGGCCTCGTCGGCGGCCTCGCGCTCGTCGAGCGCATAAGGCAAAGCCGTCGTGAGCGCGGTCGCGGTGGCGACGGGACTCGAGACCGGCAACGCGCCGGGGCCGCTGGCGAAATCGCTCGCGCCATCGGCCAGGGCGGCCTGGTCGCCGTCCCCGGGGATGTCGCCAGCGGCAAGCGCGGCCGCTCCGGGAATCCGCGCGCTGGCAGGCGGGGCGATGGGGTCGAGCTGCAACTTCAAAGGAGTTACAGCGGCAAAGGCTTCCTTAACGGTTAGGGGTCTTGGTCCGATCTCCGGGAACGACGACGCCACCGCCGACCCGAGGAGCGGGGAGACGAAGAGGGCGATCCCGAGTACGGGTATCCAGAATGACCAGTCCGGCCCCACGGCCGCCGCGGCTTGACGAAGCCTCAGGCGTCCGTACCCATGACCGACTGTACCAATCCGAATGCGCTTATGCTGGGCGATCCTACGCATCCTTCGCCCAAGGATAGTGAGACTCGACCTTGCGTCCAGCCGAAGATCGCGCCCGCGCCCGCCCTGTGGATAACTCGTGGAGAAGATGGGGCCGCGTACGCCGATGGATCGGACGGCGAGGTATTGATCCTTTGCGGCCGCCGGGAATATTCGTCGCTCGCGATCCATATACATCGTGACACGAAGTATATCCGCCGCACTCTGCCGTGGAACGTCGTGGTTAGCGGAACGAGATGGTGAGCCGGGACAGCTGCGGCCTCCAGATTAACAGCAACAGGCCCAGGAGGATCACGTGCGCGAGGAAGGGGGAGGGATGGGTCAGCGCGTAGTAGGCGCCCAGCCGCGGTGTCTCCTGCCACACGAGCGCGGCTCGCTCGGGCGTCGGCGGCCAGGCCCAATGGAGCCAGAGCCACCGGAATCCCGGCGTGGTGGGGCCTCCCAGCACAAGGTGCCCCAGGGAGAGGAATACGCTCGTGGAGTAGCCATACTGCACGCCCGCCCACGTGATGAGACCGGAAATCCCGGTCACGAGGCCGCAGGTCCGGCTCGACCAGGCCCCGGCCGCCCACGCGCCCGCCAGGGCGAGCGGAACGGCGCTGAAGAGGAGGTAACGCGGGCCCCAGGAAGCGCCGCCGGTCCAGAGGCCGTTGACGAGGAGGAGATGGAGCGCGGCATTGAGAGCGAAGACGAGCAGGCCTGCCCGCGCAAGGCCATGACGGTCCGCGACGGGAGCGGCCTGCTCGCCCCTGGCATCGGTCGCTCCTTCGGGGGATGGATACCCGAGGCGCCGTCGCGCTCCGGTCCATCCCCAGAGAAGGAGAGCAACCGGCGCGAACACGAAGATCCCGACGTCTCCCAACGTGAGGTCCCAGGCCAGTTCCGGGAATTGCAGGATGATGGCGGCCAGGACATCGCCGGGGGAGCCGAGCGCCGCATACTCATCGGCCACGGTGATGCCGGCGGCCGAGAACGCGAGCGGATTGGCGAGGGGCGATCCAAAGCAGGAGGCGCTGTAGAGACCGCGCGCAACGAGTCCGGGCACGAGACCGAGGGCCAGGAAGAGGGCGCGGCGTGGCCACGGGCGTAGAGTCCCGCTCGCTCCCGACAACAGGAGAAAGACCGCGGCCAGGAGGGCCGCGAGGTCATTGAGGGTCCAGGCCAGGCCAAGGGTCAGGCCCGCCAGCAAGGCTGGTCCGGCGCCGGCGTCGCCGCGGCGCCAGGCCAGGCCGATGCGAGCGAGGATCACCATCAAGAAGGAGACGAGCGGGTAGTCCGAGAGCTTCGCGACGAAGAAGAAATAGGGGGTTGCCAGGCCGAGGGCCAGGGTGACGCCCGCGGCGCGGAGCGGCGCATACCCGAGGTCGAGGAGCAGTTGCCAGAGGAGCAGTAGCGCGAGCGCGGCCAGGGGCGCCTGGAAGAACCAGAGTGCCAGGAACTGCAGGGACTGGTTGGGACTGAACGGGAGCGCTTCTACCCATGCGCTCTGGATCACGGCGAGCGGGACGAGCGCGAGGCCGAGGCCGGGCGGTGAACCGGAATAGAGGTGCCCGTTGTGAACGGCCAGGTCTCCACGCGACCGGTGAGCGAACGAGTCGACGGCGAACGAACTGTTCTCGGCGACGGCTCGCGCCAGGTAGAGATAGCGGACGGTCGAGATCTCAAGGAGCGGATCCGCGTAGAAGGCGAAGATCAGCCATAGGGACAGGAAGATACGTCCAGCCTGCGGCACCGTGCGCATGGGAGCATCCTAAGGGAAGATGGAAGAATGAAGAAGGCAGAGGGATGGAAGAAGGATGAAGTCGGCAGGGAGAAGTCTGGAGCTGGTTCCTATCGGGCGTTGCCGGGGGATGGGGCCGGCGTATCATGGCGCGATGCCGCCGGCGACCGCGACCCCTCCCCCGCTTGAAGACGAGCACGATCGGCTCGGTGTGAGCGGCCACGCGACGGCGATCGGGCTCTTTACCGCCGTCTCGCTGGCCTGGTTTCTTCCCTTGCCCCTCTACTGGTTTACCCGTCTTCCGGGATACGGCGACATCTGGCTCACGACGTGGAATTTCTGGTGGGTCCAGAAGGCGGTGATGGAGCTGGGGGTCTCGCCGTGGTTCTGCGACTGGGTCTTCTGGCCCCTGGGCGTCGATCTCTCGCTCCATGCCCTGTCCCCGCTCAACAGCTTCGCCGCGATCGGCCTGCAGCGCCTGGGGGGCCTGCCCTTCGCCTACAACACGCTCTTCCTGGGCGCCTTCGCGCTTTCAGGCTACGCCGCCTTCCTCATCACCCACGAGCTGACTGCGGATCGCGCGGCCGCCTACTTTGCCGGGTACGCGTTCGCCTTCTCGCCGTATCACTTCTCGCATCTTCATCACCTGGAGCATCTCTCGATCCAATGGCCGGCCTTTCTCCTCTGGGCGCTCCTCGGCGCCCGGAGGGCGCGAAGGTCCCAGGGCCGTTCACGCCCCTGGATGCTTGTTGCCGCCGGGTTCTTCGTGGTCACGACCTACGTGAATCCTTATCTCGGCCTCTTCAGCGCGATTCTTCTCCTCGTGACCGTGGCGGCGGATCTCCTCTCGCATCGATCGAGGGCCGTGGCGATCGCCGGGGATTGGGCTGTGTTCGGCGCGCTCGCCGGCGCGTTCCTGGCCCCGCTCGGCCTCGTCATGGCTCGAGCCGCAACCTCCTCCGGCCAGTTCCAAGTGCCGCTCTGGATCAAGGTTTACCAGTCGCTGGACCTGCTCGCTCTCGTGACCCCGAGCCCGAACAATCCCTGGCTCCGGGAATGGTTTCCCCTGATGCCGCTCTACGGCACGTTCACCGCTGGTGAGCCCATCGGCTACCTGGGATTCTCGGTCCTGGCCCTGGCGTTCTGGGGATGGCGGCGATCCTGGTGCGTCGAGCGATCGTACCTGGCGCTGGGCGCCGTTGTCTTCGTGATCCTGGCGCTCGGCCCCGTGCTCCACCTGGCCGGGATCGTCCGGCTCCCGGATGGAACCCCCATTCCCCTGCCTCAAGGCCTCCTCCAGGTGTTGCCCGTCATCTCGGCCGCGCGCGTTCCTGCGCGCTACCTCGCGCTGGCCACGCTCTTCGTTGCCCTGCTCTCGGGCCTGGGCCTCGCGGCCCTGAGGCGTCGCCGCTCGCGGCCGGGCCTGCTGACAGGCCTGCTCTTTCTGCTCCTCGTGCTCGAATACTGGAACGCGCCGTTTGCCGCGACCGAGCCTCGAACTCATCCTTACGCGAGCGTGCTCGCGGCCGATCCGGACGATGTGGCCGTCCTGGATCTTCCTCTGCGCATAGACACCGATTCCCGGGAGTGGTGGAGGAGCGTGGACCCGGGCGACCAGGGGTGGCGTCAACATCTCCACGGGAAGCGGGTCATGACCGGGTCCGTCTCCCACACGGCCCTCAATGCCGCCCATTTTCGGTTCTTTCTCGAATCCCCGCTCCTACGCCCCCTGGTGTCGCCCGATGGGCACGACCAACCGGTCGATACCGCGCTCGCGCGCGCGGAAATTTCTCGGCTGCGTCTTCGTTATCTCGTCCTCAACCGCGAAATCTATGGGAGGATGCGTCCCGAGGACCTGGAGAGGGACCGCCGTTACATCCGCGAGGCGCTGGCTGGAATCCAGGTCCACGGTGACGACGAAGCGGAAATTTGGAGGGTAGGAGAAGGAAATGGGAGCGAGAAATGAGCAGGTTTCTAGAGGGGTGAAATGGGCGTAGACGCCTAATAAAAATATTCTTACATCAAGTGTTGAATTATCCACAGAGGCTCCCGTAAAGTAAGGGAGCATGTCAGCTCACGACTTATCCACAGCCTCCCTTAGTGGCTCTCGCCCGTTCGTCCGCAACCGGCGTCCGTCGCTCTACTAGTCGACCCGTGAAGAATTTCCGGTTTTCGTGGTTCATCGGCGGTTCCATCGTCGTCCTGGTGCTGGCCGGCCTCTTTTTCGACGTCTGGCGGTCCTACGCGGTAAAGACCTCCCTGGAGTCCGAGGTGAGGCGGATCACGATGGATTGCGCCAAGTTCCTCCCGTTTCGCCTTAGGGAGGCCGTCGATTATGGCCTTGCCGCCCTGGAGGCCCAGGGGATCAAGCCCGATCCAGGTTCGGTCACGGTCTCGGCCGATGGTTACACCGTGAACGTGTCCGTGGTCTCGGACGTCGTGGCCTACTTTGCCTGGATCGTGGGCAATCCCAGGATGAAGTTCCAGGCACGCGCGGAGGCCGAGGTGACGCTGGTGGGGTCAGGCCCGGTGGAATCGGTCTCGACCGGCGAGATTGCCCTGGCGATTCCTCACTACGACGACTTTCGTCTCCTGACGCAGGTCGGCATCTCTCCGTCGGGTGACTCGGGGGCGCCGGAGTACGCGCTGAAGGCGTGGCGGGTATCGGGATCCGGGACGGTGAGTGTCGGAGACACCGTCACGCTGCAACCCGTGGCGGATTTTGCCTACTTGAAAGAATATTCTTCCCCGTCTCCGCTGACCGTGGTTATATTCAACGGGTTGCAGGGCAACCGGGCGCAGGTCTTCGGCTTCGCGGCGCTGAGTTTCGAGGGCGTTACAGAGGACGGGCAGGTAACCGGTCGATTCGTAAGGGCTCAGGCTCAGGGGGCACCGCAAGTATTTTTGCCCAAGGAGAATGACTTCGGTTACGTTCGCGGGGGAACTCCGAGGGTGACGCTCAAATGACTGAATCAGGCGAGAGGGTAGGAGCTTGAATCCGCGCATACTAATGATTGTCGGTGCAGTGCTGGTCCTGGCCATTATTGGCGGCGTTGCCGTCTATTTCGTGGCCTTCAAGCAGAGCGGACCGAGCGAGGCCGAGTTGGCGGCGCAGGCGGCCAACCGGGATTCCGACGGCGACGGCTACAAGGACGTCGACGAGCAGGCGGCCGGCACGGATCCGAGCAATCGCGATCGCTTCCCTGGGTCCCACAAGACCGTGATGGTGGCCAAGCAGGACATCCCGGCGAACACCCTTCTTCGGGAGGACATGTTCCAGTCCCGCGAGGTCACGGCGAAGGGGCAGTCCCCGGACGCCGCGATCCTGGACGCCAACAAGGGATCCGTGATCGACCACATCAACCAGGCGGATATCAAGACCGGGGACTTTATCGTGCCGGCGATGATCTTCGGCGGCAAGCCCCAGCTCTCGTTCCTCGTCCCGAAGTACAAGCGCGCGATATCGCTGAAGTACGTGGAGTTGCAGGCGGTCTCCGGGCTCGTCCAGCTGGGCGACGTCGTGGACATCGTCGGGCAGTTCCGGGTTCGCCGTCACGCCGCGCCGGAAGGCGGGGAACCGCCGGACATGGACTACACGCGCACGATCGTCCAGAACGCCCGCATCATCGCCTTGGGCGGCCAGTTCCTGCCGCGCAATCCGGCGGACACGAGCATCCCGCCGCCTCCCAGCGGGATCACGCTGGCAGTCTATCCGCACGAGGCCGAGGAGCTGATCTTTGCCGAGGCGCAGACGGGGGCCCGGCTGGTCCTGGCCCTTCGCTCGCCGACGAATGACGCCCTCGCCCGCACGGCCGGCGTCAACGACATCTCGCTCTTCGGCCGCGGTGTCGTGAACGCCACTTCCGGGGTTGAGGTCTACGACGGCGTCGTGTCGCGTACCGTCACTCGGTTCCGAGCCCAGGACGGGCGTCGCAGTAATCTGCCTTGGTCGGAAGAGGAGGAGAAGAAGTGAAGCGCGCGTTGGTCGGCCTGGCCGGCTTCTTTCTCCTGGCGGTCGTTTCCGCGGAGGCCCAGGGGGTGACCGGGCGGTCCGGCGGATCGATTCCCGAGGTCTACGTGGAGGTCGGGAACTCCTTCATCGTGACCGTCCCCAACTTGACGAAGGTGGCGATCGGGGACCCGCGGCATATCAGCGCGACCGTCGTCTCTCCGACCGAGGTCCTTGTTCAGTCGACCCCGATGCTGGGCGCGGCGAACGGGAACGTGGATTTTGCCAGCGCCGATCTCTACGTCTGGTCGGGGTCCCGGCGCTATGTCTACCGGGTCGTGGTCATCGAGACGACGGACGCTGAGTTCCTCCGCAAGAACGGCATGGCCCGGCTCGCTGTCGAGCCCGACAAGTTGCTCGTCTGGATGTATCTCGACGAGAGCGCGAACACGGGCTCGATCGAGCGCACCAATCCGGGCCTGATCTCCTTGAAGGCCCTGGGCCTGAAGTACGAGGTCCGGATCATGCGCGTCGCCTCGGGCATGACCTCGGGCGGCCTCGACAGCGCCACGGTCTCCCAGGCCATCTCCCGCAACACCGTCCTCGAGGGCATGTCCACGGCCGAGCTGCAGCAGGCGCTGGGCCCGTTGCCGCCCGTCTACCGGACGGTCGTTTCCGACACGAGCGTGATCGACTACTACGCGTATCCGAATCACGAGGTGGGTGTCTCGAACGGCTTCGTGGTCCGCGTCTATACCATGGACCAGATTCCCGAGCCCATCCTCAGGGACGCCATCGCCAATCACATTCCGATGATCGGCATGACCGAGGCCCAGCTCGTGGAGGCCCTCGGCGCTCCCCGGTCGGAGCCCGTGGCGCGGCTCGAGAACGGCGTCGTCCAGCGGGACTTCATCTACCCGGGCCGCACCGTCACCGTGACGCTCGGGCGCGTGACCAACGTCGTCAGCAGCAACCCGGTGCTTCCCACGGAGGCCCGACCGGAATACCAGTGGCTCGGAACCATTGCCGATCCCGTTTACGGGGTTCTCGACGGGCGTTCCTACCGCCTGAACTACCTCTCCGGCAGCGAGCTCGAAGCTCACGTGACGCAGCTCCTGGCCTCGATGCGCCGTAACGCCGCGTACAGCCGCGGGTCTGCGACCGAGGGCCTGTACACCATCTACGCGGACACGACCGTCCTCGGGATGGTGGACAATCTGGCTCGCGTCCTGGATCGGCCGGACCAGAAGGTGCCGGTCGAGATCGTCCGGACGCAGTACAACATTGGCGAGACCACGACGGCCGCCTTCCTGATGGCGCGGTTTGCCCCTTCGCTGGGCGCCGAGCGCATCAACGCGGCGGCCGATGCGCTTCGTCACGCGGTCCAGTCCCTGCCGGCGGTCCCGGGGATGCCGGCGAACATCACGGTGACGGGGCGCACCCTGGCCGTTTCCGGGGTACCCCAGCAGGTCACGTTCGTGGACAGCATGCTGGCGCGCCTGATTCCCGATCTCGTCGGCCAGGAGATTGCCGCCGCGATCCGATCCGGGGAAGTGCTTCCCGGGATGACGCGCCGCCAGGTGGAGGCCGCGCTGGGGATCCGCCTCGACAACGCCCAGGGCCGTCGCCACTCGAATGGCACCGGGCAGGTCAGCACCGACTTCTTCGTGACCGACCGGATGCTCACCTTCGCCGAGGACCTCCTCGTCGAGCAGGTGCGTTACCCGAATGCGGACCAGGTCCGCAACGCCCTCGCGGACAAGAAGATCCTGGCCCTGATGACCCGCACGGACGTCGAGTCCATCCTCAACGAGAGCGCGCGCCGTTCCACCAGGCTCCATGATGGCTCCACCGAGTTCGAGTATGGGTTCGGCAAGGCCGTCTTCTGGGGCGATCGCCTGCTTCGCATGAGCGACCTGTATGGGTCCGAGATGACGCGCCGCGGCATCTCCGTCCTGGCGCCGTTCAACAGCGAGCAGGAGTTCCAGCTCCTCTCCGCGGAAGAGCAGCAAGCCGTGGTCCGGCGGGGCACGGTCATGAAGGGCATGACGGAACGTGACGTTCAGCGAACCACGGGCGAGGCGCCCTACTCGATCCGCGCCGGCGTCCTCTCCAACGAGCGCATACACACCTACTCCAACTTCATCGTTCACTTCCGTGACGGGCTCGCCATTCACATCTCGCCGACCTCCTCCGGCTCGCCCCGCATCCTGGCCTTGAAGTCGCGGCGCGCCGAGGACGTGGCGGCCATGATCCGATCGAGCTTCGCGAATTCGAGCCAGATGTCCATCACGCCGGACACGGTCAGTAACCGGCTCATCATTCGCGCCACGAGCGAGGAGTATTCGGACGTCGAGCGCTTTGCGCTCGCGCTGGACCAGCAGGAGATCCCGCAGGTGCTCATCGAGGCCCGGTTCGTGCAGATGAACCGGTCCACGGCCCGCCAGCTGGGCATCCAGTGGGGGCTCTCGACCCAGTCCGACGGCGGAAACCGCCCGTTCGCGGGCTTCGCCGGCACCAACTCCAGGACCGACGTGGCCAACCAGCCGACCACGAACCTCACGACGGGCGTCAACGGCGAGGCCGGGACGACGCAGACGATCAACCAGGCCGGCGACGGCGGGCTCATCCTGGGCCTCCTGGGCGGCAATGGCTTCAGCTTCTCGGGACTCCGCTATACCAACGTGGACATGATGATCGCGGCCATGGAATCCAAGGGCGACGTGGACGTGCTCTCGTCGCCGCGGATCGCCACCGTGAACGGCCAGCAGGCCCGCCTGGAGGCCATCAACAGGGTCTACGACATCACCACGACCCAGACGATCAACCCGCAGACCGGCCAGACGACCTTCTCGGTGACCCCCACCGAGCGCGCCGTCGGCATCACGCTCGATGTGACTCCCACCATCGGCCAGGACGGGATCATCACGCTCGATATCGAGGCCAACTCGTCGAACGTGACGGGTCCTCCGCTCAACTTCTCGGCCGGTGGCAACGTCATCATCATCAACCAGATCGCGGAGCGAAATTCCCGGACGCGGGTGATGGTCCGGTCCGGCACGCCGCTCGTGATGGGCGGCCTGGCGACCCGCACGAATTCCAGCGATGACCGTCGCGTTCCCGGGCTGGGATCCCTTCCCCTCATCGGCAGGCTCTTCCGCGCCGAGGCGCAGAGCCGGCAGGACGACGACCTCCTGATCTTCCTGACAGCCCGGGTGGCGCCGCCCGACGGCACCATCAGCGCCGTCGACCAGGTCACGGGCGGAGTGCGGCCCGAGATTCCCAACCCGACGCCGAGCTACGCGGCTCCGGCCACGAGCGGCGCGGCGGCCGAGTAAAATCCCGATGGCCAGCGAGATCAAAGTCGTCGTCATCGCGGGTTCCGTCGATGAGCGCGTCCGGCTGAAGAAGGCGTTTCTCGTCGAGCAGAGCCTCGAGATCATCGGCGAGGCGGACAACGCGGAGGAAGGGGTCCGGATCGTCCGCGAGCTGAGCCCCACCATCGTTGTGGTGGATTCCCAGCTGGCCGGCGCCCAGCCGGACGGGCTCGTGGCCGCGGAGCAGGTGACGGTCCAGTGCCCGACGACGGACGTGGTGATGGTCTCCGAGCATGGGACGGACGGGCTCTTCCTCCGCAAGGCGATGCTGGCCGGCGTGAGGCAGGTCCTGCCCAAGCCCTACGACCCCAGCGACCTCGTCGAGATCATCAAGCTCGTCGCCGACATCGGGGAGAAGAAGAAGGAGTCCCTGGCGAGGGTCATCGGAGAGAAGGAGGAAGCCGTCCTCACCTCCAAGCTGCTGACCATCTTCTCGACGAAGGGCGGCGTCGGCAGGACGCTCTTCGCCGTCAACCTCGCCGTCGCCCTGAAGAAGATGACAGGCAAGAAGGTCTGCCTGGTCGACGCCGACCTGCAGTTCGGCGACGTGGCGATCATGATGCACCTCCAGCCCAAGAACACGATCGCGGGCCTGGCGCGCGAGATCGCCGACGCCGGCACGCTGGAGGACGAGGTGCTCGAGGCTCACCTCGTGACGCACGAGGCCAGCGGGCTGAAGGTGTTGACCGCGCCGCTGCGGCCCGACGAGGCCGACCTCGTGAAGGGCCCGCACATCGACGCCATCCTTCGCAAGCTCAAGGAGAAATACCACTACGTCGTCGTCGACACCCCGGCGTTCCTTTCCGATACCGTCCTGACCGCCCTCGAGATCTCCGACGCCATCCTGGTCCTCCTGACCATGGAGCTCCCGACCCTCAAGAGCGGCAAGCTCATGATGGAGATTATGCAGACGTTCGGTTACGGCGAGGACAAGGTGAAGATCATCCTCAACCGCGAGACGCCCGAGGGTACCTTCAAGAAGGCGGACATCGAGCAGACCCTGGGTCACGAGATCACGGCGACCATTCCCTCGGACGGGGCCGCCGTGATGCCGTCGGTCAACGAGGGAGAGCCGTTCTTCCTGCGCTCGACGGATTCCAAGATCAGCGTCGCCATGAAGGAGGTCGTGAAGATCTTCGCGGCGACCGACGTGGTCGGAGACGGCGCCGCGTCCACGGCTCCAAAGAAGTCGGGGGGCCTCCTGGGGGGCATCTTCGGCAAGAAAAAGTAGCGTTGAACCCCCAATCCCCGATTGCTAGACTGATCTAACCATGTCTCTGCTCGAACGTCTCGAGTCGATGAAAAAGACCGCCCAGAAGGCCAAGGCGGTCTCGTCCACCGGCGAACCGACATCCCTCACGCCCCGCGATCAGCTCAAGCGTCGCGTCCAGGAAAAGCTCATCGCCGAGATCGACTCGTCCGTTCTTGCCCAGCAGGACGAGGTCAAGCGCACGATCCTCCGTGCCCGCATCGAGGAGAACATCGCCAACGTCGGCGCCGAGATCCAGGTTTCGCTCACCAAGAAGGAACACGAGGAGGTCATCAAGGAACTCCTGGACGACATCCTCGGCCTCGGCGTCATCCAGACGCTCATCGAGGACCAGGACATCTCCGAGATCATGGTGAACGGGCCGAACCAGGTCTACGTCGAGAAGAAGGGCAAGCTGACGCTGACCGACGTGACGTTCGCCAACGAGGAGGCGGTCCGCACCTGCATCAACAAGATCATCGCGCCGCTGGGACGCCGGTGCGACGAGTCGATGCCCTACGTCGACGCCCGCCTCAAGGATGGCTCCCGCGTGAACGCCGTGATTCCGCCCCTCGCGCTCAACGGATCGACGATCACCATCCGGAAGTTCAAGAAGGACCCTCTTCGCGTCGGCGATCTCATCAAGTTCGGCGCCATGACCCAGACGATCGCCGACTACCTCAAGGCAACCGTCATGGTCGCCCGCAACATCGTCGTCTCGGGCGGCACGGGTTCCGGCAAGACGACGCTCCTGAACGCGCTCTCGTCGTTCATCTCCGAGGGTGAGCGCATTGCCACCGTGGAGGACGCAGCCGAGATCCAGATCCTCCAGCCCCACTGGGTGCGCCTGGAGAGCAAGGCGGCGAACGTGGAGGGCAAGGGCGCCGTGACGATGCGCGACCTCATCCGCAACACGCTCCGCATGCGTCCCGATCGCGTCATCGTGGGCGAGTGCCGCGGCGGCGAGACCCTGGACATGCTCCAGGCGATGAACACGGGCCACGACGGCTCCCTGACCACCCTGCACGCCAACACGCCCACGGACGCGGTCCGGCGTATCGAGACGATGGTGCTGATGTCGGGCGTGGACCTGCCGTCCCGCGCCATCCGCGAGCAGATTGCCTCGGCCATCCATGTCATCGTCCAGCAGTCGCGCCTCTCGGACGGCTCCCGCAAGATCACCTACATCAGCCAGTGCACGGGCTTCGATGGCCACGAGGTCCAGCTCGCGGACATCTTCCGCTTCGTGCAGACCGGCGTCGACGACCTCGGCAAGATCCAGGGCGCGCACCAGCCGATGAAGTACATCCCGACGTTCTACAAGCTCTACGTGAAGAACGGGATCATCATGCCGCTCACGCTCTTCGGCTTGTCCAGCGCGGAGGCAAAGGAGTGGATCCAGAAGGAGCTCGTCGACGAGATCAGGCGCCAGCCGGAGCTCGTGGAGCGCCTGTCCGAAGAGGGGGCAGGCATAGACTTCTCGCACGCCAGGGGCGGGCATTAGGCCGGTGGGAGCGCCGTTGTCTGCCGGCGATCAACGAACGGGCGGGGAAGGGGGAACGCGCTCATGATCAAGCTGATCGTCGGCGGGGCATTCCTCCTCATCTGCCTGGTCATCATCGCGCTCTTGATCAAGAAGGTGCGGACCAAGGACACCGGCGAGTCCAAGCTCGACAAGGAGCTCGCGCCCTACATCGACAAGGAATACTTCAGCAAGCTGGAGCAGTTGGAGGCGGAAGAGGCCGCGATGGGCCTCGAGAAGCGCCGCCAGGGCGGGGCTCTCCAGAACGTCGGCAAGATCGTCGAGAAGCTCGTCGTGCTGGAGGGTTATCGCACGCGCCTGGCCCTCAAGCTCTCGTCCGCAGGGCTCAAGTGGCGCTCCGGCGAATTCCTGACGCTCATGATGTCGATCGGCGTCTTCTGTTTTTTCCTGGGACTGGCGATCGGCAAGCTCATGTGGAACAACCCGCTCATCGTCGGCGTGCCGCTCGGCGTCTTCGGGTTCCAGGCCCCCTCCTTCTACCTCGGTTTTCGCAAGTCCGGCCGCCAGGCGAAGTTCCAGGGACAGCTCGTCGACACCCTGGGCCTCATCTCCAACTCCCTCAAGGCCGGCTACTCGTTTCTCCAGGCCATCGAGATGGCCGCGCGCGAGGCGCCGGAGCCGACGCGGGAGGAGTTTCAGCGGCTCGTTAGAGAGAATTCGCTGGGCATGCCGCTTGACGACGCCATGGAGGCGATGGGGCGTCGGATGGAGTCGGACGACTTCAACCTGACGGTCACCGTCGTCCTGATCCAGCGCCAGATCGGCGGCAACCTCGCCGAGATCCTCGATAGCATCGCGGCGACGATCCGCGAGCGCATCAAGCTCATCGGAACCATCTCGGCCCTGACCGCCCAGGGCAAGATGGGCGGCATCGTCATCACGGCCCTGCCCACGGGCCTCTTCGGCATCATGTATTTCCTCAACCCCGAAGTGATGGGCATGCTCTTCCAGGAGAAGGTCGGCTGGATCCTCATCGTCATCGGGCTCATCATGCAGGCCATGGGCGCCTTCGTGATCAAGAACATGCTCAACGTGGAGATGTAAGGGATGCCTCTTGGGCTGATCGTCGGCGCGCTCTCCGTCCTGATCATCGTCACCGTCGGGATCGCGATCTGGTTCATCAAGGGGGCGAAGCGCAACATTCCCCGCGAACGCCTGCTGGAGCTCAACAAGAAGGAGGACAAGCGCAAGGCCGTCGCCGGGTCGTTCGAGCAGGAACAGCTCGAGAAGTCCTTCTTCGAGCGCGTCATCCAACCGACGCTCGACAAGTTCTCCAAGAAGATCGAGAAGAAGGGCGGCAAGAAGGTCGACAAGACGACCGAGCTCCTCATCCGCGCCGGCAATCCCGGCAACCTCACGAGCGGCCAGTTCCGGGCTCTCCAGTTCCTCTCCGCGATGATCTCGGTCTCGTTCTTTGGCTTTCTCTCGCTCGTCGGTCTCATCCCGCTCCAGTTCCTGCCCCTCTTCTGCCTCATCGCCGGTGGCTTCTCGTTCATCGTTCCGCAGTTCTGGCTCAGCTCCCAGGTGACCAAGCGGCAGAAGAAGATGCGCAAGTCCCTGCCCGACCTTCTCGACCTCCTGACGGTCTCCGTCGAGGCCGGGCTCGGGTTCGACCAGGCCATCCAGAAGGTCATCGAGAGGATGAAGAACCCGCTGACCGAGGAGTTCGACCGGATGCTCCAGGAAGTCAAGATGGGTTCGACCAGGAAGGATGCCTTGAAGGCCCTGACGGCGCGGGCCCAGGTTTCCGAGCTCGACTCGCTCATCGCGGCCATCATCCAGGCCGACGCTCTCGGCGTCTCCATCGGCCAGATCCTGCGCATCCAGTCCGACCAGCTCCGCACCAAGCGGCGGCAGATGATCGAGGAGATGGCCCAGAAGCTCCCGATCAAGATGCTCTTCCCGATGATCTTCTTCATCTTTCCGACCATCTTCATCGTGACGCTGGGGCCGATCGCCATCAAGGTCTGGAAGGAAATGGGCAGCTCGGGCGCCGGCTGACCACGCATTCCCGACCCACCTCCATGCCTCTTCTTCACGCGCGACTGGTGCGAACCGGCGAGTCCCTGGGCGATCGCATCGCGTCAGCAGACACCTTCGGGGCGCGCTTCTTCGGCCTGATGGGGCGACGTGCGCTGGGTCCGGGAGAGGGACTTCTCCTGACCGAGACCTCCTCGATCCACATGGGATTCATGAGGTTTCCCATCGATGTGATCTTTCTCGATGCAGAGGGCCGCGTCGTTGCCGTAAGGGAAAGACTTCGCCCCTGGTTGGGATTCGCCATGGCGCCGGCTTCCGCGGCCCTGGAGCTTCCCGCAGGCACTCTTGGTCGCGCTGGCGTCCGTGTTGGCGACCACGTCAGCTGGGCATTTAATGATACGAATTGCATTGGTGGAAGCCGGGATGAGAAGAAAGAAGTCAGCGATCGCCATTCATAAGGTTATGAATCTCGTTGACCGGCCGGGAATGCGTGCTAATATCCTCGAACACGTCATCTCGGGGGAGAAACGGCAGGGCCATCATGGGTAAAGTCGAGAGTTTATTGAAGCAGGAGATCATTCGCCTATCAAAGCGCGAGGTGCGCAAGGCCGCCACGCCGATCCGAGAGGAAGTCAAGCGGTTGAAGGTGAGAACCGTCGAGTTGATGCGTGCCCTGGCGGCCGTGCGCGCGCAGCTGGACGCGTCGCGGGCCAAGGAGCGCGTGAGCCGGTTGCGCGAGGAGGTCGCCCAGGGCAAGGTTCGCCGGCGGCTCTCCCCCAAGATGATCGTTCGCATGCGGACGCGGCTCGGGGTTTCCCAGGCGCGGTTCGCCCAGTTGATTGGCGCCAGCCTGCCTTCCATTACGAACTGGGAAAAGGGCAAGACGACGCCGCGGCCCGAGATCCGCGAGAAGATCCTTTCGCTCAGGGCCCTGAAAAAGCGCGATATCCGCCTTCTCGAGGGCGCCCAGGACTAGGCGTCCGGCAGGGCTGGCCGGCCCTGCAGTCTTCCCCGGGCGTCCGCCCGGGGCAAAAGTTGGCGTTGACATGGACCCCGCGCGTCTTACGATAGGCGCGCATCACCCACCCTGACGAGCTGCGGGGGGGCCCCGCGTCAGAGGGGCAGACCGCACCAGGCTCGCATCCCAAGAACCGGATCAGAGGAACGAGGGGACCCACGGGCGCCTCGCCCTGATCACGGACCCATTGCAATGGGGGAGACCAACCATGCCTCGGAAGAAGACGACCAGGAAGAAGCAGGCGGAGGACGACGTTTCCGTCGTGGAGACATCGCAGGAGACCACGGCCTCCACCGACAAGGACGGGAACCGCGCCTCCGCTCCGCCGCCGACGGCGGCGCCGCTGCCCGTCGCCGAGGAGACCCCGCCCGCTCCGCGACCGCCGGGTGAGACTCCGGTGGAGCTGGACGCGGCCGGGCTCCAGAAGAAGTCGATCGTCGAGTTGACGCGCAAGGCGCGCGACCTGGGGGTCGAGAACGCCACGGCCCTGAAGAAGCAGGAGCTCATCTTCGCCATCCTCGAGGCCCAGGCCAAGAATAGCGGCCAGGTGATCGCCACGGGCGTGCTGGAAATTCTCCCGGACGGCTTCGGTTTCATGCGGTCGCCGGACTACAACTACCTCTCTTCCCCGGACGACATCTACGTCTCGCCCTCGCAGATCCGGCGCTTCGCCCTTCGCAAGGGCGATACCGTCTTCGGCCAGGTCCGCCAGCCCAAGGAGGGTGAGAAGTTCTTCGCCCTCGTGAAGGTCGACGCGGTCAACCACCAGGATCCGGCGTCCGCCTTCGACCGGATCCTCTTCGACAATCTCACCCCGCTCTATCCCGACAAGCGGTTCACGCTCGAGATGAAGGGTCAGAAGGACATGTCGATGCGCATCATCGACCTCCTCTCGCCCATCGGCAAGGGGCAGAGGTCGCTCATCACGTCGCCGCCGAAGGCGGGCAAGACGATCCTGATGCAGGAGATCGCCAACTCCATCGCCGCCAATCACCCGGAGGCGACGATCATCGTCCTCCTGATCGACGAGCGTCCCGAGGAAGTGACGGACATGCAGAGGACGGTCAACGCCGAGGTCGTGGCGTCGACGTTCGACGAGCCGGCGACGCGGCACGTGCAGGTCGCCGAGATGGTGATCGAGAAGGCCAAGCGGCTCGTGGAGACCAAGAAGGACGTCGTCGTTCTCCTGGATTCCATCACGCGCCTGGCGCGCGCCTACAACCAGGTCGTCCCGGCCTCCGGCAAGGTTCTCTCCGGCGGCGTCGACTCGAACGCCCTGCACCGGCCGAAGCGCTTCTTCGGC
>CAZJQD010000027.1:0-4588 GCA_964548165.1 uncultured bacterium
CGCGGCCGAGTATCCGGCGATCTGGGGAGGGAGCCTCGACCTGGAATCTTCGGCCTCCTCCTCCTCTTCCGACAAGAAGGATGATGACGAGGAGGCTCGTCGTGCCTGGGCCGCACTTCGCGGATGCGGGGGAGAGGATCGCCTGGCCCTTCGCGCCGGCGACATTCACGTGGCGCGGCTCGCGCGCGCGGAGGGCGGAACCGATCGGGCGAAGAGCGGCGGAGAGCGATCCCTGTCCGGAACCTGGATTGTCACGGGTGGTCTCGGTGGCCTTGGGCTCGCCGTCGCCCGGCGCCTGGCTCAGCGGGGCGCGCGTTCCCTCTTCCTGTTGTCTCGCCGTGCCCCGGACGCCGCTCTCGAGACGTCGCTTGCCGCCTTGCGAGCCACCGGCGTCCGTGTCGCGACCGTTCGTGGCGACGTGGCGTCGCCTGCGGACGTCGAGGCCCTCTGCGATGCCGTCGCGGCGGCGGGTGATCGGTTGGAGGGCATCGTGCACGCGGCCGGCGTCCTCGATGACGCCGCCTTTCTCGATCTCGACGACGCGCGGCTCGCCGCGGTCGCGCGGCCGAAGGTTCTCGGGGCGAGAGCGCTGCAGGACGCCCTGGCCCGGCGCGGTTGGGCCTCAGCCCGCGTTCTCCTCTTCTCCTCGATCGCGGGGCTCCTGGGTTCCGCCGGGCAGGCCGCTTACGCCGCGGCTAACGCCGCGCTCGATGCGATGGCGGTCGAGGCGCGTCGTCGTGGAGAACGGTGGACGAGCATCCAGTGGGGTCCGTGGAGCGAGGCGGGGATGGCGGCGCGGCTGGGCGATGCCCATCGCCGTCGGCTCGAAGCGCGCGGCCTCCGTTCCTTGACGGACGAGCGCGCCCTGGCGATCTTCGATCTCGTTCTCAACGAGCTTCTCCTCGACGCGGACGTGTCCCTGAGCGCCGAGACCGCCGTCGTCGCCGCGTTCGATGCCGACTGGCCTCGGCTCGCCTCCGAGGCTCGGGCCGGAGGCCGGTTCCCGCTGGTCGCCGACCTCGTCGAGTCCCGGGCTGATGCGGCGACGGTCGAGCCCGAGGCGTCTCTCTTCGACCGCTGGCAGGCGCTCAGCCCCGGCGAGCGCGATGCGTTCGTTCTGCGCTCGGTCCAGGACCAGGTCATGAAGGCGCTGGGACTCGGCCCGGATCGTCGGCCTGAGCCGGAGGCCGCGCTCGGGGAGTATGGCGTCGACTCGATGATCGCGACGGAACTGCGCAACCGCTTCGCGCGGACGACGGGCGTCGAGATCCCGGTCGCCGGGTTCATCGATGGGTCCGGCGCCGGCGCGCTCGCTCGTCGCGTCGCCGACGCCTTCGCCGTGCGCGCGATGATGCAGGGAGCGCAGGGCGGTCTCACGTCCACGGACGAGATCGAGATCGAGATCTGACGTGAGCGCGCGTAACGACGAGCTGGATCTTCTTCTCACCGACCTGGCGGCGCGCGGCGCTCGGCTCTGGCTGGAGGGAGATCGCCTGCGGCTTCGAGCCCCGCGCGAGGCCGTCACGGACGAATTGCGCGCGGCGCTCGATCGGCACCGAGACGCGCTCATCGCGCGCCTCAGGGCGGAGACCGCCGGCGCTCCGGGCCCGGCCGATACGATCCCGCGGGCCGGCCGCGCGGATGAGATCCCGCTCTCCTGGTCCCAGCAGGGGCTCTGGTTCCTCGATCGCCTGGAAGGACCCAGCTCGACCTACGTGATCCCGGCGTGCGCCTGGATCGATGGACCCCTGGACGCCGAGCGGCTGGAACGATCCTTCCGCGCGATCGTGGAGCGTCACGAGATCCTGCGAACGACGTTCCCCAGCGTCGGTGACCGTCCCGTCCAGCGCATCGCTCGCGAGGCGCGGTTCTCGCTGGAGCGGGTCGATCTCTCCACGACGCCGGATCCCGAGGCTCTCTGCCGCGCCCGCGCCGATCGCTTCGTCGACCTTCCCTTCGACCTGGAGACGGGGCCGCTCCTCAGGGCCTGCCTGGTCCGGATCCGCGAGGATCGTTATGCGATCCTCCTGGCACTGCATCACACGGTTGCCGACGCGTGGTCGATGGGCGTCCTCTTCGGGGAGCTGGCTGCGCTCTACGACGCAGAAGCGACGGATGCGACCGCAACCCTCCTGCCCCTGGCGATCCAGTATGCCGACTTCACGATCTGGCAGAGGGCGTGGCTCGGGGACGAGCGCCTGAAGGACGGCATCGCCTACTGGCGAAAGCGACTCGAGGGACTTCCCGCGCTCCTCGACCTGCCGGCCGATCGGTCCCGACCTTCCGCCCAGTCGTTTCGCGGTGCCCTGGAGCGCGCTCACCTCGACCCCGCTCTCGTCGCTTCACTGCGCTCCCTTGCCGCGGAGGCTCAGACCACGCTCTTCACCGTGCTCCTCGCCGCCTTCCAGCTCTTCCTCTCGAGGCTGAGCGGGAGGGAGTCGACGGCGGTCGGATGCCCGGCGGCGAATCGGCCTCGCACAGAGACCGAGGGCCTGATCGGGTATTTCGTCAACACGATCGTCCTTCGCGCCGACGTCTCGCCGCAGAGGACGTTCCGAGAGTTCGTCGACGAGGTGAAGCAAGGCGTCCTCCAGGACTTCGCTCATCAGCACGTCCCGTTCGAGGCGTTGGTGGCCGACCTCCAGCCGGAGCGCACGCTCGGCGCCTCGCCTATCTTCCAGGTCCTCTTCGCGCTCCAGAATGCGCCGCTACGAACGCTGGAGACGCGCGACCTCGTCTTTCGCCCGTTCAAGACGGCGCGCACGCGCGCTCTCTACGACCTCTACCTCTCCTGTGAAGAGGAGGCGGACGGGAGCGTCCTGGCGGAGTGGGAGTATGCGACCGATCTCTTCGATGCCTCGACGGTGCGGCGTTATGCCGGGCACTTCGAGACCCTGCTCCGCGCGGTCGCGCGCGATCCCGGGTTGAGCCTCGAGCGCGTTCCGCTCCTGACCGAGCCCGAGGTCGCGGTTATCGTGGAGGAGTGGAACCGCACCGACGCGCCGTGGCCGAGCGATAAGACGCTCCAGGACCTTCTGGAGACGAGTTTCGCGGAGCACGCGGACCGGGTGGCCGTCATCGACGGCGAGCGCGAGATCACGTACGCCGCGCTCGAACAGGGCGCCGCGCGCTTCTCCCAAGAGGTCGGGAAGATCCTCAGCGCGTCCGCCGGATCATCGTCCGATGCGGGGCGCGATCGACTCGTCGGCGTCCTTCTTGATCGCAACGTGACGCTGATCGAGGCCGTCCTGGGGATACTTCGGGCGGGCGCCGCGTACGTGCCGCTCGATCCCGCCTACCCGGCGGATCGCATCCGGTTCATGTGCGAGGACGCGCAGTTCGCCGCGCTCATCACGACCGCCCGCCATCGCGAGGGCCTGGACCTGGGATCGGTCCCGGTGATTCTCGCGGAGGTGGCGGAGATCGCCATGGTGTCTGGGCAAGCGGAAATGGTGTCAGGCACCTCGCTCCGCTCGGAGCCAGACACCATGGCGATATCGGTGCCTGACACCATCGCTCCTTTGCCAGACACCATCTCCACTTCAGTCGCCATGCCGACGGACCTGGCCTACGTCATCTATACGTCGGGGTCGACGGGGAAGCCTAAGGGGATCCTGATCGAGCATCGGAACGTGGTCTCTTTTCTCGCCTGGGCGCGGACGGTCTTTGGGCCGGAGGATTGCGCCGGGGTCCTGGCCTCCACGTCGATCTGCTTCGACCTCTCGGTCTTCGAGATCTTCCTTCCGCTGACGACGGGCGGGTGCGTGATCGTGGCCGAGAACGCCCTCGCGCTCCCTGACCTCCCGGCCCGCGACCGCGTGACGCTCGTGAATACCGTCCCCTCGGCGATCAACGAGCTCGTGCGGCTCGACGCCGTGCCGGCGTCCGCGCGCGTCGTCAACCTGGCAGGGGAGGCGTTGCGCGCCGACCTCGCGGATCGCATCTACGCTCTCGGCACCGTGCGCGATGTGAACGATCTGTACGGGCCCGGCGAGGACACGACCTACTCCACGTGGACCAGGCGTTCGCCCGGCGGTCCCGAGATCATCGGCCGCCCGATCGCGAATACCCGCGCCTACGTGCTCGACGCCGCGAGAAACCCGGTGCCCATCGGCGTCGCCGGCGAGATCTGGCTCTCCGGCGCCGGCGTGACGCGCGGCTACCTTCGCCGACCGGACCTGACGGCGGAACGCTACCAGGTGATGAGCATCGCGGAGCGTCCGCCCGAGCGCCTCTACCGCACCGGCGATCTCGGCCGCTGGCGGCCGGACGGGAACCTGCAGTATCTCGGCCGGATCGATCACCAGGTCAAGATCCGCGGGTTCCGGATCGAGCTCGGCGAGGTCGAGATGGCGATCCGGGGCGTCGCCGGGATCCGCGAGTGCGTGGTTCACGCGCGCGAGAGCGGAGCCGGCAAGCAGCTCGTCGGTTACTACGCCGGGGACGTGACCGCCGATGACCTTCGCGCCCGGCTCCGGATCTCGCTCCCGGAGTTCATGGTGCCCACCTTCCTCGTGCCGCTCGATCGGCTTCCGCTCACGCCGAACGGCAAGGTCGATCGCCGCGCGCTTCCGGATCCCGTTGCCCA
>CAZJQD010000027.1:4688-16068 GCA_964548165.1 uncultured bacterium
CTGCGCCGCGTCGAGGAGGACCGGATCGATCCCCGGGACGGTCGCGTCTTCATCGCCGTGTTGGGTCGAGGGTATGGAGGCGCCGACCGGTTGGCGCTCGTCGCCCATCACCTCGCGATCGATGGGGTCTCCTGGCGCATCCTGATCGATGACCTCGGAACGCTGTACGCGTCGGACGCGCGTGAGACGGCCGCCGCGAGGGAGTGCCCTGGGTCCTACACCGCCGGGGTGCGCGCCGTCGCGGTCGCGGCCGAGGGCGCGGCCGCTGCCGCGCTTGCCGCCGCGGCCACGCTCGCCTCGTCACCGCGCGCGGACGCCGTGGAGCCGAGCCTCTTTGGTGACCTGGCCGAGGTGGAGGCCTCGCTCGATGCCGCCACCACGACCGCGCTCCTCGAGGAGACCGGGGCCGCCTTCCGCACGAGGCCCTTCGAGCTGATGCTGGCGGCGCTCCTGCCGGCGATCGCGGAGTGGTTGGGCGAGTCGAAGCCGGTGATCGATCTCGAAGGGCATGGACGCGATCTCGTCGGATGCGATCTCTCGCGAACGACAGGGTGGTTCACGAATATCATGCCGCTCTGCCTCGGGCCGTCGCCCTCCACCGAAGCGTCGCCCGCCACCGCGTCTCCTGACGCCCTGATCTGCGGCGTGAAGGAGCAGGTTCGCGCGGCCGAGAGAGACGGTGCGGACTTCGCGCGGACGCGATACCTCCACCCTGACCCCCGGGTGCGCGAGCGCCTGGCGCAAGCACCCCGACCGCGCGCCGCCTTCAACTACCTGGGCCGGCTCGACCGCCTCGTCGCCGCCGGACCCGCGTCCTTCCTGGAGCTTCGCGACGCCGCGCTCTCCGTCTCGCCCGATGTCGTCCGCGCGCATGAGCTGGAGATCGGCGCGCAGGTTATCGAAGGACGACTCGTCGTGAAGTGGCGGTACGATGGGCGACGGCGGGACCGGGAGCGGGCGGCGGCGGCCGTCCGCGAGAGCGTGGAGCGGCTTCGCGACCTCGTGGCGTTCTGCCTCCGAGTCGACGTCGGCGCCCTGACCCCGTCCGACGTTCCCACGCTCTCTCTCGACCAGCTCGCGCTCGATCGCTGGATGCACGCCCAGCCGGGACTCGATCCGCGCCTCGTCGTGGATGTCCTGCCGGTGACGGCCACGCAGGAGGGGATTCTCTTCCACGCGCTCGAATCGCGGGACCCGTCGCTCTACGTCACCCAGGTCTCGCTCCTGATCGACGGCGACCTCGACGAGGCCGCGTTCCAGGCGGCCTGGCAAAGGATCGTCGCCCGGCACGAGGCGTTACGCACGCGGGTGGCGCGCGCTCCGTCCGGGGCTCCGGTCCGCGTGATCGTGCGCGCGGCCGAGGCGCCCTGGACGATCGAGGACTGGTCGCACGAGGAACCTGTGGCGCGCGAGTCGCGGCTCGAACGGTTCCTCGCGTCCGACCGCGCGCGCGGCGTGGCCGTGGACCGGGCGCCGGGCATGCGCCTGCACCTGGCCCGGATGGGCGCGCGGACGTGGCGCTTCACGTGGACGTCGCACCACGTCTTTCTCGATGGCTGGAGCCTGGCGATCGTCCTTCGCGACGTGGTGCGCGCCTACACGGGCACCGTCGGCGCCCTCGCGTCTCTGGATGGCATCAGCCGCCGTTACTGGGAGTGGATGACGGCGCGGGCCGACGAATCGGCCGCGGCCTTCCAGGGCACCGCGGCGGAAGAGGCCGAGGCCTACTGGCGCGCGGCTCTGCGAGAACTGGAGGCGCCGACCGATCTCCTCCTGCCCGCGCCCCCGGCGGATTCCCATCGACCTCAATCCAATACGGGCGCGTCCCTGCCCGCTCACGAGAGCGAACGCGTCCTCGACACGAACACGACGCAGGCGCTTCGCGCGATGGCGCGACGCCATCACCTCACGCTCCATACGCTTCTTCAGGGCGCCTGGGCCATTCTTCTCTCGCGGCTGGCGGGTCGTGATGACGTGGTCTTCGGCGTGACGGTGGCCGGCCGTCCGCCCGAGCTGGCGGGCATCGAGGATGCCGTCGGGCTCTTCATCCAGACGCTCCCCGCGATCGCGCGCGTCGATGAGGACGCACCGCTCATCGCGTGGCTCTCCGGGCTCCAGGACGAGCAGGCAAAGAGAGAAGCATACGGGCACGTGTCGCTCTCCCGCATCCGTTCCTGGACGGATGTTCCGGGCGGCACCCCGCTCTTCGACGCGCTCTTCGTCTTCGAGAATTACCCGGTCGACTCCGGCCTCGCCACCCGCGCGGGCGGGTTTGTTCTCCAGGATGTGCGCGTCGCCGAGCGGACGAACTACCCGTTGACCGGCGTCGTCTCCGACGGCGAGCGCATCACCATCCGCATCCAGGCCGATGCCCGTCGCTACACGGGCGATGCGGCGCGCGATCTTGCCCTGCGATTGGCGCGCCTCCTCGAGGCCATCGTGGAGATGACCGAGTCGCCGCCGCGGATCGCGGATCTGGAGTGGAAGAGTCCGGGCGAGCGCGAGCGGGTGCGCGCGTGGGCGGAAGGGCCGTCGCGAATCTACGAGGGCGCCGAGACCCTGGTGGATCTGATCGAGGAGCAGGTGGCGCGCACTCCCGATGCCGTGGCCGTGACCTTCGAGTCGATGTCCTGGACCTACCGTGATCTCGACCGACGCGCGAACGCGGTGGCGGCGCGGCTCCGCGAACTCGGGGTGGACGCCGGAACGCGCGTCGCCGTCATCGCGGAACGTTCGCTCGAGCTGGAGCTCGCGCTCTGGAGCGTCTTGAAGGCGGGCGCCGCCTGGGTGCCGCTCGATCCCCAGGAGCCGCCCGAACGACTCGCCTTCATGCTGAGAGACGCCGGCGCCGCGGCCGTCCTGACCCTGGAACGTCATCGCGCCGCGTGCGAGACCGCCGCGTCCTCGAACGGGATCCCCGTCGAGACGCTCGATGGCGCCCGGCTAGCCAGCCGCGAGGCGGACGCGCCGCCGAGCCGAACGACGGGCCCCGACGAGATCGCCTACATGATCTACACGTCGGGTTCGACCGGCGAACCGAAGGGCGCGCTCAATACCCATCGCGGGATCCGGAATCGCCTCCTCTGGATGCAGGAGGAGTTCGCCCTGGCGCCGGGGGAGACCGTTCTCCAGAAGACACCGGCGACCTTCGACGTCTCGGTCTGGGAGTTCTTCTGGCCCCTCATCGCTGGCGCGCGCCTTGTCCTGGCCTCTCCGGGACTCCACCGCGATCCCCGGGGACTTGCCGCGCTCATCGACCAGGAATCCGTGACGACGCTCCATTTCGTCCCGTCGATGCTCGACGTCTTCCTCGACCTCGTTCCCCCCGGCGCCTGCTGCTCGTTGAAGCGCGTGATCTGCAGTGGCGAGAGCCTGACCGCGGACTTGAGGGATCGGTTCTTCCGCCGCTTCTCGTGTCAATTATCCAATCTCTACGGGCCAACGGAGGCCGCCGTCGACGTCTCGTTCCATCATTGTTTTCCCGGCGAGACGGGACCGGTCCCGATCGGACGCCCCATCGCCAACGTCACCCTGCCCCTTCTCGATCGACGGGGACGACCGGTTCCGGTCGGCGTCGCCGGCGAGGTGCACATCGGCGGCGTGGCCGTGGGCGCGGGATACCTGGGGCGCGACGCCCTCACCGCCGAACGCTTCATCCCGGATCGAGCCTCGTCCGTTCCCGGCGCGCGGCTGTATCGCACGGGCGATCTCGGGCGTTGGACGCCGGAGGGCGAGATCGAGTATCTCGGTCGCATGGATCACCAGGTGAAGATTCGGGGCGTCCGGATCGAGCTTGGCGAGATCGAGGCCGCGCTACGACGCTGTCCCGGCGTCTGCGAGGCGGCCGTGGTGGCCGAGAAGCAGGGCGCTGGCGGAGTCGCGCTCTCGGCTTACTTCACGCCGTCATCCTCCGATCCCGCCACGCGCGAGCGCGTTCACGTTCACCTCGCGTCCTGCCTCCCGGAGGCGATGCGACCTTCGCGCATCCTCGCGCTCGACCGGATGCCGCTCCTCTCCAGCGGCAAGCTCGATCGCAAGTCCCTGTCCCGCGCTCTCGATGTCGCGGACGGCGCTCCGCCGGGCAACGAGTCGTCCGCGCGAGCGGGCGAGTCCTCGGCGCGCTCTGCCGGCGGCGACCTGGCCCATCGTGAACGGACCGGTCGCAACGGGGACCGTCGCGACGGGGGCCGTCGCGACGAGGAACGCCGCGACGTGGAACATCGCATCGCCGCCATCTGGGCGGAGGTCCTGGGCCTCGCGTCGGTCGATCCGCGCCGGAACTTCTTCGAGCTGGGCGGCAACTCCCTTCTCATGATGCGCATCCACGCGCGACTGCACGATGAGCTGGGCGTGACCCTGCCGATCACCGACCTCTTCCGTCACCCCACCGTGGCCGCCCTGGCGCGCTTTCTTGGCGGCGAGCCTGTGTCCTCCCCGGAGTCGACGGCCGGCGCCGAAACGCGGCCGATCGACCGCGAGGCGCCGATCGCCGTCATCGGCCTGGCGTGTCGCTTCCCCGGCGCCGACTCGGTCGAGGAGTTCTGGGAGAACCTCCTCGAAGGTCGCGAGTCGATCCGGAGGTTCGGGCCCGACGAACTGAAGGCGGCCGGCGTCCCGGACGCGATCGCCGCCGATCCCGCTTATGTTCCCGCGCACGGCGCGCTCAAGAGGGACCCGGCGCTCTTCGACGCCGATCTCTTCGGCTACAGCCCGCGCGAGGCGTCCCTGATCGATCCCCAACAACGGATCTTTCTCGAGATCTGCCACGAGCTCTTCGAGCGCGCGGGCTATGAGCCCGGGTCGATCGAGGCCCCGGTCGGCGTCTTCGCCGGCGCGTCGCTCAATCTCTACCTTCTCCGGAATCTCGCGTCCAACCCCGCGCTCGTTGCCTCGGCTGGCTCGTTCCCCATCCTCATCGGCAACGACAAGGACTTCCTCCCGACGCGCGTCGCCTACAAGATGAACCTCCGCGGGCCCGCCGTGAATGTCCAGTCCGCGTGCTCGACCTCGCTCGTGGCGACGGTGATGGCGTGCGAGAGCCTGGCGCGGGGCGAGTGCGACCTCGCGATCGCGGGCGGCGTCTCGGTGCGCCTGCCCCAGGTCTCGGGTTATCTCCACGAGGAGGGCATGATCTTCTCGCCGGACGGACATTGCCGCGCCTTCGACGCGGCGGGCGCGGGCATCGTCGCCGGCAGTGGCGCGGGCGCCGTGCTCCTCAAGCGCCTCGACGACGCGCTGCGGGACGGCGATCACGTGCACGCGGTCATCCGGGGCGGCGCGATGAACAACGACGGAGCGGCGAAGGTGGGATTCACCGCGCCTGGCGTCGACGGCCAGGCCGCGGTCCTTCGTGCCGCCCTCGCACGCGCCGGCGTGGACGCCGCGACGATCGGCTACATCGAGGCTCATGGCACCGCCACGCCCCTCGGGGATCCGATCGAGGTCGCCGCGTTGAACCAGGTCTTCGCATCAGGGGCCGCGGCCCCGGACGCCGCCACTCCGGCCATCGACCCGAGCACGGCCCCGAGCGCCGCCGACCAAGGCGCCCTCGCCCCGGGCTCCCACGCCCCGGGCTCCAGGCTCCTCGGTTCGGTGAAGACCAACCTCGGCCATCTCGACGCCGCCGCCGGCGTCGCGGGCCTCATGAAGGCCGTTCTCGCCGTCGAGCACGGCGTGATCCCGCCGTCACTCCATTTCGAGAAGCCGAATCCCGCGGTGCCGTTCTCGGAGGGACCCTTTCGCGTCGCCGCCGGTCGTGAGCCCTGGCCGCTCGCCGGCCCGCGCCGCGCCGGCGTCAGTTCCTTCGGCATCGGCGGCACCAACGCGCACGTCGTCCTGGAGGCGGCGCCCGTTTCGCCGAAACCGGGGAACAAGGAGAACGATCACGCCGCCCACGAACTCCTCGCGATCTCCGCCCGCACCCCGGACGCCCTCGACCACTTGGCGGCCGCGCTGGCGTCCCGGCTCGAATCTCCCGACGCGCCGGCGCTCGCGGACGTCGCGGCGACGCTGGGCTCCGGGCGGAAGCGGCACGCGCACCGCCGCATCGCGATCGGCGTCTCCCCGCGCGAACTGGCCTCCGCGATCCGAGCCGTCGACGGCCTGGCCTCCTTCGAGACCGAGGAGCCGATCACGGATCGTCCCGTGGTCTTCTTCTTCTCGGGCCAGGGCGCTCCCTACGTCGGGATGACGCGCGGCTTGTACGAAGCCGAGCCCGTCTACCGGCGCGCCATCGAGCGCGCGCGTGAACTGGTCCAGGATCGGATCGGCTGGGACCTGCTCGATGTCATCGCGCCGCGGCCCGGGAGGGAGGACGAGGCGGCGCGCTCGCTGGAGCGACAGGTTGTCGTTCACGTCGCGCTCCTCGCGGTGGAGACCGCCCTGGCCGAACTCTGGATGTCGTGGGGATTGGAGCCCGAGGCCGTGACGGGACATAGCCTTGGCGAGTACGCGGCGGCCGTCGTGGCCGGCGTCTTCACGCTCGACGACGCCATGACGCTCGTGGCGAGCCGTGGCCAACTCCTCGATGAACTGCCGCCCGGCGGGCTCCTTGCCATACCGCTTCCGTCCGACGATGTCGTGCGTCGCCTCGAGGAAGCGGGCTACGGTCACGGAACGTCGGGCCCCACGCTCTCGCTCGCGGTCATCAACACGCCGGGGCTCTGCCTGGTCTCGGGCGCTCTCGAGCCGCTGGCCGCCTTCGAGTCCGAGCTCCTCGCGGACGGTGTCCAGGCGCGCCGCGCACGCGTGAACCGCGCCGTTCACTCGAGCCTGGTGGATCCCCTCGTCCCACGGTTCCTCGAGACGGTCCGATCCGTCCGCCTGAACGCGCCGCGGCTTCCGATCCTTTCCCATCGCACGGCCACGTGGATGACGGCCGAGGACGCGCAGTCTCCCGAGGCCTGGGCCCGTCACTTGCGCGAGCCCGTGCGTTTCTCGGACGGACTGGCTCATCTCGTGACGGCCTCCGCGCGCGGACCGTGGCGTCATCCGCCGGCTTTCCTCGAGGTCGGGCCGGGCCGCACGCTCGCGAGCGCGATCCTGCGCCATCCCGCGGCCGAGGGGCTTCCCGTCCTGACCTCGGTGCGGCACCCGGACGACGCCGTTCCCGATCACGCCTTCCTCCTGGCCACGCTCGGTCGACTCTGGCTTGCCGGAGCGCGTGTCGATGTGACGCGCGGTATCGGTCACCGGCGCCAGGCGAGCGCGGCGCATCCGGACGCGCGTCCCATGTTCCGAAGGGTTCCACTGCCGGTGGCGCCGCTCAAGTCCTCGCGCCACTGGATCGAGGAGCCGGACGCGGCGCGCGCGGCGTCGATGCCGGCCCTGGACCCCGAACGCTGGACCTGGGCCGCCACCTGGACGCGCGAGGCGCCGACGACGGGCGCCGCTTATCCGATTCCTCGCCGCTGGCTCGTGATCGCCGACGCGTCACCGATGGCCTCCTCGAGCCCCATTCCCTCGGAGGCCATCGAGTCTCTGCAAAATGCAATTTCCGCGAGGGGCAGTGAGTACACGCTGGTCCATTGGAGTCACGATTTTCAACGCGTGCATGCGAACTCCTTCTACCTCGATCCCGCCAACGGCGATCACTGGCGCCGCCTGGCCGCCGCGCTCGAGGAAGGGCCGGGCCGGCCGGACGTGATCGTCCACGCCGGCTTCGCGGGTCGACGGCTGGAAGCGGCCTCTGCCATCGCCGACGATCTGCCCGCCACCGCGGACGTGTCCGCCGCCGACGAAGTCTCCACGAAGGGATGTCACGCGCTGATCGGGATCGCGCAGGCGTTCGGCGGTGATCCGCGCGAACGTCCGATCCGCATCGTCGTCCTGACGAGCGGCCTGGCCGATATCTCCGGCAACGAACCGATCGACCCCGCCCTCGCGCTTCTCCAGGGACCTCTACGGGTGATCCCGCAGGAGCATCGGGATCTCTCGTGCGTGGCTCTCGATCTGCGGCCCGAGGAGTGGGCGACCGCAAGCGCGGGCGAAGCGCTCCTGGAGGAGATTTGCCGATCGTCAACCGCCCCCGTTGTGGCGATCCGGCAGGGGAGGCGGTGGGTGGAGGACTTCGTCTTCCAGCCGATGGGTCCGGAGACCGCCGTATCACCCGACGCGGCGACAGGACCGGGCGGCATCTACCTTGTCACCGGTGGCACCGGTGGCATGGGACTGGAACTGGCCGAGGAACTTGCTGCGGGCGATCCCACGGTGCGCCTGGTTCTCCTCTCCCGCCACGGCATTCCCGATGGCGGCCCGGCGCGCGAGCGTCTTGAGGCACTCAGGGAAAGCGTCGCCGGCCTCTGGATCGAGGCCGTGGACGTGGCGGACCGGAATGCGGTCCAGGCCCTGCAGGTCCGCATCGCGAAGGAGTGGGGGCCGGTCGCGGGGATCGTGCACGCGGCGGGAGTTCCCGGTCGTGGGCTGATCCAGGCGCGGACCAAGGAACTCTGGGACGACGAGCTTGCGGCCAAGGTTCGGGGAACCTTGTGGCTCGACGAGTTCTTCGGCGCGGAGGCGCGCTTCATCGTTTGTTGTTCGTCAACCAACGCCGTCTGCGGTGGGCTGGGCCAGGTCGGTTACGCCGCCGCCAATGCCTTCCAGGACGCGTGGGCCAACCAGGCACCGCGCTCGCCGAAGCGCGCGCGCCGGATCGCGATCCTCTGGCATCGCTGGCAGGGAGTGGGGATGGGCGTGCTCGCGGAGAACCTTCACCGCACCGAGACCGGTCGCGAACTGGAACCCGGGATTCCGCGAGCGGCCGGCCGCGCGATCTTTCGCCGCCTCATCACCCCGGGGACGCTTCGCTCCGTGGCCGTCTGCCCTTGTGATCTCCCGTCCCTTTTGCGAGAATCGCGTGGTTCCCTTGCGGACCTCGACCGGGGTCCCGCATCCTCCCAGAACGCGTCCGCGGACGCATCGGACCGACCGGGAGGATCTGGGACGATTGCGTCCCGGACGACCGCGAACGCGCTGACGTTCTCAAGCGAGCTCGAGCAGGCGATCGCGGGCGTCTGGGCCGCGGAGCTGGGTCGCACCGGCATCGGCGCAACCGATTCCTTTGCCGGCCTCGGCGGAGATTCGCTCCTCGCGGTCAAGGTGGCGGGTCGACTCAGGAGAGAGCTGGGCGTCAACGTCACGGTCCGCATGCTCTATGACGCGCCGACCGTGCGACTGCTGGCCTCGGCGATCGAGGCGGTGAAGTGGGCAAGCGGCGCCCTGCACGACGCGCCGCGATCGACCTCGTCGAAGGATGGGGCCGCAGACGAGACGGAGACCGGATTGTTGTGAGGATGGTAACTACAGCCGGTTTCATATGGTCGACCGAAGGCCCTTTCCAGGCGGTTTTAGGCCGGAGGGCGACCTTATGAAACCACTTCTATTCAGTTGGCCCGGCTTTGCCGGGACGGTCGTGCGTAGATCATGAGGATACATTGATGAGCGAGAAGCAGATTTCCGATCTGCTGGCGGTCCTGCGCGAGCGCGACGTGCGCCTGAGGCTCGAGGGCGAGCAGATCCGCTTTGAAGCCCCGAAGGGTCGCCTCGATGACGCTCTCCTCGCCGAACTGCGCGCGCACAAGGCCGAGCTGATCGCCTTCTTGAAGGGGGCGACCTCAGGCGATACCGGCGATCGACCATCGGTGCCTCAAGCGCCGCGCCAGGCCGAGATGCCGCTCTCGCCCGCGCAGCAGCGGCTCTGGTTCCTCTACCACCTCGACGGCGGCGGCTCGACCTACAACATCCCCTCCGCCGTTCGCATCCGGGGCCCCTTCCAGGCCGAACTCCTCGAGCGCGTTCTCGCCGAGCTGACGCGCCGCCACGAGGTTCTCCGGACGACGTTCGCCACGCGCCGCGGGGATCCCGTCCAGATCATCCATGACGATGCCCCGGTCTCTCTCGACCAGAGCGACCTCTCGACGCTTCCCGCGGATCGCCGCGAGGCCGAGGCGAGGGCGATCGCCGTCCGCGAGGCCCACCGTCCCTTCGATCTCGCGAAGCTTCCGCTTCTCCGCTCTCACCTTGTCCGCCTCGCCGCTGATGACCACGTGCTCGTCACCGTCACCCATCACATCGCCTCCGACGGACGATCGGTCGAGATCTTCAACGAGGAGATGTCCCGACTCTACGAGGCCTTCCAGGCCGGGCGGCCCTCGCCGCTCCCGCCGCTCCGGGTCCAGTATGCCGACTTCGCGGTCTTCCAACGGCAGTGGCTGGACGGGCCCGTCTCCGCGGAGCAGATCGCGTTCTGGAAGCAGCGGCTCGCCGGAGCGCCGCCTCTCCTCGAACTGCCCACCGATCGCCCCCGGCCCGCGCTCCAGACCTTCAAGGGGCGCCTCGATGTCTTCTCCCTCGACGGCGACCTCGCGTCGCTCATCCGCAGGACGGCGGCGGCCGAGCAGGCGACACCGTACACGGTCGTCGTCGCCGCATTTGCGGCCTTGCTCCTGCGGTATAGCGGCCAGGAGGAGGTTGTCATCGGGGCGCCGGTACAGAACCGGCTCTTTCCCGGGACCGAGAACGTTCTCGGTGTCTTCATCAACACGGTCGCCATCCGCGCGGACGGAACCGGTCATCCGACCTTCCGCGAGTTCCTGCGCCGCGTCCGCGACTCCGCTCTCGATGCGTTCGCCCACCAGGACGTTCCGTTCGAGCGGCTGATCGAGGCCCTCCAGCCGGAGCGCAACCTTTCGGCCTCACCCGTCTTCCAGGTCGCCGTGAGCTGGCTGGACGGCCGCGCTGGCGTCCTCTCGCTTCCGGGCGTCGCGATCGAGCCGTTCCCGTTCGACTACGGCAACGTCAAGTTCGACCTCAACCTGGAGGTCTACGAGACCGAGTCCGAGTTCCGCGTGGGCTGGTTCTCGAACGAGGCGCTCTTCGACGCCGAGACGATCGAACGGATGCGCGGCCACTTCGTCGCTTTCCTCCAGGGCGCGCTCGCGGATCCCGCCCTCACCCTCTCCGCCGTCCCGATGCTCTCGCCGGCCGAGACGGAGATGATCCTCACGGAGTGGAACCGCACCGACGCCGATTACCCGCGCGACCGCGCTGTGCACGAGCTCTTCCTCGAGGAAGTGGCGCGTCATCCGGAGGACGCCGTCATCGTCGATGGGGAGAGTTCCTGGACGTGGCGCGAGCTGGACGATCGGTCGTCGCGGATCGCGACCGCGCTCTCGGCTCGCGGCGTGAAGAGGGGAGACCGCGTCGGCGTCATGGCCGATCACTCGCCGGGCCTCATCGCCGCGCTCCTGGGCGTCCTGCGCTCCGGCGCCGCCTACGTCCCCCTGGACGCCCGTTGGCCGCAGGAACGCATCACCTACTCCGTCGAGGACGCCGGCCTCGCGATCATCCTCGCCGACGAATCTACGCGCTCGAGCGAATCCGC
>CAZJQD010000027.1:16168-31151 GCA_964548165.1 uncultured bacterium
CGCCCCAAGGCGGTCGTGATCGAGCACCGCGGGTTGACGAACTACATCGCGTGGGCGGCGAAGGTCTACGGGCAGGGCGAGCGCCTCGACTTCGCGTTCTTCACGTCCCTGGCCTTCGACCTGACGGTCACCTCCATCTTCATGCCCCTCGTCTCGGGCGGGCGGATCGTGGTCTATCGCGAGGACGAAACTGATCGCACGCCCGTCGTGGTCCGCATCTTCCGCGAGCGCGCCGTCGAGATCGTCAAGCTGACGCCCGCGCATCTCTCGATGGTCCGCGATCTCGGCCTGGAGGGCGGCCGCATCCGTCGTCTCATCCTCGGCGGCGAGGATCTCAAGACCGACCTCTGCCGCGCCGTGCACGAGGCCTTCGGCGGGGACATCGCGATCTTCAACGAGTATGGACCCACCGAGACCGTGGTCGGGTGCATGATCCACCGGTTCGATCCCGAGACCGATCGCGGGACATCGGTGCCCATCGGCAAGCCCGCCGACAACGTCCGCCTCTATCTCCTCGATCGACACGGCGCTCCCGTGCCCGTGGGCGCCTCCGGCGAGATGTACGTCGGCGGTGACGGCGTCGGCCGCGAGTATCTCAACCGCCCCGACCTGACCGCCGAGCGGTTCCTCGCCGATCCCTTCCGCGCCGGTGGGAGGATGTATCGCACCGGCGACCTGGCGCGGTGGCGGCCAGACGGCGTGATGGAGTATCTCGGGCGCGTCGATCACCAGGTCAAGATCCGCGGCCATCGCATCGAGCTCGACGAGGTCGCGGCGGTGCTGGGCGAGCACGAGGCCGTGGCGGAGACCGTCGCGAGCGTCATCCTCCGCAAGGCGGTGAAACCCGCGGAGACCGAGGTGAAGCTCTGTGCCCGCTGTGGCCTCGCCTCCAACTACCCGGGCGCCGTCTACGACGAGGAGGGAATCTGCGACACGTGTCGCGACTTCGAGCGCTACGCCGGGAAGGTGAAGGCCTACTTCCGCCGCCCCGAGGATTTCCTGGGGCTCATCGAGGCCGCGCGCCGGGCGGGCCGCGCCGCGGAATACGACGGCGTGGCGCTCGTCTCCGGCGGCAAGGACAGCTCCTACATGCTCTCCAAGCTCGTCGAGCAGGGCGTGCGCGTCATCGCCTACACGCTCGACCACGACTGGATCTCGGAGGAGGCGCGCGAGAACATCCGCCGGATAGCGGGCGACCTGGGCGTGCCCGTGATCTTCGATCGGACCGAGCACATGCCGGCCATATTTCGCGACAGCCTGGAGCGGCACGCCAACGTCTGTAACGGCTGCTTCAAGACTCTCTACACCCTCAGCATGAAGCTGGCGCGCGATCGCGGGATCCCGTTTGTCTTCACCGGGCTCTCGCGCGGCCAGTTCTTCGAGACGCGCCTCTCCAAGTTCTACCGCGCCCCGCGCTTCGACGCGGATCGGCTCGACGAGGCCGTCCTGGCCGCGCGGCGCGTCTACCACCGCGTCGACGACGCCGTGAAACAACTCCTCGACGTCGAGCCCTTCCTCGACGGAAAGATCTTCGACGAGGTCCACGTCGTCGACTTCTACCGCTACTTCGACGTCAGCATGGAGGAGCTCTACAAGCACCTCGAGACGCACGTCGGCTGGCGTCGTCCCACGGACACCGGCCGATCCACCAACTGCCTTATCAACGATCTCGGGATCTTCATGCACAAGCGCCTGCGCGGGTACCACAACTACGCCCTGCCCTACACGTGGGACGTCCGGATGGGGCACAAGAAGCGCGACGAGGCCCTCGAGGAACTCAACGACGAGATCGACGAGGCGGCGGTCCGCGAGATGGCGCGTCGCATCGGCTACGAGGAGCCCGCGAACCGCGCGGCCGAGGAGAAGTGTCTCGTTGCCTACTACGTCGCCAGGGCGGACGTGCCAGAGGCCGACCTTCGCGCCTACATGGCTCGGCGCGTGCCTCCGGCCATGGTCCCCGCGTACTTCGTCCGCGTGGAGTCCCTGCCCCTGACGCCCAACGGCAAGGTGGATCGACGCGCGTTGCCCGCGCCCCGGGCCCTGAGGGCGGCGACGGAGGAGCGGATTCCGCCGCGAACGCCGGTGGAGTCGGCGCTGGCGCGCGCGTGGAGCGAAGCGCTGGGCGTTCCCGACCTCGGCGTGCGCGACAACTTCTGGACGCTCGGCGGCCACTCGCTCCTCGCGACGCAGGTCATCGCGCGGATCAGCGAGGACCTCGGCATCGAGCTCCCGCTCGGCGCGCTCTTCGACCACCCGACCATCGAGCAATTGGCCGCGCTGGTGCCGGCCGACGCGGCGGCTCGCAAAGAGGTTCGCGAAAGGGGCGGCGCGCCGGGAGGCGCATCGGCCGACGACCTCGAGAGCATCCTCGCGGAGCTGGAATCCATGACCGATGATGAGGCGGCCGCGAGGCTCGTGACGGCGAAGGCCGACGGAGGAGACGCGCGATGAGCTCGGAACTGAGACCCTGGCGGATGTTTCCTCGTCCCCGCGTGCTGCTCTTCGGTGTCTCGATACTCCTGGTGATCCTCCTGGCCGTGCAGGCCTTCTACTACGTCACCGCTAGCCGAACCGCGGAGCTGGTGGCGCGGGCCGAGATCGAGGAGGCGACGCGGGAGGCCGTCGCCGGGATCGATGCCTACCTGGCCTCGTGCATGAAGGCGGCCGACGACTTCGCGGCCGAGCTTACAGCTCATCCGGCCCGCGATCGCGCCTCGCTCGAGAAGCGCATGACCGCCTTCCTGGCCGCCCGCGAGGACGTCTATGGATCCACGGTCTCATATCGGCCCGGCGCGGGGCCGGCGGGTACCGGCCGCTACGCGCCGTACATCTACCATGACACCGATCGCATGCGCTTCCTCCAGCTCGAGGACGCCTACGAGTATGAGACCAAGGACTGGTTCGTGGAGCCCATGAAGGGCGGGAGCCGGTGGACGGAGCCCTACTTTGACGAGGCCCTCTCCGCCTTGATGGTCACCTACTCCACCCGCTTCTACGACCGGGATGCGACGACGGGGGAGACGCGACCCGCCGGCGTCGTCACGGTCGACATCACCATGGATCAGCTCGTCGGCATTCTCGAGGCGATCGATCTCGGTCCCAGTGGTTACCCCGCGCTGACGACCGGCACGGGCCGCTACCTCTATCACCCGACCTCCGAATACGTGGCCAAGGGCCAGACCCTGGACCAGGTGGGGCAGGCGAGCAACGATCAGAGCCGCATTCTCCTCGCGGAGAAGGTCCGGCGCGGCGAGAGCGGCGTGCTGGACCATCGCAGTGTCACGACCGGCCGCAGTGCCTGGCTCTTCTACGCGCCCATTCCCTCGACCGGCTGGTCGCTCCAGAACACCTTTACCCGCGACGCGATCCCGGTCGACGCCGACGCCGTCCGTCGATCGCTCGTCATCATCATCGTTATCGCCGTGCTCCTCGTGATGGTCGCCGGCGGATTGATCGTTCACGTGGAGAACGGGGAGCCGCAGTGCCTCAAGCGCTACGCGGTCTTCGTCCTGTTGGCCCTGGTTGCGGGCGTCGGTTTCATCTGGAAGGCAGCGCTGGATTATCCCCCGGCGCGAGCCGCGGGCCAGGCCACGCCCATTCTCTCCCGCTCCACGCTTGCGCATCTCCAGAAGGATTTCGTGGAGCTCTGCAGGACGAACAACCTCCAGCCGCCCTCGTTCGTGCCCACGGGGCTCTACATCGACGCCATCCGGTTCGAGTCGCCGAACGACATCGTCCTCTCCGGCCACATTTGGCAGAAGTATTCCGTGCGCGAGCACGCGCACCTCCAGCGCGGCATCGCGTTTCCGGGGGCGGAGAGGGTGGACCTGGTGGAGGTTTATCGCGGGACGCTGGGCGGCGAGGAACTGGTGCGCTGGCGATTCTCCGTGACGCTTCGCGAGAAGATGGACTACACCAGGTATCCGATCGACGAGGGGGCCGTGCGGTTCATCATCCTGCACAAGGATCTCAACCATAATGTCGTCCTCGTGCCCGACGTCGCGTCGTATCGCATCCTGACGCCGACCCTCCTGCCCGGCGTCGCGCCCTCGGCCTTCGCCCCCGGCTGGCTCTTCCGCGCGACGAACTTCGCGCTCGTCAGGCAGGCGCGCGGCACCTCCTTCGGCGAGCATTCCTCGGTCAGCAAGGAGAACTTCCCCGCGCTTGCCTTCGATATCCGCATGCGCCGCGACTTCGTCAACGCGTTCATCTCCAGCCTGACGCCGCTCCTCGTGGTCGGCATCATGCTCTTCACCATCCTCTGCATCGCTCACCAGATCGACATCGGCCGGTTCCTCAGCATCTGCGTCGGGATGTTCTTCGTCATCACCTTCAATCACCTCGACGTCCGGCGCCGGATCGCGGCGCAGGAGATCTTCTACCTGGAGTGGTTCTACTTCCTCATCTACGCGCTGATCCTCTGCGTCAGCCTCGTGGCCATCTTCGTCCATGCCAAGGAGAAGCCGCGGATCGTGGCCTGGCGCAACAACGTCATCGCCAAGCTCCTCTACTGGCCCGTGCTCGCCGGTGTCCTCTTCCTCGCGACCGCGATCTACTTCGCCTAGTTCGACGCATTCATGGATTCGCACCACGGAGACCACGGGGACCACGGAGGTATGCATAAGAGGAGAATCCTGACGAGCAGGATGAACCACGCCTGTTGCTGCAGATGGTCGCTGATACGGCGGCAGATTGAAGCGGGGATATTCTTGAATCCTTGCTCTGTATGGACCTCCTCCGTGGTCCCCGTGGTCTCCGTGTTGGTATCGGGCGAATGATTCGGGCTGGTTCGTGACTCCGGAATCCGATCTCGAGCGGCGGCTGGCCGCGCTATCACCGGAGAAGCGCGCGCTCCTGGAGGCGCGCCTGGGGCGGGCGCCGGGGAAGTCGCAAACGCCGACGGGCGCGTCGGGGCCCGCGGAGCGCGTTCAAAGGGGCGAGCGCCCTCCCGAGCCGCCGCTCACCTTCCCACAAGAGAGGCTCTGGCTCATCGAGCGGATCGAGGGCGCCTCGGCGACTTACAACATTCCGCTCGCGGTGCGCCTCAAGGGCGTCGTCTCGCCCGAGGTCATCCGCGAGTCGCTGTTGACCATCGTGAATCGGCACGAGGTCCTGAGGACGAGCTTTCCGGAGTCGGAGTCGGGCGTGCCCTGGCAGAAGATCGCCGAGGAGCCCGACCTGGAGTGGTCGACGTTCGATCTGAGGGGACGGGACTCACTCGTCCGCGCGGACGAGCTGGAACGTCATCTCGAGAGCGAGGCGCGGCGCCCCTTCGACCTGGCGCACGGGCCGATCCTGCGCGCCGCCGTCATCCGCCTACGGGACGACGAGTGCGTGCTCGTGGTGGTGGTGCATCACATGGCCGCCGACGGCGCCACCGCCGGGATCCTCCTCAAGGAGTTGCGGGAATGCCTCGGGGCTTTCCTCGAGGGACGACGCCCCGACCTGCCCGCGCTCACGGCGCAGGTCGCCGATGTCGCGCTCTGGGAACGGCAACGCGCGGGCGAGGCAGGTCCCGCCGGTACGCGTCTCAAGGCGCAGATCGACTGGTGGCGCGAGCGGCTCGAGGACGCGCCGCCCTCGCTCGACCTTCCCACCGATCATCCCCGACCCGTCGTCGCGGGCCGACGCGGCGCCACGGTGCGGTTCCGGATCCCGCAGGAGGTCGCCTCGGGACTGCAGGTTCTGGCCGCCCACGAGAATGCCAGCCTCTTCATGGGCCTCCTCGCCGCCTACGGCGCGCTCCTCCAACGGTGGACGGGCGGGGAGGACCTCGTGATCGGCACGCCGGTGGCGCGACGCCCACCCGGGTGCGAACGGTTGATCGGTTTCTTCGTCAACACGCTCGCTCTCCGCCTCGATCTCTCGGCCGGTCCGACGTTTCGGGAACTGCTCGGCCGATCCCGGCGCACGGCGCTGGAGGCTTTCGATCACCAGGACGTGCCCTTCGAGAAGCTCGTCGAGGAGCTCAACCCTGCCCGCGATCCGGGCCGCACGCCCTTCTTCCAGTCCGTGCTGGCGGTCCAGGCCGGGTCCGAGATGCGGCTCGACCTGCCCGGTGTTAGGGTCTCGCCCGTGCCCGTCGACACCGGGACGACCAAGTTCGATCTCACGATGGTGCTGGAGCCGTCGTCGAACGGGATCGAGGGTATCGTCGAGTTCAGCCGGGATCTCTTCGATCCCGGGACGATGCGGCGTTTTGCCGAAGCGTTCGTGCTCCTGGTCACCGCTGCCGTCGAGGCGCCCGATCGCCCCATCGCGTCGCTGGAGGTTCTTTCCAGGAACGAGAAGGCCTCCATCCTCGGCGCGTGGCGCGGATCGGCCGTGCCGTATCCACGGGACAGGGGCGTGCACGAGCTCTTCGAGGAGCAGGTGGCGTTGCGGCCCGAGGCCGTGGCCCTCGTCAACACGACGGGGACCTGGAGCTATGGACGGCTGAACGCGGCGGCCAATCGTGTCGCACACGACCTGGCGCGGCGCGGTGTCTCCGCGGGTGAAGTGATCGCGATCGCGGGGGAGCGAACAGCCGAGACGATCGCGGCCATTCTCGCGACGCTCAAGGTGGGCGCCGTCTACCTCCCGTTTGAGACCGCCACGCCGCGGAAGCGGCTCGAGGCCATCTTCGCGCTGGCCGGAGTGCGTCGCGTCCTGGCGCGCGTCGACGCGTTCTCGGGCCCGGATCTGGAACTGCCGGACGGGATGGAGCGGATTCCGATCGATGTCGACGCCTCCGACGCGGATCCCGGGACCCCTGCCGTGTCGACGGGTGGCTCGCCCCCCGCGCGCGGCGCGGCGCCCGCGTACGTGATGTTCACCTCGGGGTCGACGGGCGAGCCCAAGGGCTCCCGCATTCCGCACCGCGCGATCATTCGTCTCGTCCGCGGCTCGGATTTCATCCGCATGGACGAGACGGAGACGTTCCTCCTCCTCGCGCCCCTCTCCTTCGACGCCTCGACGCTCGAGATCTGGGCGCCGCTCCTCAACGGCGGCCGGCTCGCGCTCGCGCCCCCGGGTGCGCAAACAGGCGCGCACACGGGGGCCCACGCGGGCGCGCTCTCCCTCTCCGAGATAGCCGCCGCGATCCGGGAGTACGAGGTCACCACGCTCTGGCTGACCTCCGGTCTCTTCAGCCTCATGGTCGACGAGCGTCTCGAGGATCTCGGTCGCCTGCGCCAGCTCCTCGCCGGCGGCGACGTCCTCTCGGTCGCGCATGTGAATCGCCTGCTCGCCCAGCATCCACGCGTCCGCTTCGTCAACGGATACGGCCCCACCGAGAACACCACCTTCACCTGTTGCCACGTCGCCGATCCCGGCCGCCCGTACACCAGGCCCGTGCCCATCGGTCGGCCGATCGCCAACACGTACGTGCTCATCCTCGACGCTCACGGCGCGCTCTCGCCCGTGGGCGTGCCCGGTGAACTCTACGCCGGCGGGGATGGGCTCGCCCTGGACTACATCGGGCGCACCGATCTCACGGCCGAGCGATTCGTGCCGGATCCGTTCGCGGACGATCCGGGAGCGCGTCTCTATCGCACCGGTGACCGCGTCCGCTGGACGAGCGACGGGGAGATCGAGTTCCTCGGCCGGTTCGATACCCAGGTCAAGCTGCGCGGGTTCCGGATCGAGCCCGGCGAGATCGAGGCCGTGATCGCGAGAGACCCGGGCGTTCGCGAGGCCGCCGTGCTGGTGCGCGAGGATCATCCGGGGAGACGCGAACTGGTGGCCTACGTCGTCGGCGCCTCCGCCGCGTCGTGGCTCGATCCCGATTCTCCGGGACGCGTCGCCCTCGCCGCCGCCCTGCCCGAGTACATGGTCCCGACCGCGTTTGTGGCCCTCGACGCGCTTCCGCTCACGAGGAACGGGAAGCTCGATCGCGCTGCGCTTCCGGTGCCGACGCGTAACGAGGTCTCCAGCATCGAGGAGCCCTTCACCGGGACGGAGATCCCGATCGCCGAGCTCTACGCCGAGATCCTCGGCGAGCGACGGTTCGGCCCCCGCGACTCGTTCTTCGACCTGGGCGGGAATTCTCTCCTCGCGACCCGGCTGGCCTCCCGCATCCGGTCGCGCCTCGGCGTCGATCTTCCGCTACGCGTGCTCTTCGCTGCTCCGGACGTGCGTTCGCTTGCCGCGCGCGTATCCGAGCTGCGAGGGGACGATCAGCCGCACGTGGCAGGCCTCGTGAGCGTGGGCTCGGTCCTATCCGCCGCCGCGACCTCGGCCGCCGCGCCCGCGGCCGCCGCGCCCGTCCCCACCGCGCTTCCGCCCATCCCGATCGCGTCCCGCGATCGGCCCCTCCCGCTCTCGGCTGCGCAGGAACGGCTCTGGTTCCTCAATCGGCTCGAGCCCGACAACCCCTTCTACAACGTCGCCACCGCGCTCGATATCCGCGGCCGCCTCCATGTCGCCGCCCTCGCCTCGGCCCTCACCGCGATCACCCAGCGGCACGAGATCCTGCGAACAACCTACGAGGAGCGGGAGGGTCGCTCCTGCCAGGTCGTCCACTCCGCCGCCGCCGTTCCCCTCGCAGAGGTCGATCTCTCGGAGGCCCCCGACGTCGAGCTCGAGATCCGGCGACGCGCGGTCGCCGAGGCCCGCACGCCCTTCGACCTGGAACGGGGCCCCGTTCTCAGGGCCACCCTCATGGACTGCGGCCGCGAGCGCCACGTCTTCCTGCTGACCATGCACCACATCGCCTCCGACGGCTGGTCCCTGGGCGTGATGGTCCGCGAGCTGGCCGCGCTGTACCGCGAGGCGGCGACCGGAACCCCCGCCGCGCTCTCGCCCCTGGCCTGCCAGTACGCGGACTTCGCGGCCTGGCAGAACGCGGCCCTCGCGGGCGCGGAGCTGGAGAGACACCTCGTGACCTGGCGTCGACGACTGGCCGGGTTTCCGGCCGAGCTTCGATTGCCGGTCGATCGCGCGCGGCCGCCCGTCCAGTCGTATCGCGGCGGGTCGGTGGAGTTCCGGGTGCCGGCCGGTGTCGCGCGAGAGCTCCACGCGATCGCGCGGGCGCGGAACGCCACCCTCTTCATGACCCTCCTCGCCGGCTTCGGTGCGCTCCTCTCGCGGTACTCGGCCCAGGACGATCTCGTGATCGGAACGCCGATCGCGAATCGCACGCGGCCCGAGGTCGAGCCGTTGATCGGCTTCTTCGTCAACACCCTCGCGCTCCGCCTCAATACCGCCGCCGGTCCCGGCGCCGAGCTCTCCTTCCTCGATCTCGTCGATCGCGCGCGAGAGGTCGCGATGGAGGCGTTCCTGCACCAGGATCTCCCGTTCGAGCGGATCGTCGACGACCTCCAGCCCGAGCGCGACCTCAGCCGCAACCCGCTCTTCCAGGTCATGCTCGCCTTGCAGAACGCGCCGATGGCGGCGCCCGAACTTCCCGGGCTGACAACGAGCCCCCTGGAGTTCGGGCGCACCACGGCCCAGTTCGATCTCGTGCTCGATCTCTGGGAACGGCCGGACGGCGATCTGCTGGGCGTCCTGGAGTATGCGGCCGACCTCTTCGACCGCGCCACGATCGAGCGGATGGCCGGGCACTTCGTCACGCTCCTCGCGTCCGCGGTCGCCGCGCCGCATCGCGGTTTCCGCGAGCTCGACTACCTCGCCGCGTGGGAGAAGCGCCAGCTCCTCGAGGAGTGGGCGGGGGAGAGACGCGCGTATCCCGTCGACCGCACCCTGCCCGAGCTCTTCGAGGACCAGGTGCGGCGGACGCCGGACCGGATCGCGACCGAGGAACGCGGCCTGCGGCTCACCTACCGTGAACTTAACATCGAGGCCAATCGCCTCGCGCGTCACCTGCGCCACCTCGGCATACAGCCCGGAGACTTTGTCGGCCTCTACCAGGATCGGGGCGTCGCCTTCCACGCCGCCGTCCTCGGGATCCTCAAGAGCGGCGCCGCGTACGTGCCCATCGACACCACCTACCCCTTCGCGCGCGCCGCCTACATGCTCGACCACAGTCGCGTCCGCGTCCTCGTGACGAGTGCGGCTCACCTGGCGGATCCCGAGTTCGCCGCGGCCCTGGCCGGCGCGCCCGGGATCGCGGAGGCCGTGCTCCTCGACGACGGCTCGCCGATCGCGATCGGCGAGCCGGGCACGAGCGGCCAGCCAGTAGCGACCGAAAAAACGGGCGCGCCCGCGTTCCGGGTGACGCCGCGATCCGCCTGGGCCGAGCTCGACGAGGCCGATCTTTCGATCGTCAACTCAAGCGGGGATCGGGCCTACATGCTCTATACCTCCGGGTCGACCGGAGCGCCCAAGGGCGCGATCATCCGCCACGACGGCAAGATCAACCACATCTTCGCCCAGTTCCGCCGCCTCGAGTTCTCTGAGCAGACCGCGTTCCTCCAGACCGCGCCCGCCTCCTCGGACATCTCCGTCTGGCAATACCTCGGGCCCGTCCTCTGTGGCGGCCGGACCGTCGTCGCCGGTCCCGACGATCTCGCCGATCCCGCGCGCCTCTTTTCTCTCATCCGCGATCACGCCGTCACCATCATCGAGCTCGTCCCCGTCCTGATGAGCGGACTGATGGCCCACGTCTCGCGGCTCCCCGCATCCCAGCGCGCGTTGCCCCATCTCGGCTGGGCGCTCATCACGGGCGAGGCCGCGCCCGTCTCCGTCGTCAACGACTGGCTCCAGCTCTTTCCCGGCGTCCGCCTCGTCAACGCCTACGGTCCGACGGAGGCCGCCGACGACGTCTGCGAGTACGAGGTGACCGCGCCCCTGCCGGAGACCGCGCGCTCCGTGCCCATCGGGACGCCGCTCGACAACCTCGAGATGTACGTCCTCGATGCGGGCCTCGGGCTCGTGCCTCCCGGCGTTCCCGGCGAGATCTGCGTCTCCGGGATCGGGGTGGGGGAGGGCTACTGGCGCGACGACGAGCGGACGCGCGCCGCCTTCGTGCCGAATCCCTACGCTGGACCCGGCCGCGGCCCGATCCTGTATCGCTGCGGCGACGTCGGTTTCTGGCGCCGCGACGGCGTCCTGGAGTGCCTGGCGCGGCTCGACGACCAGGTCAAGATCCGCGGCCACCGGATCGAGCTGGGGGAGATCGAGGCGGTCCTGGGCCGGCACGAGGCCGTGCGCGAGGTGGCGGTGAGCGTCGTCTCGCCCGCCGGCGAGCCCAGACTGGCCGCGTACGTGGTGCCCGAGCCGCGGTCCGAGGTGCTGGCGCGCGCCATCGCCGACCTCGGGGCCGAGCGCGTGACCCAGTGGCATGAACTCCATGACAACAGCTACCGCGAGAGTCTCGACTACGGCGATCCCACCTTCAATGTCATCGGCTGGGACAGCAACTACACCGGTCAGCCCCTCTCGCGCGAGGAGATGGAGGAGTACGTGCGCTCCACCGTAGATCGCGCGCGCGCGCTGGGCCGAGGCGGCGAAACCGGCCCCGGCCGCGTGCTCGAGATCGGCTGTGGCACCGGGCTCATCCTCTTCGCCCTCCTGCCGCACGCCGCGTCCTACACCGCCATCGATCTCTCGGACACCGCCGTCGATCGCCTCCGCGAACTTCAACGCTCGCGCGAGCTCTGTACGCGCGTGCCCGGCCTCGAACGCGCCGAGATTCGCCAGGGCGTGGCCGATGATCTCTCGTTCCTGCCCGACGCCTCCGTCGACACGATCCTTCTTCCCTCCGTCGTGCAGTACTTTCCCGGCCTCGATTACGTCCAGCGCGTCCTGCAGGAGCTCCTGCGCGTCCTTGCGCCCGGTGGCGCCATCCTCCTCGGCGACGTGCGATCCCTGCCGCTCCTCGAGACCTTCCACGCCTCCGTTCAGCTCTTCCGCGCCGCGGACGAGGACTCCGTCGCGGATCTCGCGGAACGGATCGGGCGTCGCCTGCGAGAGGAGCAGGAACTCGCGGTGCACCCGAACTGGCTGAGCGCGCTCCCGGAGCGGTTCCCGGCCATCCGCAGTGTCGACGTCCAACCGAAGCGCGGCCGTCTCCTCAACGAGATGACGCGCTTCCGGTTCGATGCGGTCCTGAGAACGAGGGCGACCACGTGCGTGGATGCCGAGTGGCGGGACGCACGCGAAGATCCGATCCCGCCCATCGCCATCGAGGCCCACCTGGCCGAGCGTCGGCCCGCCGCGTGGGGCGTGCGCGGCCTCGTCAACGCGCGGACGCTTCGTGATCGCCGCCTGCGAGAGCTCCTGGCCGATCCCGGTCTGCCGGCGACGGTCGGCGGATTGCGCGCCACGCTGGAGAGCACGGAGAAGGAGATCGCCGCGCAGGGTTGCGATCCCGAGGACCTGGTCGCGTGCGGCGAACGCCACGGCTACAGCGTGGAACTTCGCGTCTCTGCCGAGGAACCGGCCGATCGCTTCGATGTGGCCTTCCTCGATCCTGCATCCGTCACGAGCACGGCCGGAGTGCGCTTCCCGACCGTCGCGGCGCCCCCGGATCGGGAGTGCGCCAACGATCCCCTGGCCGAGCGCGCGGGCCGCGTCCTGGCCCCGCTCCTGAGGGACTATCTCCGCGAGCGCCTGCCGTCGTACATGGTGCCCGCCGACTTCATCCGGCTCGACGCTCTCCCGGTCACCCCGGCCGGCAAGGTAGACCGTCGCGCGCTTCCGGCGCAGACCGCGACGCTCCGCGCGGAGGCCGCCGTCTCCGTGTCCCCGCGGACGCCGACGGAGACCGCGCTCGCCGCGATCTGGTCCGAGGTGCTCGGCACTGAGGGCGTGGGCGTGACCGAAAACTTCTTCGACCTCGGCGGGCATAGCCTCAAGGCCACCCAGGTCGTCAGCCGCGTGCATCGCGATCTCGGTGTCCTCCTCCCGGTCCGCGCGCTCTTCTCACAGCCGACGATTGCGGAACTGGCCGGCGTGATCGACGCGGCGCGCACCTCCGACCGCGCCGCGGAAAGCGGCACCGACCAAGGCGCCGACCACCCCGCCGACCACTCTACCGACCGCGCCACCGCTCCCAGCAGCACCTATGCCGCGATCGAACAGTGCGGCATCGTGGGCCCGGCCCCGCTCTCCCACGCCCAGCGCCGCCTCTGGGTGCTCTCGCGCCTGGAGGAGGGATCGTCCGCCTACAATGCTCCCGCCTCGCTCCGCCTCCGCGGACGCATCGACCTGGGAGCCTTCACCGCCGCAATCAACGAGGTCGTTGCGCGGCACGAGTCCTTGCGCACCGTCTTCACCGCCGTCGGCGACGAACCTCGCCAGGTCGTTCTTCCCGCCCTCGAGATCACCGTCCCCGTTCACGATCTCACGACCCGCGGTCGCGCGGCCCGCGATGGCGGGACCTCTCCTTCGCCCGAGGTCGAGGCGCGGCGACTGGCTCTCGAAGATGCGGCCGCGCCCTTCGACCTGGAGCGAGGGCCGCTCGTCAGGGCCACGCTCCTCAGGCTCGCGGAGGACGACCACGTCTTCCTCTTCAACATGCATCACATCATCTCGGATGACTGGAGCCTGGCCGTCTTCGCGCGCGAGTTCATGGCCTCCTACGCGCGCCGGCTCGCGGGCGGCGGCGTAGCACCACCCGCTCTAAGGATCCAGTATCGCGACTACGCGGCCTGGCAGAACCGCGCCCTCGAGGAGGGGCGCCATGCCGCGGATCGCGCCTACTGGCTGGATCGCTTCCGCGAGGGCGTCCCCGTGCTCGATCTTCCCACCGATCGCCCGCGGCCTCCGATCAAGACCTACGCTGGCGCCACCATGCCCCTCGCGCTGGGCGCCGCCCTGGCGCGACGGCTCCGGGATATTGCGCGCGAGCACGACGCCAGCCTCTTCATGACGCTGGCGGCCCTCGTACAGGTCCTGCTCTTCCGGCAGAGCGGGCAGGAGGATCTCGTCGTCGGCTTCCCGATCGCGGGTCGCCCTCACGCCGACCTCGAGGACCAGATCGGGTTCTACATCAACACGCTTCCTCTCCGCACGACGATCCGGCCCGATGAGCCCTTCTCCGGGCTCCTGCAGCGCGTCGCCGCCGATTGCTCCGCCGCCTACGAGCACCAGTCGTATCCCTTCGATCGCCTCGTCGACGATCTCGCCCTGCACCGCGACGTCAGTCGCAACCCGCTCTTCGACGTCGTGGTCGTCCTCCAGAATGCGACCTCCTGGACCTTCCGCCTGCCCGGGCTCGAGGCGGACCCCTTCGTCAGCGACTACGCCGGGAGCAAGTTCGATCTCCACTTCGTCTTCGAGGAGACTGCCGCGGCGGCCGAGAACGCGACGGAACTCGCGGCCGCGATCGTCTACAACACCGATCTCTTCGATGCCGATCGGATCGAGCGGCTGGGCGGCCAGTTCCGCCAGCTCCTCGAGTCCGCGCTCTCAGGACCGTCCACGCCCGTGGCCCGGCTCCCGATCCTTCCGCCCGACCAAATGACCGCCATGCTCAGGTGGGCGGCGCCGCAGATGGGGCCCGGCGATCCGCGCACGCTCGTCTCCTGGTTCTCGGAGGTCGTCGCGCGGAAGCCCGAGGCCGAGGCCGTATCCTGTCGTCCGTGGTCCGAGGATGGCCGCGAGGGCGCGCGCCTCGCGCTCACGTACGCCGAGCTGGACCGCCGCGCCCAACGCATCGCGGAGGCGCTCGTCGCGGCGGGCGCGGGCAAGGGGAGGCTGGTGGGGCTCTTCCTCGAGCGTACGCCCGACCTGGTATCCGCCGTGCTCGGTATCCTCAGGACCGGCGCCGCCTACCTCCCGATCGAGCTCGCCTATCCCGCCGAGCGGATCGCGTTCATGATGCAGGATGCAGACGTTCCGATCCTCCTGACCGAGAAGGCCCTGGCCCCGCGGCTGGAGTCGTCGCCCGTGCGCTTGATCCTCCTCGAGGACGTGCTCGGCGCGATTTCCAGAAGCGACAACATGCTGGCTCCACCGTCGACCCCGCCCGCCAACACACCCGACCTCGCTCCCGCCAACACACCAGCCCCCGCCAGCACGCTCCCCGCCGTCCTCGATCCCGACGACACGGCCTACGTGATCTACACCTCCGGCTCCACCGGCAAGCCGAAGGGGTGCC
>CAZJQD010000027.1:31161-49698 GCA_964548165.1 uncultured bacterium
GTGCCCGATCACGCATCGCCAGGTGGTGCGCCTCTTCACCGCCACCGAGCCCTGGTTTGGCTTCGGAGACCGCGACACCTGGACGCTCTTCCACTCGATCGCCTTCGACTTCTCCGTCTGGGAACTCTGGGGCGCGCTCCTCTACGGCGGACGACTCGTGGTCGTCCCGCGCTGGGTGGCGCGCTCGCCCGGCGACTTCCACGACCTCCTGGTCCGCGAGCGCGTGACGGTCCTCAACCAGACCCCGTCCGCGTTCCGCGCGCTCTCCCGCTTCGAGGAGGAGTCCGAGGCCCCGGTCCCGGCTGCGGCCCCGGCCACCGCCCCGGCCGCCCCCTCGGCCGCGCTCGCTCTACGAACCGTGATCTTCGGTGGCGAGGCGCTGGAGATCGAGAGCCTGAGGCCGTGGTTCGAGCGGCACGGCGACGCGCGGCCACAGCTCGTCAACATGTACGGCATCACCGAGACGACCGTCCACGTGACTTGGCGCCCGCTCTCGATCCGCGATCTCGAGCATCGCCGGAGCGTCATCGGCCGTCCGATTCCGGATCTCGGCATCGTCCTCCTGGATCCGCGCGGCGAGCTCGTTCCGCCCGGGGTTCCCGGCGAGATCCACGTCCTGGGCGCCGGCGTCGCGAACGGGTACCTGAACCGGCCGGACGTCACCGCGGAGCGATTCGTGACCAACCCGTTCGATCCGGCGCGCGGGCGCCTGTATCGATCCGGCGATCTCGGGCGGCTGACGGTCGAGGGCGAGATCGAGTACCTGGGCCGGATCGATCACCAGGTGAAGGTGCGCGGGTTCCGGATCGAGCTGGGCGAGATCGAGTCCGAGCTCCTGGCGCAGGAAGCGGTCGCGGAGGCGCTCGTCGTCGCGCGCGAGGAAGAGGGGGAGACCCAGCTCATGGCCTGGATGGTGCCCGCTCCGGGCCAGGTCCTCGATCCGGTCCAGGTGCGATCAGCGCTGGCCGCGCGCCTGCCCGACTACATGATCCCCGCGCGCCTCATCGTCCTGCCGCGCTTTCCCCTGACCGCGCACGGCAAGATCGATCGCGCCGCCCTCCCGCTCTCGTCTCCCAACGCAGCGGACGCGGGGGCGCCGCCGACGAAGGACGTCCCGCCCGAAGGCGCGGCGGGCGAGCCCCTGGCGGGAACCGAGAACACCGTGGCCGCCGTCTTTGCCGCGCGGCTGAAGGTGGAGCGGGTCGGCCGCGACGAGAACTGGTTCGACCTGGGCGCTCAATCGCTGATGCTGGTCCGCATCCACAAGGACCTGGAGGAGCGCCTGGCGCGCAAGATCCCCCTCGTCGCGCTCTATCAGCATGCGACCGTCCGGAAGCTCGCGGCCTTTCTCGAAGGCGTCGGCACAGGAGAGACCGGCGGGGATGATTCGTCGTCGTCCAGCACCACGACGTCTGCCGCTGACAGGGAATCCGTGGACGCCGCCCGCGAGCGCGCTCGTCGGGCAAGGGAGTCGCGCCGGAGGCGGTAGAGAGAAGCCCGACCCGATCTATTCAAGAATCGCACCGCCGAGACGCAGAGAACGCAGAGATAAGACTGGGGGAAACCCGGAAAATGTGTAGCGAACAGACATTCGACTCGACCGCCGCGTGGCCAGCCGATACGGGATTCTTTGAAGGTTGAGAAGGGCGTCTATTTCTTCTTGGTCTCGGCGTTCTCGGCGTCTCCGCGCTGAATCTATATGGATACGTGGGTCTAGTCGCCTGGCGATCGCCGTGTCTTACCGGGGGTGCGTCCTCTGCCAGAGGGCGGAAGCTTCCTTCAGGACCATCCACCCCCACGGGGCCAGGAAGTAGAGGAGCGCGCAGACGGCGAGCAGGACGCTGGCGCGGAAGATCGTGCCGAAGAGCGTGAGGTAAAGGCCCTTGGTGCCTGACTGGGCGACCTCGTCGACGTCGAAGATGCAGACCAGGGCCCAGTTGGTCGAGGGGATCGGCTGCTGGATGATGATGCTGACGACGTCGCGAATGGGGTTGTGATACATGTGCGCCGTGCGCTCAAAGATGCGGACGTCCTCGGTCAATGTCGTGACCGTGCCCGCGCCCAGCTCGGGGACCAGGTGCGCCATCGTCTCTTTCCGCTCGATGTGGCCCACGTCGGAGTGATGGATCAGGATCCCTTCCCGGCTCACGATGAACGCCGCGCCGGACTGCCCCAGGGGCAGGGCTGAGACCAGCGACTCGATGCCGTGCATGGAGTAATTGATCCGGACGACGCCGGCCGGATACTCGCCGGCGTGGGCGCCCGGCGATCGGATCGGCACCACGTAGCCCACCACCCAGGATTGCGTGGCGTGCCCGAAGTAGGGGCGGAACCAGTGAGCGCCGTGGCGGAGGCCATCGAGGAACCAGTCGCTGGTCGAGTAGTCGTAATAGGAATCCACGCGGAAGTTCTGGTAGAGCCCGTCGCGCTTGCCGTAGTGCGGGGCGAAGAGCCCGCTCTCGCCGGGAGCCATGCCTGCGACGTAGGCCAGCCCGACCTCCAGGATGTCCGTATCGGTCGCGGCGATCCCCTGGAGCACCGCGTAGAGCTCGGAATCCGCCGGCGGGTTTTCTTCGAGGAGCTTGGCGAGGTCGACGGTCTGCGCGACGATGTTCTGCAGGTTCTGGCCGAGCTTGGCGGAGGCCGCGTTGGCCATGAGGAAGCAGACGTCGGTGGCCGCGGCCCGCTCCATGCTGCGCATCGGGAAGTAGATGAGCGCCGAGAGGAGGGCGACCGCGGCTCCACCGACGAAGAGCCGAAGCGAGAACGAGCGTGTTCCGCCGGCGGTACGAGCCGAGGAGCCAGGCTGGGCAAAGGGATCAGGCGCCCCCGCTGAGGAAGCACCGCTTGTGGCGGCGGATTCTGACGGCGTGTGGGACTCCCCGATCATCGCGTGAAGCCTAGCAGAAAGCCACCGTCACTCAAAGACGAGCGTTGCAGGGAGATACGTCCCCTGCTGCGAGGAGCCCGGCGCTAACCCCAATCATTCGCGCATTTCCACCACGGAGAACACTGAGGACACAGAGAAGGCCAATACGGGGGCTAAGATTCAAGATAATGCCGATTCAAGCCGTGGCCTTCCTCAGAGGTCTCCGTGATCTCTGTGGTGCGAATTCAAGAGTAAACCAGGCTACAACCGGGAGGTGATTCCGGCGCGGACGCCGACGTCGGGGACCGCGTCGGTCGTGCCGGCGGTCAGCATCAGGTCCAGGGTGAAATTGCGCGAGGTGAGATAAGCCATGCCGGCGCTGAACTCCATCCGACTGCTCTGCCTCGGCTTCTCGTTCGTGTCGTACCAGAACTCCCCGAGCAGCTTGACGCTGGGGGCGATGAGATAGCGTCCGGCGAGCCCGAACTCCCAGCGATTGTCCAACCGATCCGAGACCGTCTGGACGAGGCCGAGGCGGGCCGTCGTGGTCCATCGATCGCCTCGCCATCCCAGGAGGTAGGCCACGCCGAGCTCGGGCTTGCCATCGCCCAGGGGATCGACGCGGCGCCCGCTCGGAATTCGCAGGCGGACGTCGTAACCCATGTCCGGCCACTCCGGGGTGGCCTCCGTGAACCGGTGCTTGAAGTGAGCGTCGAGGCGGCCGAAGCCGTCAGCGCCCGGGTCGTTGACGCGGAACATGACCGCCTCCGCGCCGACCTCCATGGTCGGAGTGATGCCGTAGTCGACGGCCAGCTCGAAATCGGCCTGCGACCGTCCCGCGACGCCCTCCCAGGACCCGGATCCGATCGCGATCCCGCCTGAGGTCTCCCACTGGTATTGGCCGACCGTGTACGGCTCGTCGGTGCGAAAGGGTCGTTCCGCCTCCGCGGGAGGCACGAAGAGGACAAAGCCGGCCAGGAGGGCCAGGACCGCGATCAGGAAGGCGAGGATGGCCGCCGTTTCGTCTTCAAGAGCCACGTGCCGATCACCTCTGGGGCTCCAGGATCGCCATCAGCTCGACGTGCGCGGTCCGGGAGAACATGTCGTAGAGCCGCACCGGTCCGGAGAGTCTCCAGCATCCGGCCAACGCCGCCAGGTCGCGCGCGAAGGTGGCGGGGTCGCAGGAAACATAGGCCAGTTGCCGCGGTCGCGCGTTCCCCTCGTCGGTCAGCGAGGAACGCAGGCGATCCGGCAGCCCCGTGCGGGGCGGATCCACGATCACCACATCGGTCGGTGCGAGGGGAACCTTGAGCCCTTGCGCGGCGTCCCAGGTAGCCATGTCCACGTTGGCAAGGCCGGACGCGTTGAAACGGAAATCGTCGACGGCCTCGCGCGCAATCTCCCAGCCCGAGACTTGATCAAAGCGATCGGCGAGGGCGATCGCGAAGGCGCCGACCCCGGCGAAGAGATCGAGGAGCCGCGGCCCGGGAACGAGATCGGCGCGGAGATCGCGGACGATGAGCCCGGCGGCGGCCGTGTTGACCTGGAAGAACGCGCGCGGGTCCACCCGGTAGCTTCGTCCCGCCAGCTCGATGTGGAGGGGCCCGCCGGTCATCCGGGTGCGCCCGTGGCTCGTCAGGATCATGACGAGCTCCTCGTCCTTGCCGCACCGGAGCGTCGCGCTCTTGACCTTCTCCCGCGCCGCCGCCGCGCGCGCCGCCCGGATGCCCTCGCGGATGGGCGGCTGTCCCAGCGGGCAGTCCTCGATGTCGACGATGGAATGCGAGTGCTTCTCGCAATAGCCGAGCCATCCCGCGCCGCCCTGGATGCGGATGGTGTTGCGGTACCCGAGCGGCGGTAGCGTCTCGATCCCGTCGGCCCAGCGAGCGGCGACGTCGCGGCCGGAGATCCGGCGCAGGGTGTCGGCGGTCGCGGCCAGCTTGGCCGATAGTTCCGCCGCGCGCGAAGCATGCTGAAAGTCGCAACCGCCGCAGGTCGGAAAGTAGCGACAGGCCGGCGTCACGCGTTCGGGGCTGGGTTCGAGGATCGTCGGCGCGTCTGCCCAGAGCGTGCCGCGTCGCCGCGTCAGGGGACCCAGCTCGATGAGCTCGCCGGGCAAAACGGCCCGCGCGAAGACCACCCCCTCGTCCGTTCTCAGGAGCCCAATGCCGCCCGCGACGATCTTTTCGACGACGTGCCGGGTCATGGCCGTGATGCGGCGATATCGGGTCGATAGCGATGGGGGGACAGGCGCGCCTGTGACGGCGCCACTATCGGCGACTGGTCCGGCCATGCGACTGTTCCGGCTTTGCCGGGGCAGTCGTGAGGGGAGCTGGGACGGTCGTGAATAGGGACAATTACAGCCACTTCTGGCGGAGGGTGCGCTTGAGGATCTTTCCCGTGATGGTCTTGGGGAGGTTGTCGCGGAACTCGATGCCGCGCGGCACGGCGAAGATCGGCATCCGCTCGCGGCAGAACCGCGTCAATTCCGCCGGCTCGGGCAGGGGAGCGCCGGGCTTCGGGCAGACGAAGGCCCACGGAACCTCGCCGCCCGCGCCGTCCGGGATGCCCACGATGGCCGACTCCAGCACCGCGGGGTGGCGGTTCAAGACGGTCTCGACCGTCTGCGGCAGGACCGTGATGCCCTTCACCGTGATGGCGTCGGTGATGCGATCGACGATGTAGAGATCGCCCGTCGCGGTGCGGTAGCCGAGATCGGAGGTGTGGAACCACCCGCCCTTGATCGTCGACTTGGTGACCGTGGCGAGGTCGTAGTATCCCGACATCAGGCCGGGCGTTCGCACGACGATCTCGCCGATCTCGCCGTCCGGCATCGCGTTGCCGTCGCTCGATCGGATCTCCACCTCGACGCCGGCAATGGGGCCGCCCACGCTGCCGTCCCGGTTGCCCTGGGCCGGCGCCTGCGACGTGATGACCGGTCCGCACTCCGTGGTCCCGTATCCCTCGTACACGGGACGTCCCGTCGCCTCGGTGGTTCGCCGGCGCAGGTCCTCCAGGAGGGCGGCGCCGCCCGAGACGATGAAGTCCACGTTCTCGACGCGCCCGCCGCTCAGCGCCAGGAGCGCCTCGAGGATGCTGGGGACGGTCACGAGGATGCGCCGTCCCGGCATCGTCGGCAGGCCGCCGGCAAAGCCCTTGAGGTCGAGCGGGGAATGGAGCCACGTGCGGCTGCCGAGGAGCGCAGGGAGGAAGAGGCAGACCGTGGCCGCGAAGGCATGGAAGATCGGGATCGGGCAGGCGAAGGATGCGCTTGCGTCGAGCCCGTACGTGATCGCGCAACCATGAGCGTTGGCGATGAGCGCGCGGTGCGAGAGCATGGCGCCCTTGGGGCGGCCCGTGGTGCCGGACGTGAAGAAGATGACGCCGATGTCCTCGGGATCCACGTACTGTGGCGCGGCCGGATCATAGCCGTCCCACGGGCGGTCTTCGGCGGGTATGGCCTCGAGGCGCGATCCGCTGTCCTCGGCCCAGCGCGCCGCCTTCGCGCCCATCGGGCCGTCGGCGATGATCATCTTGGTCTCGGCCATGCGGAGGATGTAGGCGATCTCCTCCTCGCCCAGCATCGGGTTCAGGGGGACGACGGCGATGCCCTCCCTCAGGAGCCCGAACCAGACCTCCGCCGCGGAGGCCGTGTTCGACATCGCCACGCCCACCGTGTCACCGCGGTGCACGCCGCGCGCCCGGCAGAAGGCCGCCAGCCGTCCGGCGCGTTCCCGAACCTCGGCATAGCTGAGGAAGCCGCCGCCGGGAAGATCGAGAAACGGGCCGTCATGTCCCGCGATCGCTTCGCCCAGGACGCGGCAGGGGAGAGGGAAGGATGATGCGGTGACCCCGGGCATCAGCATGAGAAGCTGCTTAGCGGCCCGGAGAAGGGCCTAGCGCGAGTTCGAAGAGCCGCGGGACTCCTCGAGCCAGCGGCGATAAGCCACCTCGTTGCGGTCCATCTCGGCCTCGAGAGCGACGATCGTCGAGGCGAACTCGGACCGGCGGAACTGCTCCTTGTGCTTGATGAACGTCGTGCGGGCCGTGTGATAGTCGCGAAGATCGTAGGAGATGCGACCGCTGTAATAGAGGGCCTCGTCGCCGATGCGGTCATTGGCATGACCGTCGTACAGGCGGGTGAAGTCGCTCTGGATTGCCAAGGACATGCGCTCGTCGAGCCCGCCACGACTGCCGTTGTACCGCTCCACCAGGGTTCGCAGTTTCGCCCAGTCAGGACTCGCGGTCTCGGGGACGTCCCTGTTGAGGGCCGTCGTCTGCAGGGGACCCTGGCACGCGGTCCCGGTGAGCGCGGCGATGGCAACGATCAGCACGGCGACGCCGGTGCAGGCGATCCGGATTCCCTTGAACATCGGTCTCATACCACGTAGTCCCCTCATGACAAACCTCCGCGAGCGGTTGGATATGGTCATCTTACGGCAACCATCCCTGCTCGCCACCTCATTTTTTCGTAACGTCCCAGGACGAGCAGATAACCCGGGCAGAGCATGATTCCTAGGGGAGACCGAAGGTCCTATGCGGGCGTTTTCAGGCCGGAGGAAGACCTCGTGAAACCTCGCCTGGTTACGCCCTTGCCGCATCCACCAGCGACCTCGCCGCATCCTCGGGCATGATGGGATTGACGTAGAAACCCGTCCCCCATTCGAAGCCCGCCACGCGAGTCAGTCGCGGCATGATCTCCAGGTGCCAGTGGTAATGAGGCGAGTCTCCCTCGGGACAGGGCGCCGTGTGCAGGAGCAGGTTATACGGGGGATCCTCCAGGGCGACCGCGATGCGGCGGGTGACGTCCCGGAGGAGCATGGCCAGTTCCTTCAGTTCGCCGTCCGTCGCGTCGCGAAAATGGGCCCGGTGGCGGCGGGGGACGATCCAGGTCTCGTAGGCGAACCGGGACGCGTACGGCGCGAAGGCGAGGAAGTGCGGCGTCTCCCGGATGACCCTGACACCCTGCGTCCGCTCGTCGTGCATCATGTCGCAGAAGACGCAACGCTCCTTCCACTCGTAGTACCGCCGCGCCCACTGGATCTCCTCCATGACGAGCTTGGGGACGATCGGGAGCGCGATGATCTGCGTGTGAGGATGCGCCAGGGACGCCCCGGCCTCCGCGCCACGATTGCGAAAGAGCAGCACGGACTTCACGCGGGGATCGGCGCCGATTGCCCGGATGCGCCGGTGCCAGGCCATCACGACCTCCGCGGCATGCTCGGAGGGCAGGGACGAGAAGTCGGCGCTGTGATCGGGCGTCTCGATCACGACCTCGTGGACGCCGTAGCCGCCCATCTTGTCGTAGATGCCGTCCGTGGCCGGCGACGGGGAGAGCGAGGGATCGAGCACGGGGAACTTGTTCGGGACGACGCGCACGCGCCACCGCGACGAGTCGGCGGGAGAACCCTCGGGTCGGGAGGCATAGACCTCGTGAGGCGTCTTCGATTCGTTGCCGGGGCAGAACGGGCAGAAGCTGTGAAAGGTGCCGTGGCTCTCGTCCCCGCGCCTCGCCCGGATCTCCGCGATCGGCCGCTCTGGCACGAAGATCGTCCATCGCCCCGTGACCGGGTCTCGCCTCAGGAGAGACAAGGGATGGAACTACCCAGTTGCGTCATGATTAAAGCTGAAAGCGATGGGGGGAGTTCGAGGGGGGAGCCTTTCGCGCGCCCCCCTCGACGGCTGGCCCGGCGTTGCCGGGACGGTCGTAAAATATCGACAAGGAGAATTGCTATTTCCGGCCGCGCTCGGATAGCAGGCGGCGGACTTCGCGCTTGAGCTCCTCGGTGTCGGCGGACTTGGTGACGTAGACATCCGAACCCCACGTGCCGAAGTCCTGCCGGTAGTTGCCAAAGGCGGTGCAGAGGACGATGGGAAGCTCGAGGTCGAACTCGCGGATCCGCGCCAGGGTCTCCAGGCCGTCCATGCCGCCCATCTTGATATCCAGCGTCACGAGGTCGGGGCGGCGAGCCTTGATGCGCTCGAGGGCCTCCTCGCCCGAGGAGGCGAGCTCCACCTGGTGCCCCTCGTCCTGGAGCTCCTCCTGGTAGAGCAACCGGATGCTCTGCTCGTCGTCAACCACCAGGATGTAGGCCATGATCCGTTCCCTCGTGTCGCCGGCGTGGAGCCGGGTGGAATGGCGGCCGCGCGCCCCGATGGACGGGCACGACCGCACGCCGCTATTATCGCGCCGGTCCCCGCCGTGTCCAGTCCTCCGCCCGCTTCCCCCTCGCTCGCCGCCGCCTACCGCGACTGCGACGCCATCACGCGGCGCGAGGGCCGCAACTTCGCGTGGGGATTCATCTTTCTGGGCGCGGAACAGAAGCGGGCCATGAACGCGCTCTACGCCTACGCGCGCATCACCGACGATCTCGTCGACGAGGAAGAGAGACCGATCGCGGAGCGCGCCGGGCGGATCGAGGCCTGGCGCGCCGCCTCCGCGCTCGCGTTCGGCGGCGGCGATCCCTCCTCCTGCCTGGATGCCGCCGGGTTGCGGCCGTTCCATTCACCCCTGGTCGCGATGGCGGACACGGCCGCTCGCTTCGATGTCCCGCGCGAGGAACTTCTTCTTCTCGTCGACGGGTGCCGGGACGATCTCCGCCCGACCCGATACGCGACCTGGGGCGACACGCTCGGCTACTGCCGCAAGGTCGCCGTCACCGTCGGCATGGCGATGCTGCCAATCTTCGGGAACCGGGACGAGGCGATGAAGCGCGCCATGGAATCGATCGGCTACGCCTTCCAGCTCACCAATATCCTCCGCGACATCCCCGAGGATTGGAACCGGGGTCGCGTGTACCTGCCGATGGAGTTGCTCACCGGCCATGGCGTGCCAGAAGGCGTGCTCGCCGCCGGTCCGCCCTCGCCCCCCGTGAAGACCCTCCTGAAGGAGTTCGCGGACCGCGCGGAGGCGCTCTACGAGTCTGCGCTCCCCCTGGAGACCGGGCTTCGTCCCGGCCCTGCCCGGACCATGCGCGCCATGCACCGCATCTACCGCGGAATTCTCGACGCGATCCGCGCGCAGGATTACGACGTCTGGTCGCGCCGCCCCCGCCTCACGACCGCGCGAAAGGTCGCCATCCTCGCCCGCACGGTCCTTTCCCCCCGCTGAACCTATACATTGGCAAATTTCCACCACAGAGACCACAGAGACCACGGAGAAAGGCAATACGCGGGCGAAGAATCAAGATAATGCCGATTCAATCCCATGCCAACACAGCTACAAACTGTGGGAGAAGGTGACGTGTTGATCGTTGGTCAGGATTCTTCTCTTTTGTCTTCCTCTGCGGCCTCTGCGATCTCTGTGGTGCGAATTTATGAATGAGCCGGGCTAAGCGCGCTGCCGGGGCCGCTCGTCAGGCCTTGCTCTCGCCGGACTGCGGGAGCACCAGCGTGAACGTGCTTCCCTCGCCGGGCTTGCTGTCGAGCTCGATCCGCCAGTTCCGCCTGAGGGCCAGTTCCCGCGCGATGCTCAGGCCCAGGCCCAGCCCGCCGTGACGGCGCGTCGTGGTGGGGTCGACCTGGTAGAAGCGCTCGAAGATGCGCTGTTGCTCCTCGGCCGCGATGCCGGCCCCTGAATCCTTGATGCCGATCCTGAGCCAGTCTTCGAGCACGCCCCACGAGACGGAGACGACGCCGCCCTTCGGCGTGAACTTCACCGCGTTATCCAGGAGGTTGAAGAGCGCCTGGAGCACCTCGGCGTAGTCGCCCCAGGCGTTCGCCTCGGGCCCCTCGAAGGTCACCGTGACGCCCTTTTCCATGGCCTTCGGCTGGATGACGTCCCGGAGCGCGCCGGTCAGCTGGATGATGGGCAGGAGCTCGTCGTGCCGGTGCTTCTCCTGCGCCTTCGGATCGGCCAGGAAGATGAGGTTGTTGATCATGTGGAGCAGTCGCTCCACGTTGTTGCGCATCGCCGTGCAGTTCTGCGCTTGCTGTTCCGTGATGGGCCCCGATCGCCCGCTGGCGATCAGCTCGACGTAGCCGAGCACGACCGAGAGCGGGGTGCGGAATTCGTGGGAGACGTTGCGAAGCAGGTTGTCCTTCATGAGATCGAGCGAGCGCAACTCGGCGTTGGCGTGCTCGAGATCCTCGAGCTTGTCCTCGAGCTTGCGGATGAGCACCTGGTTGTATTCCTGGAGGAACGCCACGTCCTGCTTCCCCGCATCCCCGTTGGCCGGCTCGCCGGTCGCCTGGGGGCGGCGCGATCCCGGTTCGAGGAGGGAACGGACGGCGTCGAGGATGAACTGGGGTTCCGCGGGCTTGACGATGAACCGGTCGGCGCCCAGCGAGAGCGCGAATTGCTCGTCCTTCTCGTCCGTGTACGTGGCCGTGTAGAAGAGGAACGGGATCGCCCTGAGCGTCTCGTCCCGGCGCCAGGCGCGGCAGAGCGTGAACCCGTCCATGACGGGCATCAGGATGTCGGCGATGCAGAGGGCGGGGGGGCAGCTACGGGCCACGTGGAGGGCCTCGGCGCCGTGGGCCGCGGTCTTCACCGCGTAGCCGTTTCCCTGAAGGAGCGATTGCAGGAGGTAGAGGTTCTCCGTCTTGTCATCCACGATCAGGATGGTCTGCATGGCGTTCATTCTCCCCGCGCCGGGCTGGTGCCGCCCAGCAGGTATTTTCCGATCCGCGTCATGAACGTGTCCGGATCGATCGGCTTCTCGATGTAGTCCGTGGCCCCGGCGTCGAGCACCCGCTCGCGATCCCCCGGCATGGCATAGGAGGTGACCGCGATGATGGGGACATCCTTGAGCGCGGGATTGCGGCGCAGGGCCCCGGCGACGGCGTAGCCGTCCATCTCCGGGAGCTGGATGTCGAGGAGGATGGCCAGGGGAGGATCGGCATTGGCCTTCTCGACCCCCAGGCGCCCCGTCTCGGCCGTCTCCACCTCGAGGCCGTGCTTCTCCAGGAGGAACTTCATGAGGTACATGTTCTGCTCGTTATCCTCGATCACCAGGATCTTTCGGCTCATGCGGATTCTCCTCTGATCTCCGTTCCCGCATCCTTCGCGGGAAGGGTGAAGGTGAAGGTGCTTCCCTCTCCGGGCGCGCTCTCGACGCTGATCGTTCCTCCCATGAGGTCCACCAGCTTCCGGCAGATCGAGAGGCCGAGACCGGTCCCCTCGTAGCGGCGCGTCAGGCCGCTGTCCACCTGCTGAAAGGGCTTGAAGAGCGTCTCCCGATCCTCGGGCCTGATCCCGATCCCCGTGTCGCTGACCGCGATGGCGATGGACTCGCCGTCGCGCGAGGCCCGGATAGCGACGCGCCCCGTCTCGGTGAACTTGATGGCGTTGGAGAGGAAGTTCATCACGATCTGCTCGATCCGCCGCTTGTCGCCCTCGATGACGCCCACCCCGTCGCCGATGGTCAGGGAGCAGGCCAGGCCTTTCTTCTCGGCGATCGGGATCATGGCGCCGGCGACGCGCTCGAGCGCGGAGCGCAGGTTGAAGGATTCCTTCAGGATCTTCATCTGGCCCGCCTCGATCTTCGAGATGTCGAGGACGTCGTTGATGAGCGCCAGGAGGTGTCGCGAGCTGTTCTGCACCATCATCAGCTGCTTGCGCTGCTCGGCATTGATGGCGCCCGGGAGTTCCTGCAACAGGAGGCCCGTGAAGCCGATGATGGAGTTGAGGGGAGTTCGCAATTCGTGCGACATCGTCGCCAGGAACGCGGACTTCAGCTGGTCGGCCGACTCCGCCTGCTCCTTGGCGATCCGCAGCTCGGCCGTGCGCCGCGCCACCCGCTCCTCCAGCTCGATGTTCATCGTCCGGATCGCGTTCTCCGCCGCCTTGCGCTCCGTGATGTCCTCGACGAATCCCTCCAGGAAGAGCGCCTCCCCGCCCTCGTCGCGCCGCGCCCTGATGTAGAGGTTCGCGAGGAATGTGAGCCCGTCGCGGCGCACGTACTCCACCTCGGTCCGCACGTAGTCGCGAGCCTCCCGGGCCATCGCGACGATCCGCTCGCGCTGTCCCTCCTGCCGGAAGAGCTGCTGGGAGATGCTCCCGACGGCCGTGAGCATCCTGCGGGGCGAGTCGTAGCCGAAGAGGCGCGCCAGGGCCGGGTTGACGTCGAGAAACTGGCCGTCGAAGGTCGATTGGAAGATGCCGATCGGGGCGCCCGCGAAGATAGCGCGGTACTTCCGCTCGGATTCCCCCAGGAGCGCGGTGGCGCGATCGACGCGCTGCTTGAGAATGACGTTGAAGGCGATCACGACGACGACGATCGCGATGAGCGCGCCAAGGAGGCCGTAGAGCCAGTCCGGCAGGACCGCGACGCGGCGGACCATGCCGCCGCCGAGATTCTGTTCCAGGGCCTGGTAGTAGGCGGAGTTGTCATCGGCCTTCAGCGCCCGCAGGTTCGCGTCGATGCGCTCCCCGAGGTGACTGCCCAGGCGGGAACCCTTGGGGAAGGCGAAGAAGAGGTTGTTCGGGTTGAAGATGATGGGCGTCGGCTTCACCGCGGAATCGCGCGCGTAGAGCTCGCCAAAGACGCGGTTGACGACGCCGGCCTCCGCCTCGCCCCGCTCCACCATGCGGAAGACCTCGTGGTAGTCGGGGACCGTGATGAAGGTGCAGGGGATGGCGAATCGATGGGCCAGTTCGACGATGCCCTCCGCTCCCGTCGTGTGGATGCTCCCGTCCATGACGGCGATGCGCCGGCCCGTCAGGTCCAGCAGGGACTCGATCTTGACGCCGGTCCCTGCGTAGACGCGCCCCCAGTTCGAGAGCACGGGTTCCTGGTGAAAGTCGTACTTCCGGGCGCGCTCCTCCGACCAGGCGACGTCGACCATGATCTCGATCTGCCCGCTCTCGAGCCGCGCGAGGCACTCGTTCCAGGACCCGGGCACCGGCTCCAACTGCCACCCCTCTCGCTCGGCAATGTGCTCGAGGATGTCGCCGAAGATCCCGGCCGCGCGGCTGTCGGCGGCGGAGAGAAAGATCTTGGGGGCGTTGTCATAGACGCCGACGCGGATGGGATGATCGATGGGTCCGATCGGCGGCGGCGAGGTCTCGGCGGCGGAACTGGACCCGGTGAAGGGGAGAGCGACCAGGGCGGACAACAGGAGCGCGGTCGCGCCCAGCATACCGGGCGCGAGCGGGGACCGCGGCGCCGGGCGCCGGCCGAACGTCACCGGCACTCACCGCCGGGTATCGTCCGCGCGTTCCCTCCCGGAATTTCACACCCCCGCATGCTTGAAGTATAAGGAGACACGGTCCGGTCTTTCAACGCGGCCGTGGGCATTATTCGTGTCCCGTTGCGTCCGGGCATCGACGCACCTATACTTCGCGCGCGTTGGCGGGCCGCCAGGGGTCGGGCGCGGGAGGTCATCATGCGAAACCGGTTACTGGGCGCGCTCCTCGTCGGCACGGCGCTCCTCGCGGGCACGGGGGGCACCGGGGCGCGCGTCGATGCCGCGGGTCTCCACGTCGCCAGCCCCTACGCGCGCGCGCTCACCACGGTGCCGGGAACCGGCCGGACCTACACGGCCCTCACCTACTCCTGGATGGAGGCGGACGGATACTACGTCGGCAAGGGGCGTGTCGCCTTCAACACGATCCCCCCGTTTGCCGGGTCCCAGGATCTCCGGATGCACGGCGGCGCTCTCTACCACGAGTACGGCTTGTCGGACCTCTCCGCCGTCTCCATCCACGTCCCCTACATCCTCTCGGACGCCATGACCTGGAACGGCGTGCGTCAGCCCGAGCAGGAAGGCGTGGGCGACATCACCGCCCGCTACCGTCACCTGTTTCAAACCGCCGGCCTCGACGTGGCGCTGGCCGTCGGATTCAAGGCTCCCGGCAACCACAACGCGCTCCTCTTGAATTCTCCCACAGCGGGGCAGACGGACCTCTTCCTCGAAGGCGGCCTGTCCTCCCGTGCGGAGAATGGATTGTACGGCGAGATCGTGGCGGGATACCGGTGGCGGCTGGGAATCCCGGACAACGAGATGACGGCCGGCGCCGAGCTCGGGTGGCGATCGCCCTTCGGGCTGACCGACTTCACGCCGCGCGCCTTTTACGACGTCACCTACTCCAACGGCGGCCTCGACCTGAACTCCGCGTCCTTCAACGCCGCTCTCGCGCAGTCGGGTCTCCCGGCGGTGCGCCAGATACGTCGCGTCGTCGGCGGCGCCGTCACGTACGATTACAAGAGCTTCCTCTTCGGCGTGTCCTACGCGAAGAGCCTTGAGGGCCGCAACACGGACGACGGCCAGACCTTCGCGCTCACGGCGGGAATGCGGTACTGACTCCGGTCTAGACCGCCGCGTTCTCCGCGAGCTACGCTTCGCCGCTCCGCGTCTTTGCCTTGATCTGCTCGTTGAGGGCCTCCGCGTAGCGCTTGAACTTGGAGGCGTTGCCGAGCTTGCCGCGGTCGACGAGGATCTGGCCGATCCAGGTCCGCGCCTGCGTCGGGTTGTCCAGGTGCCAGTGGAGGACGCCGAGGATGTAGACCGGGAGCGCCGTGGCGGAGCCCTGCTGGTAGCACCGGTCGACGTGCTGGAGAGCCTCCTGGAGGAAACGCCGCTCTTCATCCGGTCGCTTGTGCTCCCAGGCGATCTTCGCCGCGGCCAGCATGGATTCGCACGCCTTGAAGTTCTGGTGCACGTCGTATTCCCCGAGCGTGGATTCGCAGAGGGCGGCCAGGCGAAAGGACGTGATCAGTTCGTCGGGATTGCGGACGTCCTTCTGGAAGGCGAGCCCGGGCATGTTCGGATCGCCGCCGGCGAGGATCGATCCGCAGAGCGCGCGACGTTCGTCCGTGGCCGCGGCCAGGGTCACGCCGACCTGGCGGAGCTTTCGCTCGGGGAGGCGGACGATGATGCTCCGGGCGCCCGAGACCGCCGATTCGGTGCTGAAGTTGCTGAGGCTGGAGCTGGCGTAGAGGCACTTCGGGCAGACGATCACGGCGCGCTGGAGCGGATCCTCGAGGTGATAGCCGGCCATGGCCTGGGTCGACTCGGGCACCAGGAGGGGATAGTCGAAGTTGCGATACGTATAGCTGATGACCAGGGACTTGGAGCGCATGGCCGAGGCCATGAAGCGGGTCACGCAGAACGGGCACGTGACCTCCACCTCGTAGTAGGGACTGCGTTCCTGCTTCTCGGCACCCTCGGCGTCGCTCGTGGTCGATTTCGCGTGGGCGGCGTGGATGACGGGAGCCTTCTGGCCGGCGGCCAGGCGGCCCGTGAAGGTCGCGCTCAGTTCCACCTGGGCAGCCTTTTCGGCCATCTCGCGCTTCACCAGCCGGATGTTCGGCGCCACGACCTTCGACCAGCCAAACTGCGAAAGATAGATGGATATGGCCTCCCGGTTGCCGCCGAAAGCCTCTTCGAGCTCCCTGAGGATCTCGAGTTTCTCCGGCGGGAGCCCGCCGTTCCCCCCGGTGTGGATGACCGGTCCGTGTGCCATACGAAAGCGAGCATAAAGGAGCTGTGCCTTGACACAAGAACGATTCTGTCCGACACTCCTCGGGCGTTTCAGGCGTCCATCGCCGCATGTCGATGATGGGCCGCGCGGTTCACTCGCGCATCCTGGACCAACCCGTTCATCCCGGGGGCGTAGCTCAGCTGGAAGAGCACCACAATGGCATTGTGGGGGTCAGGGGTTCAAATCCCCTCGCCTCCACGGGATGAATACGGAACTCAAGAAATCTGAAGGGTGATTTTTCCGCGTCGTTGCGGTCGAATCCGCTGGTACCCGTAAGGTACCCGTAGCGTGACCTCCTCGCGGTCATGCGAGCCTATCCCGCAAGTCGATGATGCCATCCGCGGACTTGAACTGCTCATCGAGCCAATCATCCATCGCCGCAACGATGCGCGCGAGAAGTTCGGTATTGACGTGATAGTAAGACTTCGCTGCCTCATGGGACTTGTGACCAGCAATCTCGCGCGCGTCGCGGTGCGCATCATCGATATGCCGTGCCAGATTGGATGTGCGCAGACGCTCCATCATGATTGCGCGAAGTGAGTGAAAATTAGCGCCGCTGTAGCCTAGCGCGCGCGCAGCACGGAGCGCAATTCGTGACAGATGTCCTGCAGCAATGTGACCCGATGCTGTCTTGCGGCCTCTGGATTCGCAAGGGAATAGCCATGGCGATCCCTGGCTTTGAGCGGATCTATATTGAACCTCCAGGCGACCACGCAGATGGCGCGAAATCGGTAGCCAGATGTCTTCTCGCTGATGACCTTGAATCGTCTTCGCAAACACACCCGCCAGCCGCATAAATCCTCGGGTCAGATCAACGTCTTCTAGCCGTAAGGAGGCGACGGCAGTTGCACGCGCGCCGGTATAAAGAGCGACAGCGAGCACGGTTGATTGCCAGCCAAGGCCGACAGCGGCGAGGAAGCGTTCGTCGGCTCGAGGGTGAAGTTTTCGAAACGTGGCATCTTTTCGTGTGACGGGAGCGGAAATTACCGTCATCAGTTTAGGAAATGGATTCTTAGAACACCATTCGCGATTCGCGGCGAATTCGAGAACCTGGGACGTAGTGTGTTCCACATTGCGCTGAGACCTGTGCGCGAGATGTGATTCTTGAAGGAACACGCGAAGTGCTTCAGCATCCTCTGTTGCAATATCGCGGATAGGTCGATTTCCGAAAAATCGTTGTGCCCAAGCCACATCACGTGCATATCGCGCGATCGTCTCGGGTTTACGATTCGCTGCCCGCAGTGCCGTGAGATAGGCGTCAGCAGTCGAACGGAATGTTCTAAGCAAGACCTCGGGTTCCGCCGCCGGCATTCCATGCTTGCGACGGAATAGCAGATCACGAATCGCCGTTACCAGTTCACGGTGCCGCTTTTCCGCCTCCTCTCGCGGAAGACCACTCCATGTCCGCGCGACCCTAACGCCTGGGCGCGGCCCGAGCTTCGTATCTGTGAAATAGGTAATTCGGCCGGAACTGTCGCGCCGATGCGAGAGGCCGGAAATTCGCGGATGCCCCATGGGTTCCCTCACTCTGGGATCTCCTCGGTCTGTTCTGCAATGGAAACTTCGAGCGATAGAACGTCGCGGAGCTTCTGATGTGCAAGTGCGATCTCATCCGTAGCGCGCTGGAAAATGACCGTCACGCGGGCAGCAGCCGAGTGGAAGTCGTCCAGCGCACGACGGACCCGTGTGGCGTCTGGTCCGAGGGCTTTGCAAGCATACATCTTCGCCAATCGTGTGGCGACATCGCTGCACGGCGTAAGATCGGCCTCGGCACCCTTGAGCTCGTCATCATATCCATCGGGATCGCGACCTTCGGGACTATCGGAGCGGCGCTTCATAATCCGCGGTCTCGCTCGTCATCGACAGCTGCATCAACCTGTGTCGACAGTGCCCCGCACAGAGCCCGCTCGGCGTCGTCAACCAGAGGCGCGAGCCCGTTATCCGAGGTTGCAGCCTTGCGAGCCGTGACGAGCAGGCGCGTGTAAAGCCAATCAAATGCATCCGCAGTCGGTGCATGGTCAGCTAGACCGATGACGCGAAGCACCGCCAGGCGCAGGCGGCGGTAGCTGGCTCGCTCGAGTTCATGCTCGAGGAGTGCAACAAGCCGACCGTGGCTGGGCGCTAGTCCGATTGCAGATGGGCGTGCGGATGCTCGCGCAAGGTCGGCGTCGTGCTTGACCATACCCATGACTTTGTCGAGAGCCTTCATGAGGCACCTCTCCTTTCCGGAACTAAGGAGGGC
>CAZJQD010000028.1:0-32430 GCA_964548165.1 uncultured bacterium
TCATCATCATGACGGACGCGGACGTGGACGGCGCGCACATCCGCACGCTCCTGCTGACCTTCTTCTACCGCCAGATGAAGGCCCTTATCGAGCGCGGGCATATCTACATCGCCCAGCCCCCCCTCTACCGCGTCTCCAAGGGCAAGGAGGAGGTCTACCTCTTCTCCGAGGAGGACAAGGACGCCCACGTGAAGCGGCTCGGGCAGGGCGCCCGCGTGACCCGCTTCAAGGGCCTCGGAGAAATGAATCCCGAGCAACTCTGGAAGACCACGATGGATCCCGCCAAGCGCGTGCTCCTGAGGGTCACGATCGACCAGGAGGTCGAGGCGCACAAGCTCTTCTCGACCTTGATGGGCGACGTGGTGGAACCGCGGCGCGAGTTCATCGAGCGCCATGCGGCCGACGTGAAGAACCTGGACGTATAGCATGAACGGCGATCGCGAAGCAGTCGAAACCAGTTACATCGAGGACGAGCTCAAGGAGTGTTACCTCGATTACGCCATGTCCGTCATCGTGGGCCGGGCCCTGCCCGACGTCCGCGACGGCCTCAAGCCCGTCCATCGCCGGATCCTCCACGCGATGAACGAGGTCGGCCTGACCGCCGACAAGGGCTACAAGAAGTCGGCGACCGTCGTCGGCGAAGTGCTGGGCAAGTTCCACCCGCATGGCGACTCCGCCGTCTACGACTCGATCGTGCGCATGGTGCAGAGCTTCTCGCTCCGCTACCCGCTCATCGACGGCCAGGGTAACTTCGGCTCCGTCGACGGCGACGCCGCTGCCGCATACCGCTACACCGAGGTCCGGATGGATAGGATCTCCTCCGAGCTCCTCGCGGACATCGAGCAGGAGACCGTCAAGTTCGCGCCGAACTTCGACGGATCGCACGAGGAGCCGACGGTCCTACCCGCCAAGCTCCCGAATCTCCTCCTGAACGGCTCCACGGGCATCGCCGTGGGCATGGCCACGAACATGCCGCCGCACAACCTCGGCGAGGTCGTGGATGCCATCCACCTCATGATCGACAACCCCGAGGCCACGGTGGACGACGTGCTTCAGGTCATGCCTGGTCCCGACTTCCCGACGGGCGGCATCATCTTCGGGCGCGAGGGCATCCGCGACTACTACACCAATGGCCGCGGCAAGCTCCAGGTCGGCGCCGTGATGGGCGTCGAGGAGACGAACAACCGGATGGCCGTCATCGTCACCGAGCTCCCGTACCAGGTGAACAAGGCCACGCTCCTCATGAAGGTCGCGGAGCTGGTCAGGGAGAAGAAGATCGAGGGCATCTCCGATATCCGCGACGAGTCCGATCGCGACGGCATGCGCGTGGTCTTCGACCTGAAGCGCGACGCCGTGGCCCAGGTCGTCATCAACAAGCTCCAGAAGCACACCCAGCTCCTCGACACCTTCGGCGTCATCATGCTGGCGCTGACCTCCAACCGCCCGAAGGTGATGGGCGTCCGAGAGATCATCGAGCACTACATCGATCACCGCAAGATCGTGATCCGCCGCAGGAGCGAGTTCCAGCTGCGAAAGGCCGAGGCCGAGGCTCACATCAAGGAAGGGCTCCTCAAGGCGATCGCGCACATCGACGAGATCATCGCGATCATCCGGAAGTCGAAGGACCGCGAGGACGCCCACAAGCGCCTGATGGACAAGTTCAAGTTCTCGGACGCCCAGACCAAGGCGATCCTGGACCTCCGGCTCCACCGGCTGACGTCCCTGGAGCGGATCGAGGAGGAACGCGCGCTCGCGGAGCTCCTCAAGCAGATCGAGCGCCTGAAGTTCATCCTCGCCCACGAGAAGGAGATCCTCGTCATCATCAAGGACGAGCTCCAGGCGCTGAAGGACAAGTTCGCGGACAAGCGGCGCACGCAGATCGTGGACACCGCCGTCGGCGACTTCCGGCCCGAGGATCTCATCAAGCAGGAAGACGTCGTCATCATGATCAGCCACTCCGGCTACATCAAGCGCCTGCCGCTCTCGGGATACAAGTCCCAGCGCCGCGGCGGCCGCGGTCTCTCGGGCATGGACACCAAGGAAGAGGATTTCGTCGAGCACATCCTCATCGCGTCGACGCACAATTACCTCCTCTTCTTCACCGAGAAGGGCAAGTGCTTCTGGTTGAAGGTCTACGACATCCCGTCCCTGGGCCGCGGCGCCAAGGGCAAGGCGATCGTCAATCTCATCCAGATGCCGGGCGACGACAAGATTGCGGCGTTCGTGCCGGTCGACAAGTTCGACGAGGGCCGCTTCATCCTGATGGCCACGAAGAACGGAACCGTCAAGAAGTCGGACCTCACGGCCTACGGCAATCCCCGGGCCGGCGGCATCATCGCCATCAACCTCGAGCCGGGCGACAACGTCATCCAGGCGCTCCTCACCGACGGCTCCAACGACGTGGCCCTCGCCACGAAGGACGGCATGGCCATCCGGTTCCCCGAGGCGAAGGTGCGCTCGATGGGCCGCGCGGCCACGGGCGTGAAGGGTATTGAGCTCGAGAAGGGCGACGAGGTCGTGGGCATGGTCATCGTCCGCGCCGGCGCATCTCTCCTGGCTGTCTGCGGCAACGGCTACGGCAAGCGAACGGCTCTCGATGAGTACCGCCGCACCAACCGCGGCGGCAAGGGCATCATCAACATCAAGACCACCGAGCGTAACGGCCAGGTCGTCTCCGTCCGCGAGGTCGTTGACACCGACGATCTCATCATCGCCACCAAGGGCGGCATCGTGATCCGGATGAAGGCCACGGACATCAAGGAGATCGGCCGCAACACGCAGGGCGTCAGGCTCATCAAGCTCGACGAGAGCGACCAGGTCTCGGACGTGACCGTTCTCTCCGCCAAGGCCCAGGAAGAGAGTGCGGCCGGGGGCGGCGGGGAAGAGTAGCCTTCGCACTTTTCCGGCCTGCTGTCGAACGCCCCCCGGCGTGATAGAATCGCTCGCCATGGCCGGAACGGGTTCCAGCGGGATCGTCATCAAGGGCGCGCGCGCGCACAACCTCCGTAACATCAATGTCTTCATCCCCCACAACGCTCTGACGGTCGTCACGGGAGTCTCGGGCTCCGGGAAGTCTTCGCTCGCCTTCGATACGCTGTACGCCGAGGGACAGCGGCGCTATGTCGAGTCGCTCTCCACCTACGCCCGGCAGTTTCTCGGCCAGATGGATAAGGCCGATGTCGATTCGATCGAGGGGCTCTCGCCCGCGATCGCGATCGAGCAGCGGACCACGCAGAGGAACCCGCGGTCGACGGTCGGAACGGTCACCGAGATTCACGATCACCTGCGGCTCCTCTGGGCCCGCATCGGCGTCGCGCATTGCCCCAGGTGTGATCGGGAGGTCGTGGCGATGCCGGCGGAACGGATCGCCGACGCGATCCTGGCCCAGTCGTCGGGCAAGAAGGCCTTCATCCTGGCGCCCGTGGCGCAGGGGAAGAAGGGGACCTTCAAGCAGGAGATCGCGGACCTGAAGCGGCAGGGATTCACCCGCCTCAAGGTCGACGGCAAGGTTGTCGCGATCGAGGATGTCGAGGAATTGCCGAAAACATTCCGGCACGACATCGATGTCGTCGTCGACCGGATCGTGGCCTCCGAGGAGAATCGGGCGCGGATGACGGACGCCGTGGAGCTGGCCGCGAGAATCGGCGGGGGACTCGTGGCGCTGGAAACGGAGCCGTCGGACCCGAAGCAGCGCCGCGCCGTCTTCTCCGAGAAGGCCGCCTGCCCGGATTGCGGCATCGGGATCGAGCCGCTTGATCCCAAGCATTTCTCGTTCAACTCGCCGCATGGCGCCTGCGAGGATTGCGCGGGGCTCGGCGTTCACTTCACGGTCGATCCCGGAAAGGTCGTCGGTGATCCGGATCTCTCGATCACGCAGGGAGTGCTCATCCCGTGGGGCGAGAAGCCGCAGTCGAAGATCTACGGCAAGGCCCTGGAGGCGTTCGCGAAGGCGGAAGGGTTCAGCCTCGCGACGCCCTGGAAAGATCTCCCGAAGGCGGTGCGCGAGTTCATCCTGAACTCGGACCGCGATCGCACTTTCGAGGTGAAGTGGAAGTCCCAGCGCTTCAACGCGAAGCTGAAGATGGACTTCGAAGGCGTCGTGCCCAACCTCGAGCGCCGCTACAAGCAGACGCCGTCCGGGTACATCCGCGAGTGGATCGAGGGTTTCATGTCGATGAAGCCCTGCACGGCCTGCGAGGGCGAGCGGCTGCGCCCGACGTCGCGCGCGGTCCGGGTCAACGAGGTCCGCCTCCCCGAGCTCGCGCATCGCACCATTGACGACGTGGACGAATGGCTGAACGCCTTGAAGCTCGACGCCTCCCGCGCGCGCATCGCCGAGCGGTTGATCGACGAGGTACGTTCCAGGCTGGGGTTTCTCAAGGAGGTGGGCCTCGGCTACCTCACGCTGGAGCGGAACGCGGCGACGCTCTCGGGCGGCGAGGCCCAGCGGATCCGCCTGGCCACCCAGCTCGGGTCGCGCCTGCGCGGCGTCCTCTATGTCCTCGACGAGCCCTCCATCGGGCTCCACCCGGCCGACACGGAAGCGCTCCTAAGCACGCTTCGTGACCTTCGCGATCTCGGCAACACCGTCGTCGTCGTCGAGCATGACCGGGAGACGATCGAGATGGCCGACTACGTCATCGACATGGGGCCGGGAGCCGGTCGTCACGGAGGCCTCATCACCGCCGAGGGTACGCCGGACGAGATCCGCGCCTCCAAGAGCTCGCTGACGGGCGCCTGGCTCTCGGGCCGGCGACGGATCGAGCACAACGAGACACCGCGGCCGGAGCGGGGCCGGATACGGCTGGAAGGGGTCCGGACCAATAACCTGAAGGATGTCACCGTCGAGTTTCCGCTCGGCCAGCTCATCTGTGTCACCGGCGTCAGCGGGTCCGGCAAGTCCTCGCTCGTGATGGATACCCTGCACCCGGCGCTCCTGAGGAAGTTCGGGATGGTCGGCGAGGCACCGGGCCCGTTCCGGCGGCTCACGGGCGCGGAGAAGATCGAGAAGGTCATCTGCATCGACCAGTCGCCGATCGGACGCACGTCGCGCTCGAACCCGGCGACCTACACGGGCGTCTTCACGTTCATCCGCGACCTCTTCGCCCAGACGCTCGACGCGCGCGAGCGCGGATACCAGCCCGGCCGGTTCAGCTTCAACGTGAAGGGAGGGCGATGCGAGGAATGCCAGGGAGACGGCGTGAAGGTGGTGGAGATGCATTTCCTTCCGGACGTCTACGTCCCTTGCGAGGCCTGCAACGGGCGGCGCTACAACCGCGAGACGCTAGGGGTTCGCTTCAAGGGCAAGTCGATTGCGGACATCCTGGAGATGCCGGTGGAGGAGGCGCGCGAGTTCTTCGCGGCGATTCCCCCGGTCAGGAAGTGGCTCGAGATGCTCTGCGACGTCGGCCTCGGCTACCTCCAGCTGGGACAGAGCGCGCCCACGCTCTCGGGGGGCGAGGCCCAGCGCATCAAGCTGGCCGCCGAGCTGGGCAAGACCTCGCGCGGCGCCACGCTCTACATCCTGGATGAGCCGACGACGGGACTGCACCTGGAGGATGTGCGCGTGCTGATCGCCGTCCTGGATCGCCTGGTCGACCGCGGCGACACGGTGCTCGTCGTCGAGCATCATCCCGACGTGATGGCGCACGCCGATACCCTCATCGACCTCGGCCCCGGAAGCGGCGGCAAGGGCGGCGAGCTCGTCGCTTGGGGTACTCCGCGGGAGGTCGCGGCCAACAAGCGCTCGCTCACGGGCGCCGTCATGAAGCAGATCCTGGGCGGCAGGTGACCCTCAGCGTCGTCACGCCCGTCTTCAACGGAGCGCGCTACCTCGAGGAGTGTCTCGAGAGCGTCCTCGCGCAGGACACACCCGTGGAGCACGTCCTGGCGGACGGAGGCTCGACCGACGGCACACTGACGATCCTGGAGGACTATGCCGCCCGATTTCCGGGCCGCGTGGTTTATGCCAGTGGTCCCGACCGCGGCGCCTGCGACGCGTGGAACAAGGGCATCGCGATGGCGAGCGGGAATATCCTGGGGTGGCTCGGCGCGGACGATCGCATGGCGCCGGGAGCCGCGAGCGCGGTGGCCGAGTTCTTCGAGCATCATCCCTCCGCCGCATTTGCGTATGGTGAGACCGAGATCATCGACGCCGAGGGAGCGGTGATCGGTCGGTACGCGACGGGTGATTTTGATCGGGAGAGGGCCGTGACGTCCGGAAACGGCATCCCGGCGATGGCGACATGGTTTCGCCGCGAGCTCTACGATACGGTGGGTCCGTTCGACGACACGATTAACCTCTGCGACTGCGACTACTGGATCCGGGCGGGCAGTCGCTTTCGCCTGCACCGCTTGCCCGAGACGCTGGCCTCGTTTCGCCTTCACGGAGTCAACGTGACGGATCGCCTGCAGAAGACCGTCTACCCGGCGGAAGACTTCCGGATCAGCCGGCGCTATGGCGGTGGATGGTTGACGCCCATCGCGTTTCGCTATTACCGCAGTCTTCTGCGCGGCATGCCCGGCATCGGGACGCTCATGCGGATCCGGGAAGCCGCGGCCATGGAGCGCGCGGCAGGCGCCGCCAGGCTCTTCCGGCGCGTCGCCGTCTTCGGCGCCGCGCTGACGGGCCAGAAGTGCTCGCGCATGCTCGAGGAACGCGGCGTGGCGATCGTGGTCTACCTGGACAATGCGCCCCCTCCGGGCCGCCGGTTCCTGGGTCGTCCGGTGGTTCGCCCGTCGGAGTGGGCGGGCGACGAGCGCCGTGTGGACGCGGTCTATGTCGCCAGCGCGGGCCGGCACGCAGAGATGCGCGGCGCGTTGAAGGCGATCGGCTGGTCGGGGCCGGTCATCGACTTCCGGGGCTGATCTCGACCGCAGCGTCGCGAACCCCCGGGTTTAGTACTCGAAGGAAGAGCCACCGAAGAATTCGCGAATGATCGATGTCGGCGGCACAGCCGCCGTGTCGGCCTCGGCGAAGAGATGGAGGAACTCGAGGATGCGTCGGGCCTCGGCGAACTCGGGTTCGTCCGGGGGGACCTGCTCGAGCGACCTGCGGGCGAAGGCCTTGAGGACGGCAAGCTCGTAGAGGAGCGCCGTGTTGAAGATGACATCCGCCTGTTCCTGCCACGGAAAGATGTTGCGGGCCTCGCCGCGGATGACGGACGGCCAGCGGCGGATCGTGTCGAGCGCGCTGTATCCGCGGTATTTGTGGTCGCGCACGATGCGGCGGATGAGCCGGGTGTCCGTGGTCGGGATGCGGTTGTGATCGTCGATGGTCAACTGCGTGAGCGCCGAGACGTAGATGCGGAACTTCTGGTCAGCCGTGATGCGCGAGGTCAGCGACGGGTTCAGACCGTGGATTCCCTCCACCACCAGCACGTCGTCCGGGCCGAGCTTCAGGTGATGGCCGCTCATGACACTGCGCCCGGTCTTGAAGTCGTAGCGCGGGAGCTCGACGTCCTCGCCGGCGAGGATGCGCACGAGATGATCATTGAGGAGGTCCAGGTTCAGGGCATGGAGGTGCTCAAAGTCGAAGTCGCCCTTGGCGTCCTTGGGCGTCAGGTCGCGGTCCACGAAGTAGTCGTCGAGGCCGATGGCGCGCGGCTGGAGGCCGTTGACGCGGAGCTGGACGCTGAGCCTCTTGGCGAAGGTCGTCTTGCCACTGGAGCTGGGGCCGGCGATGAAGATGAGCCGGGCCCGGCTGACGTTGGCCATGATGCGATCCGCGATGAAGGCGATCTTCTTCTCGTGGAGAGCCTCGGCGACCTGGACGCACTCGTGGAATCTCCCCCGCGCCACGACCTCGTTGATGTCACCCACGTTCTGTACCTTGAGGATCTGCGACCACTTCTTGGACTCGTGGTACACGGCAAAGAGGCGCGTCTGATCGGCGGCCGGCGGCATCCGGGTGATGTCCCGCTTGTCGGGAAAGCGAAGGACCAGCCCGGGAGGATAGGATTTCAGCTCGAAGTGCCCGAGCCGACCGGTGGACGGGGCCAGCGGGCCGACGGGCATCTCCGGGAATCCATTCAGCTCGTACAATTCGATCTCGTGATCGAAGTTGCGCTTCAGGAGCTTGACCTTGTCGGCCCGGCCCGCCTGCCCGAAGATGGCGATTGCCTCACGGACCGAGACGTACTTGTGGAGGATCGGCAGGTCGGCGGCAATGAGCCGGCGAATTTCCTCTTCGAGCTTGCCCAGGGAGGCCGCGTCCAGGAGGTCCGGACCCACGAGATCGAAATAGTAGCCGCCGGCCAGGGAGTGACCGATCACCATGCGGGACGCTGGAAACACGACGCGCGCGGCCGTAACCAGCAGGAACGAAAGACTGCGCCGGTAAAGCTCGTTTCCTTCCCGGTTGTGATACCGGATCGGGCGGACGGCGGCGCTGCGGACCAGGGGGTAATCGAGGTTGACGACGAGGTTGTCGACGGCGGCGGCCAGGAGCGATCCGTCGTCGGCCAGGACGGCGCCAGCAGGAGATCCCGCCGCCACGCGCCGCTCGCTTCCATCAGGTAGGGTGACCAGAATCTCGTTTAATTCCTGCATAATCGCGGGTCAGTTTCGCTTTTTTTGACCGGGTTGTCGAGGGAGGATGCGGTGTCAGGCCCGCCTGCTTCGCTTGGTGCCAGACACCGCGGCTATTTGCGCTGATGGACAGAGGTCTCTGACGCCGCAGTCCGAACACCGCGGCGAGCGGGCGGGGCAGGTCGAACGCCCGTGGGCGATGAAGAGGTGAGTGACCATGCCCCAATTCGTCCGCGGATAGATCGCCATCAGGTCCCTCTCAATCCGTTTCGGATCATCCGATCGCGTCAGGCCGAACCTGCGGGCCAGGCGCCCGCAGTGGGTATCCACGGCAATGCCCTCGTGGATGCCTCTCGCCTCGCTCAATACGACATTGGCCGTCTTCCTCCCGACGCCTGGAAGGCGCGTCAGACCGGCAATCGACCATTCCACGCCCTCGTGGAGGCCCTTTGCGGCGCCGATGATGTGGCGCGCCTTGGAGCGGAAAAGGCCGAGGGTGCGGATATAGGGCTCCACCTCCGAGGGCCTGGCCGTCGCGAGATCGCGCGGCCTCGGAAAGCGTTCGAAGAGAGCAGGCACCGCGGCGTTGACCTTCTTGTCCGTGCACTGAGCGGAGAGGATGACGGCCACGAGCAGTTCATATTCGTCGTGAAAATCGAGCGCGCAGCGTGCGTCCGGGTGGAGGGTCTTGAGGCGATTCAGGATTTTTTGTGCGCGGGTGGCGTTGGCGTCCAGGAGATCTCCTCTCGTGCCGACTCGAGCCTGCAACTCCTGGGGCCGGCACCATTTCGCTCCGACGGCCGGATTTCCCGACCGGCAGCCGAGCCGATAGTCTAGACCGGACGCACCACTACGGCTATCGTCCCTATCGTGGCGACGGTGCGAGCGCATGCCAAGTTGAACCTCCTCCTGAAGGTCCGGGGTCGACGGTCCGACGGCTACCATGACCTGGAGATGGTCAACGTGTCGTTGGAGCTCGCCGACGATGTCACTTGCAGGCCCGCGGAATCCTGGTCGCTCACGGTCACGGGCGGAACGGAATCCGTCCCGGTTGACGCGAGCAACCTGGCCTGGCGTGCCGCCGCCGCGCTGGTTCCCCCCGGAGCGTCGTTGCCCCCTGTCCAGGTCTCGATCGCGAAGAGGATTCCCGTCGGGGCTGGCCTGGCCGGTGGCTCCGCGGATGCCGCCGCCGTCCTGCGACTGCTGGGCGGTGAACGCCCGGACCTGGCCGCGCTGGGGCTCGCGCTTGGCGCCGACATTCCCTACTGCCTGGACGGTCGCCCGGCCATCGTCCGGGGGATAGGCGAGCGGATCACCCCGTTTGTGCCCGGACTCTCCCTTCACCTCGTCGTGGCGAACCCGGGCTTCTCCGTCTCGACGCGAGAGATCTTTCAAGCCCTGAATGCCGCGCCGCTCGGCCTGGATTCAGAGCCGGAGCCGGGCGAGTCGCCGGGAAACACGCTGTCCGCCGTGCTGGGCGGGGCGCGGACAGTTGAAGATTTGCGTTCCGCGGCGGTGTTCATGGCGAACGATCTTCAGCCCGTGACCACGCGGCTCTACCCGGCTGTCCTGGACCTGATCGCTCAGGTCGAGAAGACCGGCGCGATCAAGGTGCAGATGAGTGGTTCGGGTCCGACCGTGTTCGGCATCTATCCGGATCGCGCGAGCGCGGACACCGCGGCTCGCACGTTGTCGTCCCATGTTCCCTTTGTCCGGGCCGTCGACGTCGTGCCGGATCCCTCGATCATGGCCGTGGCCGCGTGACCGTACTTCCCGAGACTCTCCAGCACCTCAAGGATCACTATTACGCGCCCGCCAACGATTGGGCGAGGCATCGCGTCTCGCGGGTCATGTCCGCGGCCGCGGTGAAGCCGGGCGAACGCATTCTCGACCTCGGATGCGCCAATGGCACCTTTTCGTTTCACGCGGCGCACGCGGGCGGACGCCCCGTGGGCGTCGATCTCGACATGCACGCGCTCGCGAATGGACGGGAAGCCGTTGCCGAGCTGGGCGGCCCCTCGACGCCGCGCGTGTGCGGAGACGCCCGCCGCCTGCCATTCCGCGACGGAGCGTTCGACGTCATCATCAACGCGGATTTCATCGAGCACACGCAGGACGGGGACAAGCTGTCCATCTTCCGCGAGATGTATCGCGTCATGAGACCGGGCGGGCGCGGGCTCGTCTACACGCCCAACCTCGATCGCGTCCGATGGGAATTGGCGGGGGAACACCTCAAGAGGTTCCTGGGAATGAGGAATGAGCCCGTGCCGAGCTGGCAGAATTACGTCGATCCCGATCACTTCGGCCTGACGACGCCGGGGATCACGGAGAGCCGCCTGCGGCGGGCGGGGTTTCGCACGAAGCGATTCTACTTCGAGTTCCATGTCCCGCTTTTTTCGAATTTCCCGGTGCTGGATCGCTTTCTCGAACCCGTGAGCTCGTTCTGGTTCGCGAACCGGTTTCTCATCACCCTCGCGAAGTGAAGCGCCTCCTCGCGCTCGCTTCGATCGTCCTCTTCGCCTTTCTCGCCGGCCAACGCTACGTGGTGAGCGGGGACGATGGAACCTACATTGCGCTGGCCCGATCGATCAGCCAGGGGTCCTATCGCGCCATCAACGTTCCGGGTGAGCCCATCCAGGCGCAATACCCCCCGCTCTTCCCCCTGCTCCTCGTTCCCGTGGCGCACCTCCCGGCTTCCGCCCTGGGTGCCGTGCGGCTCTGGGCGTCCGCCTGGAGTCTCCTGGCCGTCGTCGCGATCGCGATCCTGGCGCGCCGGCGCGATCCCCGGATCGGCATCCTGGGCGCGCTCCCGGTCGTGGTCTCGCCTTTCTTCGGCATCTTCGGGACAGCAGTCTTGACCGAGGGACTCTTCCTCTGTCTCTCCTACGCCGTGTTGTGCCGCCTCGCGTCGACGACTGATCGCGCGGCCATCGAACCGGGTCGCGCGTCGCAGCTTGATCTCGCCCTCCCACTCGGGGTTGCCGCGGCATGGCTCGCGAAGAGCCTGGGTGTTGCCCTGGCGGTGGCGGTGGTCCTGCACCTGGTGGGACGCCGCAGGTTCCGCCAGGCGCTTTTCACCGCCGGGATCATCCTGGCGGCCATGTCCCCCTGGTGGGCGTGGCAAGCCGCTCACTCCAGCGATTACGTCCGGGGTCACATTCTCCAGCGCGACATCTACGACCCCGCGGCCGGCACCCTGGATCTGGCGTCTCTCCTGGTAGAGCGCGTTCCGCTCAATGCCTCGCGCTACGTGGGGCGCATACTCCCGGAGCTGCTTCTTCCGCCCTTCGTCGCCGACCTTCCCAACGTCGGTTGGCCCCGCGCCCTCAAGGCGCTTACCGGTGGATTCCTGGGCCTCGTCGTGCTGGTGGGTTTCTGGCGTCGGTGGCGGCGTGATCGGTTTGGCGCCGAGGAATTGTTCGTGGTCCTGATGTCCTCCACGTTCCTCCTGCATCCCGTATATGCCGACCGCTACCTCTTCCTCCTGCTCCCTTCCCTCGTCGGCTATATTTTCGCGGCGGTCTCGGATCCGCTCCTAAGCCGTCGCCTGGTCGTCGCCTGGGGCGCGCTCCTCGTGGCCGGATGCGCGCTGACGCTGACCGCGCGAACTGCGCCCGAGGACCTGGCCTACTACGAGGCCGTCGACTGGATCAAGGAGCATGCCCCGGCGGAATCCACGATCCTGGCGCGAAAGCCGACCGCCGTCTGGTACTACACGGGCCGCAAGGCCATGGGATATTCGGCCACGACCGATCTCTCTGCGTGGCACCCGGGGGACTTCGTCATCCGAGACGAGTACACGATCGGCATTCACGCGGCGAGGCTCTACGTCGATCCGGTCGTCGCGGACTCGACCTTGTTCACCCTTGCCTGGTCTTCTGCTATCCTGCCCTCCGTCCGCATCTATGCCAGAATCCCTGCCGCCCGCTGAATCGCTGTCGTGCCGTCCGCGAAGCGATTGCGCCCACTACCGTGGCGACCTGCCCTGCATCAAGAAGAAGGTCTGCTGGGCCTGCGATGAATTCATCCCCCTCGGCCGCCGCGCCCTGGTCATCAAATTCGGCGCCCCGGGTGACGCTTTAAGGACGACGCCCGTCCTGTCCCGCTTGAGGCGCGAGGGATTCTCCGAGGTTACCTGGATCTGCGACGCGGCTTCCCGCGAGATCCTCTCTCTGGCGCCAGGGATTGATCGCCTGGTCGTGCACGACGCCGGCGGTCCGCTGATCGTCGCCACCGAGCAATTCGACCTCGTGCTCTCCCTGGACAAGGACCCGGCCGCCCGCGCGTTGGCCTCGCTGGCGAGGAGCGAGGATCGCCGGGGGTTCACGACGACGCCGACCGGTCGCCTGGAGATCTTCGACGACCGGAGCGCCTACGCGCTGCGGCTGGGCATGGACGACGAGCTGAAGTTTCATGGGAACACGGTGACGGTTCCGGCCATGCTCTTCGCGATGTGCGGATGGGATTACCGGGGTGAACCCTACGCCCTGGCCCTGCCACCCGGTAGCGCAGCCGCGAGTCAACCACCCTCCTCGAAGCCGATCGTGGCCTTGAACGTCGGTTGCGGCACGCGGTGGCCGACCAAGGCATGGCCCGAGGAAAATTGGGCGGGCCTGGCACGGTTGCTCCAGGCGCGCGGCGTGGATCCCGTCTTCGTGGGAGGAGAGGCCGAGCGGGAAATGCTGGGCCGTTGCGCAGAGCGGACAGGCGCTCGCGCTCTTCCCCCGGCTCCCGTCATCGAGTTTGCGCGCTTCCTCGCGACGGCGTCCTGCGTCGTCTCCGCGGACTCGCTGGGCATGCACGTGGCGCTCGCTCTCGGGCGGCCCGTCATTGGCCTCTTCTGCTCGACCGTCGACAGCGAGATCGAGTGGTTCGGGCTGGGGGAAGCGATGCGGGGCGAGGGAGGTCCATGCTACAACCCGCGATGCGGCTTGTGGCCGGGGTGCATGAACGTCCTCGCGCCGTCCGCCGTCGCCGAGCGGGTCCAGGCCCGGATGGTGAGGCCTGTCGTCTCGACCCGTTCATGACGGGCCGTCGATGACGGAACCCCGATGACGATCGCCACGGACTCCCCTGCCGGCATGCCCGGGGTGCCCAGTCCCGTCTTCGTGATGGTGCCGACCTGGAACGAGTCCGAGAACATCCCTCTCCTCATCGACGCGATCCTGGGATTGAAGCTGGGCATCCATGTCCTCGTGGTCGATGACAATTCGCCGGATGGCACTGCTCGTCTTGTCGCCGAGCGCGAGGCGGTTTCACCCCACGTTCACCTGCTCCTGAGAACCACGGCGCGCGGACGCGGGTCGGCGGGCATCGCCGGGTTCAAGAAGTGCCTCGAGATGGGAGCCCAGGTCGTCATCGAGATGGACGCCGATTTCTCGCATCCGATCCGGACGATACCCGTGCTCCTGCGCGCTCTTCGCGATGTCGACGTCGTCTTCGCCTCCCGCCTGGTCAAGGGGGGCGGAGAACTCAACCGTTCCCTGCGCCGCGTCTTTATCACGAAGGCCGCCAACCTCCTGACGCGCACCGTGATGGGATATCCCGTGCACGATTGCACAGCCGGCTACCGCGTCTTCCGGCGTGAAGTCCTGGAACACATCGGGCTGGATACCTTGCGTGCCGAGGGTCCGGCCATCGTCGGCGAGATCCTCTACCACGTGATCCGCCGGGGGTACCGCGTCCGCGAGGTCCCCTACATCTTCGAGGATCGTCGGTTTGGCCAGTCGTCGCTCCGGGGCAGCATCCTCTTCAACTGCCTGGGATGGCTGTTCCGGCTCAAGATTCGCCAGCTCACCACGGACGCCGACGATTTTCGCCGGGCGCGGCGGTTCTACCGCGAACACCCGCCCGAGCCCTCCGGGAGGCCGTGGCGCGATCCGGGGGCCTGAGAGAAAAGATACCGACGTTCCCTGCGTCCGTTTCCGCCGCTGCCGGTATGATGGCGCCATGATCGGACGGAATGTTCCTGGATGGCGCGCGGCATGAAACCACTCCTGGTCGCGAACTTTCCCACGGCGGTCGGTGGCGGCGAGCTGGCGCTGGAGGAGCTTGCCGGCGGGCTCGTTGCGCGCGGGCATCGCCCCCTGGTCGCCATTCCCGGCCCGGGGAACCTGGCTCGCGATTTCGATCGCGTCCTCATCCCCACTTCGATCCCGGCCGCCGCGGTCGCGCTTCGCAACCTCGCGCGCGAGTGCGACGTCGTTCACACGACGGGCGCGCGCGGCATCGCCGCCGCCGGTCTTGCCCGGGTTGGCCGCCCGATCATCTGGCACACGCGCGTTGCGGCGCCCGACAAGCTGGATGCCGTGCTCCAGCGTATTCCCGATCTCATCATCGCCAACTCGCGCGCCACGGCGGCCCGGTTTCCCGGCCACCCGGCCCTCAAGGTGATCTACAACGGGATTCGTGCTCATCGACCCGCGGAAGATCCCTACCCGTTGACACCCGGGACCCGGGCCATTGCCGTCATCGGGAGAATGACCCCGGAAAAGGGACACCTCGACCTGGTTCCCGCCGCCGCCGCGCTGGCCGCGAGCGATCCGGACGTGGAGTGGAACTTTATCGGGGACCAGAACACCGATGATGGCAGGGAGCTTGCCGCCGCGCTTACGGCCGCCGGCGTGAGGTTCCGGATGAGCGGCCCGGTTCCGGATATCGCGCGGAGCCTCTCCCGGTTTCAGCTGATCGTCGTTCCCTCGCGCGTCGAAGGATTCAGCCGGGTCGCGGCCGAGGCCCTGCGGGCCGGGGTCACGGTCGCGGCGAGAAACGTCGGGGGCCTTCCCGAGGTCCTGGAAGGGGTCACCGACCCGTGGCTGCCCGACGACACGGCGGCATGGGCGGACGTGATTCGCCGCCGCCTCTTGCACCCACCCGACGCCGCGTCCAAGCTCAAGGAGCTTGGCGCGCGCTTCGACCTGGCCGTGCACGTCAACGCCGTGATTGCCGAGTATGAGCGGCTTATCGGCGCTTCCGCAAGGAGAGCATGACGTTCGCGAAGCGCCGCGGGTCGCTATCCGCATCCTCGCTCATCAACCACCGGCGGATCGGCGCCGCCGGCCAACGGAGAAACGAGATGACCTCGACGCCGATGAGGGAGCGGAAGATGCGGCCCAGCTGGATGCCCGGGAGCCCGAGGTCCATGAGCATCTGTCGAAGCGGGCCGGCGTAGTAGCGTCGGCCCGTCTCTTCGAATCCCGCCGCCGTCGCCGACGCGACCCACGAGGACGCGGGGATGTAGCGGCGATGCACGAAGCGATCCTGGAGATAGGCGAGGTAACGGAGGGCGAGCGGTCTCAGGCCGATTCGCCCGAGGAGCCGCGGCCAGAAGAGCAGGAGCTCGTAGCGGTCCGTGACGACGGTCGTGAGAAAGACGCCTCCGGGCTTCAGGATCGCCGCCGCTTCCCGGAACGCGCTGTCGATATCAACGACGTGTTCGAGCACGCAGTTCGAGAGGGTGGCGTCGAAGGCGCCCCTTCGGAACGGGAGCCGTTCCATGTCGCCCACGACCAGGTGCGCGTCCGTCTTTCCTCTCGCTCGCTGGAGTTCTTCAGGCGAGATGTCCATCGCGACGTCAATGCGAACTCCCGCTCGCGCCAGGATCTCCGCAAAGTGCCCGTCGCCGTGACCGAGGTCCAGGAGGCGCCCCTGAAGTCCATGGTCGGCGATGAGCTCCAGCTCGCGGGAACGAATGAGCGCGCGGGAGAGCGGCGCGATCTTCAGGTAGGCGCGGAGGAGCTCGGGAGATTCGCTCATGCCCGCACGATACCAGCCGCGAGAACGCCCGTAAAATGCAGACCCGGTAGCCGGGCCGTCGGCAAATGCGTGATGGACGGAGAGCGGGACGCTTGCCATCATCCATGGTGGCATGCGTCTCCTGGTGGCCACTTCCGATTACCCGCCCGAAACAGGGGGCATGGCCGTCTATTCCGCGGCCTGGGTCAACGAGCTCCGCGCGGCGGGCATCGAGGTCGGTGTGCTGGTTCGCCGAGCTTCCGGCCTGGCGCCGGTATCACCGGTTGCGGACGACTTGCCCTGGAGCCGCGAGACCGCGTGGCGCGGGGGACTGGTCCGTGATCCGTGGTCTGCCTGCCGGGAATTGGAGCGCGCGCACGTGGCCTTTCCGGCCGATATCGTGCTGGCGCATACCTGGATCGGCTGGGGACCGGCGCTCGCCTGGCTGAAGGGCCGGCGCGGTCAGCGCTACGTGCTGGCCGCTCACGGCGCCGAAATTCTCGGACCGGCACGGTCGCGATGGTACGGCCCTCTCTTGAGAGCGTCGTTCAAGGGCGCCGACCGCGTCTTTCCCGTCAGCGCCTTCACGGCCGATCGCGTTGCGGCCCTGGGAATCTCGCGCGAACGCCTCACCGTGATCGGCAACGGCGTGGATCCGGACCGCTATCGACCTGGTCCCCGGAACGCGGACCTCGTTGCCCGCCACGGGCTTGCCGGATGCCCGGTGGTCGTCACCGTCGGTGGCCTCGTCGATCGCAAGGGGCAGGACATCGTGATCCGCGCGATGGCGCTTGTGAAGGAGAGCCATCCCGACCTGCGCTATCTCGTCGTGGGCGGATGGGCGCTCCATGGTTCCCGCGAACAGGATCTCAAGGCGCTGGCCCGGGCGTGCGGTGTCGCGGATCGCGTTCTCTTCACGGGATCCGTCGAGGACGCCCTTCTACCCGACTACTATCGCCTCGGCGACGTCTTCGCCCTGACGGGCCGCGAGGTTCCGGAAAAAGGGTGGGTGGAGGGTTTCGGAATTTCTCTTCTGGAGGCCGCGGCGTGCGGCGTTCCGCTGGTCTGCACCCTGACCGGGGGCGTCGCGGACGCCATCCACGAGGACCACGCGCTGGTCGTTCCCCCGGAGGATCCCGCGGCGACGGCGGCGGCGCTGGTGAAGCTCGTGGACGATCCCGCACTTCGCGCTAGAATGGGCGCGGCCGGAGTTGCCTGGGCGCACCGGCTCTCGTGGAGGGCGCAGGTCCGCGCCGGGATCGAGCAATTGGAACTCCTTCCCAGTCGTTCCTGAACCGATCGGGGCGCAGGAAGGAAGAAGGAAGTAACGCCATGTCCGAAACCGTCTATACCATCGCCGTGCTCGCCGGAGACGGCATCGGCCCCGAGGTCATGGAGGCCTCGCTGAAGGTCCTCCACGCCGTCGAGCGAAAGTTCGGCTTCACCTGCGAACTGCGCCCTGCCGATGTTGGCGGCGCCGCGATCGACAACCACGGCAAGGCGCTTCCAGCAGACACGCTTGAGACCTGCCGGGCCTCGGACGCCATCTTCTTCGGTTCCGTCGGTGGCCCGAAGTGGACGCACCTGCCGCCGGACGAACAGCCCGAGCGCGGGGCGCTCCTCCCGCTTCGCAAGGCCTTTGGCCTCTACGCCAATATCCGGCCCGTGACCGTCTATCCTGGCCTCGACCAGCAGTCGCCCCTTAAACGAGCCGCCGGCGTGGACCTGGTCGTCATCCGCGAGCTGATTGGCGGCATCTACTTCGGTGAGCCCAAGCTGCGCAAGGGAGATACCGCGATCGACACCTGTCGCTACGACCGGCCTCAGATCGAGAAGATCGTGGACGTGGCATGGGCGACGGCAAGAGCACGGCGCGGGAAGGTCACGAGCGTCGACAAGGCCAATGTCCTGACCACAAGCGTGATGTGGCGCGAGATCGTGACGGAGCGAAAGCCGGCCGATGTCGAACTCGATCACATGTACGTCGACAACGCCGCGATGCAGTTGGTGCTCAATCCCGGCCAGTTCGACGTCATGGTCACCGAGAACCTCTTCGGCGACATCCTCTCCGACCTGGCCGCTGCCATCCCCGGGTCGCTTGGAATGTTGCCCTCCGCATCGCTCGGCGAGAAGATGACCGCTCACGGGCGGTTCGGGCTGTATGAGCCATCCGGCGGTTCCGCGCCCGATATCGCCGGCAAGGGGGTCGCCAACCCGATCGCCCAGATCCTCTCGGCCGCGCTCATGCTGCGCTACTCCTTCGGCCGCAACGACGCGGCGGACGCGATCGAGGCGGCGGTTCGCTCGGTCATCGCAGGCGGGCTCCGCACTCGCGACATCGCGGCCGGCGGCGCATCGGTCGGTACCGTGGAGATGGCGGAGGCGATCGCAGGTCAAATCTGAGCGCCAGCCGCGCACGACTGCCCGCCTCCATTCCCCGTTCTTTCTCTATCTCCCGCGTTTGCATAGCGGCACGGGTGTTGCTCTAGCCCCCTCCGGACGCCCGGAATACCAAATTGCGCGTCCTGGAGGTTTGCCCATGAATCGGTTCACGGTCTGGTGCGCGGCTCTTGCCGTGCTCTTCTCGCTGGTTCCTTCAGCGCCCGTTCTTGCCCAGGAAGCAGTATCGGCCCCGGCGCCGGCGGCTACCGAGGCACCTGCGCCGGCTGCTGTCGAGGCCGCGCCGGCTGCGGATGCGGCGCCTGCCAAGACGCTCGACGATGCGCTGGCGGATGCGGCTACGGGCATCTTCACGGTCAACAATGTCTGGATGATGCTGGCCACGGGGCTGGTCTTCATCATGCACCTTGGCTTTGCGTGCGTGGAATCGGGGCTCTGTCGATCGAAGAACGCCACCAACATTCTTTTCAAGAACACGCTCGTTCCCTGCATCGGACTCCTCATCTACGCCGCCTGGGGCTTCAACCTGATGTACCCGGGTTTCGGTGAGGGTGATTCGGGCTGGCTCAAGTTCGCCGGCTTTGGCATCGGGACGGACGCCGCCGGCCTCACCTCGGCCTACAACCCGGGCTACACCTACTGGACGGATTTCCTCTTCCAGGGCATGTTCGCCGCCACCGCGGCGACGATCGTCTCGGGCGCGGTCGCCGAGCGCGTCAAGCTCTGGCCGTTTCTCATATTCACCGTCTTCTTCGTCGGCCTCACCTACTCCATCTGCGGATCGTGGCAGTGGGGCGCCGGCTGGCTCAAGCAGGCTGGCTTTTACGACTTCGCTGGTTCGACGATCGTTCATTCGATCGGCGGCTGGGGAGCCCTGGCCGGCATCCTTCTCTTGGGACCGCGTCACGGCAAGTTTGTCGACGGCAAGGTGCGGCCCATTCTCGGGCACAGCATGCCGCTCGCCACGATCGGCGTCTTTCTCCTGTGGCTGGGCTGGTTCGGCTTCAACGGCGGTTCCGTTCTCTCCGCCGACCCCGGCCTGGTGAGCCTGACCCTGGTCACCACGTGCCTGGGCGCGGCCGCCGGCGGCGTCTTCGCCAGCCTCACGTGCGCGCTCTTCACCAAGAAGCCCGATCTCTCGATGGCCCTGAACGGCATCCTGGCGGGTCTCGTGGCCATTACGGCCGGCGCGGACTCCATCTCGCCCCTCGCTGCGATCATCATCGGCGCCGTCGGCGGCATCCTCGTCTACTTCGCTGTGGTCTTCTTCGACAAGGTTCGCATCGACGATCCCGTCGGTGCGCTCTCCGTCCACCTCGTCAATGGCATCTGGGGTACCCTAGCTGTCGGTCTCTTTGTCGAGGGCAAATCGCTGAAGGCCCAGGTCATCGGAATCGTCGCCGTGGGCGTCGCCAGCTTCGTCAGCGCCTTCGTGCTCTGGGCGGTCCTGAAGTACACCGTGGGCATTCGCGTCTCGAAGGAAGAGGAAATCGAAGGTCTTGACATCGGGGAGCATGGAGTAAGCTGCTACCCTGAGTTCGAGATCGTGGGCCGCTGAGCGTCGCTGAGCGGATACTGACAGGAGGAAGGTACACATGAAACTCATCATCGCCATCGTAAGACCCTCGGCCGTCAACGCGGTCAAGGATGCGCTGACCGAGGCCGGAATGCCCGGCTTCACCGTCGCCGAGGTACACGGCCACGGGCGACAGAAGGGACACACGGAGACCTACCGCGGCGCGGAATACACCGTCGACTTGCTCCCGAAGTCCGAGATCAAGGTCGCGGTCCCGTCGAACCGCGTGCCGGAAGCCATCGAGGTCATCTCGAAGGCGGCCAAGAGCGGAAAGATCGGCGACGGAAAGATCTTCGTCCTCCCGATCGAGGACGCCGTCCGGATCCGCACCGGCGAGAAGGGCGAAGACGCCCTCTAGCCTTACCGAGCATTCCCGCGCGGGACGCGCGCCCCGGGTCATCCATCCCCGCAACGATCACCGCTCGCGGAGGCGAGCAAGGTGTGGGCGTCGCGTCCCGCGTTTTTTTTGGAACGGCAAGAAGGTGTAGTGTACGATCTCCGCTCATGTCCACGCTCAAGGAACGATTCGAGCGCCTCGGCGCTCCGGACGTCTACTCGGACGAGACCCTGGCGGAACTGGAAGCGGAATTCGCCGCCATCCGGCGGCTCAAGGCCGAGCAGAACGCCGTCATCCTCGCGCACAACTACCAGCGGCCCGAGATCCTCGAGGCCGCCGACATCGTCGGCGATTCCCTGGAACTTTCCCGCGAGGCTACCAAGGTCGACGCCCCGGTCATCATCTTCTGCGGCGTTCACTTCATGGCCGAGACCGCCAAGATCCTCAATCCCGGGCGCAAGGTCATCCTCCCCAACCTGGCCGCCGGTTGCTCGCTGGCGGAATCCGCCGACGCCCGAGACGTCGCTGCCCGGGCCGCCCAGCTTCGAGAACAGTTTCCCGACCTCGCGGTCGTCTCCTACGTGAACACCACCGCCGCCGTGAAGGCGGTCTCCGACATCTGTGTCACCTCCGGCAATGCGGTGAAGATCGTCAACAGCCTCCCGAACGAGCACATCCTCTTCGTTCCTGACCGCAACCTCGCCGCTTACGTGGCCGCGAACACATCAAAGACGATCATCCCCTGGGACGGCGACTGCTATGTCCATCACCAGATACGGCCCGAGGAGATCCTCTCGGTGAAGGCCCAGTTCCCGGAGGCGAAGGTCATGGTTCACCCCGAGTGCCGAACCGATGTCCTCGCCGTCGCCGACGCCGTGCTCTCGACCGCGGGCATGATCCACTACGCGAAGACCTCGGAGGCGAAGGAGTTCATCGTCGTCACCGAGTGCGGGCTCTCGGACCGTCTTCTCATGGAGGTCCCCGAGAAGCGCTTCTACAAGAGCTGCAAGCTCTGCCAGTTCATGAAGCTGATCACCCTGTCCGACACGCGCCGCGCCCTGGAAAGGCTCGGACCCGAGATCACGCTGCCGGCAGACGTCATCGAGCGCGCGAAGGCGCCCATCACGAGGATGCTGGCGGCTTCCTAGGTTTTTCCTAGACCGATCCCAGCACGATGAAGGGCGCCCAGAGGGCGGGCGCCGAGAGGCCGAGGCGATCGCGGAGCGCGATCGAGGCGGCGCGCAGGGCGGCGGGCGGCCCCATGCCTTCCCGTCGCATCCGCTTGTAGAACTCGACCATCAGGCGCGCCGTGGCCTCGTCGCTGACGGGCCAGAGCGAGACGACGACGTTCTCGGCTCCAGCCAAAAGGAAGGCGCGCGAGAGCGACGAGATCCCCGTTGGCGGTCGTTGTGAGCCGCTACGTCCGGAGTTGCAGGCCGAGAGTACCACGAGTTCAGCCTCGATCCGCTCGGCCGCGACCTCCGAAAGCGTGAGGAATCCATCGGCGGGCGCCTGGTTTCCCGAGAGAGAGAAGACCAGCGCGGGCTCCCGGCCCGGACCTTCCTCCAGGGCTCCATGGCAGGCGAAGTGAAGATACGGCACCCGCGTCCAGGATTCGGCTGTGAGCCTCGCCTCGGTGGCGGCCGGCCCCGTCAGGACGAGCCGGGAATCGGCCGGGAAGAGCGCCGCGATGGCGCGCACTTCCGCGCCGGATGCGGGTAATGCGCCCCACTGACCACGCTCCGCGCCGTATCTCTGGATCGATCGCGACGCCGACGGATCGGGCCGTCCCTGGTAGGCCGGATCCCCCAGCGCCAGGAACGTCCGTGCGCCTCCACGCGATTCGTGATCGCGGCCCAGGGTTCTCAAAAGCGTGAAGACGGCCAGGGACGGAGCATAGACGATCTCGTGCTCGTCGATGCGCCAGCGCCCGCCGGGTGTTCTCAGCGCTCCGAATGCGACGCCCTCGAAGGAGGAACCCGGGACGATGATGAGCCGCTTGCCGCGAAGAAAGGGCTCCAGGGAACCCAGGAGCAGGCGGTCGAGTTCGCGCAGGGGATCCACGTCCCCGGCGGAACGCGTGGTCGTTTCCGCTGCCGCCGCGCTCGCTCCGCGGGTTGCGCTTCTACGCGTGGAACGCATCCGCGCGCTGCGGGATGCTCTCGAGGCCGCGCGTCGCATCGCGGCGCCGCGTGTACGCGCGGCGGCCGATGTCAGCTCGACACGCGCGCTTCGGATCGCGCTCTCGACCGAGACCGGGTCGCCCAGGTCGACGAGCACGCAGGAGTCCTTGGACACGGCGACCGCGAAGGCACCATATCGGCCCTTCACGAACGTGAGCGCAACCTCGTTCGGTTCGAGGATCGCTTGCACGTCTTCGGCCGTGGCAGGACGGGGATGGTTCAGGGCCGCGTAGCGCGGGGCTTCTCTTCGCAGGCGTCCCAGCACCCGTTCGGCCTCGTCCTCGATCTGTTGGGCCTCTCGGATCGTCTGAGGGGACTGCTCGGACTGACGAAGCGCGGCGCCCCGGGCTTCCAGCGCCTTCAGGCTGGCGACCAGGTCGGGAGGGGCGTCGAGGAGGCCTCCGGCGCGATGGGCGGCGATCTGCTCGAGGAACGACCAGGCGGAGACCAGCTCGGCGTTCGCGACCGCTCCCCTCGGATTGCTGGTCGGATCAAGGGCGGCCAGCTCCGACCGCAACTTCAATGCCCAGACGAACATGTCTGTCTGTTGTCGCTCGTGGATCTCGCGGCTCGATCCGCTCACGCCGGCGCGGAGGCGCTTCATGAGTTCGAGAGCGGTATCGAAGATATTCACGGCCAGGCGCAATCGTGTCACCGTGTCCTGGCGCCCATCCGCCGCGCGCGCCCAGGCCAGGTAGGAAAGGCGCACGAGCGTCCCCGGATCGCTCCTCAGCGCCGCGGCCGTGCCATCCCAGGGCGCTTCGCCACGGCGCGAGGCCTCCACCGCGTGCTCGATGGCCGCGATCCACGAGGGAGTGTCGCCAGCGACAAGGTGCACGCCCGCGATGGACATCCAGAGTTGAGCCACGTGGGGATGGCGATCGCCCGAGGACGCCAGCCGGTGCGCCAGGGCCTTCTGCAGGAAGAGGAGGGCGCTCTCCCGATCGCCCATCGCGAAGAGGGCGGTGCCGACATTGTTGTAACCGACGGAGAGCCTGGGCCATGTTTCGCCCCGCGCCGCCAGTTCCAGTCGTACTCCCTCACGGTAGGCGGCAAGAGCCTCGGCCTGCCGACCGAGTCGGGCATACGCGGTTCCGACGTTGTTGACGCCCACCGCGATATCCGGGTGCCCCTCGGGCAGGGACGCCCTCAGGATCGCCGTGAACCGCTCGTAGGCTTCAAGGGCTTCCGTGTCTCGATTCCCGTATTGCGCCAACCATCCCCGGTGATTCCAGCTCGTGGCAACCGCGGGATGCGTCTCGCCGTAGAACCCGACGAGGTCCTGGTGCGCGCGCCGGCATTCGCTCTCGCCCTCGGCATAATCCCCCAGCTGGGCCAGGACGATGGAGAGCCACGATCGGGTTGCCGCCGCGCGGGCCCGGTATCCGGAAGAGAGGTCGTAGACGGCCAGGGACGCGCGATACAGAGCCGCGGCCTCCTCGAGTCGTCCCAGGCGCTCGAGGCTGGAGGCGCGGTTGTGATCGATGGTGGCGACATACGGTGATGTCTCGCCGAATGCGGCCGCCATCCGCGTGCGGGCCTCGGTGTGGAGCCGATACGCCTCGGCGTGCTGGCCCATGGCGCCCAGGGCTGTCGCGAGATTGGTCATCACGGGAACGACCTGGCCCGCCTGGTCACCGGCGCCCTGGTTGAGTATGCGCAGGGCGTTCTCGTAATGCACGATGGCGTCTTGCGGCTGGCCGAGATCGTCGAGGCTCAGGCCCAGCTTGTTCTGCCCGGTCGCCATCCCCCTGGTATCCCCGATCGCGGTCATGGCCGCGATGTACCCGCGATAGAGGTCGACGGACTCAGCCGGGCGGCCGAGCCGTCGCAGGACGTCCGCGAGCTGAAGCTCGGCATGTGCGCGCCGGGAGTTCTCCGGTGGCATCAGCTCCCGGTAGAGCCGCACCGCGGCCTGGGCATGCTGGAGGGCCCCGGCAAAGTCTTCGGTGTACATCAGGCAGAGTCCCAGGCCGTCCTCGACCAGGGCCCGATCTGCTCGCACGTCCCTGGGCGACCGGCCCAGGTGGCCGAGAGCGGTCACGAGAGAACTCTCGGCCTCGTCCAGGCGCCCTTCCAGGAGGGCCTCGATACCGGAACGATACAGGCCCTGGGCCGCCACGCGCTCGGTGTCGATGAAGCACGAGCCCATGCCGCAGAGGCCGTAGGTGGGGCAGGGACACCCTCCCGGGTCCGCCGTGCACGTGGCCTGATCGGTATCCGAGGAGCACGGCGCCGCCGCTGCCGCCGGAGTAAGGATCGCGGTCAGGACCAGGGACAGGAGGCATGCGATCCCCAGCGTCCCTGTCAGGCGGAGGATCGGCCGAGATGTAGGGGGCGCGCTTATCAAGGAGGGAATTGCATCAGACCCCGGGCGGGAAAGCAATCCGGGTGGGCAGGCGACGGTTGCCTGCTCGCGGTCGTGAGCGGATAATCTGCACCCTATGCCGCGCGTGCCCGCTCCCGCTTTCGTTCGCCTGTCACTTCTCCTCGTGGTGTCCGGACTGGCCGCTCTCTGGGCGCTGCCGGTACGGGCCGAGGGAGTCCCGGCGGCTGGCGTCCCGGTGGCGCAGGTCTTCCGCGTGGAGGGCACGGCCACGGTAAGAGTTGTAGGCGCCGCGCGCGCCGTTCCCCTGCTTCGGGGCGCGGTGCTCCATGCGGAAGATCGGATCGAGGTGAAGCGCGGCGCCGAAGTCGGTCTCTATTATCGCCAGGGAGGCCGTCAGCTTCTGCGAGCCGGTTCGCGTTCCTTGAGCGGCACGGTCGCGGCACTGGCCCCTTCCCTCACGCCGTATCGCGGAAGCTCGGTCTCCTTCGGCGCCACGCGCGATGGGGAGACGGGGATCGTTGCCGGTGCCGCCACGACGGAATCCCGCCCCATGGAGACCTTGATCTTATCCTCGGCCCCGCAGGTGACCGTCACCTGGCGAGGCGAGGCCTCGGACGCCGCTGGAGCTGAGAGAATCGTTCTTCGCGTCCTGTTTCGTGACAGTGTCGTGGCAGCGGCCTCGGTCGTGGAACCGGCCCCCGGCGCGAGCCTGAGCCTCGTGGTGCCCGCGCTTCGTTCCGGTGACGACTATCGGTTCGAGGTGATGGTCTTTCCGGATAACGTGGGCGCCGCGCCCTGTCTCCACGCGATCCCCGTCTACATCCTGGCCCCGTCCCGACGCGGCGCCGCGGCCGACCAGTTTCTCACGGACTTCTTCTATCGTCGGGACATGCTCGCGGTTCTCTCCGATCGCGGGGGAGCACGGATGATCCTGGACCAGGAGCTCTCGTTGTCCGAGCCCGGTCCTCCGTCCCTGGCGATCTCCATCACGCCTTCGCGTCCCGCCGGTCCGCGCTGATGCGGCGCCGGCCCTCTCGTCTCCTTCAGATCCTCCTGCCTCCCTGCATCGCGCTGGCTGTCGCGACGACGCTCTACACGACGCACTACCTCGCGGCCTACGAGAACCGGCTCTACGATCTTCATTACCTCCTGCGCGGTCACGAGCCCAGTCGCCCGGATGACGTCGTGCTCGTGGCGATCGACGACGCCAGCATCGAGCGTGCCGGCTCCTGGCCCTGGCCTCGCGAACGCTTCGCCCGGCTCCTCGCGAGGATCAAGGAAGGCTCGCCCAGGGTCATCGGTCTTGACCTCCTCGTCGATCTTCCCGAGGAAGCTCGGGGCGACGGCCCGCGGGCGAGGCGTCGGGTCGAGCCTGGTTCCGGGATCATGAGAGCCGTCGGTTCTTCCGGCGATGATGCGCTAGCGGCCGTCCTGGATACGGCTCCGCCCGTCGTCCTTCCCTTGGTCCTGGGTCGTGAAAGCGAGGACGGCGAACGAGCGGTCTTGATTCGCCCGCTACCGCGTTTTGTCTCTTCCCACACGATCTCCGCCGCCGTGAACATGGAACCCGATCACACGGATGCGCGTGTCCGGCGCTGGCAGCCGGATCCCGGGGGTGGCTACCGTTCCTTTCCGGTCGCGATCATCGCGGCGGCAGAGGGGATCGGGGAGGAAGCCCTCGTCTCGAATCCCGGCGAGTTCCGGATAGGCCGGCACCGCGTGCCGCTCGAGGGCGGGCAGGCGCTCATCAACTTCAAGGGAAGTCGCATCGACGCCATCTCGGCCGCCGATGTCATGGAGGATTTTTTTGCCCCCGAGCTCTTCTTCAAGGACCGGGTTGTGCTCGTCGGACGCACCGACGTGGCCTGCAAGGATTTCCTGAACACGTCCGTTCCAGGCGCCGCGCTCTTCGAGACCGAGTACCTGGCCGGTGTTGAGATCTGGAAGGAAACCCTCGATAGCGTCCTGCAGGATCGTTCCCTCAGGGCCCCGCCCCTCGTCCCCATTCTCGTTGGCATCTTCCTCGCCGCCATCGTGCTCTCGGGGTTGATGCTGCGTTGGCCGAAGATGTCGAGCGTGCTCCTCGTGACCTGGCTTGCTTCCTGGCTCGTCCTCACGCACGTCGCCTTCCGCCAGTCGCAGACGCGCATCCCGGTCATGCCTGGCGTCATGACCTTCTACTTCACCTCGATCCTCTCCTTTATCCGCCTGTTTCTCGCGCAGAACCGGATGAAGAGCCTCCTGACGGCGGCCTTCGAGAGCTACGTCTCGCCGCACGTCCTTTCCCAGCTCATCGATCACAAGATCGAGCTTGCGGTCGGCGGGCGTCGTAAGACGCTCTCGATCCTCCACGCCGGCCTCGACGGATTCACGTCGTTCTCCGAGAGGCAGAGCGCGGAGGACGTGGTTGGATTCCTGAAGACCTACCTCGTGGAGATGAACCAGGTCATCCTCGATCATGGCGGGATTATCGAGGCTCATTCGGGCGATGGTATCCTCGCGTGGTTCGGCGATATCGGGGATGCGGGGGATCACGCCGAACATGCCGTGACGGCGGCGCTGGAGATGCAGGCGCGGATGGGCCGCCTGGAACTGCCCGAGGGAAGTGGCCTGGGGCTGAGGGTGGGTGTCCACACGGGATCGGTCGTCGTCGGCAACGTCGGCTCCGACCGCCATTTCCGCTACACGGTCGTCGGTCGCTCGGTGAACCTGGTGAGAAAGCTGGAGTCTTCCTGCGCGCCCGGCGCGGTTCTCATCTCCGAGGACTGTTGGAAGGCGATCCCGGAGGGCGCGACCCAATTCGCGGTTGAGCCCGTCGTCGTTCCCGATCTGCGCGCCGATATCTCCGTGCTGAGGGTCAAACCCTTGTCCTGACGGATCCGCGCCCGCGGCCGCCTACCGGTGCGCCGAGCGTCTTCGCGTCAGCGGTTTCCGAACCACCAGCGCCGCGGCCGCTTGGCCGCTTCCTGCCGCTCGATCTCCGCGATGAGGGCCTGCCGGTCCGCGCTCTCCTCCTCGAGGCGGATCCTGGCGAACTCCGCGTCGAGGGACCGCTCCTCGGCGAGGGTCTCGTCAACGACCCAGGACCCGGAGACGGACTGTCGGATGAGGCCTTCAACCCGGTAGCGTTCCAGCAGGTCGGCGCGCAGGATGCGCCTGCCGAAATGAAGAGCCAGCGTATCGGTGACGGTGAGGCCGGCATCCGCGGCGATGGTTCGGATGGCCTTCATGACCGTGTCCGGAAGAGTCACGTTCGAGTCCGCGCCGCGGAAATTGTCGAGGAGCGGTCCTGCGGAGGCCACCAGCCACTGACCGTCCTGCGTGTCCTTGCGGATCGCCACGAGCGTCTGCTGGACGAGGGTGTCCGCGTGGATGCGGACCGCGGCGCGCACCCGGCTCTGCCGCGTTCGGTCGACGGTCGAACTGGGCCTCGCGGCCTCCGCCGGCGCCAGGGACGCCAGGACGAGCGCCATCACCGGCAAGATCGCCATCGCACCAATGTTCATGACTCGATTCATGGGTTCCTCCAAGCCTGTTCTGACACCGTGGCAGGCGGACATGATACCGCATAGGATCCCCGTCCGCATGATCACGGTTGCTGAAAAATCACCTCGCCGCTGGCGATTCCTCTTCCTCTTGTTCGCCCTCCTTGCGGTCATCGTGGTGGTTGCCGCCTACAGTGCTCCCGGGCTCCTTGAGGCCGGCGCCGGGCGATGGGCTGCCAGCCAGGGACTCTCGCTCCAGGTGGATGGTCTCTTTCTCGGCCGTGCCCTCGGCGCGACGCGCGTGAGCGTGCGCCTGCCCGACCAGTCGGCACCCTTTTTCGAGGCCAGAGGTATCCGGGTGGAACCCCTCTGGGCGGACATGGTGCGCGGCCGATGGCGGGTTGGGCTCGTGGCTGCCGATTCGCTGGTCGTTCGCTGGGACGAGCACGTGGCCGCGTGGGTGAGGTCCAGGCCCGCATCATCCGGGCAGTCCCCGTGGAGATTGGAGAAGCTGACCGTCTCGGACTGGACCGTTTCCGCCTTCGGCCAGACGGCGGTCGGCACCGCGGAGATCGAGGGCCTGGCGCCGGCCGCGGTCGAGGCGGTGTCGGTGACGGCTACGCTGGGTACGGGCGTCGTGGGAACCCTGGCGACCGAGTCCGGGCATGTGATCCTCAGGGCCAACGGCACGGAACTTCCCGCGATGCTTCGGACCGTGCCCGGTATCGAGGCCGCGAAGAGCGGTTGGATTCTCGATGCAGGCGCTCGCCTTGCACCACGTCCCGCGCTGGGTTACGTGCCAGCACCGCAGGGGTCGCCCCAGCCGCCACCCGCCTGGTTCGAGACGCTGTTGCGCCACGAGATCTGGGCGAAGGCCGCTATCCGTGCCGAAAGCGGGGTTCCCGGCTACGTCGCGGTGAGGGCCTTCCCGGAGAGCGGTAGCATCACCTTGGCCGCCGCAGTCGGATCAACCCTGGTCGTGGAAGCCTCCAGCGCATTTACCGGGGACACGCTCCGTACCGTGCTTTCCTACCGGGCGCGCCCGCGGGGAGAGGCGGCGCTGACCGGTTCGCTTAATCTCATTGTCCTGCCGCGGGAAAGCTTCCGTGTCTTGCCGGGATCCTCGTGGACCCTGAGCCGGAGTTCCGTCTCGGGCAATGCCCTGCCCGAGGGCACGATCGGCTTTTCGGGCGATCAGGCGCGCGGGTATCACCTCCTCTCCGAGGGCGCATTGGGTTCATGGTCCCTGCACCTGGACCCGCAGAAGTCCATGGCTTCCTGGAATGGCGTCATGAATTGGCGCCAGGCGGGTCCCGTGAGGAAATTCCAGCTCGCAGGAGCGGCCACGGTCCAGGTTACCGCGGGAAGCCTTGATTGGAGCGCGAAGGGAACCGTGTCGGGTCAGGCCGATGCCGGGGCGACGCCGGTGCGCTTGGAAGCGAGGGGAGAAGCGGGCGGCACCAACGCGCGCATGCAGGTCACCCTCCCCTTCCTGCGCATCGAGGATGCACGGAATCCCGAGGCCATGGCCCTTACCCTCACCAACGTAAAGGTGACGGGTTCGAGCGCCGACTGGCGCACGGAACCGGGCCTTGCGGGACGCGTTGTCCTGCACGGGCGGTCATTTCCGATCGAGCTTCTGGCGCGCGGTGGTGCTGAGCATGCGGAGCTCGTGTCCCTGAACATTGGAGGCATCGCGATACGCGCGCGGGCGGCGTACCCGGGTGGTCGCTACCGGGAGACGGTCGTGACGATCGAAGAGACGCCGCTGGCCGCGCTCGTTCCCTTCCTTCCGCCCGCCCAGCGTGTCCTCGCCGCACGGTCCACGATTGCCGGTTCGTTCCTGGCCGCGTTCACGCACACGGCGGACCGTCGGCTGGACGGGAGCCTGCGCCTGCGCGTGGCGAAGTTTCACGATCCTGTCTCACGGTTTGTCGTCGAGGGGCTCGATGCTGAGATCCCGATTCGCCAGCGGTTCGTCGATCCCGGTCAGGTGCAATTCGTGACGCAGGCCGAGCGGTGGCCCGAGGTCCCCGTGAACGTGCGCATCGCCGTCCTGGGCAGGGAGACCATCGAGGTTCGGGATGTGACGGGGCGCGCCGTCTTCGCGGACTACGTCTTTCGCTTTCGCGACATGACCTGTGGCATCCTGGGCGGGACCGCGCGCTCGCGGTTCATCCTGGATCCCTTTCGCAATCGCGAAGGCCGGTGGCGCGCCGCGCTCGAGCTGAAGGTTGAAGGAGTTCCCTTGAGGAATCTGTACGAGGCCTTTGTCGGCAAGGGGCCGGCCTCGCGGGGACTGGAAGGCGCGATAGGCCTTGAACTGGAGACGGCCTGGAGCGACACGGAATGCCTGGAGGGCCGGGGTTTCGTGCAAGCGGCCGGCCCGGGCAAGGTAGGGCGGCGCGTGCTCGCGGCACTCGTCCAGATGATGGAAAAAGAGAAGCGTCCACCGGCGGTGACGCTGATGCTGATCGGAGACTACAAGTTCGACGCGTTCCGTATCGATCTCGCCCGCGATGCTTCGATCGGTGACTTCCGGACCAATCTGCTCCTGACTGCCCAGGATGAACCGTTTCTCGGCGAGGTGAAACTGGAGATGCCGCTACTGAAGTTGCTCCAGGGACTACCTGTCGAGGTCGAGCACGACATCGGTTTGAGACGAGGGCGATAGCGGGGGCGTCCACTCCGCCCACCGCACCGCCCACCCCGTGAATCCGGGATGAGCGGGTGATGCGTGACGCAGGGGGCCCCTTGTCAGTTGCGGCCGGTGCGACCGGAGGGCGGGTTCTCGACTGTTGCTTCCAGGCTGGCCGTGTTGTTGGATTCCCGGACTTCCTCGATCCTGTTATTGGGATCGAGGACGATGATCAGGCGCTGTTCGCCGAGCGTGCGGGGGATCCAGTTCAGGTAGACGTGCCGGGATTGGCCGGCAGGAATCGTGCCGATGTTGCGGAACATGAGCCTCTCTCCACCGACGTAAACGGCGACGTCGACGCGTCGGGCGGAGAGGGTGCCGTGGTTGACGATGTCAAGGTTGATGACTGATCCGCCCCTGCGAAGCTGGGGCGCGGCGCCCGAGAGATACGGGTCGCGCGCGAAATCGAGATCGATGTCGCCCGACTGCGTCACGCGCGCCGGCTCGTTCGCCTGGTTGAGCTGGTTCAAGGTGACGACCGCCGCGCTACCGGGCTCGACGGTGACGAAGCGGTTTTCGTCGACGTTCAGCGCGAAGACCACCGAGTTGTTCGCTTCGCTGGCTTCCGAGATGTTGTTCGCCGGATCGACCGTGGTGCGGATCTCGTAACGACCCGCCGCGGTCGGCCTCATGGAAAAGGTGTACTGGCTTTCCATGCCTGAGTTGAGCGCGGGGATGTAGTGAGAGGCGATCACGGAACCGTTGGCGACGACGTGGACGGGAATCCCGGATACGCCGACGTCACCGGCGTTCCGGATCGTCGATCGAATGACGAAGATCTGTTCCGAGACGACCGTTCCCATGGTGCGCGTGACAACGTCGACCTTGAACTCGTTGCGTACCACCAGGTCGGGCTGGCGGTTCTGAGACAGGGCCGGCGCGCCGAGGACGAGCCCCAGCACGGCGGCGAAAAGAATTCCCTTTTTCATATGAATCTCCCTTGAATAGGAACGGGGTGCAGGCCGGGACACGGACATTCCGCTCCAGTCGGCACGAACTGTGTCACGGTCGTTCCTGGTGTCCCCTCACGGTGACAGTCCGTTAGTGAGCGGTGACGACCGTCGACCCGTTAAGGATGAATGAACGAGGAGTAGGATCGCTATGGGGTGCAACCCGACCTCTGGCGACTTCCCGGTACCGCTTCGCGCCTGCGGCGCTT
>CAZJQD010000028.1:32530-49500 GCA_964548165.1 uncultured bacterium
GCTCTGCCCGGGGTGGGAATCGAACCCACATGAGAGCGAGTCTCGGGGGATTTTGAGTCCCCTGCGTCTGCCAGTTCCGCCACCCGGGCGCGGTGCGAACGGGGGGATTCTATCACGGCCGCGGCTTGGCAGGCGAGGGCGCCTCGCTTGCCGGCTTGCCGTCCTCGTAGAGCCGTTCGCGAACCAGGGTTCCATCGGCAGCGAACTCGCGCCAGGCACCGTGCTTCTTTCCGTTGCGATAGTCGATCGCCGATCGAAGGGTCCCGTCCGGTCGGTAGCGCCTCACGGTGGTGACACCCGGCGCCGTCCCCGGCGTCATCTCCTGTTGCACCGTGCCGTCCGGGTACCAGAAGGTCCAGGCCTCGGAACCGTCTTCCCGGATCCCTCGCTCGCTCTGCAGCTTTCCGTTCGGCCAGAACGCGCGCTCTACCGTGTCCGCGACCTTGCGGCCGGTGAAGCGCCTCTCGTGCTCTTTCATCGGATCCCGCACGCTATCCTCGCTCCTGGCGCCGGATTCGCCTGGTTCCTATCGCTCATCGACCCATTCTCCATGTTGACGGACACGCATGCGCATCGCATTCTCACTGCATGGTCCAGGCTCGATCCGTCACGACTGTCCTGCCTCCCTTAGCATCCCGGGGCGGTAAGGTGCAGGGCGATCACTTCGGCCGGAGCATCCTGGAGTTCGTTCACCAGGACTTTACTACGCTCTCCGCCGAGTTCACGGTCGCCGAGGCACTCGCCAGCCTGCGCCAGGGCGGCATCGCCGAGAAGATCATCTACTTTTATGCCGTCGACGCAACCGGTCGGTTGGCCGGCGTCGTTCCCACGCGGCGGCTTCTCATGGCCGATCCCTCCGCCCGCATCCGCGAGCTCATGGTACCCCGCGTCATCGCGCTCCCGGAATCCGCCACCGTGATGGATGCCTGCGAGTACTTCATTCTCTACAAGTTCCTCGCGTTTCCCGTGGTGCGCGAAGACCGTACCATCGCGGGTGTCGTCGACGTCGGGCTCTTCACCGAGGAGATCGCCGACGTCGCGGAGCGCCAGGCGGCCGATGATCTCTTCCAGCTTATCGGCGTCCATGTCGCCCAGGGACGCCGCCGATCCGTCCTGGAGGCGTTCCGGGATCGCTTCCCGTGGCTGCTCACCAACATCGCAGGCGGCATCGCCTGCGCGCTCCTCCTGGAGCGATTCGAGCCCTACCTCGTGGCCGCGCTCGTCCTCTTCATCCCCATCGTCCTCGCGCTTGCCGAGAGCGTCAGCATCCAGTCGATGACGCTCGTCCTGCAGGCCATCCACGACGAGAGAGTCGAGTGGGGAACGTTTCGCGCCGCCTTCCTGAGGGAATTCGGCACCGCGACCGCGCTCGGAATTGCCTGCGGCCTGACGGTCGCCGGCATCATCGCCGCCTGGAAGGGAGATATCCAGGTAGCGGGTGTCGTCGGACTGTGCATTACCCTTGCCGTCCTGACGGCCAGCCTCATCGGCGTCGTCCTTCCCACCGCCATTCATGCCCTTCGCGGCGATCCGAAGATCGCGTCCGGCCCCATTGTCCTCGCCGCGGCCGATCTCACCGCGCTCCTCTTCTACTTCAATCTCGCCCGCTGGATGTTGCCCTAACCCGGTCTCCGTGGTGTGAACTCATGAGTTGAACAGGCTAATTCTCCGAGGACAGAGCTTCCTGGATGGCGGCGAGGTCGCTGGGTTCCAGCGGCAGGCCGAGAGCCGCTGTCTGCCCCGCCGCGCTCATCTTGGCCCAGGTCTTTCTCACGATGACGCGGAATTTTTCCGGGGCGATCGAGGCCCTGAGAGACGAGCACTCGGTCTGGAGGAACGCGAGGCAGAGCGCGTCCTCCAGGGCCTGGGTCTCGGGATCGCCCTTGATGTTTCGCTTGAGCACCAGGTCCGCGACGCGATCGACCAGGTCGCTCGTCGCGCCTTCTGCCTGGAGGAATTCCGCCAGCGTGGCCGCGTGCAGGCGCTTTAACGTCTCTCGCCAGCGCAGATACCCCGCGCGATCCTTGGGATAGTCCGCGCGCGGGATCGTCCAGCGCCTCACGTGCTGACCCCGGGCCGCGATCCGTAGCGCCGCGGATGCCTCGGGGCGGAGAGACAGCGCCCAGGCGCTCGCCAGGAGCGCGTGTCGCTCCTCGAATCCCATCTCGCGGCCCTCGTGCGTCACGCGCCGCGGATCCTCCGCGTTGGCCGCGTCGATCCGTGCCCAGACGCGATCCACCAGGTCCGAGATCATGTGTTGCCTCCCAGGTGCGCCTTTGCCAGGCTCCTCCGCCAGGCATTCTCGCCGCCGACCTCGGCCTCCCGCCCCGACAGGGGCAGGCGGTAAAGACAGGTCCCGCAGTTGAGATGGCCGACACCGTCCTCGTGTTCCTCCAGTCGGAAGAGCAGGGTCTCCACGAGCTTGGCGTCGGCGCCGATCGGATCGGCTACGTGGATATCCACGTTTTCTCTTCCCCGCGAAAGGGCTTCGGCCTCTCTTGCCAGCTTTTGAAGCAGGAGACCCTGGAAGAGAAAATAGGGTATCACGATGATCCGAGTCGCTTGCTTCGCATCCGCCCCGAGCGCGCGCATCGCCGCATCCATGGCCTCCGCGGCCGTCGGCCGCGTCACGCCCATGAAGCCTACTCCGAGATGATCAACGGGCCGGGCTTCCCACAGGAGCCGTGCGACCTTGTAGATCTCGGCGTTAGCGTCCGGGTCGGCCGCTCCTCGTCCTATGACGACGGTCCCGGTCCGTTCTCTTTCCGCGGGCGGCGTCTTCGCGCTCGGCGATCGCGCGCTCGGCGATCGCGCCGCGTCGAAGCGTTCCGCCAGGAGGGCGATGAGTGCGGCGTGAGCACCGAGGTGGCCGGCGATCGTGACCTGGAGGCCGGGAAATCGCCCGCAAGCCAGCGCCATCGCGGCGGGAATATCATTCTTCACGTGGCCGGCCGCGGTGAGGATGAGCGGGAGGGCGACGAGGGACCGGACGCCCTCGGCATGAAGCGCCGCGATCGCGTCCGGGATCCCGGGCTCCGCGTGCTCCAGGAAGCAGAGCCGAACCGGCCTCTTCGCTCGTTGCGCCAGCATGCGGGCAACCGCGGCCGCTTCGTCGTTGCCCCCGCCCTCGCGCGTCCCGTGGGCAATGAGGAGTATCGTCTCCATGAAGCGTGATTATCTCCCGCGCGGCGGCGGGGGGCCAGTTGCGAAAATCCCCCCGCGCTCGCGGAATTCGTGGTTAAGTATCCGGCATGGCCACCCCCGATCCCCGCGGACGGCTCCTCATGCCCGCTCTTCGCCTCGATCGCCACGGCGTCGTCGCCTGCCGCGAAGAGGGGCTGAGGCTCGTTGAGTCCGTGGGACCGGCGGGATTCATCCTCTTTGGCGGCGGCGCCGCCGAGGTCGCCGCGCTCTGCCGTGATCTCCAATCGGCGTCCTCCCACCGGCTCCTCCTGGCCGCCGACCTGGAGCGTGGCGCCGGCCAGCAGTTCGCGGGACTCTCGCGCATTCCGACGCCCATGGCGATCGCGGCATGTCCGGATGCCGAGCCTCTCGCCATGCTCGCCGGTCGACTCACGGCGCGCGAGGCGAGCTCGGTCGGCATCAACCTCGTCTTCGCCCCGCTTGTCGACGTCAACGTCGAGCCCGGAAATCCGATCATCAATGTCCGCGCGTACTCTGATTCTCCCGATCGCGTCGCACGGCTCGCGGTCCAGTGGATCCACGGCGCGCAGGCCGTCGGCGTGGCGGCCTGCGCCAAGCATTTTCCTGGGCACGGCGGGACCCGCACGGACTCTCACCTCGAATTGCCGGATGGACCGGCCGATCCGGGCGAACTCAGAGGCCTCCACCTGGTGCCGTTCCGTGCCGCGATCGCGGCGGGCGTGCGATCGATCATGGTCGCGCACATGACCGTTCCCGCCGTCGATGATTCCGGTCTCCCCGCCACGCTTTCTCGCGCCGTCGTGACAGGGCTCCTGCGCGAGGAGCTCGGCTTCCGCGGGCTCGTCGTGACGGACGCGCTCATCATGGAGGGCGTGCACCGCGAGGAGGCCGAGGCGGCCCGGATGGCGCTTGCCGCCGGGAACGATCTCCTGCTCTACCCGAAGGACACCTCGGCCCTCTACGACGCGCTCCGCCGCGATGACACCCTCGACCCCTCGCGCGCGATCGCGCGCCAGGAGGAGACGTTCGGGATCAACGTCGTCGATCGCATCGCCACGGATTGTATCGCTCTCGTGAAGGGGCCGATCACGCCTCCGCGTCGTTTCCGCATCATTCACGACGACGAGCGACTGGATCCCGAACCCTTTCGCCGCGCCGCGCTGGCTGATGGTCTCGAAGAGGACCCCGGACCTGGAGCATCCGCCGGCCGGCCGGAGGAGCTGGTCTGCGCCGTCTACGCGATGCCGGGAGCCTGGCGCGGTCGATGCGGCCCCGCCGAGGCCAGTCTCGCGGCGGTGCCGCCCGGCGCCGGCGTCATCGCATTCGGCGATCCCTACTGGCTTACGGGCTCGCCTGGAGGCGCCAAAGCGTCCTGGGCCGTGGCGGCGTGGGACGATCACCCGCTGACGCAGGAATGCGCTCTCGAGGTCCTGCAGGCGCGCCGCGCCGCGAAGGGCCGACTACCCCTCGGATAACGAGGGATTAGGGGCGCCCTGGACGTCCCCATCGAGGATGGGGCGAATGAGCGGCAGGAGCGCGAAGGCGGGCAGGGCCAGGATGAAGGTGAGCGCGAAGTAGGGGCCGAACCCGAGGTCCGTGGCGAGGTAGCCCGAAAACGTGCCCGCGATGTTGCGGCAGAGGCTGTAGACGGCCGAGAGGAAAGCGTATTGCGTCGCGGCGTGGCGCCGGTCGCAGGCCGACATTAGGAGCGCGAGGAAGGGCGCGGTGCCGAGACCGCCGCAGAGGTCTTCGAGGAGGCCGACGGTCCAGACGACGCGACCCGTCGGGTGCCAGGCCGCGTAGGTATAGCCGAGGTTGGAGATCGCCTGGAAGAGCCCCAGGATCCAGAGCGCTCGGAAGATTCCCCACCGGCTCGTCAGCATTCCTCCGATCAGGGCGCCCGTGATCGCGGCGAACATCCCGAAGGTGCTTCTCAGGAGCCCGATCTCGCTCTCTGTGAACCCGGCGCCGCGATCGAGAAATGGGGTCGTCATCGGCGCCATCGCCTGGTCGCCGAGCTTGAAGAGGAGCGCGAAGATGAGCAGTCCCCAGGCGCCGGGCTTGGCGAGCAGGGCGGCAAGGGGTTGTTCTCCCCTCCCCGGCGCGCCTGCGCCCTGCTTCGCGGCGGCTCGGTCGCTGGCGCGGAAGGCGAGCGCGGTGCTGGAGGCCAACCCGAAGACGACGGCCAAGGGCGTGCGGATCTTGTCCTCCCACTGGAGCTGGCCCCCGATCCAGTAGAGGAGCGCGGCCGCGAAGAGCGGCAGGCCAATCGACCAGCCGATGTCGCCAGCAACATCGGCCATGGATCGGCCGTCGGTCGAGGCGGGGCGGTCGACGGAGGGTGCGAACGGAGCCAGGATCGCCAGCAGAAGGAGTCCGCCGGCCGCCACCCACCAGGCCTCGGACCACCCGGAGCTTCCCGCCAGCGCCACGAGCGCGCCTCCGGCCAGGATCAGCGCCACGCGGTATGCGGTGACGCGGACGCCGTTGCCGTGCCCGAGTTCCTTCCGATCCAGGAGCTCGATGGAGTAGGCGTCGATGGCGATGTCCTGGGTCGCGGATAGGAAGGCAATGCCCACGATCACGGTCCAGATGAGCGGGGTGGCTGCCCCGGCGAACGAGCTTCCGAAGATCGCGGTCAGGACGGCCATGCCCGAGAGGCAACCGGTGATCCAGCGTCTCCGGCCGCCGATGCGGTCGATGAGCGGCGCCCAGAGGAACTTGAACGTCCAGGGAACCCCCGCGAGGGCGAGAAGTCCTATGGCCTTGAGATCGACGCCCGCCTTCGAGAAGGCGACGGGCATCGTGTTGTTGACCAGGCCCGCAGGAAACCCCTGCGCGAGGTAGAGAACGGCGATCCAGGCGAGCTTGGAACCGAGGAGCAAGGACCGCGATGACGGCTTGATGCCGGTGTTCACGGCCCGGGTACCCGGAGAATTGAGATGATCCATGGCTAGGCACTCTATCGGCAGGCCTTCGATGCCGATAAATCAAACAATCTCACTCTTAATTCTCGAGGCGGATGCCATGACATCGACCCGGACATCGACCCGTATTCGTCAGGCGCTCATTGCCTTGACTACCGTGACCCTTCTTCTTCTCGGCGCCTCGGTGCGTCGCGCCGATCAGCCGATGGCCGAGACTCACTGGCCTCAGCCGGCACCGGCAATGGCTTACGTGGCCGAGATGCCCGCGGTCGTTCCACCAAGCGCGTGGCAAGCCGGGAAGGACGCGCTCGCGTCCCACGATGCCGCCGCCGCAATTGCCGGTTTTCGGCGCGCGCTGGAGGAGCATGCCGCGCTGGCGCCCTGGATCCGCCCGCACTTGGCCTCAGCCCTGCTCCTGGCCGGAGATACCGCGGCCGCGCTCCGGGAGTTGGATCTCTCCGCCGCCGCCGCCGGGTCGGCCGTCTCGATGTCGAGCCTGCGCCGGGCCGCCGCCCTTCGACTCGCCGCGGGCGATCGCACTGGCGCCCGCAGGGACTACTCCCAGCTCGTCGAGAGATCCGGGGGAGAGGATCGTCGTCGGGCCCAGGTGGATCTCGCCCTCGCCGTCGCCGCCGACGGGGACACGGTTGCGGCCATAGACCTGATCTGGCGCGTGCTACGCGCCGGCGGCAACCCGCAGGTCGGGGTCCTGGCCGCAGACGAGCTCTGGGATCTGGGCGAGCGTTCCGCCGCGTCCGCCGCGCAGTTGGCGCCCGTCTACTACGAGGCCGGGCACTTTCCACGGTCCGCCGCGCTCTACGAGCAGGCGATCTCCGCAGGCGTCTACGGGGCTGGAGTCGCCGCCGCGACGATGCAATTGGGACGCAGTTTCGAGCGAGGAGATGAATTCCGCGCCGCGATCGGCGTGTATCGCCGCCTGCTGACCGATCACCCGTCCTACGCGCCGGGACTCGTTCGCTACCGGCTCGGGCTCTGCCACCAGCGCGTGGGTGAGGACGTCGAGGGCGAGCGATGGTTCCGCGAAGTTCTCGACCGCGAGCCCCGCTCGGCGTTCGCTGATGACATCCTCTACCGCCTGGCCGTTCGGCGGGACCAGAAGGACGACCGCGCCGCCGCGCGCGAGCTGTACGAGCGCCTGCTCGCCCGGCATCCTCGCTCACCCTGGGCGGACGAGGCGGCGTGGAAGATCGGATTCGGGCACTTCGAGGACGGCCGCCCGGAGGCCGCGTTGGCGGCATTCTCCCAGGCGTTGCGCCGCTATCCCGGCTCGGATTACGCGCCAGCCATGGGCTACTGGCGCGCTCGCATCCTGGAACAGCGCGGCGAGATTGCGGGCGCACGCGAGGGATTCATCGCCGTCCTGCGATCGGCCTCGGACGCGTACTACAGGGGCCGAAGCGCGTCCGCGCTGCGGCGGCTTGGACATCGCTTTAGCGAGTCTGATGTCGGCGTGGCCGAGGCCAAGGCGCGCGCCGGCGATATCGAGGGAGCGATCCGCGAGTACCGGGTCATCCGCGATGCCGGCGACGGAGAGGTCGCGGATCGAGCGCGAGAGCGCGCGCGTGAACTGGCCGCCCGCATGGGCGCGTGGGCGGACCTGGCCCGGTTCGGGCCCGACGCGCTGGATACCAGTGCGCTTCTCGTGGACGCGCCGCGAGTCGATGCCGGGCTGATCGCCGCCGTGCGGGGACTCATTGAGCTGGGTGCCTGGGATGAGGCCACGGCCGAGATCAGGACCCTGCGCCTGGACGCGGGTTCTCGACCCGAGCGACGACTCATGTTCGCTCGACTCCTGGCCGAAGGCGGCGCCTACCGGGCGGCCATGCGCGAGATTGAAGGCCTGGTGCGCGGCGTCGGATCGCCGACCGATCCTGCCGCCCTTCCGCCGATCGTCTCCAGCCTCCTCTACCCGGGCTACTACGGTCCGCTGGTGCGCGAAGCGGCGCAGAGCCGGGGGATCGATCCCCGGTTCGTGCTCGCCGTGATCCGCGAGGAGTCGCGGTTCCAGGCCGATGTCGCCTCGTGGGCGGGCGCGCAGGGGCTCATGCAGATCATGCCCGCGACCGGCGCCGGCGTGGCCCGATCGCTGGGCGTTCCGAATTTCAACTTCCACATGCTTCATGACCCCAAGGTCAATGTCTCCTTCGGCACGCACTACATGGCGGGCCTTCTGCGCGATTACGCCGGCCGTCATCATCTCGCGCTGGCCGGCTACAACGCCGGTCCTGGCAATGCGAACCGCTGGTTGCGGCAGAACGCTGACGTTCCCGAGGATGTCTTCATCGAACGCATCAGCTTTCGCGAGACGCGCAACTACGTGAAGCGCGTCCTGGGAACCTGGTGGACCTATCGCCAGCTCGACGGGGAATCCCTCGCCGCGCTCTGAGCTCTCCTGGAGATTGCCAGGAGAGAGCGAGGAGAGAACGGTGGCGTCAGAACCAGACGCTGATCGCGCGCCAGAGTTGAGGCACCGCCAGGAGCGGCCATGCTCTGAGCGTCTGAAAGACCAGTAATCCGCCCAGTACCAACCGATCACCCCGCCGGGCGATGAGCGTCGTCGTTGCCCAGCCCAGGATGGGAGCGAGGAAGGGCAGGCCTGGAATCAGGTAACGGATGTGCGGCCAGGAATCGAAGGTGTGGGGATAGGTGACGATCACGGCGTAGTAGCAGGCGAAGATCGCGAGGCCCACCCTGGCGAGGACGGGCGGGGTCGAGCGGCCGCGACGCCAGGCGCGATAGGCTGCGATGGGGACGGCGCACAGGATGGGCACGTGAGGCAAGAGGCCGATGGAGATGGATACGAGGTGCATCCAGGCGGCGCGAGACCACCGGTCGGGCGCGAATAAAGCCAGGCGATCATCCCCATACGCGTGGGGGACGCGCGAAGGGAGCGTGAACTGCATGGTGGCAAACCATGCGGCGAAGACGGGCAGAACGCAGAGCGCGGCCATGACCATGATCCGGACGCGCTGCCCCCGGCCCTCGTAGAGCATCCAGGCGACCAGGGGGCCGGTGAAGATGATCATGCGCTCGTGCAGGAGGCAGGAGAGCACGGCCAGCGCTGCGCCGCGGACACGCGTCCGGGCGTCCTGGCCAAGGGCGAGCGACCAGGCCATGCTCGCCGCCATCAAGATCTCAGGCTGGGTGTTCGTCGTGAAGTAGAGAAAGGGAGTCGCTGTCGCCAGGCTGATGACGGTCCAGGCTCCCGGTGGACCTGCCCCGGCGATCCTCGCGAGACCGGCAGCGAGGAGCCCGAGGCCCAGGAGATTGGGGAGACAGGTGATGAACCAGCGAACGGCGGGTTGCGGGGAGTAGCGGGCGACCTGGACGAAGGGGACCAGGATGAGAGGGTATGCGGGCATGCGATAGGAGAACTGGGGGACGTCCGCTCGATGTCGGCTGAGCTTTAACCGGTAATACATCCAGCTCGAGGGCGTATGCCCGAAGTAAAAATTGTCCATGGCACCGCTCTCCATCGCGGCGGCGACACGGGGCGTCCCGGTCTCTGCCCAGGCCAGCGCGGCGAGCACGTAATCGCCTTCGTCCGACTCGTTTGGCGGATGGAGAACGGGCGCGGGCGCGACGAGAAGCGCAAGGGCGCCCACGAGGGCTGCCGCGCGGCGGGGGCTGGGATCCGCGGCGAGAGCGGCGAGGAGCGGGATTGCGTAGAGGAGAACGCCGCCGATCCAGAGCATGGCGAGAAGGTGCTTATAGAATCCAAGCGGAGAACCAGGGGCGTCGTTGAAGGGCAGTGGCACGGCGAGAAATCCAACCCCGACGATCGTCCACCCCCACGGCACAAGGCTCCACCAGCCGGATCGAGTCCTCTCCTGGCCGCGCCAGGCCCAATCCAGGAGGCGATCGAGCGCCACCGCGAGCGCGGCGCCAGCCAGGGACAGGATCACGATGAAGGGCAGGGGCGATCCGGTACCGCCGGCGCGGACGGCGAGCGCATGCAGGAGTCCGCCGCACCAGCCGCCGCCCAGCAATCCGGCGAGTCCGGCCCGGAGCGCCTGGAGACGCCCGGAGCGGAAATTGCTCACGATGGGCACATGGCGATATTATAGACGCTTTCCGTCCCCGTCGAGCCGAGCGGGACGGCGCGAACCATGACCGCATGACAGGAGATGCCGTGAGCATAGAGAGCACACTGCCGCTGGATCGCAAGCCCCCGTGGCTCAAGGTGCGTCTCCCCTCCGGCGCCGGGTTCCGGTCGGTGGATCGCATCATCCATGACAAGGGGCTCCATACCGTCTGCGAGAGCGCGCAGTGCCCCAACCTCGGGGAATGCTGGGACCGCGGGACGGCGACGATCATGATCCTCGGGGATATCTGCACGCGCGCCTGCGGATTCTGCGCCGTCAAGACGGGCCGGCCTACCGGGCTCGACCGGGACGAACCCGGTCGCGTCGCCGCCGCGGTGTCCTCCATGAAGCTCAAGCACGTGGTGATCACGTCGGTGAATCGCGATGACCTGGAGGATGGCGGGGCCGCGATCTGGGCAGAGACGATTCGAGCCGTCCGGGCCGCGGCGCCGGGGATCACGGTCGAGGTGCTCATCCCGGACTTTCTCGGGAATTGGGATGCGGCGCAGGTCGTCTTCGACGCGATGCCCGATATTCTCGCGCACAACCTCGAGACCGTGGAGCGGCTGACGCCGAGAGTGCGGTCCCGGGCGTCCTGGGCCCGATCACTGGAGCTCCTGGAGCGAACGCGGCGTGCGGGGCTCCGCACCAAGACGGGGCTCATGCTGGGCCTGGGCGAGACCGCGGGCGAGGTCCGGGAGTCGCTGGTGGCGTCGGCGGACGCCGGCGTGCATATCCTCACCCTGGGCCAGTACCTGCGGCCGAGTCGCAAGCACCTGCCGGTCTCGCGATGGGTGACCCCGGATGAGTTCGCGTCCTGGAAGCGCGAGGGCGAGAGCCTGGGGCTGAGGCACGTGGAGTCGGGGCCCCTGGTGCGGTCCTCGTATCACGCGGAGGAGCAGGCCGCGATCGGGATCGGCGCGTGAGGGGCGGCACGCGGCGAACGCTCTCCGCCGAGATACTCATCGTGGGCAAGGAGATCGTCACCGGGCATCGACAGGACGCCAACGTGGTGACCCTCGCCAGGTACCTCGCGGCACGTGGCATGGCGCTGTGGGGTGCGCGCATGGTTCCCGACGAACCCGCGCGGATTGGGCAGGCCCTTGCCGCGTCGCGAGCGGATCTCCTCGTCGTCAGTGGCGGTCTCGGTTCGACGCGCGATGATGTCACCGTGGCGGCGGTCGCGAGATCGGTTCGCAGGCCCTTGGTGGTCGATCCGGCCATGAAGGAGCGGGTCCTGGAAAAGCTCCGTCGTCGGAACGCCGCGTGGTCGCCGCGACACCTCGCGTTCGCGCGCAAGCCTCGCGGAGCGGAGGCCCTGCCTAACAGTGCCGGTCTTGCCGAGGGCATCCTGATTCCAGGAAAGCGAACGATCGTGTTGCTGCCCGGTGTGCCGGCGGAACTGGAAGCCATCGTGACCGAACAGCTCGGCCATGCCCTCGATCGCTGTTTTGGTGCAGGCGCGTCGCGCTTGCCTCACATCGTGGGCGTGGCGGGCCTTCGCGAGACGGAGATCGAGGATGCCTGTCTCGACCTCCCCCCCTTTCGGCGTGGCGAGGTCTCGATCCTGCCGTCGCCCGGAGTCGTGCAATTGGTCTTCCGGGGCGACCGATTGTTGGAGGCGGTGAGGGCGAGGCTGGGCCGGGCGGTTTTCACGGAGCGAGGGGAAAGCCTGGAGGAGGTTGTCGTAGCCGCGCTGGGGCGACGGGGCCAGACCCTGGCGACGGCCGAATCCTGCACGGGCGGCCTGCTGGGCGCTCAGCTGACCGAGCTCCCGGGAGTCTCCGCCGTTTACAAGGGCGGGGTGATTTCCTATGCCGACTCCGCCAAGCAGAAATTGCTCGGCGTTCCGGCAAAGCTGTTGTCGAGCCATGGCGCGGTCTCGCGACCTGTCGCCGCAGCGATGGCTAGCGGCATTCGCCGCGTCCTGGGGGCGGATTGGGGTCTCTCCCTGACGGGCATCGCCGGACCCGGCGGGGGGACGCCCAGGAAGCGCGTGGGCCTCGTCTATGTCGCCCTGTCCAGCGCCCGCGGGGTTCGCGTGGTGAGGCTTCAGCTCGGCGGGAATCGCGCGCTCGTGCGCAGGCAGGCCGCCCGCCGCGCCCTGGATATGCTCCGGCTCGCCCTGGCATAGCGTCGCGCTCGCGATGATTCGCGATTGAGTCCGCGCGCGAAATATAGTACCTTTTTTCTACTAAATCACCTTGGAGGATGACTCATGGCCATCGCAGTAGGAAGCAAGGCGCCGGACTTCACCTTGAAGTCGCGCCAGGACGGCAATCTCGTCGACGTGAAGCTGAGCGACAACGTGGGAAAGAAGAACACGGTCGTGCTCTTCTTTCCTCTCGCCTTCACCGGAGTCTGCACGCAGGAGATGTGCGACATCACGGCTGGGCTGGGACAGTACGCGGGGCTCGGGGCTGACGTCATCGGCATCAGCGTGGACAGCCCGTTCGCGCAGGAGGCCTGGGCGAAGCAGGAGAAGATCGGCATCAAGCTGGCAAGCGATCTGAACAAGGAGACGATCAAGGCCTGGGACGTGGTCTTCCCGATGCTGGCCGGTGTCGGTGACACCGCCGCCCGCGCCGCCTTCGTTGTCGACAAGCAGGGCGTGGTGCGCTACGCCGAGAAGACCGCGACGCCCAAGGACCTCCCGAATTTCGCCGCGATCAAGGACTGTCTCTCTTCGCTCTGAACCAGGGTTTGCGGCGGTTTCACGGCGGCAACCCGTCCGTGAGGGACGAGCCCCGTGAAACCGCGCCGGGTCGGGTGAACCGGGAGATCAGAAGCTGATATGAGCGCTGACGCGGTGAGCGTCGCCCAGGGGGCCGAAGGGCACGTAGCCGTAGTCGATGGTGAAGTTCGCGACGTGAAATCCGACCCCGGCCGTGAGCCCTTCGCCGAGGTCGCTGTTGAGCTGGCTCTTGTAGCCGGCGCGCAGTGAGAACATGTCCACGGGCTGCCATTCGATGCCAGCGGCCCCCTCGAGCGATTCCTCGTTGATCAGGATCAAGTCGGCGGCGGCCAACCATCGACCGCGATGCCAGGCCGTGCCCAGTCGTCCCGTGAGCGGCAGGTCGCTGCGATCGCTGATGAACTTGAGACCCTGGCCGAGATTCACGACGGAGGCGCCGAGGGTCCAGTCCGCGTTCACGCGGTAGCGGGCACCGAGATCCACGGCAAAGCCGCTCGCGCTCACGTTGTCGATCTCGCTGCGAAGAAACTTCGCCGCCGCTCCGACGCTCCAACTCGTTCCCAGCCGCTGCGCGTAATGAGCGCTGACCGCGTAATCGTGAACGCCGAACGTGCCGTTGGTGGCTCCGAATCGCCCGAAGGCGTCGTCCGTGGTGCGGACGATATCCGAGGCGCCCAGGATATTTCCGGTGACCGCCCATCTCCCGGGTCCGAGTGTTCCCCCGAAGCCGATGTACTGCTGGGAGATGTCCTGGACCCACTCGTTGTACTGAAAGCCGATCTCCTCGAACAGCATGGGTTGCGCCGGAGCCGCATCGGCGAGAGCGGCCGGCTGACCGTGCACGGAAAAAATGTCATCGCCGTAGGAGGTGTACGTTCCACCCAGGGCAACGTGACGGCCGCCCACGTCGATGGAGAGAAACTCAGACCCGCGGGTGCCGGCGTTTTTGGCCACGGTGGCGGAGACCGGCATGACCATCGCCATCGTCATGGTCGCCAGCACGAGAACAACAGCCCGAGCCTTCATAAACCACAGTTTAGCATGTGGAAATCTTCCCTGTCGTGGAAAGGAAGGTGAAGTTTGGTACAGAATCCGGATCACGTGGGATCTATCGGCAATTTCTTGCGCTCTCGAAAGGATGAGTAGCCGGGCCGAGACGAGGACTGCCGCTCGTGTTCAGGACTTCTTGGTGATCTCGACGACCTCGGCGTTGAAGATGCGCTGGAGCATCTCGACAACCTCGGCATTGGCATCGGAGCCGGCGGAGCCTGGTGGCGGGGTTGAGCCACTTGCGGCTTCCAGCAACGGCGGCCTTTCGCTCGTTGAATTGGCAGGCTCATGGCGGCCAGTGGAAGACCCCCTGTTCGCGCTCGCGTCGGCCGAAGCGGTCGCAGGGCGAGAGGGCTCGGCGTTCGCCGTCTTCGCCGGGGACGACTGCGGTGGCGGACTGCCTGCCCGCGCCAGGGACGCCGCGGCGCTGCCGGCCGGCTCTTGGCCCACGGCTGCTGGCGGTCGCGTCATGGGGCCGCTGGCCGGATCGAGATCCTGCAGGCGAGCCCAGAGGTCCCGCAGGGTGACCTCCTCCTCGCGTAGCGCCGCCAGGCGGCAGAGGAGCGATTCCAGCTCGAGCCTAGGAAAGCGGCTGTTTCGTGAACGATCGACGGTCGCGAGAATGGCCTCGATGGAGCGCACGATCCGGCCTCGAGAAGAGACGCTCTCACCGCGGAGCTGGGCGTGCAATTGGCGACGGAATTCCCCCAGGAGTCCGCGAAGCAACTCTCCGACATCGGCGCCCGCCGCGATGAGCGTACCCAGCAGCTCGATGGAGGAGGGCGCGTCTCCGGCTTCCAGCCGCTCGGTGAGCTGGACGAGATGGCGCGACGGGATGAGCCCCAGCGCGGCCTCGACGTCGGCCCTGGTGAGCGATGCCCCCGAGGAGTAGGCGCGCACGAGATCGAGGGCGCTGAGCGCGTCGCGAACTCCTCCCTCCGCGTGCTCGGCGATCAGCTCGAGGGCGTCTCCCTCGATGGCGAATTGCTCCTGCGCGGCGATGCCCTGGAGCCGTTCCACGAGTTCCTCCGCCGTGACGGGGCGAAAGTCGAAGCGCTGGCACCGCGACCGGATCGTGGGGGGGACCTTGTGACCGTCCGTTGTCGCCAGGATGAAGACAATACCGGGAGGCGGCTCTTCGATGGTCTTGAGAAGAGCGTTGAAGGCGGCGGCCGAGAGCATGTGGACCTCGTCGATGATGAAGATCTTCGCCCGGCCGCGCGCGGGCGCCGTCGCCACGGACTGGATGATGAGGTCGCGGACATTGTCGACGCCGGTGTGCGACGCGGCGTCGATCTCCAGGACATCGATATCGCGGCTGGCCGCGATGTCCTGGCAGGTCGCGCACTCGCCGCAAGGATGACTGGTCGGCCCGCTGTCGCAGTTGATGCCCTTGGCCACGATCCGCGCCATCGTGGTCTTGCCGAGTCCTCGCCCACCCACGAAGAGATAGGCGTGAGCCCATTGGCGCGCATCGAGCGCGCGGCGGAGAGTCTGGACCACGTGCTTTTGTCCGACGACGGCTGCGAAGTCCTGCGGGCGATAGCGCCGCGCGAGCCCCTCGTAGGTGTCGCCGGGTTCCCCGCCTGTTTTCACCCCGGGAGTTCCGGCGCCGCCGACTGCCATGTCGCTCTCAGGCGGAGCCGTCGCGGCTTTTTCGGTCTTGGTGCGCTTCGCCACTCGTCTTCTCCCGCCAGTCCTGGAAAGGCCCCTCGTTCTCGGCCCCCAATGGTGCGCCCCTGTGATCGCGATCCCGTTTCACGGCGAGCATACGCCCCTCGACTCGGACCAGCCTGGTTGCGGCACACGAGCCGGACCGCTTAGGGCTGCTCCGGTCAAGGCCTGACCCGGTTCACGGCGACCCGTTGCGCAGGGGCTGGTCTTCAACGTTTCGGAGCGCACCTCTTTCCGTAATCCGGAGACCTCTCAGCACAGGTCTTCGGCCCCGCATGAGTGGATTGCGGGCTACAGGGAACCACTAGCTCCCCGCCTAGGCGCACCTCCCTGATCATAGGCGGCAACGTAGCCCGGGACAAGGTGTCCCCGTAATCGATTACCGGCGGCCCCGGGGCAGGAAAAAAATCGACAGCCCTGACCCCTTGGGATATGCTCCCGTGTCGCTTATGAACATCCAGGCCATTATGAAGCAGGTCCAGAAGGTTCAGGCCGAGGCGCAGAAAGCGCAGGCCGATCTGGAGACCCGGGAGTTCGAGGGGACGGCGGGCGGCGGCGCGGTGCGGATCGTGTTGAGCGGGGGCTACGCGGTGCGCGTCGTGGAGATAGCCGAGGAACTGGTCCAGAGTGGCGACAAGGACATGGTCCAGGATGTGGTCAAGGCGGCCCTTGAGGCGGCTTTGACAGCGGTGCAGAGCAGTACGCGCGAAGCGATGAGCAAGGCCATGGGAGGGATGGATCCCTCCCGATTGCCGAACCTGTTCTAAGCGCGACGGGCAACCACAAATCAAGGAGTCGGTATCGTGAAACGCACGTTCCAGCCGCATAATCGGCGGCGCAAGAAGACGCATGGTTTTCGTGAGCGGATGTCTACGCCCACCGGTCGCAGGGTTCTGTCGGCGCGTCGGCGCAAGGGGCGCAAGAAGCTGACGGTCTGACGGAGTTCGGACGCGGAGACGAGCATAAAGATCCGTGGCACCCATGGTCGTGATCGAGCCCTGGCGCTTCTTCGGTCCGCTCGCCAAGGCAAGCCATGCCAACCCCTTGTTGAGCCTCGGATCGAGTTTCTTGTCCGATTTCACGGTCGCTGGCTCGCCGTGGAACGTAACCGAGTCCGGCGTCGGCTCCGCGAGACCTTCAGGGAACTCGTGAAAGAAGCAAAACTGACCTCCGGCCTGGCAATCACGCTGCATGCCAGGCGAACCTGGCTGAGATGCCCCTGGTCAGAGATAAAAGATCAGATATACGTGTCCATAGCTGACGGAATGAGACGGAAACAGTGATAGTGCGCAAAATCATGGTCCTGCCCATACGCCTCTACCAACTCGTGCTCTCACCCCTTCTTCCGCCTGC
>CAZJQD010000029.1:0-47131 GCA_964548165.1 uncultured bacterium
CTCGGCGCCGCCGAAGAGCTTCGCGTTAGCGGGCTCGTCGATCCGGATGCCGGCATAGTCGAAACCTTCGAGGCTGCGGCTCCGGACTTCTGGCGAGTTCTCGCCGATGCCCCCGGTGAAGACGACGGCGTCGGCGCCGCCGAGAGCGGCGAGGTAGGCGCCGATCTGCTTCTTGAGGGTGTAGATGAAGACGTCAACGGCGAGGCGGGCGCGGTCGTTGCCCTTGTCGCGCTCGGTCATGAGCTCGCGCATGTCATTCGAAATGCCGGAGAGACCATAGAGCCCGCAGTGCTTGTTGAGCATGGTGTCGGCCTCGGCGATCGTGAGTTCCTCCTTGGCGATGACGTGGAGGATGACGGCGGGGTCGATGCTGCCCGAGCGCGTGCCCATGACGAGACCCTCGCAGGGGGTGAAGCCCATCGTCGTGTCGACGCTCCTGCCATGGTCGAGCGCGGCGAGGGAGCAGCCGTTGCCGAGGTGACAGGTGATGATCTTGAGGTCTTCGCGCTTCCGATTGATGATCTGCCCGAGCCGGAACGAGACGAAGCGGTGACTGAGACCGTGGAAGCCGTAGCGGCGGATCTTGTGGCGCTTGTAGAGCGCGTCCGGGATGGCGTAGCGGTGGGCGTAGTCGGGGATGGTTGCGTGGAAGCCCGTGTCAAAGACGGCGACCTGGGGCTTTCCAGGCAGGGCCGCTATGGAGGCGCGGATGCCGGAGAGGTTGGCGGGGTTGTGGAGCGGAGCGAGCTCGATGCACTCCATGATCCCGCCCATGACTTCCTGGTCGATGAGGATGGACGCGCTGAAGCGCTCGCCGCCATGCACGACGCGATGGCCCACGGCCTCGATGGCGTCGCGCGACGGCACGAAGCCCTGCTCGCAGAGCATGCGGATCGCGACGTCGACGGCCTCGCGGTGATCGAGGATCTCGATCCCGTTCACGACGGGAGGCTGGCCCGGGGACGCGGAGGAGAGCTTGACGATCGAGGAGGGGAGGCCGATCTTCTCGATGATGCCGCGGGCGATCTCCTTGTCGCTGTTGGCCGCGATGCGGTCGAGGTTGGTGTCGATGAGGCTGAACTTGACGGAGGACGAGCCGCAGTTGAGGGTCAGAACGTGCATGATTATTCCCTGGTTTTCTGAGGGTGCTGGAAGAAGCCCTCACCGGATTCGACGCCGAGCTTCCCGGCGCGGACGAGCTTCTTGAGGAGCGGGCAGGGACGGTACTTCGGATCGTAGGTTTCTTCCGTCATATGCTCCATCCACGAGAGGACGCGGTCGAGGCCGATGCGGTCGGCCAGGGCGAGCGGGCCCTCGGAGAGCTGGAAGCCGAGCTTCATGGCGGTGTCGATATCGGCGGCGGAACCGATGCCCTCCATCAGCATGTGCATGGCTTCGTTGAGGAGCGGGACGATGCCGCGGATGGTGATGGCACCCGGCGATTCGAAGACCTCCACCGGGGTCTTGGAGAGCGCCTTGGCGAGGGCGCAGGTTCGCTCGAACGTCTCCTGGCTCGTCTCGTGCCCGCGGATGACCTCGACGAGCGTGCGGTGTGGGACCGGGAGCGCGAAGCGGACGCCGACGAAGCGGGCGGGATAGCGAGTGTGGCGGGCGAGATCGGTGACGGAGAAGGCGGCGGGGTTAGCGGCGATGACGGCTGTATCCGGGAGTCTCTTATCGAGCGCCGTGTAGACGCGCATCTTGGCGGCAACAGGCTCGGTGATCGTCTCGATGACGAACGGCACGTCACAGTAGTTGTCGCTCTCGACGCGAAAGACGGTGCGGGCGAGGATGGCGCGTTTCTCGCCCTCGGTCAGGCCCCAGCGGGCGATCTCGGCGTCCAGCTCGTCGACGAAGGCGGCCTTCATCTCCTCGATACCTTCCGCGTCTCGCTCTTCGACGATGACCTTGAGACCCTGGAGCGCCGCCGTCCAGGCGATGCCGCGTCCCATGACGCCGCCACCGACCACGAGAATCCTGTCAAACTTGGGCCTGTTCTCTTCGATCATCGTGAATCCTTTCAGCGACCGTTCACGCCCATCCCGGCAAAGCCGGAACGGGCGCCGAGGGGGGCGCGCGGACAGCTCCCCCCTCGGTCTCCCCCCATCGCTTTCCTCGCGGTGAGGGACGTCGCAAAATCCATCAGAAGGGCTGGGAGCCCGTGGGGTCGGGTCGCCACGAGGCGAGGACCTTCATGTAATTGGCCCGCTCGAACGCTGACGGATTGTCGACGCTCAGCTGGCTCAGACTGCCTTGCGCCTGCGCCAGAGAAGTATACTCCCGTTCCTCGAGCCATTGCGCGGTATCCGCGAGGATCGACTGGACGCGGCCCGTGCCGCGCGCCAGGAACTCCGAGGCGATCATGACGACATCAGCGCCGGCCATGACCGACTTCAAGAGGTCGTCGCGGCCGTGAACGCCGCCGGTGATGGCGAGGTCGGCCTGGAGGCGGCCGTAGAGCATGGCCGCCCAGCGGAGCCTGAGGAGGAGTTCCTGGGAGGTCGAGAGCGAGACGCGGGGAACGACCTCCAGGGCCTCGAGATCAAAGTCGGGCTGGTAGAAGCGGTTGAAGAGAACGAGCGCGTCGGCGCCGGCGTGAAAGACCAGGCGGTGCGCGAGGTTGGCGAAGGAAGAGAAGAAGGGCCCAAGCTTGACGGCGACGGGGATGTTGACCGCCCGCTTCACGTCCCGAACGACCTGCTCGTAGACTTCCTCAACCTCGGCGCTTGTCACCTCGGTCGAGGCCGGGATGTGGTAGATGTTGAGTTCGATGGCCGACGCGCCGGCCTCGGCGATCTTGCGCGCGTAACCGGTCCAGCCTCCGGGCGAGGAGCCATTGAGGCTGCCGATGATGGGGACGTCGACGGCGGCTCGCGCCTGGCGGATGAGCTCGAGGTAGGCCTCGGGCCCGACGTTGTAGGTCTCGAGATCAGGGAAGTACGAGGTGGCCTCGCCGTAGCTGTCGGTGCCGTAGTTGAGGTAGTGGTCGAGTTCGCGGGCGTCGTAGTTGATCTGCTCCTCGAAGAGCGAGTACATGACGATGGCGCCTACCCCGCTCTCGGCGAGCCGCTTGATGCTGTCGAGGTCCTTGGAGAGGGGAGACGCGGCGGCGACGATGGGGTTCTTGAGCGCGAGGCCGCAGTAGTTCATGGAGAGGTCCATCACTTGGTTCCTTTCTCGGTTGCTGTCGGTGCTGCGGGTGGCGCCGTTTCGCCGGCCCCCTTCTGGGCAAGCTGGCTGTACTGCTGCCAGCGGTGCTGGACACCCGCCTGGGCCATCTCGAGGTAGCGCGCGGCGTCCTGCGGCGCGGACTTGGTGAGCATGGTGTAGCGAGTCTCGTTGTAGATGTAGTCCTTGACCGGGATCGAAGGTGCGCGGGAGTCGAGCTGGAGCGGATTCTTTCCGGCCAGGGCGAGAGCGGGATTGTAGCGGTAGAGGGTCCAGTGGCCGCAGTCGACGGCCTTCTTCTGCTGAACAAGGCCCTTGGCCATATCGATGCCGTGAGCGATGCAGTGGGAGTAGGCGATGATGATCGACGGTCCCGGGTGCGCCTCGGCCTCGATGAAGGTCCGGACGGTCTGGGCGTCGCTGGCGCCCATGGCGACGCTGGCGACGTAGACGTTGCCGTAGCTCATCGCGATCATGCCGAGGTCCTTCTTGCCGATCGCCTTGCCGCCGGCCGCGAACTTCGCGACGGCGCCGATGGGCGTCGACTTCGATGCCTGGCCGCCGGTGTTGGAGTAGACCTCGGTGTCGAGGACGAGGATGTTGACGTTGCGGCCGGAGGCCATGACGTGGTCGAGGCCGCCGAAGCCGATGTCGTAGGCCCAGCCGTCGCCGCCGATGATCCAGACGCTCTTCTTGACCAGCGCGTCGGAGACCGCGAGAAGCCTGGTGGCGTCAGCGTCCTTGATCGTGGCCAGCTTCTCCTTGAGCGCGGCGACGCGCTCACGCTGGGTGAGGATCCCGGCCTCGGAGGACTGATCGGCGTTGATGAGGGCGTCGACGAGGTCCTGGCCGAGACTGGCGGAGAGCCGCTTCAAGAGATTGTGCGCCTGCGTGGCCTGGCTGTCGACGGCGAGCCGGAGTCCGAGACCGAACTCGGCGTTGTCCTCGAAGAGCGAGTTGCTCCAGGCCGGACCGCGCCCGTCGAGGGTCTTGGTGTAGGGCGTCGTCGGGAGGTTACCACCGTAGATGGAGCTGCAACCGGTGGCGTTCGCGATGAGCATGCGATCGCCGAAGAGCTGGGTGGCGAGCTTGATGTAGGGAGTCTCGCCGCAACCGGCGCAGGCGCCGGAGAACTCGAAGAGCGGCTGGAGGACCTGGACATTGTTGACGGTGTTCCAAACGAGCGAGTCCTGGCGCGGGAGCTCGGGGATCTTCTGGAAGAAGTCCCAGTTGACGATCTCCTGCTCGCGCAAGGGTCGCTGGGGGGCCATGTTGAGGGCTTTTCTCCCGGCCTGGGACTTGTCCTTGGCGGGGCAGACCTCGACGCAGAGGCGGCAGCCGGTGCAGTCCTCGACGGCGACCTGGATGGAGTATTTCTTGTCCTTCATCTCCCTCCAGCGGGCGCCCATGGACTTGAAGGTCGCGGGGCAGTTGTCGAGCACGGGGGCGTCGAAGAGCTTGGCGCGGATGGTGGCGTGCGGGCAGACGAGCACGCACTTGCCGCACTGGATGCAGAGGTCGGGCTCCCAGACGGGCACTTCGAGCGCGATGTTGCGGCGCTCCCACTGCGCCGTTCCGGTGGGCCAGGTGCCGTCATCGGGGAGGGCGCTGACGGGGAGGAGGTCGCCGCGCCCGGCCATGAGCTCGGCCGTGACCTGCTGGACGAACGAGGGAGCTTCCACCGGGACGACCGGCGGGAGCTCGAGGGCGGAGTCCGGGGAGGCGGGGACGGAGACCTGGTGGAGGTTGGAGACGGCCATGTCGACGGCGTTGTAGTTCTGCTGGAGGACAGCCTCGCCGCGCTTGCCGTAGGTCTTCTTGATGGCGTCCTTGATCTTGGCGATGGCAACCTCGGGCGGGAGGACGCCCGAGATCTGGAAGAAGCAGGTCTGCATGATGGTGTTGACGCGGACACCCATCTTGGCCTCGGCGGCGACCTTGTAGGCGTCGATGACGTAGAAGCGGATCTTCTTCGCGATGATCTCCTCCTGCATGACGCGCGGGAGTTCCTTCCAGACGAGATCGGGGCCGTAGGGGCTATTGAGGAGGAAGACGGCGTTCTCCTCGGCGGCCTCGAGGACGGGGAACTTGTAGATGAACCCGAACTGGTGAACGGCGACGAAGCTGGCGCGGCTGATGAGGTAGTTGTGGCGGATGCGGTCCTTGCCGAAGCGGAGGTGCGAGACGGTGACGGCGCCGGCCTTCTTGGAGTCGTAGACGAAGTAGCCCTGCGCGTGGTTGTCGGTGGTCTCGCCGATGATCTTGACGGAGTTCTTGTTGGCGCCGACCGTGCCGTCGGAGCCGAGGCCCCAGAAGACAGCGCGGACGGAGTCGGGGGACTCGATCGAGAAGGCGGGGTCCCAGGCGAGCGAGAGCCTGGAGACGTCGTCGTTGATGCCGATGGTGAAGTGCTTCTTGGGCGTGGGCCGGGCGGCCTCGTCGAGGACGCTCTTAATCATGGCCGGGGTGAACTCCTTGGAGGAGAGCCCATAGCGGCCGGCGACGATGCGCGGCATCGCGGCGAACGGCGACTGCCCGGCCTCGTGGGCCTCCGAGAGGGCGGTGAGGACTTCCTGGTAGAGGGGTTCGCCGAGCGAACCGGGTTCCTTGGTGCGGTCGAGGACCGAGAGGGTCTTGACGGTCTTCGGGAGCGCGGCGAGGAAGGCGGCTGTAGAGAACGGGCGGAAGAGGCGGACCTTGAGGACGCCGACCTTGCGGCCCTCCTTGACGAGATGCTCGACGGTGGCCTCGGCGGTATCGGCGCCGCTTCCGGAGAGGACGACGACCTCGGTCGCGTCGGGGCTCCCGGCGTAATCGAAGAGGTGGTACTGGCGGCCGGTGAGGGCGGCGAGCTTGTCCATCTGGGCCTGGACGATGCCGGGGACGGCGTCGTAGTAGCGGTTCACGGACTCGCGCGCCTGGAAGTAGACATCGGGGTTCTGCGCGGTGCCGCGCAGGACAGGCCGCTCGGGGGAGAGGGCGCGGGCGCGGTGCGCGGAGATGAGTCGGTCATCCATCATGGCGAGGATGTCGGAGTCGGCGAGGCGCTCGATCTTCTCGACGGCGTGGGAGGTGCGGAAGCCGTCGAAGGCGTGGAGGAAGGGGATGCGGGCCTCGAGGGTGGCGGCCTGGGAGATGAGGGCGAAGTCCATGACCTCCTGCACGGAATTGGAGAAGAGCATGGCCCAGCCGGTCTGGCGGCAGGCCATGACGTCCTGGTGGTCGCCGAAGATGGAGAGTCCCTGGGCGGCGATGGAGCGGGCGGCGATGTGAAAGACCGTGGAGGTGAGCTCGCCGGCGATCTTGTACATGTTGGGGATCATAAGGAGGAGCCCCTGCGAGGAGGTGAAGGTCGTCGTGAGGGATCCGGCCTGGAGCGCGCCGTGAACGGCGCCGGCGGCGCCGCCCTCGGACTGCATCTCGATGACGGTGGGGACGGTGCCCCAGATGTTGGCGATACCTTTCGCCGTGTACTCGTCGCACGCCTCGCCCATGTTGGAGGACGGGGTGATCGGGTAGATGGCGATGACCTCGTTCGTCCTGTGCGCGATGTACGCCGCAGCCTCGTTACCGTCGATGGTGACCTTGGGTCGGTCCGGGGAGTTCTTCATAATAGCATAACGGTATGCATGTTTCGTCCCGAGGTCAAGAGGCTCGCGATCTGTTTATGCACAACGGTATGCAAATTGAGTTGGAAATCAGTACCTCCGTATGCTAATCTCTCGCGTGATCAAATTTGACCCGCTTTGCGGGGCGAGGAACGGGGTGACGACATGCTGACGAGAACGGGCGATTACGCCGTCAAGGCATCCATCTTTCTGGCCGGCCTGAAGACCGGAGATTTCGCGGGGGCGAAGGATATTGCCCGCCAGCTGAAGCTGCCGGCCAACTACCTGGGCAAGATCCTCCGCAAGCTCGCCGAGGACGGCATCGTCATCGGGAAGAAGGGACAGGGCGGCGGCTTCCGGCTCGCGCGTCCTCCTCACACCGTTTCGCTCATCGATATCCTGACCCCTGTCGAGGACCTCTCGTCCTTCAACCACTGCATCTTCGACAGCGCGAACAAGTGCAACAACGCCAAGCCCTGCGCCATGCACGACATGTGGCAGAAGATCCGCGAGCGGCACATCCGGATGCTGGAGAAGACCACGTTGCAGTCCTTGATGCGCTGAGCGGGCGTGTCTTCTGCCGCGGGTGGCGGCATTACCTGTAGCAGTGTTTTCATAAGTTCGCCCTCCGGCCTAAACCCCGGGGAGAAGCCCTCCGGTCGAACTCATGAAAACAGGTGGCGTCACCAGGTGACTATCCGAACTAGGATGCATCCATGAGCGTAACGTATTCCCGCGGCGCTTTCCTCCTTGGCCTTCTCTCGTTTTTCGCGGTCTCCTGCGGCGGCGGTGTCCGAACGCAGGTCCTCAATTCCTACCTGGTCCGCGCATCGGCATCCACGGCGAGCCTGGAGTTTCCCGCGGAGTATGCGTTCGACGGGGATACGAATACGCGGTGGTCGAGCGAGTTCGCCGATAGCCAGTGGATCGCGGCTTCCTTTGACCGCGAAGTCAGCGTGGAGACGATCGCCCTCCGCTGGGAGACCGCGCGCTCACGTGATTTCGCCGTCGACCTCGAGGTGGCCGAGGGCGCCTGGGAGGAAGTGGCAGACAGGCTGGATCGCCCCGACCGCGACCTGGTCGATGTCCTCGTCCTGGCGACGCCGCGTGGAGCCCGGGGGCTTCGGATCCGCTGTAAGCGCCGCGCAACGGAGTGGGGCAACTCTCTCTGGGAGGTGACGGTGATGGGAACGGCATCCGGGGAACCGCCCGAGCCCAATCTCGTCGGCTGGCAGAAGCCGCTGACACCGGAGGAGCAGAGGGAGATGGAGGTCGGGGTCCGCCTGCTGGCCGCCGCCGCCGCGGATCCGCTGAGTTCGGCCGGGATGTCCGATGAGGCCTTCCTCGACCTCGTGCAGAAGCGCGCCTTTGACTTCTTCTGGCACGAGTCGGACGAAAAGACGGGACTGACGCTGGATCGGGTCTTCAACTTCGCCGCCGGCGATCGCCGCGAGGTCGCCTCGGTGGCCTCGGTCGGCTTCGCCCTGGCCGGGTACCCGATCGGCGTGGAGCGGGGCTGGGTGACCCGCGATTCCGCGCTTGCCAGAACCCTGGCAACGCTACGGAACTTTGCCGACGGCCCGATCCGGAACGTCGATGGCTTCTTCCCGCATTTCGTTCACCGGCGAGACGGCCGGGACATGCCGGGCACGGAGATCTCGACGATCGATTCGCTGTTGTTTCTCTGCGGAGCCCTGGTCGCGTCCGAGTATTTCCAGGACGAGGAGGTCACGAGGCTTGTCGAGCGCATCCACAAGAGGATGGAGTGGCACCGCGCGCGCCTTCCCAGCGGGTTCATCTCCATGGGCCAGGACACGCCCGGGCACTACATGCCCTACGAGTGGGGGAGCGCGGACAACGAGGGGATCCTTTTGATCCTGGCGTCGCTGGGCCATCCGACGCGGCCCGAGCCGGTCTCCGCATGGGAGAAGATGCAGAGGCCGGTGGGCGAGTACGCGGGGCACCGGTTCGTCGCGGGACCCTGGGGCTACCCGTCGATCTTTCGCTACCAGTACCCGAACCTCTTCGTGGATTTCCGGGGCCTGGTTGACGAGCACGGCCTGGATCACGGCGAGAACCTGACGCGCGCGACGCTGGCGATGCGCGACTACTGCATCGCGATGAGCGAGACCTTCCCGGCCTCGTTCGGGCCGGACATGTGGGGCCTTGGCGCCGCCGACGGCCTGGAGAACCGCTACATCATCCATGGATTTCCCCCGGGGCATCCACCGGTGGAGGGGACGGTGGTCGTATACGGAATTGCCGGGTCGCTGGCGCACCTTCCCGCCCACGGCATCCGCGCGCTCCGGGCGATCTACGATGGCCACCGCGAGGCGTGGGGGCGATATGGGTTCACGGATGCTCTGAACCCGGGCGAGAAGTTCGTGACGCAGGACGTGATCGGCATCGACCAGGGAACCGTGCTCCTCGGCATCGAGAATTTCCGCACGGGCCTTCCCTGGAGACTCTTCCACGCGGCGCCTCCGATCCGCGCGGCGCTGGCCAGGCTCGGCTGGGACACGGTCGTGGGACCGCGGCATCCTGCCGGATCGATGGAGCTGCACGGTAGCGCGGGTTGGAAATTCCGCGCAGGCGACGGCGCGTTCGCGTCAACGGATCTGCCGGAGGAGGGTTGGCGAACGGTGCTGGTTCCGGACCGGGAGGCCTTCGGCGCCGGCGCCTCGCCCCGAATCGGCTGGTATCGCCATTCCCTGGTTCTCGACTCGGAGCGGTTGAGCGCCTGGCGTCGGGCCGCAGCGGCGCGCCCGGGGAGGGCGATCACGTTCCGGAGCGGGGGCATCGCCGACGGGGACGTCGTCTACGTCAACGGCGTGAAGATTGGATCGACCGAGGTCGCACCCGGATCGGATCGCGCTTATCGCTGTTACGTGGTGGCGCCAGAAATTCTGAGAGTGGGGCGGAACGTCGTGGCGGTCCGCGTGGCGAGCGTGGGAAGTCGCGGCGGCATCTGGGCGGCCCCGGTTGCGCTGGGTCCGCAACCCGAGCCGTTTGCCTGGGGTTTTCTCTCGGCGGGCGCGGCCGTCGACACGGCACTTCTTGCCGGGATGAAGCGCCAGAGCGCGGCGGACCTGGGATCGCCGGACGGAACGAGACTGGGGGCATGGGAGGCCAAGCGGGCGGTGATCAAGCTGGAAGCGCTGTCCGGCGGCCGGCTCCGCGTCCGCTACGACGTCTCCGTTCCGGGCTCCTTCGGCGGATTCTGGACGAAGCCCACCGGCGTGGATGCATCCGCGATCGCGGGCGTCCTGGTGACGATCGCGGGCGAGGGAGGGGCGGGCGACTTTTCGCCAGTCGTGCACCTCGATCTCAAGACGGCTTCGGCCGGCTACGCGGTCGACCTGGGGCCGATCTCCTCGCGACCCCGGACGCTCTTCGTGCCCCGGTCCGCGTTCTCGGGGCGCGCGCCGTGGGAGGGGTCCCTTACCGAGTTGACGATGCACTGGAACCACGCCGATGCGCGGGTTCCCCGCGGGAGCGTCGTGATCTCGAACCTGGAGATCGTGTTGAGGCGCTGAGGTTAACTGGGGTGGTCAGCGTTGAACGCATCGAGGAGGGCAGAGGCAACCGTCCGGCGATGGCGGGACAGGCGGGGGGCGCCGGGTGACATCGCGTGACCGGGCTAATTCCCGAAGGTCATGAGGCGATAGGCACCGAAGCCAAGGACCTGGTGGGGCGGCAGGTCGTGCAGAAATTTCTCGGGAAGATCTCCTGCGATGCATACCAGGTATTTGACCCGATACGTCGCAATCACCTCGGGGATAGGCAGGAGCAGCCGCGGGAAGGTCGGTTCCAGGCGCCGAAAGCCGTACCCGTGACCTCCCCAGAGGATGGGAAATCCCGTCTTCCAGCTGACGAATTCGTACCAATTGCCGGGTATGCACATCACGGTGCCGGGCTCCCGCGTCGCCAGGTCGGCGACGAGTCTCTCGAAATTGGCGTCTATGCGTTGCGTCCGGTTTGCCATGAGCCCGCGGTAGAAGAAGCCTATGGCGATGATCTCGAGCGCGATCCCCGCGGCGACGACCCAGGCCGTCACGGATCCTTCCGAAGCGCTGGCGGACATCGCCAGCCCTCCGAGGATCGCGGCCGGAAGCGCCGCGTTATAGAGATAGAGGTAGCCATTGCCGAGGCACTTGAGGGCAGGCACGAAGACGGTCAAGAGGACAAAGGCGATGATGCCCCCTGTCCACTGGGTTGCGTCGCCCGGAGCGGAAATCCCAGCGCCCGTGAACGCCGTGATGATCAGGGCCACCGCCAGGAGCCAGGCATGCGGGGTGTAGGCGATCATGTAGCGCCAGTGGCGAACGAATCCCTGGAAGCCCGATCGGTGCAGTCGTCCTGGTGTCTCGAACCCCTTGTCGCCGTAGACCGGAGATTCCTTGATCGCGTGAGCCTGCATCCATCTCCAGTTTCGGCTCCAGAACGAGACGATGTCGACGTGCGCCTTGAGGACATGCCCGTAGCGCCCCAGGCTCAAGAGGAGCGCGGACGCCATGGACATCGGGATGAGCAGAAGCAGGAAGAGGTCTCCGTGAAGCAGCGCCCCCGCGAGACAAAGGAACCAGAAGAGCTGCGTGGTCATCTTGTGGGTCAGGAGAATGCAGCCGGAGACCAGGAGGAGGCAGACGGCCGTGATGGTGGAGTTCGTGGTCAGCCACTGGAGCGCGAGCAAGACGGCGAGGTCGAGCAGAAGTGCCCCGAGCCCCCGCGGATTCAGTTGCACGTTGAACGAGACGAGGACGGGGGTCAGCGCGTAGAGCAGTCCGGCCGTGATGACGGCCAAGGGGCTTCCCCCGCTCCATGCGCCGGCGCAGGCCACCACGAGCGCCATGCGCGCGAGGTCGAGGAGGATGGCGACGTAATGGCCATAAACCTCCAGGAAGCGCTCGGGAAGCAACGCGAGGGTGACGGGGAAGACCGGTGGGTACCACTGGTTCTCCTCCAGCACGTACTGGCTCATGACCGGCGGGAAACGGCGCGAACGTCGCAGTTGGCGGACATGCTGGATCCAGTAGTAATGATCGACCCCAAGGCCGATGGGAGAGAGCAATCGTGGGAGCGAGCGCACGACGGCCGCAATCAGAAAGAGAACAGCGATCCCGGCGATCACTCGTGAGGGGACCAGCGGTACCTGGAGGCGGTCATGGCGGGATCGTCAGGCCGGGGTTCCGGCATCCTCGGAGTCGACCGGTTTACGAAATCGGGCCGGGAGTCCCAGCCAGACTTCCCCGGGAGGGATATCGCTGTTGACGAAGCCGAGGGCACCCACGACGGCGTTCTCGCCGATCGTGACGCCGGGCATGATGACCGAGTGGCTGCCGATCTTGCAGTTGCGCCCGAGGTGGACCGTGCCACCCTTGTTGTCGATGGACGAGTAGCTCAGGATGGTGCAGCCGAATCCGATCTTGACGCCATCTTCGATGACGACGCCATCATGAGCGTCGATCACGGTGAAGGTACCGATCTCAACGCGCTCGCCCATGCGGAAGTTTTCACGGTGGAGCACGCGCCACATCCATTGGGTGAAGCCCTCTTCGTTGAAGACCGGCTCCTTCCATATCCCTGCTCGCTCGGACATCACGAATCTCCTGACTGAGGATCGCCGGCAAGGCGTTGCGCGATCGCCGGCGCGACGCAACAACGTCCACCGACGCGCCACGATTCTATCGAGCGCGTGCGGCGCTGTAAACGCGTGCTGGAGCCGGCGTGCGTGCCGGAGATGGCGGGGGCCCCGGCATGACGGGAGTGAAACGGCTGCAATGGCTCGGGACATGATGTTGTCGCATCGGTACACTCGCGTCGTGCGCGCCGAGGAACCGGACAGAGCAATCCCCCGAGGCAACGACGCGGGAGGCCGTGCGGGGCTTGTGCTCATGTTTCTTACCCCGTCCGACCTGCAATCGCTCCGCGTGAAGGGCGTGGAGCACCTGGTGACGGAGAGGGACGAGGGCGGCTTCTTTTCGCGTGTCCTCACCATACATCCGGTGACGCGCGTGGATCGGTGCGAAGACCTGGGGCCCGTTCACAGGGTGATGGAATACGGGCCGGTGATCCTCCAGCGGTGGAGCAAAAAATTCCGGTGGCTTCGTCTCCTCCAGGCCCCCCTGGTCATCGCAAGGCTGGCCTGGGAGCTGCCGCGGGTGGCGCGCCGCGAGCGGGTGTCGCTGATCCGAGCCACCGATCCCTACCTCGTGGGGATCCTGGCCTTCTGGATTCATGTCATGACCGGCGTTCCGTACGTCATCTCCATTCACGCAGACTATGACCACCTGGACCTGCTCGATCCGCGGCGCGGTGCGCCCCGCATCCTGGGCTCACGCGTTCTCGCGGAGTCGGTGGCGCGGCTGGTCTTGCCGCGCGCCGCCCTGGTGCTGCCCATCCGCGACTCCCTCCGCGCGTTCGCCCTGCGGCGCGGCGCTCACGCGGAGTCGATGGCCCTGATACCGCACGGCATCGATCTCAGGCCCTATGCGCAACCTTCCACGACCAGCCTTCGCGCGCAACTGGATATCGCCCCGGGCATCCCGATCATCAGTTTCGCGGGGCGATTATCCCCGGAGAACTACGTCGACGACCTGCTTGAGATCATTCTCCTCCTGGCTCGCGAACGCTCCGACTTTGTCTTCGTAGCGGCGGGTGGCGGCCCCTCGGAGGAGGCGATGCGGCGTCGCATTCCCTTGGACCTGGCGCGGCGCGTTCGGCTTGTCGGTTTCCAGGCGCAGGAGTTCATTCGCGGCTTGAGAAGCGAATCCCTGGTGTCCGTCTGCCTGATGGGCGGATTCAGCCTCATCGAGGCCTACGCAGCCGGATCCGCAGTGATTGCTTACGCGGTGGATTGGCACGGCGAGCTGGTCATCGAAGGGGAGACGGGCCACCTGGTGCCGGAACACGACATCGCTCGAGCAAAGGCCTGCCTGTCCGCCCTGCTTGACAACCCCGTGACGGCGCGTTCCATGGGTCTTGCCGGCCGATCCCTCGTTCGGGAGAGGCACGGCCTGGATCTCTCGCGGCAGAAGAAAGTGGACGCCTACTCCCGCGCACTTAGCGTACCCCGAACGGGATGAACCAGCGCGCGCCGTAACCTGTACCCCGCGCGGAACGGACCCCTGGAAAGGGTCTTCAGTCGACCTTGTGCATCCGGCTGATGGGGACGATGGCCCGCCTCAATGCGGTGCCCATCGTGGCGCGCTCCCATGGGTGGAAGAAGCCGGTTCCGAAGAAGGATGCGGTGAAGATCAGGGTAGCCAGGGCTTTCACCACCAGGCGCTCCGCGATGGAGGAGAACCCATCGGAGACAGCCAGCGTCACGATCACGAACAGCGCGCTCGACAGGAGGATCCGGGCCAGCCTGCCCCACTCGTAGTCGATGGCGTAGTTCTGCTGCGCATAGCGATACATGAGCGCGGTCATGACGAGGTTAGCGACGAGCGTGGCGGAGAGCGCGCCCATGTAGGAGAATTCCGGGATTGCCAGGACGCAGAGAACGGCGTTGAGAGCGGCTCCCAGCACGTTGACCCGGAGGAATTGAATGGATCGTCCGCGGACCGCGGGGGCGAAGGTCCAGAAGACATTCAAGCTGTAGATGATATAGCCGGCACAGACCATGGGAACCGCCGCGGGGTGCGCCAGGTAGCGGGAGGTGGTCATGAGCAGGATGATGTCGCCTGAGAAGATCGACACGATCGCGGATGCCCAGGCGACCGCGAGCACGAGGTAGGTCAGCAGCATCCGGAAGGTACGTTCAGGCCCTGGTCCCTGCGCAATTTGAAAGCACAGCGTGCCCCAGGCGAGAGCGAACGGGGAGAGCAGGAAGACCGATACCAGCGAGCCGAATCTCACGGCGAGGTCATAGACGCCGGTTGCCGTGGCGTCACCGAGCCAGGTCAGGAGAACCCGATCGGAGGCCGTCAGGACCCAGGAGGCGAGGGCCGCGGGAATGAGCGGCGGGCAGACTCGCAGGAGTCGACGGAGCGAATCGGCGTCCAGGAACGCGCCACGCGCGACCGGGGGCTCGGGCAGAACGTCGCGTGCGACCAGGGCCAGGACGAGGACGAGGGATGCCGACATCCCGACCAGTTCCCCGATGAGCACGCCCTCGAGCCCCATCTCCATGCTCACGGCCGCAAGGATGCCGGCCAGGGAGAGGAAAAGCTTGAGGGCCATGAGCGACGTAAACGTCCCGGCCCGGTCCTGGGAGCGCAAGTCCTGGAGGGCCATCCGGAAGATGTTCTCACCCAGGACGAGGGGGCCTATCCAGCGGAAGAGGTCGCCGCGGGACGAAGAGCCGAGGAAGAGGTGAGCGAGGGCATCCGATCCCAGCCAGGTGGCGGCAGCGATCGCCGATCCCGAGAGGAGGCTCATGAAGAATGCCGTGCGAAAGATGAGGCGTCGCTTCTCGATCGAAGGTTCCTCGTAATACGCAATGAAGAAGCCGTTCTCGAGGCCCATTTTTGCCAGCAGTCCGACGACGAGGCGCACGGATGCCATCACGGCGAGGATCCCGAAGTCCTCGACCGAGAAGGCCCGCGTATAAAGCGGCACGAGGATGATATTGAGAAGGCTCTGGGTGACGGTTCCCACGGCGTAGATCCCGGAATGGGAAAGCACCTTGACGAGGTTGGCTTTCAGCATGGGCTGCGTTCGCGCGCCGTGTTGGAAGCAACGGATCGGTACAGGGCCACCAGTTGATCCGCGGCCGCACTCTCGTCGGCGCGTTCCCGCACCAGTCGCAAGTTGGGTTCCCGGAACGCCTGTCTCCACCTGTCCGGGTCTGCGAGATAGCGCTCGATGACCTCCGCAAGAGCCTGGGCGTCAGGGGCGACCAGGAAACCGTTCTGCCCGTCGCGAATCCACTCCCGCAGGCTGGGCAAGTCCGTGCCGATAAACGGCGTGCCGGTCGCCATGGACTCGAAGAGCGTCACGGGTGTGGCGTCCGTGGAGGGAATGGAGACCGCGAGATCGGCGAGACGAAAGATGGAAGGCAGCGCGACGTAGTCGATGGGGGGGAGGAGCTTCATGCGGTCGACGACGCCGAGAGCGCGTGCGCGTTCCACGCAAGCGGCCTGGTAGGCGGCGTCTGACACGTGCGTGGCAAAGAGAAACAGGGCGTTCGGGTGGGATCGGATCACGCGCGGCATGGCCTCGACAATGGTCATGATGTTGTAGCGGGGCGCCATGGCTCGAGCGCTGTAGATCACCTTCGCCTCGGCGGGGATATCGAATGCGGCGCGATCCCCAGGCCCCGGCGAAAAGCGTTCCCCATCGACGCCGAACTGCAGGAGATGGGCGTTGCGGGCCGGACAACCGCGCCGGATGCATTGGTCGAGGAGATCCTGGGAGTCGGCGGTCACCACGGATGCCGCCCGCAACGCGTAGGACGTGATCAGAGACTTGAACCAGGATGACGGTGCCACCACGAAGAGATCGGATCCGTAGGCCGTGAGAGCGATCGGTCGAAAACCCGTCAGGGCGGCCAGCACACCGGGCCCGGAGACGAAGTGCGCGTTGAGGATATCCGGGCGGAGGACGCGGAGGGTCTTATGGAGGAAGAGGAGCCGGACCAGGGTGCGTAGTCCCGGGATCCCCGTGACCGAACCTGGTGAGTGGATGGCGATGCCCTGGAGTTGACCGCGCACCGCATCCGGCGGCTCGTCCAGGGTCAGCAGGTGCGTCTCGGCGCCACGGTCGCGAAGTCGCCAGAGCCAGCGCCGCGCATGGATGCTCCCGGGATCCGCGAGAACGGCGACGCGCAGTGCGGTCACGTCAGCAGGTGATCGAGCACCGCGGCGATTTCAGGGTGTTGCCCGCCCTGGTAGGCGCCGAAGGTCGGCCAGTAGGTTGGCGAGACGTGGCAGAATGGTCCCGAGATCCCGATCCCGAGTGACCGCTCATCATCGCCGAGCGAGGCTATGACCTCGCACGTGTCATTGGCCACGAAGTATTCGCCTCCGGCGCCGAGCAGCCCGGAACCGGAACTAGCCGCGGCGGGCAGTACGTAGCGTGGCTCGGCGGCAGAGAGAATTTGGCCGATGGCATGATCCGCACGTCGCACGACCAAGCGGTCATGGCCTGGTCGCCAGGGATCCGAGGCCGGCCACGGAAAGGAGGCGCCAAAAACCTGGTCATCCTCATTGCCCCATGACGTGTCCCCGACCAGTAGTGCTTCCCCCGACAGGCCCCGTTTCCCCTTGTGTCCCACCAGGGCCAGGATATCGCCGTCGATGCGCGCCTCCTTCAACCCGATTCCCTGCATGCCCCAGAAGACGATGCGGCGGTCGGCGCGCCGGCGCTCCTGGCGGAACCAATCGAGCCCTGCCCTGGTCATGAGCTCGGCTCCGAAAAAGAGGACAACGGGGTACTGATCCAGCGGGCAGGGACGTTTCTCCAGGTCCCGGTCGGTAAGGACGGCAACCGATCGGCCCAGCGCGTCCAGGTGGGCAAAGAGCGGCCACGTGCTCTTGGGATCCTCGCTCCAGACCCCCTCGATGGATTCGAGCTCGTGGCTCCAGGCGCGATGCCCCCTCCACCTCGGATTCTGTTCGTAGAACCCCGAGAGATCCACGGAGGGGTGGGCGGGGAAGGCGTAGGGATAGCGGCCCGCCCGTGGCGACGCCAGGCGCGCGGCTCGAATTCGAGGTTCGAGAGCGGGCAGAACGCGCTGGGAGATCGTGAGCGCGAGATCGGTCCAGGTTCTACCGGCATCCCGGTAGAAGCCGCGATTGTGGTAGCCCCACTCCGTCCACGTGGGCCGAACAACGGCAACGGGAGCATCGGGTGCCGAGACCAGGAGCGTACAACCGACCTGGCGCCTCCCGAGCGAACCCACGAGGACGTAAGCCCCGGGCCGATCGGGCGCCGGAAACGAGAACCGAGTTCCCTGGAGCCGCGGCGTTCCGGGGACCGAGGCGAGTGCGAGCTCGCGGGTCCGGGCATTCCAGGAGACGCGCTTCAATCGCAGCGTGGATGGCCGCGGGCGAAATTCCCCCGCGATGAGCTCGCCCGGCCTGAACACGCCCCCATGAGCGCCGTACCCGTCGAGTCTCCAACCGGGTTGGCCTGCGCCGCCCCTCGTCCGCCACATTTCCACCAGGGACCTCACGGGGTCGTTCAGCCTTGTTTCATGACGCGCTTGGTGATCCAGGCCCACGCGTAGATATCGATCGGACAGGAGTACCACTGGTATCGCCATCGATACGCAAAGAGGGTCGCGAACGCGCGCTTGACGAACGCGCCGATCCCGCGGGGCTTGAAGAGCGCGCCAAACAGCTCCCGAAATCCCGGATCGGCCGCCCGCCACCGGGAGACGATCGCGAGTCTCTGGATGAAATCGACGTGATCGGCGGGAAGCCACGCCATCGTCCGGCGTTCATTCAGGATGAAGGTTCCCCAGTCGCGGAATGTCACCGGATCCCGAAACCCCAGCCGCGTCACCTCGTCATGCAGTTCGCTCCCTGGGTAGGGAGCGTAGGTGTTGATTCCTCCCATGATGTAGTGGCGACGCGGGTAGCGGCTCTCGAGGCCAGCCACGAGATCGACTGTCTTCTGCACGTCCTCGCGGGTCTCGGTGGGAAACCCCGTCATGAAGTTCATCGTCGTCTGGATGCCGTGGCGGCTGAGCCGTTCCACTGTATCCGCGATCTGCCCGGGCGTGATCCTCTTGCTCATGTATTCCAGGATTCTGGGCGATCCGGATTCGGCGCCGACATAGATATCGTTGCAGCCCGAGCGCTTCATGAGGGCGAGGTAGTCCTCGGAGAATTTCATCGCGATATTGGCCCGGCAGGACGCGGTCCAGCGGAATTTCGTTCCATGTTCCACGAGCCCGCGCATGATTCCCTCGCAACGTCCCAGGTCGATGAAGAAGAGGTCATCGACGAACTCGACCCGCGACGGGTGGTAGAGGCGATCGATCTCGATGAGCTCCTGGACGACCTTCTCGACGCTTTTCTGCCTCGTCTCCCGGGAATGAAACGCGATGACATCGCAGAACTTGCAGTCGAAGGGGCACCCCCGGGCCGACTGGTACAGGAAGTCGTTGTCGAAATCCACGAGGTCAGGGCTCACGAGGTGGTAGGGCAAGGGCGATATCACGGTATCGAAGTCGATATAGGCGCGGTCGGGATTGTGGTGAATGTGGCCGCCTTGCTTGAACGAGAGGCCCTCGATGGAGTCCAGCGGCTGGCCCGTGTTCAGGGCCCGGGCCAGGGCCACCACCGTGATCTCTCCCTCGCCGCGCACGATGATGTCCACGAGGTCGCTGGTGCTGAGCGTCTGGTCGGCCGTCAGCGTCGGGTGAACACCGCCCCAGACGAGAGGCACGGACGGCGCCTTGCGGCGAATCTCGGAGCAGAGGTCGAGCCCGTACACGATGGGGTTCCCGGTCAGGCTCGAGAGTCCTACAAAGAGGTACTCCTCGAAATCGCGGTCCAGGAACCTGTCCTTGTCCTGGACCCGTTGGTCGAATATCTCGACGTCGAAACCGGATGCCAGGAGTGGAGCGGCGATGGCGATGAGGGAGAGCGGCATGCTCGGCTTGTAACCGCCGCCCACGTATTTCCCGGGGAAGACCAGGAGAATCCTACGCGTCTTTCGGCTCGCCCACGCGTTCATCGAATCGTGCTCACGCCGTAGCCGGAGCAGAGGCGGCAGATCGGGATCGAGGCCTGATCCCGGAGGAGGCGGGCCCGGAACTCGCGAAAGCGAGGGCCGTTCCAGAGGGAGATGAAATCTTCCTGAAGGACGTTGCCCATGACCTGCGAGCCCTTGGGATCGCGACAGCACGGAACGACATCGCCATTAACCAGGATGGCAACGGAATAGTAAATCCAGGGACAGATGTTCGGTAACGTCGTTCGCGGCCTGAGCTCGCCCCGTTCGAAGGCCTCGGGCTCGTAGACCCAATGCCGCCGGTCGGTGGGAAGGAGATCGTGAGCCTGGTCCATCGTACGGACGACGGGATCCACGATCGTGGCCGCATCGACGCCCCACTCCTCCGCGCGCTTCCTGAACTCGCCGACTTCGTGCTCGTTGTGCTTCATGAGGATAAAGCCGCATCGCACCTGCAAGGAGGAACCGCTCTCGCGCTTGATCCGAACGGTCTCCCGAAGGTTGTCGATCACCCGATCCAGCCGGCTGTTGACGCGATAGACCTCGTGGGTCGCCTGGTGGAGCCCGCCGATCTGAAAATTCACCTCGTCGAGTCCGGACGCCACGAGCTTACCGGGTATCACCGCGTCCCCGTTTGTGCAGGTCGTGACGAAGGGAATGCCCGCGTCCTTGGCGTAGCGGATCATGTCGTAGGCGTAGCGGTTCAAGAAGGGTTCGCCCATGAAGTAGAACATCAGGGTGTTCGTGTGGAGACCGACGCGATCGATGATGGCACGGAAGTCATCGATCGCCATGTGGTTCTGCTTGCGTCCCAGCATACCCGCGCCGGTCTCGCAGACCGGGCACTCCAGGTTGCAGAGATTGGTCGGCTCAATCGTCACATTCATGGGTCGGCCCGCGATCGATGGGGCAAGAGTAAGCAGAGAACCCGTTGAGCGAAGGTGATCGGCGGATCCTCGTCGACCCGCCAGGAGGCCCGTCAACCCGCGCGCGAGGGCCTGCAGGCCAGCGGCAACCACGTATGCGGTCCTGGTGCTCTTGAGAGAGCCCATGAGTTTGCCGGACATAGCGAGATCCTACCCGCTTTTCGCACTCATGGCACCAGGGCGCCCGTTGCCAGGAGACCGAAGATGGCGAGTCCGAGGAGAACGCGGTAGACGATGAAGACCATGGTGGAGTTGGTGCGCAGGAAGCGGAGGAGGCCCTCGATGGCGAGCCAGCCGGAGACGGTGGCGGTGAGGGTGCCGACGAGGAGGGCGGCGGATTGGTCGGGCGTGATGCCGGCCTCGACGAGGTGCTTGAGTTCGAAGACTCCGGCGGCGGCGATGGCGGGGATGCCAAGGAGGAACGAGAAGCTAGCGGCCTGGTCGCGCCGGAGCCCGAGCAGGAGGGCGGCGGTGAGGGTGGTGCCGGACCTTGAGGCGCCGGGGATGAGGGCGACGGCCTGGGCGAGGCCGATGAGCTGGATCTGTCCGAAGGTGAGCGATTGCGCGTCGCGATCGTGGCGGCCGCGGCGTTCGGCGTAGAGGAGGGCGAGAGCGAGGAGGATGAGCGAGGTCGCGATGACGGGGAGGCCCCGGAGCGTGGTCTCGATGGCGTCCTTGAAGAGGAGTCCCAGGACGCCTATGGGGATCGTGCCGGCGATGATGGCGGCGGCGAGGCGGATCTGGGGTCCGGATTGCCACTGGCCGGCTCGGGCTTCGGCGATGGAACCGGAGGCGATGGCAAGGAGCTGGGCGCGGTAATAGATGAGGACCGCGAGGAGGGTGCCGAGCTGGATGACGGCGGTGTAGGCGGCGCCGGGGTCGGGCCAACCGACGAGGGCGGGAATGATGCGCAGGTGGGCGGTGGAGGAGACCGGGAGGTACTCGGTCAGGCCCTGGACGATCCCAAGGACGGCGGACTGGAAGAGATCCATGGAGGAGAGATTAAACCACGCAGACCGCGGAGACCACAGAGGGATGGTGCGAGAGGCGATTTAACCACAGAGGGCGCAGAGGGCACAGAGAGAGGCGAAAATCCAGAAGCGAAGGAGGGCCAGAGGAATGGAGAGGAGAATATACCGCGGAGAGCGCGGAGTGCGCAGAGAGAGGCAAAGCCAGAGACGGAGGAGAGAATCAGAACCAGAACCAGGATCAGGATCGGAATCAGGAACGGGGTTCTGAATCGGGATCAGAACACGGATCGGCACCGGGATATACATCTGACTTTGCGGTTCTCTGAGCTCTCTGCGTTCTCTGTGGTTCGTTCCTCTGACCTTAAACGAAAACGGGGCCCCGCTTTTTGGGCGGGACCCCGTCGAAACAGTTACTGGTTAGTCACGACGGCGCGGGGGGCCGCCACGGTCTCCGCCGCGTCCACCCCGGTCATCGCGTCCGCGGAATCCACCGCGTCCGCCGCGGTCATCGCGTCCGCGCCCGCCACGGTCGCCATCGCGACCACGGCTCTGGCTACGCTCGGACATGTCCGCGTCGTAGCGCTTCTGGATCTCGTCCTGCGAGAGGCCCTGCTCTTCGAGCAAAACGGCCTTGCGGGAGAGGTTGACGCGGCCCATGTTGTCGACCTCGACGACCTTGACCTTGATGACGTCGCCCTCCTTGACGGAGTCCTCGACGAAACGCGGCGCGACGATGTCGAGCTGGGAGATATGGACGAGGCCATCCTTGCCCGGCATGTATTCGACGAAGGCGCCGAACTTCATGAGGCGGGCGACCTTGCCCTCGTAGACCTTGCCGAGCTCGGCGGTGGCCGTGAGGTACTCGACCATCTCCTTGGCTCGCTGACCGGCAACGCCGTCCCAGGCCGCGATGGTCAGGGTTCCGTCGTCGGCCATGTCGAGCTCCGCTCCGGACTCGGACTGGATCTTGCGGATCATCTTGCCGCCGGGGCCGATGATGTCCTTGATCTTGTCCTCGGGGACCTTGACCGTGATGAGGCGCGGCGCGTTGTCGGCGAGCGTCTCGCGGTTCTTGGAGAGGACGGCGTCCATCTTCTCGATGATCTCGATGCGGGCCTTCTTCGCCTGCGCGAGAGCCTGCTTCATGATGTCCATGGAGAGGCCTTCGATCTTGATGTCCATCTGGAGGGCGGTGATGCCCTCGCGGGTTCCGGCCACCTTGAAGTCCATGTCGCCGAAGTGGTCCTCGACGCCCTGGATGTCGGTGAGGATGGCGTACTTGCCCTTGTCATCCGAGATGAGCCCCATCGCGATGCCCGCGGCGGCGCCCGAGGTCGGCACGCCGGCGTCCATCATCGAGAGCGACCCGGCGCAGACCGAGGCCATCGACGACGAGCCGTTGGACTCGAGGATGTCCGAGACCACGCGGATCATGTACGGAAAGTCTTCCTCGGCCGGCAGGAGCGGTTCGAGAGCGCGGCCGGCGAGAGCGCCGTGACCGATCTCGCGGCGACCGGTTCCGCGGATCGCGCGGGCCTCGGCGACGGAGAACGGGGGGAAGTTGTAGTGGAAGAGGAAACCCTCGTCTTCTTCGCTCTCGATGTCGTCGCGGCGACGCTTGTCGCGGTTGGTGCCGAGCGTGGTGACGCCGAGCGCCTGGGTCTGGCCGCGGGTGAAGACGGCGGAACCATGAGCGCCCGGGAGGACGCCGATCTCGATGGAGATGGCGCGGATCTCGTCGGGCTTACGGCCGTCGGGACGCTTGCCCTCGTTGATGATCTGGCCGCGAACGTTCTCGATCTCGAGGTCCTCGAGGATCGACTTGATCTCGGCGATGGTGTCGGCGTCGGCGCCCTTGGCCTCGTGCGCCTTGATGACCTCGGCGCCGATGGCGTCGATCTCGTCCTGGCGGCCGAGCTTGTCGGCGTTGGCGGAGGCCTTCTTGAGCTTTTCGAAGGCGGCGGCGCGAACTTCCTTCACGAGCGCCTCGTTCTTCGTCTTCACCTCGACGGTCAGCTTGGGCTGGCCGGCCTTGGAGACGAGCTCGTCGACCATGCCGATGAACTCCTGGTTGGTCTTATGCCCGTACTCGATCGCGGCGATGATCTCGTCCTCGGAGAGGATGTCGGCGCCGGCCTCGACCATGCAGATGGCCTTCTTCGTGGAGGCGACCATCACGGAGAGATCGCTGTCCTTCATCGCCTCGAGCGTCGCGTTGGCGACGAACTGGCCGTTGATGCGGCCGACGCGAACGCCGCCGATGGGCCCGTTGAAGGGGATCTTGGAGAGCGAGATCGCGGCGGAGGCGCCGTTCATCGCGAGGATGTCGGAAGAGTGGATGCCGTCGTGCGAGATGACGAGAGCGGTGACGACGATCTCGTTGTGGACGCCGTCGGGGAAGAGCGGGCGGATGGGGCGGTCGATGAGACGCGCCGTCAGCGTGCAACGCTCATCGGGCTTGGACTCGCGCTTGAAGAAGCCGCCGGGGATCTTGCCCGCGGCGTAGAACTGCTCGCGGTAGTCAACCGTCAGCGGAAGGAAGTCCGTGCCGGGCTTCGCCTCCTGCGAGATGCAGGCGGTGACGAGCACCATGGTGCCGCCCGCCTGGATGATGACCGAACCGTGAGCCTGCTTGGCAAGCCGACCGGTCTCGATCGAATACTCAACGCCGTCGATGACGCGCGTTACCTTGTGAATGGCCATAAAGCCTCCTCTGCGCGCACGAACCTTGTCGTGTCGCGCGATAATCGAGGCTGAAGCCGTCCCGTGTTTGGGTCCCGAAAAAACGATAAGGGTCCCCCCGCGAAGGGGAGGCGCTCACCGCTTTTTCGGGGCTGGGGGGTTGGTTTCAGCCTATGTCTGGTTGAACGCCCCCGTTCCACCACCTGGGGAACGGGGGCTCAACCTGCTTACTTTCTCAGTTCCAGCTTCTTCAGGATGGCCTGGTAGCTGGCGAAGTCGGTCTTCTTGAGATAATCGAGCAGTTTACGGCGCTGTCCGACCATCTTGAGGAGACCGCGACGTGAGTGGTGGTCCTTCTTGTGGGTCTCGAAGTGGGTGCCCAGGGAGTTGATGCGGTCCGTGAGGAGCGCGATCTGGACTTCAGGGGATCCGGTGTCGCGGTCGTGCCGCTTCACCTTGTCGATCACTACTTTTTTCTGCTTCACGTCTTCTGCCATGGTATTCCTCCGTTGCAATATGCCGCCCTGCCAGAACGGGGCGCTGGCGGCGCCCACGACCGGCTCGGGGGTAGGCGGGAACCATAGCAGATGAAAGCCCTGGAAAGAAGGGAAATCCGGTACGGTTTTCCGGGGCGGGATGTTGACGAGGCGCGTATAATCGACCGGATGTCCGGTAAAGCTCACATTGTGACCTATGGTTGCCAGATGAATGTTCAGGAAGCGGGCGTCATGGCGGAGCTTTTGGGGCGTGCAGGCTACGCGGTCACGGACTCCCTGGACGAGGCGACGCTTGTCGTCGTGGAGACCTGCGCGATCCGGCAGAAGGCCGAGGACAAGGTCTACTCGCTGCTTGGGCGGTTGAAGCGCCGCCGCCGCGAGGGGCAATCGCTCAAGATCGTGCTCTGCGGTTGTGTCGTGACCTCGGATGCCGCCGGCGAGCTCGTGGGCGAGCACGGGGTCGACGTGGTGCTGGGGCCCCGGCGTGTGGCGCGGATCGCGGACGCCGTGGCGGCCAGCGACGAGGGGCCGGTCGTGGACGTGGGCGGGGAGTGGATGCTGCCGCCCGACGACGTGACGGCTCCCGATATCCGGGGGCTCTCCGCGTTCATCACGGTCATGCAGGGTTGTTCCAACGCCTGCACGTTCTGCGTCGTGCCGTCGCGTCGTGGCGCCGCGCAGTCGCGGACCGTCGATGAGATCGTGGCCGAGATGCTCAAACTCGAGAAGCGCGGCTACAAGGAGGTGACGCTGCTCGGGCAGAACATCTCCTATTACGGGCTCGATCGCCCGAAGGCGCCGCGACTGGCCGATCTCCTGCGAACGGTCGAAGAGGAGACGGGTATCCCGCGGATCCGGTTCGCGACGTCGCACCCGGCCTACATCGACGACCGGTTCGTCGAGACCTTCGGCGCGCTGAAGCGCGTGATGCCGCACCTTCACCTGCCGGTGCAGTCGGGTTCGGATCGCCTCCTGAAGCTGATGCGGCGCGGCTACACGGCCGAGCGCTACCTCGGGATCGTGGCGGCGGTGCGCGCGGCGCGGCCCGAGGCCACGATCACGACTGACATCATCACGGGATTCGACGGCGAGGAGCTCGCCGATCACCAGGCGACCCTGGACCTCGTGGCGGCCGCCGGGCTCGACGGCGCCTACGTTTTTCCGTACTCGGAGCGGCCCGGAACGCCGGCCGTCGATACGGGGCTCGGGGAGCCGGTATCGCCCGTGGAGAAGAAGGAGCGTCTACGCCGCTGCAACGAGGTGCTGGAGGCCGTGGCAGGCACGGCCCTGGCGCGGCGGCGCCGGTCGATCGGCGAGACGGTCGAGGTGCTGGTGGAACAGGAAGGGCTGGGGCGGACCCCGGGCAACCTGCAGGTCCGCTTCGAGGGCGGACGGCCGGGTGAGCTCAAGATGGCGGTGGTGGAGGATGTCACGCCGTATTCGCTGCAGGCCACGTTGAAGGATGAAGGATGTCAGGAAGAGAAGGGTGGAGGATGAAATGGATCGTGCTGCCGTTTCTCCTGCTTACCCTTGCGATTGGTCTCTTGTGGTGGCTGAGGGCGGACGTGGTGGCGGCGGCGCGCGCCGAGGCCGACCAGCGCTGGTACTGGTCGGCGATCCGGACGGCCGCCGACACGACGGGGATCGATCCGCTCTTTCTCGCGGCCACGGTCTACGTGGAGAGCAAGTTCGACGAGCGCGCAGTCTCGCCGGCGGGAGCGATCGGGCTGATGCAGTTGATGCCGGCGACGGCGAGGGAAGTGGGGAGAGCCCACGGCATTCGCCTGGCGGACACCTCCCAGCTCTTCCAGCCGGACACGAACGTGCTCCTGGGCGCCCTTTACATGCGTCGGCTCATTCACCGCTTCGGGGACACGAAGCTGGCGATCATGGCCTACAACGGGGGGCCGAACGCGGTGGGCCGCTGGCTGGAGGAGAGCGCCGAGGGGGATTCGGATCCGGAATCCTTCAACAAGGTGGAGACGCGGCGCTACGTGGTGATGATCGACGAGAGCTACACCCGCCTGAAGCGCGCGTGGCGGGTGTGGGAGGCCGTGCGTGATCGGCTCTAGCCTCGCCGCGTGGTTGGCGACTCCCGTCCTGGCCGGGCAGCTGATCCTGCAGGCGGCCGGATCGTCGCCGGCGCTGGACGAACCGGCCACGGAGTCCGTGGCGCCCGCAGTCGCTCCCGCGAACGTGGCGACGCTCACGGGACGCACGGCGACCCCGGGGTCCGCCCCTGTCGGCGCCGCGACGCTCCCGCCGAGCCTGGCGCCGGCGCCGGCGATCGTGACGGGGTGGAGCACGGCGGAGAGCCGACCGCCGAGCGTGCAGAGGGCGATCGCGCTGGCTAATGCCGGGTGGCTCGACTCGGCCGCGATCGCGTTGCGCCGCGCGATGACCGGGCTGAGCGGGAGGGACCGTGCTCTCGCCCTCTTCGACCTCGGGCTCGTGGAGACGACGACAGCGGCGAGCGTGGCCCGCCTCGGTGCCTCGGCGGACTCCGTCTCCGACCTGAGAGCATCCGCGTGGACGGCCGCGGGCGAGGCTCTTCTCGTGGCCGGCTACCCGGAGGCGGCGCGCGGGTGGTTCCTGGCAAGCCGTGGTTTGAAGCAGGGTGTGGCCAGCGAGCGGGCGTCCTTCCTGGCAGGCGTCTCGTGGCTCCAGGCCGCTCGGTGGGCGGAGGCGCGCGTCGCCTTCTCGGATTACCTGGTGGAGTACCTGAGCGGGCGATGGCAGACGGGGGCGCGGCTGGGGATCGCGCTGGCGAACGAGCAGGTGGGCCGGCGTCGCGAGGCGGTCGAGATCTACCGCGCCGTGCTCGCGCAGCATCGCGGGTTCGACGATGAACCGTGGCTCCTGGCGCACCTCGCGGACCTCGTCGACACGGAGGCGCCGGAGGAAGCAACGCGGTTGAGACAAAGGCTTCGCGACGAATACCGCGACTGGCGGCGCGACGGCGAGCCGGTGGCCACGGCGCAGGCCGCGCCATCCCGGGTGCCAGCGGTCGGTCCCGCGCGCTCCGACTCGCCTGCGGGGACGACGGCGCCGCCGCGCTCCGTGCCCTCGGCGCCGGCGTCCCGGTCGGCGCCGCCGGTCCGTGCGCCCGCGACGACCGCCACGCCCCCCGCTCCGCCTCGACCGCCGGCGACGACACCGACGTCGCAAGCCGAGGCCTGGAGCATCCAGGTTGGCGCTTTCCGGGAGCAGGCGAGAGCGGAACAGCAGAGTCGGCGGTTCACGGCGCGCGGGTGGAGGACCGAGGTCGTGCGGCGCGCGCCATGGTTTACGGTCTACGCCGGGCGCTATAACTCGCGCGCGGCGGCCGAGGCGGCGCGGGCGGACGCGGCACGGATCGCCGGACAGGATGTGCACCTCGTGCGGCGGTAGCGGCGCGGGAGCCAGGGGAAATTCCGGGTCGCCGATCGGCGGGGATCCGAGCAAAAGAAGAGAAAGGACAGGTTCATGGCTGACGAGAGTTCCTTCGACATCGTATCGAAGGTGGATTTCCAGGAGGTGGAGAACGCGTTGGCGCAGGTCCGCAAGGAACTGGCGCAACGGTTCGACTTCAAGGGTTGCCGGGTAGAGATCATCCGGGAGAAGGAAAAGATCACGCTGACGACCGAGGACGAGTTCAAGACGAGGGCTGTCATCGAGATGATGCAGGGCAAGTTCGTGAAGCGCGGCGTTCCCTTGAAGAACATCGAGTACGGCAAGGCCGAGGCCGCGCTGGGCGGGACGATCCGCCAGGTCCTGACGATCACCTCCGGGATCGCGTCGGACAAGACCAAGGAGATCGTCAAGGTCCTCAAGGAGAAGAAGTTCAAGGCCCAGGCCACCATCCAGGGCGACCAGGTGCGTGTCTCCGCGAAGTCCAAGGACGAGCTCCAGAAGGTCATCGCCTTCCTGCGCGAGAAGGATTTCGGCATCGATCTCCAGTTCACGAACTACCGGTGACCGCCGGCAGGCTCATGGGCGGTCGCCGGGCGGCGATGGTCATGCTGGGGTGCGACAAGAATCGCGTCGACGGCGAGCGGCTCCTGGGGGAGCTGCAGGCTGGCGGATTCACCCTGGGCGATGACGGCGGGCCGCGCGCGGCCGGTCGCAAGCGCCTGGACCTCCTGATCGTCAACACCTGCTCGTTCATCGGGCCGGCTCGTCGCGAGTCCCTGGATGCCATCCGCGAGGCCCTGGACCTGAAGAGCGCGGGCAAGGTCGGCAAGGTGGCCGTCGCGGGTTGTTTCACGCCCGCCCTGTACCGCGCCCCGGCCGACGCTCCCGATCTGCTGGAAGGGATGCGGCCGGAGATCGACTACTTCATCGGTCCCGGCGATCTCGATCGCGCGCTCCAGATCGTGACGGGCAAGGAGGAGGCTCACTTCCGCCCCCCCGCGCGGACGCTGCGTCCTGGCCCTCGGTTTCTCACCGGCACGCCCGGCACCGCGTTCGTGAAGATCGCGGAGGGTTGCGACAAGGGGTGCTCGTTCTGCACGATCCCGTCCTTCCGCGGGAAGTTCGTCTCGCGCTCCGCCCGGCTCATCCTCGACGAGGTCCGCGCGATGGTTCAGGTGGGCGTGCGCGAGGTCGTCTTCGTCTCGCAGGATACCGCCCACTGGGGTCGCGATCGCGGCAGCACGCTGGCGGCGCTCGTCCGGATGCTGGAGAAGGTCGCCTCCGAGTTCGATTCGGGGGCCTTCCGCGTCCGCTTGCACTACCTCTATCCGTCGCAGGTGACACCGGACCTCATCGATGCCGTCGCGGAGTCGTCGGTCGTGGTGCCGTACTGGGACGTGCCGATCCAGCACGCGGCCGAGCCGGTCCTGCGCGCGATGAAGCGCCCGCCGCGGCCGGAGGCCCTGTCCCGGATGGTCGCGATGCTGCGCGACCGTTTTCCGCGTGGAGCGATCCGGACGACGGTGATCACGGGGCATCCGGGAGAGACACAGAAGGCGTTCGCCACGCTCTTACGGTTCCTGAGGGATCACGAGTTCGATCGCGTCGGCGTCTTCCCGTTCATCCCCGAGCCGGGCACGCCCTCGATCACGATGAAGCAGGTTCGCGGCGGATGGGCCGTGGCCGAGGAGCGAGCCTCGATGGTGCTCGCTCTCCAGGGCCCCATCTCCGAGCGCCGGCTGAAGGACCGTGTCGGCAGCGTCTGCCATGTGCTTATGGACACGCCCGAGGAGGGGCGGAGTGAGCTGGAGGCGCCGGACGTGGACGGGGTCATCAGGGTGGAGGGGAGACACGATCCGGGGAGCCTCTTGCGAGTCCGGATCACGGGGAGCGATCGGCATGACCTCTCCGGCGTGGTGGAGCCGGCGGCGTGAGCGGATCGCGTCCGGAGCCGACCGTGGGTGTTGCCAATTTCGTTCTTGGCAGGTCGTGATAGAGTGCCGGGGATGAACGTGGCCTGTGACAGCACGAGGGTCGAGCCATGGAGGGCCTGAGCGTGGGCAAGGGCGGAACCATGACGCTCTCGAACAAGATGACGATCCTGCGCGCGATCGCGTCCGTGGCCTTCGTGCCGATCGTCATGGTCGACGAGCCCTTTCACCGCGTCTTCGCCCTGCTCATCTTCGTGATCGCGGCCTTCACCGATTACTACGACGGCCGGCTTGCCAGGATTCGCGGCGAGAAGACCTCGTTTGGCGTCATCGCGGATCCGCTTGCCGACAAGTTCCTGACGGGCGTCGGCCTCGTGGCGGTTTCGTGGCTCCAGCCCGCGATCGTTCCGTGGTGGATGACCTGGACGATCATGGGGCGAGAGGTCATCGTCACCGTGCTCCGATTCCACGCGCTCGGATCGGGCCGCGTCCTGGCGGCGGACCGCTGGGGAAAGTGGAAGACCGGGCTCCAGATGACGGTCATTCCCTACGGGCTCGTCTTCGCCACGATCTTCACGGGAGAGAATGGAAGAGCCTGGCAGGAGCTGGCCCGGTCGTCGCTGGTGGGAACGGGCATCTACGGCCTGGGATACGGGCTCGCGCTGTTGACGACCCTGCTCACGCTCTTCTCCGGAGTTCATTTTCTCATCCGTTCCTACGGGCGCCCTGTGGCGGAGCGGGCGTGAGCGGCAAGGACGAGACGGTGAAGGCCGGGGCAGCGCGTTCACCCCGAGTTGCTGGCGGCGCGGCGCATCTGCTGGCCACCTGGGGTGGCGTGGGCTACGCGCGGATCGCGTCGGGAACCTGGGGAAGCCTCGCGGCGCTGCCCCTGGCGGCCGTGGGCGCGGCCTGGCCTCTCGCCGGATTATTGATCGCGGTCGTGATCTTTGCCGTGGGCGTGCCTGCGGCGACCAAGGTGGCGGCGGCGTGCGGGGACGAGGACCCCGGGATCGTGGTCGTGGATGAGGTCGTCGGCATGATCCTGGCGGCGCTCGCCGTCGGGCTCCACCCCTTGAACCTGGGGCTGGCGTTTCTCCTCTTTCGCTTCTTCGATATACTGAAGCCCTATCCCTGCCGTCGGCTCGAGGATCTGCCGGGGGGGTGGGGTATCATGATGGACGACGTGATGGCCGGAGCGTACGCGCTGGCCGTGATGCACCTGGTTCGCGCGGCCGTGCCCGCGTGGCCCACTTGACGCGCGCGCGCGTGGAAGGAGCATGACGATGAAGCGTTTCTGGTTGGCCCTGGCGGTGCTGGTCTTCGTGATCGGCAGTCTCAGCGCCTGCGGCAAGAAGCGGCCGGAGCGGGGATTGTCCGAGCGGGGCGAGCGCGCGGAGCGGACGGAGAGCGCCCGTGAGCGGGATGCCGGCGCAGAGCCGGAGTCGAGCGGTCCGTCGCTCCCGGCGGGACAGGTTGCCGTGACGCGCGTGATACAGGAGGGCGAGGACTATTCGATCACCCTCAACGGCGTACTCGGGATTCGGGGCGTAACCATCCGTTCGGGCAGCGGCGGCGAATTTCTCGCCTGGCCGCGACGCCGCGACGAGAACAACCGGTACTGGAACTACATCTTCGTGAATCGCGCCGACATGCCGGCGATGCTGGCGGCCGTCAAGAGCGGCGCGGGCGCGGCGGAGCCCCAGGGATTCCAGGTGACCAATACCAAGGTGAATGTCTTCGAGAACGCGAGAGGGCGCCGCAAGGCCTTCGTCGACTTCGAGCTCAACGGGGGCGTAGTGAAGCTCACGTCCTGGGGCATCCTCGCCGGGGCCAATGGACCATTCCTCGTGCCGCCCTCCGAGAAGCGCGGGGACGACTGGGAGGACGTGGTCTTCCCGGTGAGCAAGGAGTTCCGCGAGACGCTCCAGCAAGCGGCGCTGGCCGCCTACCAGGAGGCCGGGGGATCGATGGAACCCATGGCGAGCGGGTCGTCGGGCGCCAGCTCGAACTGATCCCGGGGGCCGTACCAGGCGTGGGGATCGTCGCGCCCCCCGACGCCGCCTTCCGCTGTCATCGATGCAACCAGTGTTGCCGTGGGGCCTGGATCATCGGGATCACGGGGGACGAGGCCGCCTCCCTGCGCGCGCTCTACCCGGCAATCGAGCCCGTCGACGGCGAGGCTGGTGAGCGTGACGGCGTGCGATTTCTCCGCATGGCGAGGCGGGCGAGCGGAGAATGCGTCTACCTGGATCCGGATGGGTGCCGGATCCACAAGGAACACGGGGAGGCGGCCAAGCCCGCGATCTGCCGGCGATTTCCCTTCTCGCTGACGACGTTCGGCGCGACGACCTTCCTGCACCTCTCGCGCGTCTGCCCGTCGGTCTACGCGGAGCGCGGCGACCGGGGCACGGCTCTCCTGGAGGCCGCCGCGAGCGCCGACGTGGGCATCACGGCCATCGGAAGCCGGCGGGAGAGCGCGCCGGAATCCGTCCTCCTGGCAGGGACGCGCCGCATCTCGTATGCCGACTACCTCGTCCTTGAGCGTCGGATCGACCGGCTGATCAGAGACGAGCGGTGGCCGCTGGACGATGCGATGGCGGCGGTCGTCGTTCTCATCCGGCGCTGGGCGGACCATCCCGACGTGGAGGCGCGCAGGGCGGAGGCAGGCGACGAGAGCATGGATCTCGTGATGGAGGCGATCGCGCGTCGAGCTCCGCTGATGGGACTGCACCGGTACATCCTGGCGACACTGGTGACGGTGATCGAGAGCCGGAGGCATGGGCGTTTCTGGTCGCGCGAGTTCATCACGGACTTCGCGCGGTACGCGCGCATTCTCATGGCGCGAGGCCGTGACCGGCTGGCTGGAAGCGTTCGGGATGCGGGGCCCGTCGATGTCAACCTGGCCGCTCTGGGGCACGTGACCTGGCCGCGCCGGCAGGCGCCGAGCCTCGTGCCGGTGCGTAGCCTCATAGCCTCTCACGTTCACCGCAAGCTCCTCCTGACCTCGGGTCCCGACATCGAGTTCAGCTGGCATCTCATGCTCATCGCGTACGCCGTCCTGAAGTTCTACGCGCGCGCGAACGCGGTGGCCGCCGGCCGCGACGAGCTGATACCGACGGACGTGGAGGAGGGCGTTCGGATCGCGGAGTATCATCTCTTGTTGCACCCCCAGCACCTGCCGCCCCTGCAGACGCGCTTTCTCGGCGGCTGGTTCCGGCGATTCCTCTTTCACCCCGCGTTTCCGAGCTCGATGACGTGCCTGTGACAAGGAGGAACCTTGGACGTGCACGTGCCTTGAGGTTGCTGGCCGTGGCGCTGGTGTTCGGACTTGTCCCCGAGGCGGGCGCCGTGACGCTGACGGAACGGAGCGAGGCTGTCTTCTCGGCCGCGGCGGCCTTGCGAGCGGCGGGGCAGCAGGGGCCGGCGCTGGCGGAGGCGGTGCGGGAGGTTATCGCGGCCCGGCGTGCAAGGGATGGGCAGAGGTTGAGGCGGGCCCTGGATCGCGCCGAACTCCTCCTGGAGCCGACCGCCGAGTCCTGGGATCCCGCTCGCGTGGACCTGAGAGCGTGGGAGGTCGCCGAGGGGCGAGAGCTTGGGATCACCGTTTGGAGGCAGGGTCGCGAGTTTCGCCTGCTCGATCCGGCGGAGCTCGATGAGCGCGCCGTCTATCTCGGGCTCAGAGCGGCCACCACCATCCGCGGGCTGGGGCTCGCGCTTCCACCCTACGAGCGAGCAGCGATCGCGCCCGTGGAATTTCCGCCCCGCGGTTTTGCGGCGTGGAACTTCGCCCGCCAGCGCCTCGACTCGATCGCGATCCTGTCTGGCCGCCCGATCACGGTCATACCCGTCATGGATCCGGGGCGACCCCAGGAAGCCGAGTGGCGTCGGGCGCTGAGCGCTGTCGGGCTTGTACCCGGGGCGTTGACGCGCGACCTGGAGGACGTTCCGGGCGAATGGTGGGCTAGCGGCGGGCCCGCGATGCTCGTCTGGGCGGGGGAGACCCTGGCATTTTCGCGCGTCCTGGCGAGCGCGGCCCGCGTGGGTAGTTCCTCCGTCATCATCGTGATGGACCCGCGTGTCACGGGGCTGGAACGGCACCTTGCCACCCTTTCCGACCTGGGCGATACGCCGCGGGTGCTGGGCTGGCGGGAGGGCGCGGCGGTGGCCGTCTACTCCCCGCGAGTCGTCCTCGTGGGGAACTCCTCGGCGGTGACGCTTCCCGTGGAGATCCTGACGGATGTGATCGAGCCGCTGGGTGTCGTACGAGATACCGAGCCCTCGCCGTACGTGGCGAGCCGTTCGGCGCAAGCCCGGCCGCGGTTCGCCAGGGTCGAGGTCTGGACGGACGAGGGCGTGCTCCAGGAGACCTATCGCATCCGGCTTGTGGCGCGGTCACGGTTCCAGGCGCCACCGGCCAGCACGCTCATCGTGCGGTTCGAAGCGGGATCGTGACGGGTGGGGAGCCGGACCCTGCTGTGGAGAGAGCCAACTTTTATCTTTTGACGGGTTGACGCGTGGTTGCGTAGCCCCCTATGCTTTACGTGTACAGGAGGCGTTCGACGGGAACGCCATGACAGGGAAGGGAGGGCATACGACATGCCCATCAAGCCGACCGATACATCCGCCGCGCAATTTGGCCTGCGGATCACCGATCTCACGCGCAAGGAAACCGCCGACACCCTGAACCGCATCGCATCGGGCCTGAGGATCAACAAGGCCTCCGACGATGCCGCCGGCCTGGGTATTTCCGAGCGCCTGAAGGCTCTCTCGAACGGCTACCGCCAGGTCGAGGACAATCTTCAGAGCGGCATCTCCGCGCTCCAGGTTGCCGAGGGCGGCCTGTCGAGCATCAACGACGCGGCCCAGAGGCTCCGGGAGCTGACGGTCCAGGCGGCCAACGACACGCTGACCGACGAGGATCGCCAGGCGATCCAGGCCGAGGTCACTCAGCTCGTCGAGGAGATCGACAGCCAGGCCGGGAGCACGCAGTTCAACGGCCAGCCGCTCTTCTCGGGCCAGTACAGCGCCGCCAACGGCGGGCTCCAGATCCAGTCTGGCGCGAGCGAGGGCGAGACCCTGCAGATCGACATCGAGCAGGTGAACGCCGGGACGCTCGGCTTGTCCGGGCTCGACGTCTCCACCCGCGAGGCAGCGTCAGCCTCGCTCGATCGCATCGACGCGGCGATCGCGAGCGTGAGCGGGCAGTTGTCCACGATCGGCAGTTACCAGAACCGGGTCGAGAGTTCGCTCTCGTTCGTGGGCATCGCGCGGGAGAACACGCAGTCGGCGCTCTCGCAGATCCGCGACGCCAACCTTGCCCAGGAAGCGGTCGGTCTCTCGCTGTTGCAGATCCGGAACCAGAGCGGCCTTGCCGCGCTCTCGCAGAGCAACATCGGCGCGCAGTCCGCGCTGAACCTGCTGGGATCCTAGACGTCGTTTCCTACGGACGCCCTCTGGGAACCCCGGGGGGCGTCTTGATTTAACGGGCGGCCGCTAGCGGCAGGGGATCCGCGCGCGGAAGATGGAGCCCTTGCCGGGCTCGCTCTCGACCGTCAGCCGGCCGCGATGACCGGTGACGATCTCGCGGGCGATATAGAGTCCGAGTCCCAGCCCGCCCCTGTGGTCGGCGCCCGGGGAGCGGCCGAACTGCTTGAAGATCTCTTCCTGCTCACCCGGCGCGATCCCGCTCCCCTGGTCTTCCACCTCGAGGCAGGCGGCATCGCCATCCTTGTAGACGCGGACGATCACCGGGCGTCCCTGGCCATACTTGACCGCATTCGTGAGGAGATTCATGACGACCTGGGAGAGCCGGAACTCATCCCAGGACCCGATGACGGGCTCGGGCGCCTCGCATTGGATCAGGACCGCGTCCCTTTCGCGGATCCGCTTCGTATCCGTCACGGCGTCGCGGGCGATGGCGGCGAGGTCGACGCCGTCGCGGGGTTGCAGGCTGAGACCGCCGGAGGAGATCCGGGTGACGTCGAGGAGGTGATTGACATGCTCGGCGATGCGGGAGGACTGACGCTCGACGATCGTGAGCATCTCGCCGAGGTGCCTGGGGCACTCCTTGTCGCATCCCTGGTCACCGAGGTATTTCACCAGTCCCTGGACCTGAATCCGGAGGGCGGCGAGGGGCGTCCTGAGCTCGTGCGCGGCGATGGAGACGAACGTGTCGCGGGCCTGGACGGCGGCCTCCGCCCGCTCACGCGCTTGCGACTCGACCGCGGCCAGCCGCTCCACCTCACGTCGCGCCGTCTCGAGGTCGGTGACGTCGAAGGAGATCCCGACGCATCCGGCGATGGCGCCGTCCGCGCCCCGGGCCGGTTCCACGAAGACCCGGAAGTCACGGGCCTGGAATCCAGCCGAGTAGGAGACGCTCTCGCCATCGAGCGCAAGGCGATGCATGGCGACGATCCTGCCGTCGGGGTCCTGCCCGGCGACGAACTGCTCGAGCGTGAGGCCGACCACGTCGGATTCCTTGATCCCCAGGTAGTCGAGCGCGCGGCCCTTGGAGGAGAGGATCTTCAGGTTACGGTCGGTGACGTAGAGCGTGGCCGGAAGGTTCTCGAGCATGAGCGTCAGCTGGTCGACGCTCTTGTCGCGCTCTTGCTCCGCGCGGATACGCTCGGTGATCTCGCTGAGCATCACCACCGCGCCCTGGAGGGAGCCATCCGCATTCGCGAGGGGTTCCGCCCGGAAGATGGCCCAGCGGATCTCGCCGTCGGGCCGGCGCACGCCCATGGTGCGCGCGGCGGCCGATTGCCCGGTGGAGAGGCAGATGGAGACCGGGTACTCGGCGACCGGGCAGGGTGAGCCATCCTCGCGAAGGGTCACGCCCTCCCAATCCGGGACATGGCGGTGCGTCACGGAGTCGAAGGAGAGGCCGAAGAAATCGCACGCGGCGGCGTTCGCCATCCGGATGGATCCATCGAGGCCGACCTCGACGATGCCGGCGGGATGCAGGTCGAGAATCTGCCTGAGGTCCTTGGAGGCGCCGTCCAGGAGAGTCGACATGCGAGCATTTTTCGGACTCGGGCGCGTGATGCAATCGAAAAGAAGGGGCTAAGCCGGGGCCCCCCCGGGGCGCGGGAGAAACCAGCCGATGAGGGCGGCGGCAAGAGCGAAGACGGCGGAGGTCGCGAGGCAGGCATCGAGCCCGCCGAGTTGAAACATGACGCCTGAAAGGAGCGTGCCGAGCAGGCGACCGCAGGCGTTGGCCATGTAGTAGAAGCCGACGCGGAGCGCGACCTTGTCACCCTCGGCGTAGGCCAGGATGAGGTAGGAGTGCACGGAGGAGTTCACGGCAAAGACGGCGCAGAAGAGGAGGAGCCCGGAGAGGATGGTCGGCGCGGCAGGGAATCGCGCGGCCAGGCCGGCGCTGATGGCGCTCATCGCGAGGAAGAGGAGCGCGGCGAGCCAGAAGGCCGAGCGGCCCTGGGGGGCGTGCCCGTGGGTCCAGGTCCTGATGAGGCCGGGCGCGGCGGATTGAACGACGCCGTAGACGATGACCCAGAGCGCCAGGAACGAGCCCACGCCCGTGAACGTCCATCCGAGCGTGGAGTAGAGGAAGATGGGAACAGCCACGACAAACCAGACGTCGCGGCTGGCGAAGAGAAAGACCCGTGCCGCCGAGAGCACGTTGACGCCGCGGTTGGAGGAGAAGACGGCGCGCAGGCCCACCTTCTCCTTCACCTTCCCGATCTCTCGCGGGAGAAAGAGCGTGGAGGCGGCCAGGACGGCGACGAGCCCGCCGGCCATGGCCCAGAGCGAGCCGCGAAAGCCCAGCGTCGCCAGGAGGAATCCGCCGAGGAAGAAGCCGACGCCCTTGAGCGCGTTCTTCGACCCGGTGAGGACGGCCACCCAGCGGAAGAGGGAGGACGCGTCGTCCTTTGGGACGAGGAACTTCACCGCCGTCTTTGAGCTCATCTTCGTCAGGTCCTTGGCGACGCCCGAGAGCGCCTGCGCGGCCATGACGTAGGCGACAGATGACAGCCTGGCCCACGACGGGTCGAGGAGGGAGAGCATCGCCAGGGCCACGACCTGCAGGCCGAGCCCGCCGAGCAAGGTGGAGCGAAGCCCGGTGCGGGCGGCCAGCCAGCCCCCGAAGAGATTGGTGATGATGCCGCAGAACTCGTAGAGGAGAAAGAGGAAGGCCAGCTCCACGGGCGTATAGCCGAGCTCATGGAAGTGCAGGAGCACGAGCATGTGCAGGGCGCCGTCCGTCAGGGTGAAGGCCCAATAGGCCAGCGTGACGAGGAGGTAGTTGCGCATGCCGTCCACCGGCGGTTAGAGACTGCGGGCGACGATGCGCGCGAGCTCGATCATGCGGTTGACGTAGCCGATCTCGTTGTCATACCACGCGAGGATCTTCACGCAGGTCTCGTTCACGACCATGGTCGAGAGGGCGTCCACGATCGAAGACCGCGTGTCGTCCTTGAAATCGACGGAGACGAGCGGCCGTTCCTCGTAGCCGAGGATGCCGTGCAGGGCGCCCTCGGAGGCGGCTTTCAGGAGGCCGTTGACCTCCTCGACCGTCGTCCGCCGGGCGACTTCGAAGACGCAGTCGGTGAGGGAGGCGTTGAGGAGCGGGACGCGAACGGCGATCCCGTTGAGCCGCCCCTTGAGCTCGGGATAGATCAGCGTGATGGCGGTCGCGGAGCCCGTGGAGGTGGGGATGAGCGAGAGGCCGGCGGCGCGGGCGCGGCGGAGATCCTTGTGTGGGGCGTCGACGACGACCTGGGTGTTCGTGGCGTCGTGGATGGTGGTGACGACGCCATGGGTTATGCCGAGCCCCTCGTGGATGACCTTGACGACGGGGGCGAGGCAGTTCGTGGTGCAGGAGGCCGCGGTGAGGATGCGGTGGTCGGCGGGGCGATACTCGTGGTGATTGACACCGACGACGACATTCAGCGCGGAGGGATCCTTCACAGGGGCGGCGACGATGACTTTCTTGACGCCGCGCTCGAAGTAGGGCGCGAGCGTCTCGACGGTCCGGAACTTGCCGGAGCATTCGAGCACGATATCGATGCCGAGGTCGCTCCAGGGGACATCGCCGGGCCGCGCCTGTTCCGTGAAGCCGAGCGGCGCGCCGTCGATGGAGAGGGCCCCTTTCCCGCCGCGGACGTCGCGGTTCCAGCGACCGTGGATCGAGTCGAAGACGAGGAGGTGAGCGGCCGCGTCAGCCCCGCCCCTCAGTTCATTGACATGGGTGAACTCGAGATCGGGTCCGCCCCAGCCGGCTCTCAGCGCCAGCCGTCCCATCCTGCCGAACCCGTTGATGCCAATGCGTGTCATGAGGAACTGCTCCCGCGGTGGAATGTCATGGTCATGCGCCGGCGCCTGAACCCGCGCACGTCTCGATGTAGAGCCGCTTTTTGAACCAGAGGGCGACGTTGACGAGCCCGATCATGACGGGCACTTCCACGAGCGGACCGATGACGGCTGCGAACGCGGCCCCATGCTCGATCGTGAAGATCCCGACCGCGACCGCGATGGCGAGCTCGAAATTGTTCGACGCGGCGGTGAAGGAGAGAGTCGTCGCCTGCCCGTAGGAGGCGCGAAGCCTCCAGCTCAGGACGAAACTGATGAGAAACATCAGGAGGAAGTACACGAGGAGCGGGATGGCGATGAGGACGACGGCACCGGGCCGGGCCACGATCTTGTCGCCCTGGATGGCGAACATCGCGACGATGGTGAAGAGGAGCGCGATGAGCGTCAAGGGGCTGATCCGGGGGATGAAGGCGCGCTCGTACCACTCCCGGCCCCGCGCCCTGACGAGCGCCAGCCTGGTCAGCATGCCGGCGAGGAACGGTATACCCAGGTAGATGAAGACGCTCTCGGCAATGGCGCCGATCGTGATCCCGGAGATATCCACGCCGCCGAAGTCCATGCCCACGAGCGGCGGGAGGACCTTGATGAATATCCAGGCATAGACCGAGTAGAAGAAGACTTGGAAGAGCGAGTTGAAGGCGACGAGCCCGGCGGCGTATTCGCGGTCGCCGTCCGCGAGGTCGTTCCAGACGATGACCATGGCGATGCAGCGCGCCAGGCCGATGAGGATGAGGCCCAGAAAATACTCGGGGTAGTCGCGCAGGAAGGTGATGGCGAGGCCGAACATGAGAAAGGGCCCGATGATCCAGTTCTGCACGAGCGAGAGAAGCAGGACGCGGACGTTGCGAAAGACGAGCGGCAGTTCCTCGTAGCGGACCTTCGCGAGCGGCGGATACATCATGACGATGAGCCCGATCGCGATGGGGATCGAGGTCGTGCCGACGGACCAGGCGTTGATGAGTGGTTTCACGCCCGGGAAGAGCCAGCCGCCACCCACTCCCACGGCCATCGCCAGGAAAATCCAGAGGGTAAGGTAGCGGTCGAGGAAAGAGAGCTTTCGGTCACTCATGGCGTCGTTCCGCGCGGCGTCGGGGCATGGTCAGGCGTTCGGCCGGTTGCGGCATAGCGCCTTCTTGTCGACCGAGCAGATCCGCTTGAGGAGGGCTCGGTCGGCGATGAGCACCGGGTCGGAGGGGGAGAGCGCGAGGCGCACGAGCGCGAGCGCGGCGCGGGCCACGGGCGAGGAGCGGCGGTCCGCGAGGCGAACATGGAGCCAGCGGCCCTCGCGCCGGGTCTGGACGATGCCCGCGCGCCGAAGGACGCCGATATGGTAGGTGACGGTGGAGGCGCTCATGGCGAGGAGGGCGACGAGCTGGCAGGCGCAGAGCTCGGTGCGGCCGGCGAGCGCGGCGAGAATGCGGAGCCGCTCGGTATCGCCGAGCGCCTTGCCGATGCCGGCCGTATTCCTGAGATTCTGGCGATCGACGGCGCGCTCGGCTCGGGGGAGGACGGCGCCGCGACGATTCGATAGTTTCATAGTTTTAGAAATATAGAAATGACGAAACGACTTGTCACGTTAGAAATGCATGAGCGGAACCCGTCCGCGGACCGTCTGCGGGGCAGGCGAAGGACTTTCGCCCGCCCTCCCGGCAGGCTAAGCGCCTAGGGGTGGGGCCCCGGCTCCCGTGGTCCTAGACGTCGCCGCTGACGTATTTCTTGAGGGCGTCGGCTTCCTGGGCGCAGAGCGAGGAGAGCCCGCGGATGATGTCCTGCATCGAGATGAGGCCGGTCACGCGCGAGGGAGCGCCCTCGGTCATGAAAAGGTAGCGGTGCCCACCGTGGCGCATCGACTCGACGGCGTCCTGGAGCGAGGTCTCCGGAGGCATGCCCGGGATCTGTTCGACGAGATCGTCGATGGGCGCGGTGGCTGGGTGGGAACCACCGGCGACGAGCCGGCAGAGCGTTCGCTCCGTGACGATTCCACAGACAGCTCCGGCACGGGTGACAATGACGGCGCCGATATTGTATTTCGCCATGATCTGGGCAACCTCGCGCGCCGGCGATTCCGACGCCGTCATGATGAGGCCGCGATTGGCATAATGGGCGATCGTCGCCATGAACGAGCTCCTCGCAGGGTAAGGTTAGCCGGTCGCCCGGCAGGAGTGTTGTATCCCGATCCGACGGCGAAATCCAGATTTCACTCGATCGCGTGGAGCGGTCATGCTCGCCCAGGTCCGGGCCATCCGCTACCATGCCCTTGCGAGGCTCGTTGCCGGGCCCGGAACCGGAAGACAAGGAGGCCATGACCATGAGCGGAATACAGGCTGGACCGTACCTTCGCGAGGAGGACGGGACCCGGAAATTCTATTGCCGGTGCGGTGAATCCAAGAACCAGCCGTACTGCGATGGGACGCACAAGGGGTCCGGCATCGCGCCGATTCCGGTGGAGCCGCCGGCAGGCCGGGTGGCCTGGTGCGGGTGCCGCAAGTCGGGGAACCTGCCGTTCTGCGACGGCACGCACGCGAGGTCCTAGGGCGATGGCCAGGATCATCCTGAAGAAGGTGGCGGAGGTTGCCCAGGAAGTGCCGAAGATGGACGGGATCAAGGACGCCCGGATGCGCCTCCTGCTGGGCGATCCGGACGGCATGCCCAACTTCTTCATGCGCGAGTTCACGGTGGCTCCCGGAGGACATACGCCGCGCCACCAGCATGACTACGAGCACGAGGTCTACGTCCTGGAGGGCAAGGGCGAGGTGGAGTGCGCAGGGGAGTCACGGCCGATCGAGGGCGGCCAGGCGCTCTATATCCCCGCCAACGAGCTCCACCAGTTCCGGGCGGATGCGGCTTGCGAATTGAAGTTCCTCTGTCTCGTACCGGCCGCTCCGTTTCGTAAGCCTGCCTGATTCCGGTACGTTTGCCGGTCCATGCACAGATCGGGTTGTCCAAAGACCTGAACCCCGGAGACATGGACAGGCGGGGAAGGGTCCGGATTCGAAGCCTTCGATGATCGAGCGACCGTCATGAGCAGGCCAACGACTCCCGCGCGACCTTTTCTATGTCCCTGCGTCTCATGTGTGGTACCACCCCTGGAAAGACCGGGCTACGGGAGATCGAGGAAGCGTTCGACCGCGAGATCGGTCAGGTCCCGCACCGCGAGATCGGCTCCGGCGAGCTCGTCGATTCCCTGCGGTCCCGTGGCCACGGCCAGCACGGGAAGGCCAGCGGAACGAGCGGCAGCGATGTCGCGCGTGGTATCGCCAATCACCAGGGTCTCCCTGGTCTCCAGGGGGGGCTCGCCGAGCATTTCGGCGCGCGCTGCCGCGCGGCGGTAGGCCGTCTCCAGCATCTTGCCGCGATCCTCGGCGTCGTTGCCGAATGAACCGAAGGGGAAATAGCGATTCAATCCGCCCGGATGAAGCTTCTGACGGGCACTGAGCTCAAAGTTCCCGGTTCCCAGTCCGAGGATGGTTCGGATGCTCTTGAGGCGATCCAGGAGATGATGAACACCGGGGAGGACGCGGTACTGCGGCATGGTCTCGGTCATCTCGGCGGGGAAACGATCGAGATAGGCAGCGGTGAGCTGGTCGAGGAGGGCGTTGTCCGGATCCACGCCGGCGTAGTGCTGGCAGAGCTCGCGGAAGATGAGCGGATCAGTTTTTCCGTGGGGGCAGAATGCGGGGGGGAGGTCAGGATAGGCCACGTCCGGCAGGAATCCCTGGCAGGCCCAGGCCAAGGCTCGTAGACCCGCGCCCCCGGTGAGGACGAGCGTGCCGTCGATGTCGAAGATGCAGGCGCGGAATCGCATCGCGCGAGTCTACCCGGTCAAGGCCTTGGGGAGAACGTGGAACGGGAACCTTGTCAGGGGAGAACGCTTGCGTATCCTCTGATCATGTCCGAGCGCGCCGCCCCATCCATGGATGCGATCACCGTCGACGGGTCGCAGGGGAGACAGAAGGATCTAGCCGTTCTCCCGCGGGCGCAGCTCATCCGGGGCGGATTCGAGGCGATAGGGCGAAAGGAGTCCACGGAGGCCATCTACTACTTCGGCGCGGCCATACGCAAGGCCCGCAAGGTGCAGATGTACGACGTGGAGGCGGAATACTACAAGTTCGTCACGCTCTACCTGGAGGGAGACTACTCGGGAGCGGTGAATCGCGTGGTCGAGTGCCTGGACGGGGTCAAGCTCGTCACGGACATGGCCAAGGCCCAGGGCATCGTCCTGCCGCAGGCGCCCCTGGCCGAGCGCCTGACGGCATGCTTGTCGCAGGCCATGGTGATGAGGCGCGACACGTATTTCCAATTGGCGGGTCACTTCTGGCAAGCGCACATGGGCGAGTATTACCTCCTCAAGCGCACCGTGCCGCTCCTGGCGGCCCTGGCCAAGGCGTGGATGGTCATCAGCTCGGGTATCCGCATCGGGTATGACTACCTGGGCGACGAGGTCAAGCCGTACACGAAGTACCTGCAGGATCAGCTCGATTCAGCAAAGGACATGATCGAGGGCGGTGAGGGCGCGAGCCCTGCCGGCTCGGCGATCCGTGAGCCTGGGCCTGGTGAAGATTCATCCGACCGTGAAGCCGAGGTTTTCCGTGCGCGGGAGAATCATTACGTGGATTTTCTCCAGAAGGTCCAGGAGGTGACGATCATGGGGTTGAGCCACACGCAGATCGAGGAGCTTCACGAACTGTGTCGGCATTCACGCAACGTCACCAATCTCGGCACCCTGGCCCGCGTCATCGATCAGCTCGGGCCGAACTCCAAGAAGTCCTACCTGGCGGCACTGGCGGATAATGACCTGATGCGGTCCCGCGACACGCGCCTTGCGGACAAGGATGCGGAGCGGCTCCACGCCGAGGTGCTGGAGTACCAGGCCAAGCTGGAGGCGTCGTGATGCGCGCGCCCGCAGTCCGACCGCCGGTCGAACCGGCTCGCCCCGCGCCCACTACTAACTTTACATAATATGTCTTATAGGAAGATTGATTGGAGACGGAGGGGGAGCGCGTACGGGGCTCGGTACGGACGGGTGGATTCCTGCCTTGCCGGGTTGTTCCTGCCTGGAATTTACGCCCTGGTGCCGAGGCGACGGGCACAGCTCTATTTATGTAAAGCTGGGGTTGTCGCCCGATGACACGCTTGCGGGGGCGACTTCTTTGGCCCTTGGTCGGGCTCGTGCTTGTCGGCGCGCTCGTCGGGTTCTGGCTGCGCGCACAAGGCCCCTCGGTCACGCGTGAAACCACGTTGGTCTCGGCGGGCGATACGTCGCCGCTCGTCGCGCCTGCCGTGGCGCCGGGGACATCCGGAGTCCTGGCCTATGCCTCCCGAAACGCCCCGGGGTTGACGGTTCGGCTCGCCGATGGCACCTCGTGGCAGGCTTACGCCGGGAAGCTGGGCGAATTCTACTATGCGTGGTCTCCGGACGGGCGCTACCTGGCATTTCGCGCCGAGATGGATCCCGATCGGATGCCTCGAGCCCTGGCCCTCGTTGTCGCCGACCTCGAGACGCGCAAGGTCGAGCAGGTCAGCGACTTTCTCCCCGGCCTGGGTCGTCCCTCCTGGAGGGCTTCGCGTGGCCGGCTGGAGGTTTACGCTCCGCTGGCGCCCGCCGGGATGGTGCGTCGCACGTATCCCGTCGACGCGCCCGCAGGAACCCCGTCGCTCCTCGTGTATGAGCGGGATGGCGAGATCTGGGTGGAAGCGGAGGGGGAGGAGCCGCGGCAAGTATCACGCGGAGGAGGCTACGCTCCCCTGCTTTCGCCCGACGCGACCCGCGTGCTGTATTCGTGGGCTGACGGGATCTACGTGGCGTCGCTCTCGGATTCCCCCTCGCTGGGGCGCAATCCAGTCGCGGCCGGCGTCTCCCCTTGCTGGTCACCGGAGGGGACGCACATTGCCTATTGTCACATCGTCGATCTCGGTCACGAAGGCGAAGGCGAGCGGGCCGATATCTACCTGCTGGACATTCGTTCTCCGGGCGCCGTGCCTCTCCAGGTCACGCATACGCCCGAAGAGCTCGAGGTTGAACTCGCCTGGCCGAAGCCCGATCGGCTTGTCTATGCCGTGCGTAACGACGGAAGCATCCGGGAAGCGATCATTACACGCTAAGATGCGAGCCTGACGAACGCGTCAGGAAGAGTCGAGGACCTCGCGTCTTATCCACAGAACACCTCATGAAGTCGTGTATTTACAGTTGATATTAGCCTGGTGATCCACTACACTACTCTGCTCCGCAGTGGGCGGGCCTGGCCTTCGAGGTAGGTGTGTGATGGTTTCGGTTTCCGGGCGTTGGTTTGGGGTCTTCTCTCTTCTCCTGTTTCTCTGCGTCCTGCCGGGAACATCGGGTCCTCTCACCGGGATCAAGATCGCCATCGATCCAGGTCATGGGGGCCAGGTGGGCCAGACCTACAACGGCCTTCCCGGGGACCCCGGCGCGGTAGGACTCAACGGGCTACGCGAGGCCGACTGCACGCTCGGCATCAGCCTCAGGCTCCGCGACCTCCTGGCCGCCCAGGGCGCCACGGTCTACCTGACGCGCGACAAGGACGTCTTCGTCTCGCTCTCGGGCCGCACCAGCCTGGCGAATTCGCTCGCCGTCGATCGCCTCTTCTCGATCCACCAGAACGCGAGCTCGAATCGCACGCCGAACTACACCGGCTCCCACGTCTACACCTCCGCCTCGCAGAAATCGATCGACCTCGCGGCCAAGTCCGTGGCCGAGCTCGACGCGTTCCACCAGAGCGGCGTTGTCTCCACGAACATCGGTGTGCGCGGCGTTCACGCGGACAACTTCCACATGGTCCGCGAGAGCGTGATGCCGGCCCAGCTCATCGAGAACAGCTTCATCTCGAACGTGAACGAGGAAGCGCGCCTGCGGCAGACCGCGAACCTCCAGGGGGCCGCCGAGGCCATTCTCCGCGGCGTCATGGCGCACCTGGGCAAGACGGTCCCGGTCGACGTCTCGGGTCCGACCATCGCTCATTCGCCCACCTCGCAGGCGCAGGAAGCCTCGGCGCTCACCCTGGCCGCGACGATCACGGACGTCTCCGGCGTCCAGGCGGCGACGCTCACCTTCCGCAAGCGCGGAGCATCCCTCTGGACATCGCTCGCGATGACGCGCGGCGCCGGCGAGATCTGGAGCGCGACGATCTCGGGCTCGCTCGTCACCACCGAGGGGGTCGAGTACACGATCCAGGCCAAGGATGCGCTGGGGAATGTCTCCACGTATCCGGTCGGTTCGCCCGTCACGCCCATCCAGGTGACCGTAGCGGCGCTCCCCAAGACCGGCAGCCTGACCGGGGTCGTCACCGACGTCGCCACCGGGGCCCGGCTGGGCGGCGTCGTCGTCGTCGCCACGCCCGGCGGCCGCCAGGTCACGACCTCGGCAACAGGAGTCTACCGTTTCGACGACCTCCTGGCGGGCCAATACACGGTTACCGGCAAGCTCGCGGGGTACGCGGACCACGCGACCGCGAAGGCCGTGGAGGCCGGGTCGACCTGGTGGAACTCCTTCGCGCTCTCTCCCCTCCCGAAGGCGCCTCAACCGGGCGAAGTCGTCATCACGGAGCTGATGTGGGACGCGCTCGAGTATGTCGAACTGCATAATCGGACGACGCGTGACATCAGCATCGCGGGGTGGCGCATCACGGCCGGATCCGGATCGGACACCGATCGCGTCCAGGTCATCATCGATAATCCCGCGATCCTGAAGGCGGGCGGTTATTACGTGGCCGCCGACTCCGGCGCCTTGAAGGGGCTGACCGTCGACGAAGTCGACGCGCAGACCTGGAGTCAGACGAGCCAGGTGGTCACGGTCTGGACCGGGAAGGCCACCGATCCCTCCGCCCGCGTCATCGACCGTATCGGTCGGCTGGGCGGTTCATGGTTCGGGGGGATCAACGACGCGGCCGGCGTGGCGATGGAGCGCAAGGGTGCGACCCTGGCGGGCACCGATGCCGCCTCGTGGCAGACCTCCAGCGGCCTCGTGGGCGGCCGCAAAGGCAC
>CAZJQD010000030.1:0-45311 GCA_964548165.1 uncultured bacterium
CGCTCGAGGACTTCCGCGCCACGCTCCGCGCCGGCGCCGACAAGGTCTCCGTCAATACCGCCGCCATCCACGATCCCGCGCTCATCACCAGGGCCGCGGCGGCGTGCGGGAGCCAATGCGTGGTGGTGGCCATCGACGCGCGCCGGCACCCGGAGCGCGCGAGCGGGTTCGGCGTCACCACGCACGGCGGCCGCAAGCCCACGGAGCTGGATGCCGTCGCGTGGGCGCGGGAAGCCGAGGATCGCGGCGCGGGCGAGATCCTGCTGACGTCCATGGACCGGGACGGCACGAAGAGCGGATTCGACCTGGAGCTGACCGGCGCGGTCGCCGCGGCGGTCCGCATTCCCGTGATCGCCTCGGGCGGCGCGGGGGAACCCGAGCATTTCGCGCCGGCCATCCATGCCGGGGCCAGCGCCGTCCTGGCGGCGTCCGTCTTCCACTTCCGCCAGTTCTCCATCGCCACGGTCAAGGACCACCTGGACAAGGCCGGCATCCCCGTCCGTCGCTGACCGGGCCAACGTATTCACGAAGAGTCACCGGGGAGACGCCCAGAACGCCGAGACACAGGGGAAAGGGACGCTCTTCTCGCGCTTTTGAGTATCGCGTGTCGGATATCAACACGCGGTTCAAGCCGGAGGTCCATTCAGCATAGAATTTTCGGTCTTATCTCTGCGTTCTCTGCGTCTCGGCGGTGCGATTCATGAATAAACCAGGTGAAGCGCTACTACCGCCGGCGGCTCACCAGGAGGAAGCCGGCGACGACGAGTGCGGCGCCCGCGATGAGGCCGAGAATAACCTGTTGCGGAGTCCAGGCCGTCACGGAGGGCGGACGCCACGGCGCGGCCTCCACGAGCGGGGCGGTCGGGAGCTTGCCGGTGCGGGCCGCTTCCAGGATCTCGCCCTTGAGGCGTTCGCGAACGCCCTGCTCTCCCCCGAGCATCGAGGCCACGTAGCCCTCGCGCTCCGCTTCCGGCAAGGCCTCGGCATGCCCCGCGATCGCGGCGGCGGCGGCTTCCGCGCGCTTCACGAAGACGGCCGCCGTCGAGTCGTCTATCCGCCCCGCGCCCACGGACCAGATCTCCTCGTCCTCGAGGAGCCGGCCGGCAATATCGTCTTTGAGCTCAATGGTCATCGTCAGGGCGAGGGCGAGCAGCAACACGGCGCGCATGTCGGAAGCATAGACGCGGAGCCTCCCCAACGCCATGGCCGATCGCAGTCCTGCCGGGCTACAATCCGCGCATGGAATCGTGGCAACGACGCAGGCTCTGGCGCACGCTCGTCGCCCTCGTCGTCGTGATCGGGTTTCTCATCTACGCCTGGTCGGTCCGCCCCCAGGACGCGCCCCGCGCTTCCCGCGCGCCGGGCCGTGCCGCGGCCATTCCCGTCTCGACGGCGCCGTGGGAGGTCACGTCGCTGGAGGACACGGCCCTCCAGCCCGCGCTCCTGGCGGATCTTGCAGCCGCGCGCACGTCCATCGACGTCGCCATGTACGTCATCCGCATGGACGCCGCAGGCCGCGTCAACGAGCTCCTCGACGCGGTCGCGGCGGCGGCGCGACGAGGAGTCGCCGTGCGCATTCTCCTCGATCGATCGCTCCAGGAATCCGATCCCCATGACCTCTTCAACCGCGCGGCCGGAGCGCGCCTCCAGGAGGCCAGGGCCTCCGTGCGCTTCGACCGCCCCGAGATCGAGCTGCACGACAAGCTGGTGATCATCGATGACCGCATCGTCTACGTCGGCGCGCACAATTGGACACCCGATGCGCTGGGAGAAAATCACGAGCTCTCGTTGCGGATCCTGAGCCAGGAGCCGGTATCGGAGGCGACGGCGAGCTTCGAGGCAGGCTGGGCCGAAGGGAATGACCCCGGCCGCATCCGGGCCTCCCAGCCCTCCGCCCCCGGCCTCATCGTGGAGGGCGCGGAGTGAGGCGGGCTCCGTTGGTCCCAGGGCCGGGCACGCCTTCGCGCCGCGTTCACGTCCACCGCGCGCTCGGGACGCTCTCCCTGGTCGTCGCAACGCTCGCCGTCCTGGCGGCGCCGACCGCGCCCGGCATCCGCGTCGAGGCCTCGGAACGCCGGTGGCTGGCGGGAGCGTCGCTCCACGCTGACCTGCGTGAACACATCGCGAGCGCCCGCGAGCGGATACTCGTGGTCCTCTTCCTGATGAGCTCCAGCGATGTCGCGGATCATCCCGTGCGGCGGCTGATCGGAGACCTCGCCGCGGCCCACGATCGGGGCGTCGATGTGATGGTCATCCTCGACGAGATGTTCCTGGAAAAAAATCGGACCGCGTATCGCCAGCTGGAAGACGCCGGAATCGACGTCCGATGGGACGACCCCGATCGCCTGACGCATACCAAGCTCGTCGTCGTGGACGACGACGCCTGGGTCGGGAGCGCGAACTGGACCACCAGCGCCCTGACGGGCGGCAACATCGAGTCGACGGTGCGCGTAAGAAGTCGCGCTCTTGCCGACCGGCTCTACGCCATCCGCACCCACTACCTGAACAGGGCCGAGTCCCGGGCAAGCGCCGAGGCGGCGGCGGCCCTGGCCGCCGAGGCCCGAGCGGCGCTCGCCGGTCCGGATGGCGGCCCCTTGCGCCGGGAGCTGGCGGCCAGCGGCCTCGATCTCACGGCCCTCATCGATGCCGGCCTGGGGGCGACGGTGGGCGATCCCGCCATGTTTCGCACCCGGACCCTCGCGCGCCTGGGCATGGGCACGGGTTGGGCCCGTTGGGATTACCCGCCCGTTGCCGCGAACATGCTGATCCTTCCAACCCGATCGGGCCGAATTCTGGCCGTCAGCACGGAAGATTGGCGCGTTCTCTACGGATCAGCCGACGAAATTGCAGAGAATCCCGCCCTGCTCCCCCTGGCAGGGCGCCTCCTGAAGGACGCGCCCACGCAGTAGCCTGGAGGACTATCGCGGCGTCTCTGCGCCTCATGAGGGTCATTTTCGCGGACCGTCGGGCCAGCGACCGTAATAGACAGGCTCCAGACGTGCCAAATTCCGCGAAATTATCCTTTACAGCCGGTCGATACTTTCGGCTAAGATGAGCATAATCAGGCGTAAGCTGGGGGGCAGCTTCCGGAGCGCCACATATTTCAGGCCGTCCCGCCGGCGCACTCCGTGAGGGCCGCGGCCACCAGCAAGGATGGACATCCATGATCATGAATCCACAGGCAGGTAATCGCTCATGAGTGACACTCCGCTCTCCCAGGCGCCGGCTCAGGTGCCCGCGCCAGCGCCCGCTCCTGCTTCACGCTCCAACTCCTCGCTGATCAAGGGTGCGCTCTCCATCGCCTCCGCGCTCCTGTTGGCTGTAATCTTCATGCTGGTCGTGCGCCACCAGCAGGCCGGTGCCGTCTCCATCACCACCGCCTCGGTTCCCGATGGGCAGATCGGCATCTTCTACTCCACGCAGCTCATCGGCACGGACTCGGGGGGCAACACGGGAACCGTCACTTGGTCTGACGACAGTCGGCTCGCCCAGATCGGCCTCCGCTTGACCGCCGCGGGCCAGATCGTGGGCACGTGCACGCGCGTAGTTAAAACCTTCTCCTTCACCGTGTTTGCCAACGCTCCCGGCGAGGTGCAGACGAGCCAGACCTACACGATTAACGTCTACGGCCGCGCCTCCTTCGAGTTCGGTCCCCCAGCCATCGACCAATCCGTGCGCACGGCCTCCCCCGGCTCCGTCAACGTCACCATGTGCACGTTCACGGTCCAGGCGATCGGCGAAGATATCCGCATCAACATGCTCCGGCTCTACGGGCTCGGTTCCGGCAGTGACACGTTCGACGTGGCTAGCGTCAAACTCTGGCGTGACGTGAACAACAACGGTCGCGCAGATGATGGCGACGGCCTTCCCTTGGCTTCTGGAATCTTTTCGGTCACGCAGGGTTTCAACCCCTCGGTCACGTTTGGTGGCGCCGCTCCTGGCCTCGGCATCATCGTCGACTCCCACGCTAAAGGGGGTTACGAAACGTTCGTCGTGACCTACGATTTCACCTCGACCGTGGAGGTGGCTCGCACGTTCCGCGTCGGCCTCCTGAACGCCACCGACTTCACTTGGGACGGGAAATACACGGGCGGCGTCTCGTGGGTGACCGCGCGTAACGGCGGCACGGTCTCGACAACCTACCTGGGCAATACCGACATTTCCTACAAGGGCGCCACCATCACCATCGTCGGCGCCGCTCCAACTCTCACCACGCTCTACATGTCCGACGGAGGCAACATCGACGGCAACACGCGCGCCATCTCTGCGGGCGCCACAAGCGTCGCCGCCCTGCCGCTGACCTTCTGGGCCGACAGCAATCACTCCATCCTCGTCGACAAGATCACGGTCAACGACTCCGGAAGCGGCATCCCCTCCATCCAGGTCAGTTCCGCCCAGCTCTACTACGATCTTGATCGTAGCGGTTCCTTCTCCTCAGGCGATCTCCTGATCGCGACCGAGACCTTCACGAACAACTCGGTCATCTTCAAGAACCTGAGCCTCCTCGTGACCACGCCCACGGGCAGCCCCACCGACGCCGGCGCCCTCAATCTCCTAGTCGTCTACAACTTCTCCTCGAACGTCTCGCCGCCCCAGACCTTCCAGGCGCGGCTCCTGTCTAAAACCGATGTCGTAGCCCGAGAGCTTGTCACGAACTCGACGGTCGACCTGCGCGATTCGGATGTCCCCCTGGCAGGAAACGTGCTCACCATCGTCTCCGGAACCTCCTCGACCCTGTACGTGGATTCCGGCGTCGGCGGCACCTATGGCCCCGTCTCCGTCGCGAACAACGCGGAGTCCGTCGTCGTCTGGCGTGGACGCTTCTACGCCAGCGCCGGTCACCGCCTGCGCCTCACGGGCCTGAGACTGACCGCTGCCGGTTCGCTCGACGACCGCTACGACATCTCCTCCATCCGGCTCGTCAAGGATCGCGATAACTCGGGCTCGGTCTCCCAGGGCGACATCACGGTCTTCTCCACCTCCGCCTACTCCACCGATAACGATTCGCTCCAGATCTCGGGTCTCAACGAGATCATCGAGACTCCGACAGGCGCCGGCGCCGATACGAACGCGCTCAACCTGCTCCTCGTCTATACCCTCAACGGAAACGCACCCGTAGTATTGGCACCCGATTCCGTGACGTTCTCCGCGTCGCTCCTGACTTCAGGAGCGATCACCGTGTCGCTGGCCGACACGACCGGAAGCGTCACCTTCACCCAGGGCCCACCCGTCTACGGCGTAACCGTGAGAATCGACACCGCCGGAAACGCCGCCGCGGTCACCAGCGGCACGGGCACGGGGCCCTTCCCCATCAACGCCACGTTCACCGACGCCGACACATCCGGCTCGGTGACGACCGGCGATTTCATCATTGTCGCCTTCGACACCAACATCCTGCATACCTCCACGGCGGCGGCCAGCGCCTTCATCCTGCCCGTCGTCAGCGACGAGCTGGGCATCGGGGCGTCCGTCTCCTTCGCCGGCGGCAACAAGCTCAAGATCACGCTCGGTTCGTCCGCCGTTCTCACCATGACTGGCGCCTACGCGCTGGGCACCCATGTCGCCGGATCGCCCTCGGGCATCAACATCAAGGACACGGCCTCGGCCACGACCATCCTCAGCGTCTACAATCGATCGGCTAACCCGGCCACCGTGGCGGTGGACATCGGCGGAACCCTCGCCGCCGCCGCAACGGCCAACGGCCCCTTCCCCACCCGCGCCCAGTATTCGGACGCCGACACCACCTATGGACTTTCCAGCGGAGATCAGATCGTCGTCACGTTCAATGACAACATCACGGCCGCCGGCGTCGTGAAGGCCAACTTCACCTTGCCCGTCGTCGGGGACTTTTTCGGTGCCAGCGATCCGACCATCTCCCAGACGCGCGGTGACCAGTTGACGATCCGCTTCTCCTCGCAACCGACGCTCACCATTGCAGGTGCCTATGTCGCCACGAACCTGGGCGCCGGCAACCCCTCGGGAATCAACCTGAGCGGCATCATCAACGCCATCAAGGACTCGCAGGGACGGTCCGCCGTGCCTGCCGCCGCGGCCCTGGACATCGAGGGCCTCGACACCGGCGCCTCCGATTCCGCACCCCGCCCCATCTCGGCCACGTATTGGGACCGCGACACCTCCGGGACCGTGAACGCCGGCGACGCGCTTGATCTCGCCTTCGACAAGAACATCACCCTCACCGGCGCCGTCCCCCTGAACAAGCTCTTCATGCCCAAGCTCGGCGACATCATCACGAACGGCGCCATCGCCCAGTTCGGCGGCAACCGCCTGCGGATCACCCTCGGGGCGGGCGACACCTTCCGCGTCTCCGGCGTCTTCCAGCCAACCGCGCTCTACGAGACCGCGTCGTCGGGCATCAACCTGCTCTCGACCATCTCCACCATCCAGGATCTCCAGGGACGGTCCGCCATCCCGGCCGCCCAGGCCGTCGACATCGCCGGGGGCAACGCCGCCTCGGCCTTGAACGATACCTACACCGCCACGACGACGACCACCACGACGACCAGTTCCTCCTCGTCCGGATCCAGCACGCGCGGCGACGCGGCCTGCATTATCGCGCGCACGCCCGCGCTCCAGTCCTGGTCCCGGGAATTCCGGGTCCTGCGCGAGTGGATGCTGGATTCGGCGCTGGGAAGATTGCTCACGGAGCTGTACTACCTCATCTAGTCTGGTCCATCATAGGAACGCAGTTGACCCACGGAGACACGGGGCGTGTCCCGGGTTGGGACGAGGGGCCTTGATCGTCGAAACTGCCGCGTGTTCGGACCGCCGGGGAAATATCGTGCAGTTGGATTCATGTCCCGATTCTGAGTCGTGAGTTTTGGATTTGTGTCCCGATTCTGAATCGTGAGTTGTTGCCAGATGCGCGGGGTGGTTATCTCTGTGCCTCTGTGTCTCCGTGGTTCAATTTCTTAACGACTTCAGGCTGGAGCCCGTGACGGGCTTCTACCTTCCCTCAGGAGATCGGAAGGCGAATGACCGGGCGGCCGGGGATCTGGATGACCAGCGACGACGGCGCCGCCGCGCACTCGACCCAGCGCCGTTCCTCGTAGCCCGGATAGAGACGCTCCGGGGCATCGCGCATTGCGGCAGGAATCACCGCGATGCCGTCCGCGCCGCGTCCTTCGACCGCGATCCCCGGGGTCACTAGCGGTCGGGCCCCATTGTTCATCATCCCCAGCCGGATCTCGATCCCCCCGCTCTCCGTTCGCCGCACCCCGTACAAAGAGACGCGCACGCCCTCGCTCGAGACCGCCTCGCCCATGGTCGAGACGCGCTCCGGGAGGAGCCCAGGAGCGGCGTCCAACGGAAGCACGCGATCGCCAAAATCCAGGACCAGCGTCAACGCCTCACGCATCGGGACACCGACGAAGCTGGCTGTCAGGAGCGTGGCCTGGCCGGGCGCGATCAGGCGCCGCTGGGAAAGGCTCACCGCGGAGAGGGTGCGACCGGATCCCAGGTACAGCCGGGCCGCGGCGGGATCCGGCGCGGGAGCGGCCGCGGACGAGACGTTGCGGAGCTGGATGTGCGCGGAAAAAAGCGGGCCGACCGTATCCCCGGGCCTGCCGGCGCCCTCGCGCCGGGTCTCCACGAGCATGACCTCCCAGAGCGCGCGGCCGGCCTCATCCTCGAGAAAGCCCTGGCTCCTGACGGGTTGCCAATCTCCCGGGCCCACGGCCTCGTGCCAGCGAATGATGCCACTGCCCAGCGGATCGTGCACCTCCAGGGCCATCGCCTGGGTGCCGAGCCCGACGGCGAAGACGACGGGAACAGTCAGGCCGGTCTCGGGAACGACGAGGGGTTGATCGATAGGGGGCACAAGACGATCGTGCACCAGGTTGGCAACATGGCGCCCACCCCGTTCGTCCACGAGCACCAGGCTCTGGCGAAGGCGAACCGTACGCGGCTGCCACGGCGTCGCCGTGTCGCCGGGATCCCGCTCATAGTCGAGCCGGACGCGCACGGCGATCCAGCGATCATCCACGTCCGGCCAGGCGCCGGCGATCCCCTTGTTCAGCCGCTCCACGCCTTCCACGCGCCAGACCAGGCCCCCGGTGCGAACGAAGCCCGCCGCCGTGTCCTCGACGATCCCCTGGACTCGATCCAGCGGGGCGGAATCTCCGTCGTGCCGCCAGATCCCCACGCCCTCCCACTGCTCGATACTCTCCGCGCTCTGCGGCGCATGGCGAACATCCTCGCCACACCCGAAGACCAGGCACGCCGCAGTCAAGGGCATCGCCAGGCGGGTTCCGAACCGGATACGCCTTGTTCTTCCTGCCGTCGTCATGGATTCCTCAGTTCCTGCAGCGCCTCGCGCACCTCGTCCTGCTCCGGTTTCAGGGACAGCGAACGTTCAAACGCGGCTACCGCGTCCGCCGTCCTTCCCTGCCGGGACGCGGCCAGCGCCAGGAGATTCCAGGCCACGGGGTCTCGCGGCGCCAGCTCCGTCGCCCGGCGGGCAAGCGCGGCGCTCCGCGCGACATCCCCGGACCGGAGCGCCTCGGCCGCGCTTCGCATCATATCACGCGCGGATCCGCCGGGCGCAACCGCCGCTCCGCTCGCGGAGCCGGGCGTCGCGGCCGCGGGCACGGCCGGGGACGCGGCCGGCACAAGACGCCTGCCGGTTTCAGGGACGGTCCGGGACGCCGCCGTGCCGCTGCTGGCCGGCGCCGGCGCCGCCACGGGCGCCATCGTCGGTGCCGCCAACGGCGCCGAGCCCCCAACCTCCTCACCCGCCCCACGGGGATCCGCGGCCGCCAGGAGAGCGCGAGGCACGGTGGCGCGGGGATCGAACTGGAGCCACTCTCGCCACGAGGCCTTCGCGGCCTCGAGGTTGCGCTCCGAGAGACGAAGATCCGCCAGTTGCGCCAGGGCCGCCAGGTAAGCGGCACGGCACGCGGCGTGATCGCGATATGGTCTCAAGGCCACCACCGCGAGGTCGGGCTTCCCCTCCCTCATCCAGGCTCGCCCCATCACGGAGGCCCTGAGCGCCTTGTCCGGGTGCGTCAACATCACCTGCCGCGCGCGCGACGGCTTGCCAGCGGTGAGGAGCGCCTCGGCCCACGCCGCCGCAACCTCGCGGTCCCCGGGATACTCGCGGTAGGCGCTCTCCAGCGCTTCCCGCACCTCGCCGCTTCTGCCCAGGCGTGCGCCGAAGAGCCCATACGTTCGCGCGAATTGGGGATTCTCCTTTTCCAGCCTCCAGGCCTCTCCTGCCGCCGCCAGTGCCGTATTCGAGTCTCCCTGCTGCCAGAGCAGGAGCGCCAGTTCCTGGCGCGCCGCGGGAGAGGCGCCGGCGTCGATCGAGGCGCGATAGGCGGCAACCGCACGAACCTGGTCGCCACGGCCGCGGTAGAGGGAGGCCGCGAGCGTCTGAGCGGCCACGTCCCGGGGATTCCTGAGGATCACCTCCGCGACGTGGCTCAAGGCGCGATCGCTATCACCGTTCATCGCGTAGAGGAGCGCAAGATTGTAGTGAGCGACGGGAGAGGCGGGATCGAGCGCGAGCGCCTTCTCGAGGATGGCCAGGGCGCGTGGTCGGTCCCGAAAGTGCGCGACGGCCCGCTGGACGTAGAGCGACGGGAGGGTACGGCGAGCGAACGCGTGGCTCGTGTCGGCCTCCAGGATGGCCTCGAGGTGAGCCGTCATCGCCACCTCGTCCTCGGCCGCTTCGGCCGCCCGATAGGCAAGCTCCCGCAGATCGATCGCGTCGGGGCTATGCCGCAAGGCGGGCGACAACCACGACCGGGCCTCGGTTTCACGCCCCGAAGCAACCAGCGCGCTTACGAGCAGGGCCGCGGCCTTGCCCGGATCTCCGCGACGCGCATCGACGCCGCCAGCCAGGAGCACGCCGGCCGCCCGCTTCGCGAGACCCAGCTCGAGAAAGGCCTCGGCACGATCCAGGGGATCGCCGAGAAGCACGCGAGCGCGAGGATCCCGCCAGGGCATTGCCGTCCCCGCGGAACGGGCGCCGCCGGGGCCGGGCCCGCCACGGATCGACCGGCAGAGCGCGGCCAGGCGTCGTTTTCCCGGAGTGGAGGCGATCACCGCCAGCTCACCTAATCCGCCGGCGTCGATGGCGCCCGTGGCCCAGAGTTCCTCCAGGAGGAGCGCCACGGCGCGGGTATCTCCGGCTCGCCGCGCCAGGGCCAGGGCGATCCGGGGACCCGTCTCGCCGAAGTGTCCCGCGTCCTCCAGGCGCCCGGCGGCCAGCGCCGCGCGCGCCGCCTCGCCGCGGAGACCGGCGGGAAACGAGAAGTGGTCGCCCAGCCACCGCACCCGGTCCAGGCGTCCTCGCGCGAGAAAATCCCTGGCGAGCCGCGCAGCGACATCCGCGAGCCCTCCTCGCGAAGCGGTATCCAACTGGTGCAATGCCGTCCAGGCCGCGTCCACGTCGCCCCGCTCGGCGGCCGCCCGCACCAGGAGGACCCGGACCGCGCCATCGCGCGGACCCGCGTAACTTCCCAGGGCCTCCTCCCTGAGAGCCGGGCTCCCCTTCTCGAGGATCTTTGCCAGCAACGCCGGATCGCGTGGATCAAGGCGCCAGGCGGCGCGCATCGCCTCCGAGGGATCCCCCCCGGCCGCCTCGACCGCTGCCAACCACGCACGCACGACGCCGGCGTCCTGGGGGCGACGATGGGCGAGGGCCGCCTGGAACGACGCAGCCCCCGCCACGTCTCCCCTCTCCCTGGCCAGGCGCGCCCCCACCTCCAGGTCCTCGTCCCGGAGAACGCCCAGCGACGCGGACGGCCAAGTTCCGAGAAGGTGGTCCGCGAGCTGGCGATCACCCGGGTATCGCGAGCCACGCAGGGCCGCCAGGAGGGCAACGTCTCCGGCAAGTCCCGGCGCGCCGCCGCGGAGCTCCCGGTGGACCCGGAGCGCGTCCGCCATGCGCCCATCGGCGGCATAGGTGGCGGCGAGACGGGCCTTGAGCGCGCGATCGCCGGGAAAGATCCGGACCTGGTTCTCCAGGACCGCGACGCTCAGGTCGCCCGGGGGCTCGGTTCCCGCCGCGATCGCGAGCACCGGCGCCAGGACGAGAAATGCCGGGAGCACCAGGAGCGTGCGCGCACGACGCGGCCAGGGCGGGCGATCGGCGCGGCAGCGGGTCTTCATCCCTCGAGGATGTAGCGGAGGTAGGTGCAGTCTTTTTCCTCCTGCACCACCTGGCTCTCGAGAGCGGCTCGGCGTTCCTCGACCTCGGCGCCCTCGTCCCGATCCAGCTCGGCCAGGAGAGCGCGATGGCGGACCAACGCGGGCTCGGCGTCCGCCAGGCGTTGCCTCATCCATCCCTCCACCTCGACGAGCTCCACCGAGGCGCGGCGCGCCTCCACCTTGGCGGACTCCACGAGCCCACGAGCGGCGTCGCGCGACAGGTCATCGATGCGGAGCGTCAGCGCGCGGAACTTCTCGGCCTGGGCGGCAACCTCCGGCGAAAGTTCCTGGATGAGCGGAGGGCCGGAGGTCGCCGCGGCCACCTCCCGCTTGCGCCGGCGCGCCGATCTCCGGGCCTCGCCACGCCCTCCACCGGAGAACGCGCGCAGGGCGCCGGCCACCACCAGGAGAACGCCGAGGCCCAGGAACAGCATCCACGGCGAACGCGAGGAAGCGAGGGAGGTCAGGGAGGGGACGGCCTTCTGGGGATCACGGAGAAAGGCCATCGCGCGCGCGCGCCAGCCCGATTGCACGGCCGCCTCCCCCGTCGCCCGTTGACTCACCGAGGCGGCCGCATGAGCGACATCCAGGGGATGAGGCTCCACGCGAGCGCCGTCCGGAGTACGGTACAGGTCCAGGGGGCCCATGCCCGCGGACGCGATCCGGATGCCCTCCGCGCCGTCCGCGACCAGTGCCGCGACGGGAGCGGCCTGGGGCGCGGTGGCGGGATCGCCGGAGAAGATCTCCCGCGCACTCTCGCTCGACCAGGTGGTGGTGAACACGCGCCCTCGCCACGTGCCGACCAACACCTCCTCGTTCTCGCCCTGCCCGCCGCCCCGCGACAGGGCGGTCGCGGCGTCGGGCGAACCCTCCAGGAGAATCGGCGTCACCCCGCGATAGACCTTGTGTGACGAGGTATTAAGGACCTGCGTGGATCCGCGGATCAAGTTCCCCTCGGTGGTCACCGCCATCCAGGCTCCTCCGGGTCCCGCCAGGAGCCGCTCGCAACGCACTCCGGGGAGGACGTCCTTCCACCCCCCCGACGCGACGGAGAGGAGCCGCACGCCGTCCGGAAACGCGACGAGGAGGTTGGCCTCTCCCGGCGACGGCGCGGTCGAGGCCAACGCCAGGACCTCGCGCTCGGCCGTGGGAACCTCCACCGGCTTCGCGACCGCGCCCTCGAGGCGCAGGAGCCCCGAGGGGCCGCCCAGCCAGGCGGAGGAACCCGTCGACGCGATCGAGGTCACGGGCGACCGCGTCGCTCCGGCGGGCCAGGCGATCCTCTCCGCGGTGGCGCCGACCCTCCACGCCCCGTCCGTCCCCGCGACGATCCAGGAAGAACCGGTCGACGTGCCGACGGGCGCGATCGCGAGCACGGTGCCGGTGACGCCGGCCAGGAAGGCGCCGACGCCGCTATCCGGTCGCACGTAGACGCCGGTCGGCGTGCCGTACCACCACGCATCGCGCACGCGGGCGAGCGTCGAGAGATTACCCTCGATGGGATCGCCGACGCGCTCGATCGGAATCCCCGCGGTCGCCGCGGCCAGGGCCACCAGGAACATGCCGACGAAGCCGGCAGACCGGAACCCCGCGCGCTTCATGCGATCGATCCGCCCGCTCACGGCACGTCGATCTCCCTGAACGCGCCGTTGCCGGCCTCATCGTGGGCGGTCACGCGGAGGCGCTGACCCGACGACCAGCGGGAGACAGGAATGAAGTGATCGCGGTCGCGGTCGAATCGACCGGCCACCCGGACCCAGTCCCCCGCCGTCAAGACCCGGACCTCCACGCTCTCCGCGTCGACCCCGCTGAAGTCGTCGATCACGGAGATCACTGACGCACGGCCGGTGCGCTCCACGCCGCCAGCGGCGACGAGCTCGATGCGCGGCGCGTCCGTGTCGCGCACCGGGACCAGCGGCAGGAGCACATCCAGGCGGGCGGCCAGGAGATCGCCCTGGCGGGAGCCTCCGATCCAGGACCATGATCCATTGCGATACCGCGCGAGCCCGTTCGCTTCCCCGATGCCCGTGACGCTCACGGTCGAGTTCGGTTCCAGGACGAGACCGAACGGGCCCACGAGCAGAGGCGCGCCCATCGCCTGGGACGGTCGCGGCAACGAGGAACCCTCGACCGCGTACACGACAGCGCCGCGGGGAGCGCCAATGATCCTCACGCGATCGAGAAGCACGATCGGGCGGTCCGAGGCGGCGACCGCCTCGACGCCCGACCACCGCGCGTCCGCGATCCGGCCCATGCCAGGTCCCGACACCCGGTGCTCGGAGCCGCCGCGCACGATCGCCACGCCTCCTCGACCGATGTGCTCCCCGTGGTCGCCCGTCGCGCGCCGTCCCCCGCGCGCCTCCGCGCTGTCCGATGACAGGCGAAAGGTCAGCGACCGGCTCAAGCCCGCCATGTCCTCGACCTCGATCCGCGCCGTAGCGGAGGAAGAGGGCGACGGCAGGAGGCCGCCGCTTCGGACGACCTCTGCCGCGCCGTCGGGCCCGGTCAGGTCGAAGACGTACGTCGTCGGGCCGAATCCGGTTCGGTACGCGTCGTAGACGCTCGCCCACTCCTTGTCGCGACCATACGTGAAGGCGCGCATCTCGATCGTCGTCCAGGCCCGATCGCCGACGAAGAGGCGCAAGCGGCGCGGCGCCAGCGTTCCGCCCATGGCGCCGTCGACGTCGCTGGCCGAGACCAGGACGCGCACGCGCCCGCTCACTGCCACGACCGCGCCGCGCGTCGTCGAGTCGATGAGCCAGGGGGAGGCGCCGCCGTTCACCGAGGAGGCCCCGTCGGCCGGCTCCACCAGGACGTAATGAATCGCGGGCGGCACGCGATCCCGTACCGCCAGCAGTCCCGCGGTCACCGGGTGGATCGGTCGATCGTCCCCGTCGCGAACCTCGAGATGCAGGTGAGGCAACCCGGATCCGGACTCGCCCACCCACCCGATCACCTGGCCACGGCGCACCCGCGTGACGCGCGTCGGGTACACCTCCATCGCATTCCCGCTCATGTCCCCGCCCAGCTCGTGAGCGGGTCTCGGCAGGAGCGCCGCGATCGAGGGAATGAACTTCTTCAGGTGCGCATAGACGCTCCGTCGCCCGTCAGCATGCTGGAGGTAGATGACGTTTCCATACCCCCCGGCGCTCGACCGCAGGCGATACACGCGACCATCCGCCAGGGCGCGCACGGGAACACCGGTCTTGCCGAACGTGGCCAGATCGATGCCGGCATGGAGGTGACCCGGCCGATACTCTCCAAAGCTCCCGGATACCGCGCGTCGACCATAATCCAGGGGATAAAAATCCCCGGCCTCCTCGGCGCGAACGGACGGAGCGGGGCCGACCAGGAGTAGGAACACGAGAAGACCCGCCCCTCGAAGGAACCATTTCAAACACGTAATCAGACCTTCAGGAGTATTCACAGTTCGCGCGAGCAGGATACCCCTCGAACCCCCGCAATGACAAGCAGGCAGGCGCCCAGGCGCGAGACGGACGTGCCTTCAGAACCGGCGGCGCATCATGACCGCCACACCCTCACGCCCGACGGGACGCACGACGACTCCATAGCGAGACTCCATGGTTTCTCGGAAGCGGTAGGCCGTCTGCCCAGCGCGCACAAAACCGCGAACAACCGGCCCGAGCAGGGGAACCGAGGTTCCCTCCGACCAGGAGGAAGCCACCCGACCGACGTGAGCGCCGACCTCGGCCGCCCACTCCTCGCCGGACCCTGCCATGCGAATTTCCGGCGGCATCTCCCGGATGTCGGGATGATGCCGTGAGCGCACGGGGGGCGGGACCGTCACGGTGATCGGCGATAGCTCGGCCAATCCCTTGGGGAGAGTCCATCCGGGTTCTGAAAGGGAGACGAGAAGCACCGCGATGAGCAAGACGCGCGGCGAGGAGTTTCTTGGTGGCATGGATTCCTGCTCCTTGCGAAACCGGCTGGTCGGGGCGACTGGATTTGAACCAGCGACCCCCACTACCCCAAAGTGGTGCGCTACCGGGCTGCGCCACGCCCCGACCTGCCGTTCCGCTTTCCGGCGCTTCACTCGTTCCGGGAAGAGACGGGACATTCTACCACCACGCCCTCTCGCGGTGTAACTCCATTCTTGACGACCCCGCGACGCCGGTCATCGACAGCCTCGGTCGTCTCGACCGGCCTCAGCCGTCGCGACGGTCTCAGCCGGCGCGGCGGAACTTGGGTGACTCGACGGTCTCCTCGGCGGCGGATTCCGGCGCCCCACTGCTCTCCTTGAGGAGCGCGAGAATGACCTGGAGTTCTCGTTTCAGGGCATCGGAGGTCACGGGATCCGGGGGCTCCAACCCTTCCGCCATGAGCGCGCGGCGTGCGCCGGGAATCGTGAACTTCTCGTCGTAGAGGAGGTGGCGGATCTTGAGGACCGTCTCGACGTCCCGGCGCCGATACACGCGCCTCCCGGCTTCATCCTTCTTCGGCGCCAGGCTCGGAAATTCCTGCTCCCAGAAGCGAAGCACGTGCGGCTTGACTCCGGCCAGACGGCTCACTTCGCCTATTGTGAAATAGAGCTTTCCGTCATCGGGAAGGTCCGCGGCCACGGGTCGGGCGAGCGGGGTCAGTCGCCCTTGCGGGTCTGAGCGATGCGCTCCTTGAAGTCCTTGCCGGGCGCAAACTTCACCGCGCGCTTGGCCGGGACGTCGATCAGCTGGCCGGTGCGCGGATTGCGTCCCCGCCGCGGGCCGCGCTGGAGAACCTTGAACGAGCCGAAGCCCACGATGTGGACGTCCTGCCCCTTCTGAAGGCTCAGTTTCACGGCTTTAACGAATGATTCCACCGCCTGCCGCGCCACACGCCGCGACAACCCGGTTTTATCACTGACTCTATCGACGAGCTCTGCCTTGTTCATGGCTTCAAATCAGTAGTGTTATAAGCTTTCATCCTGCGAAGGTCAATACCCTTTTCTGGTGACGGATCGCAGAATTCGATAACTGACTTTATTGAAGTTCCAGCCACAGCCGGTCCATTCTCACGGCGACATTCATTGTAACTATTTTATTTAGAGCGCTTTACCTGATTCCATGACGACTAGAACTCATCCTTGAGGGTTCGATTCATGAGGCCGGCCAATTCTCTTCCTGGAGAGCTCCCTTTAAACAGCACGCGGGCCACGGCGGAGATGATGGGTGTCTCCACACCCAGTTCTCGCCCCCATTCATCCGAGACGCGGGCCGCCTCCACGCCCTCGGCGACCATGCCCAGGTCGCGAAGAATGACCTCCAGCGAGCGGCCTGCCGCCAGTTCCATGCCCACGCGGCGGTTGCGCGAATGAAGGCTGATGCAGGTCGTCACGAGGTCGCCCATACCCGACAACCCCGCGAAGGTTCGCGGATCGGCGCCGGCGGCCACACCCAGCCGCGTGATCTCGGCAATGCCTCGCGTCACGAGCGCGCCCATCGCGTTGTCCCCGAGACCAAGACCGGCGGCGATACCGGCCGCGATCGCGATCGGATTTTTCAGCGCTCCCCCGAGCTCGACACCGGCCAGGTCAGGCGAGGTGTAGATACGAAGCGTCGGGGTTGAGAGCGTATCCCTCAGGAACTCGGCGCGGTCGCCGGCAACGACGACCGTCGTCGCCAGGCCTCGCCCGACCTCCTCGGCATGGCTGGGTCCCGAGAGCGCGGCGACGCCCGCGCGCTTCCCGACGGCCTCCTCGATGATCTGCGAGAGCCGGCACGGTCGTCCATCGAGGCCCCGCGCGAGGCCCTTGGCTACCGAGACGAGAACGCCTCCCGGTGAAACGAGCGGCGCCACCTTGCCTGCCGTCGCCGCCACGTGCTGGGAAGGAACGGCCGAGACCAGAATGGCGGCGCCGGATACAGCAGCCTCGAGCTCGGTCGTGATCGAGACCGCATCGGGAATCGCCACACCCGGGAGGAGCGGATTCTCGCGCGTGGTCGCCAAGCGCTCGGCCTCCGCCGCGAACGGCGTCCAGACCGCGACGTCGAGCCCCGCGCGAGCCCAGGCCACGGAGAGCGCCGTGCCCCAGCTTCCCGATCCAAGAACGGCGATGCGCGTCATGATGGCTTACCGACCGCCGTCGAGTCGGTCGTGGTCGCATCCATCGCGGTCGTGCCGGTTGCAGCCGTATCGATCGCGGCCGTGCCGGTTGCGGCCGTGTCGATCGCGGCCGTGCCGGTTGCGGCCGTGTCCTTCCAACCGGCCCAGATCCGCGACTCGGTTCCGCTCCAGAGCCGCTTCATGTTCCCTCGATGCCTCCAGATGACAAATGCGCCGGTGACCGTCGCCAGGACGAAGACGGCTCGCGACGTCGAGAAAAAGCACATGAACGGTAGCACGAGGGAGGCCGCGATGGAACCGGCCGAGACCGTGCGCGTCGCCAGCGGGCCCACGGCCAGGAACGCGAGGATCGCGTGTCCCAGGGGACCGGGCGAAAGGACGAGAAAGATCCCCGCCGCCGTCGCCACGCCCTTGCCCCCGGAACCCTTCAGCCAGATCGGGTGCATGTGCCCGGCCACGGCCGTGAGCCCCGCCACGATCGCCAGCGTCTCGCCCAGGAATTCCAGCGCCAGGAGCGTCGGCACGACGCCCTTGAGCATGTCGAGGACGAGGCAGGAGGCCCCGAGCTTCGAACCGCCGATGCGCCACATGTTGGTCGCGCCCACGTTGCCGGACCCATGCTCGCGAATGTCGATCTTGAGGACGCGCCGGCCGATGAGATAGGCGAAGGGGATCGAACCACACAGGTAGCCGACGACGATCGCAAGGGCCCACGTCACCAGCGTCATCATCGGCGGAACTCCAGCAGTACCGGGATGCCCTCGAATGCGCCCGCCTCCCGGATCTGGTGCCGGAGGAACTGTTCGAGCGCGCGCGGGGGCCGCGCGGTGCCGAAGATGAGGAACGACGGCGGGCAGGCCGCGCGCTGGATGGCATACTTGATCCGCATGCCGGCCGGAGCGCGCTGGGCGGCGACGGCAAGGATGCGCGTGAGCTCGCGCGTCTTCACGCGGGTGGCGGCGCGCTCCCCCACCGCCAGCGCGGTCTCGAAGACCTTCCGAACCCTCTGTCCCTTCAACGCCGAGACGGCGACGATCGGGGTGTGACCTTCACTGCCGAGCCGCTTGCGGATGCGGGCGACGACGTGGTCGAAGGACTTGTCCGTGACCGCATCCCACTTGTTCAGGGCAAGAACGGCGCTACGCCCGAGCGCGTAGACGCCGGCGAGGATCTTGATGTCCTGGTCGGTGACGCCGTCCACGGCGTCGCAGACCACCACGGCCACGTCCGCGCGCTCCACGGCCTGCCTCGTTCTCAGGACCATCAGCTTCTCGAGGTGATCGTAGTTCCTCCGCTTCTTGCGGATGCCTGCCGTGTCCACGATCACGATCCGGCCCGCCGGCAGATCGACCGCGCACTCGATCGCATCCCGCGTCGTCCCAGCCGTCGGCGAGACCAGCACGCGCTCCTCGCCCATCAGGCGGTTGAGGAGCGAGGACTTGCCCACGTTGGGCCGGCCAACGATGGCGATGCGGTTATGCACGGCCACCTCGTCCTCTTCCTCGCCCGTGAGCCCGGAGGCCCTTAGCGCCTTGACCGCCACCGCGATGGCCGCCTCGACGACGTCGTCGATCCCACGACCGTGCTCGGATGACGCCGGGAACGGGGTCCCGAAGCCCAGCGAGGTGAACTCGGCGGCCAGGGGCTCATCCTCGGGACGGTCCGCCTTGTGAGCGACGACGATGACCGGGCGCTTGCCGGCACGGAGCTTCTCGGCGATCGTGCGATCGAGCGGCAGGAGCCCGTCCTTCACGTCGACCATGAAGAGAACGGCGTCGGCGGCATGCATGGCCACGGCGGCCTGGAGATTGATGGCGTCGGCATACTCGTCCTGGAGCCCGATCCCGCCGGTGTCGATCCAGCGGATCATGCGGTCCCGGTACGGCGCCTCGCACTCCACCCGATCCCGCGTCACGCCCGGCTTGTCGACCACGATCGCGTGTCGGCGCCCGATCACGCGGTTGAAGAACCGCGACTTGCCGACGTTCGGCCGCCCGACAATGGCGAGAGTGATCACGCGAAACTACTCAGGTTGGTCACAAGCCGTGTCCTTGAGGATGAAAGCGATGGGGGGATACCGAGGGGGGAGCTGTCCGCGCGCCCCCCACGCCTTGCTCGCCTACGCGAGCGGCGATTGTTGCGGCGACTGGCCCGGCTTTGCCGCTGGCCTCGCCCACGACCGGAGAGAGTGCGGCGCGACGGTCGTGAATATTTACCATCACGCGGAGACGCCCTCTGCCCGGCGCGCCTTGAAGAAGTTGCCGAGGAGCGAAGCGGATTCTTCCGCCAGGAGCCCGAACTCGACGAGAGGGCGGTGGTTGAGCCGGGGGTTCGGGATGACCGTCACGACGGAACCGGCGGCGCCCGCCTTCGGATCCAAAGCGGCGATCACCACGCGTTCGATCCGCGCATGCACGATCGCCCCCGCGCACATCGCGCAGGGCTCCAGCGTCGTGTACAACGTCGTATCCGTCAGCCGGTAGTTGCCGGCCGCGACGGCCGCGGACCGGATGGCCAGGAGTTCCGCGTGAGACGTGGGATCGTTGTCGGCAAGGACGGCGTTATGAGCTTCACCCAGCACGGTGGCGCCGCGCACCAGGACGGCCCCGACGGGTACCTCGCCCGAGTCGCCGGCCCGCTGGGCCAGCAAAAGCGCCCGGCGCATCCAGGCGATATCTTCTGGGTGTGTTTTCACGGTCAAGGTGGCCTCGCTGAACTCCGATGATCAGAATATACTAGCAATGGTGCCCTGCCCATGAGCCATAACCTGGATCTGCCCGGGATTCTCCTCGCTCATGACGGCGAGCGCCACCCGTGCAAGCTCGTGGACATCAACGACAAGGGCTACGTGGTCATCTTTTCCATGGACCCGATCCCCGTCCATTCCCGCTTCCAGCTCCTCCTGACCAATCCCCGCGTCACCACGGTCGTCAAGATCACCAGCTCCGAGCTCTCGGGGAACAGCTACATGCTCGAAGCCCTATGCGAGGACACCATCACCGAGCTCCGCGGCAAGATCATGGAACACAAGCTCCGCGGCATCATCAAGTAACCGTCCCGAAACACGGAAACACCCGCCCCGCCATGCGGGGCTGGAGACACCGAGGAAATCCCTAATCCAAGACCAACCCGGGAATGGAAACCCATATGGCTCCTTGCCGAGTCGTCGCGAATTAACCGGTTTCAACGCGTTCGTCCTGGTCCTCTCCGTGCCTCCGTGTCTCCGTGTTTAGCTGATCCTCAGCTCCACTTCACGATGCCGGAATGGAGCGGGACCACGAGCAGGTCATGCCGGGGCACGACACGGACCGCGACGCCGTAGCGCCCCGTCTCCGTGCACGGCACGTCGGCGGCGAAGACCGTCGCCCCGTCGCGCTCGCCGATCGGCGCCATCGCGATCGTCCCGCTCTTCTGGATCTCGCCGTCACCGATGACGCGCCCGTAGTAGGCCTCGACCATCAGCTCCTTCGGATTCAGCCCGTTCAATTGGACCAGCGCCTGGACCTTGACCTTGCCGTTGACGGGCACGTCTCCGGTGGCCGCCGTCTCGACGCCGCGGATCTGGAGCTGCTGCCAGGAGGCGGCCATGTGGCGCTTCCAGTCGGCCAGCGTCTTGGCGCCGGCGTAGGAGCTCTCCTTCAGGCGGATCGAGACGTCGGCGGCGCGGAGGTAGAACTTCTCCATGTAGTCCTCGACCATCCGGTGCGTGTTGAAGACCGGGCAGACGGTCCGGAGGCATCCGCGCATCTTCTCGATCCATCCGCGCGGCAATCCGTCCGCGCCGCGGTTGTAATAGAGCGGGACGATCTCCTTCTCCAGGAGCTCGTAGATCGCGTGGCTCTCGACGTCGTCGGCGTACTTCTCGTCCGTATACTCCTCGCCGCGACCGATCGCCCAGCCGTTCTCGGGCGTGTAGGCCTCGACCCACCACCCGTCGAGGACGGAGAGGTTCAAGGCGCCGTTGGCCGCCGCCTTCATGCCCGATGTGCCGCAGGCCTCGAGCGGGCGACGGGGATTGTTGAGCCAGACGTCGACGCCCTGCACGAGGTAGCGAGCGACCGAGATGTCGTAGTCCTCCAGGAAGACGATGCGGTTGCGGAACTGCGGGTTGCGCTCGATCTGGACGATCTTCTTAATGAACTCCTTGCCATTGGTGTCGGCGGGATGCGCCTTGCCGGCAAAGATGATCTGAACGGGGCGCTGGGTGTCGTTGAGGATGCGGGCGAGGCGATCGAGCTGGTGAAAGACCAGGGAGCCACGCTTGTAGGTCGCGAAGCGGCGCGCGAAGCCGATCGTCAACGCGCTCGGATTGAGGATGCCCCGGGCGGATTCGATCTCGGCGACCGGCGCGCCGATGCGCTGGAGCTGGGCGACGAGGCGGCGGCGGGCGAAGGCGACCAGGCGCTCACGGCGACGCTCGTGCGTGCGCCAGAGCTCGGTGTCGGGGATGTTGACGACCTTCTCCCAGACCTTCTGGTTATCCGGATCCTCCGACCAGCGGGGCCCGAGGTAACGATCGTACAGAGTACCCATCTCGGTCGAGATCCAGCTCGGGATATGCACGCCATTCGTGAGCCCCGAGATCGGGCTCTCGTCGGCAGGCACGTCCGGCCAGAGCTTCTCCCACATCTTCCGGGAGACGGTCGCGTGCAGTTCGCTCACCGCGTTGCACCAGGCGGCGAGCTTGATCGCGAGGACCGTCATGCAGAAAGGCTCCGTCCGATCCGACGGATCCATCCGGCCGTACGCCAGGAGCCGCGCCATGCCCATGCCGAACTCCTCGACGAACGGGGCAAAGTACTTCTGGATGAGCTCGGGGGCGAACGCGTCGTTGCCGGCGGGAACCGGCGTATGGGTCGTGAAGACGCTGGAAGCCCTGACGAACTCCTCAGCCGCGTCCAGGGAGAGACCCTTCTTGACGAGCTGGCGCATGCGCTCCATCGTCGCGAACGCGCTGTGCCCCTCGTTCATGTGGAAGACCGCAGGCCTCAGGCCGATGCGGCCGAGCGCGCGGACGCCGCCGATGCCCAGGACGATCTCCTGCTGGAGCCGCTTCTCGCGATCGCCGCCGTAGAGCTTGTCGGTGATCTCGCGATCGGACGGCGCGTTGCCGGGGACGTTGGTGTCCAGGAGATACAGCGGCACGCGACCGACCTGGACCTTCCAGATGTGAATGGTGACATGGCGGCCCTCGATCTGGACGTCGGTGGCCATGGGAGCGCCGTGCTCGTCGAAGAGCTGTTCGATCGGCATGTTGTGAAAGTCGTTGTTCGGGTACCGCTCCATCTGCCAGCCCTCGGGACTGAGATACTGGCGGAAGTAGCCCTCCTTATAGAGGAGGCCGACGGCGACGAGCGGGATGCGAAGGTCGGACGCGGACTTGAGATGATCGCCCGAGAGAATGCCGAGGCCGCCCGAGTAGAGCGGGAGACACTCGGTCAGGCCGTACTCGGCCGAGAGGTAGGCGATCTTGAAGTCGACGGGACGGTCGAGATTGTAGGAGTAGCTCTGGGCGGCCTCCATGTAGCGTTGGAAGGCGCGGTGCACGCGATCCATCTGGTCGAGGAAGCCCTCGTCCTCGAGGAGCTCGTCCACCTTGGCCTGGTCCAACAGGCCCAGCATCTTGACGGGGTTGTGCCCCGTCTCTTCCCAGAGGTCGCGATTCATGGACTGGAAGAGCTTGAGGGCGTCGAGGTTCCAGGCAAACCAGACGTTTTCGGCCAACTCCTGAAGCGGTTTAAGCCGCTTGGGGAGGGTCGGGACGACGTTCAATTCAACAATCTTCATGTTCTGCTCCTCGTGTACAGTCCTTCCCGATCAGGGACCGGGTTCCCATGCCGCAGTGTGATGCCAAACAACAGGCGGATACAATACGGGTGGACCATGACGGAGACAACCCCGAGACCAGAGGAATGAGCGAACCCGTGGAAAACCAGCGGAGGGGACCAGATTCCCCGTTGACACCCCCCCCGGCGGACGCGCGGTCCGGCACCGGCAACCCTCCAACTGCCCCTTCGCCGATAAGAGGATCGCTCGTCCGGCCGCTCGCCTATGCGTCCTGCGGCATGGAGTTCGTGGCCGCGGTCGGGATCTTCTCGTTCGGGGGGCTCTGGCTGGATCGCCGCTTCGGCTGGCTCCCGCTCTTCACCCTCGCGGGTTTCGCCGTGGGGCTGGCGCTGGGATTCCTCTCCCTCTACAAGACCGTCTACCGGCTCTCCCGCCAGGAAGAGCGTGAGCGAGCGGCCGAGGGCCCGAGACCACCACGCCAACGGATGAAGGGTTCGGCCCTGGATGCTCCGGATGACGCCGCGACGCGGCCGCCGCTCATCCGCAGGATCGACGAGCCATGAAAGAGGGCGGGACGGAACTGCTCCGCGCGACCATCCCCTATCTCGTCATCACCGCGCTCTTTGCTCTCCCCGGAGTGCCCTTCCTCTCGATCGAAACGCTCACCACCGTCGCGGGACTCGCTCTCATCGCCGGCCTGGGTTCCCGCTGGGCGCTGGAGTGGGGACGCAGGAAGGGCACGGAATACGTGCTGGCCGGGCTCGGCGCCGGTACCGTACTGAAGGCAATCTCGTTGGGCCTCTCGTGGCTCATGGCCTGGAGGGCCGAGGCCAACGTCGCCGGGGCGCTCCTTGTTAACCTGGGACTGCTCCTTCTCTATTCCGGCTGGACTTCCTATCACCTTACGGTATCATCCGGCGCTGGTTTTACGACTCATGAACCCGACTGAACTCTTCGGCCACGTTCTCAACCACGACTACACCGGTGTGCTCTTCGGCGGTGGTCCCGTGGCCTTCAAGCTCTCCCAGCACCTCGTGATGCTCTGGGTCGCGGGCGCCCTCGCCGTCATCACGGTAGCCCTGGCCGCGCGCGGGCGCCTGGCGGGCGGCGGACGGCTGGCCTCCGCGGTCGAATACGGGGTCCTCTTGATCCGCGATGCCGTCGTCTTTCCGGCGATGGGCGAGAAGTACGGCCGCAAGTACCTGAATTTCTTTCTCTCCATTACAACCATCATCTTCTTCTCGAACTTCCTCGGGCTCATCCCAGCCATCCATGTCGGCCACTTCGTCGTTGGCGGCACGGCGACGGGCAACTTCTGGCTCAACCTCGGATTGGCAACACTGACCTACGTCTACGGCATCTGGTGTTGCGCCAGGGAGCACGGGCTGGGCGCGTATTTCCACTCGTTCCTGCCCCCGGGCGTCCCCCTCTTCCTCGCCCCGCTCATCTGGCTCATCGAGTTCGCGGGCATGATCCTCAAGCATGGCGTCCTGGCGATCCGGTTGACGGCGAACATGATGGCCGGCCACCTCGTGCTCTTCAGCATCATCGGCCTCGTGGGCATGATCGTCAGCGTCAGCCCCTGGATGCTCCCCCTGACCCTGGCGCCCATCGCCATGGCCCTGGCCATCTACCTCCTCGAGATCCTCGTGGCGCTGATGCAGACCGCCATCTTCCTCATTCTTTCGGCCATCTTCTTCGGGATGGCCGTGAACCCCCACCACTGACCCTTAGCCTTCTCCTGCACCGTACCCCTGATTTTCGAGTGGAATCGGGCCCGTTCCTGTGCTACTTTTTCCCGCCGGTTTGCCTCCTGTCCCCGGGCAGGCGAACCGTCTGAGAACGACAACTTTTTTGGAGGAAACCTCATGGACATCGCTGGACTTGGTATCGGCCTCGGCCTGATTCTTATCGGCCTCGCACTGGGCATCGGCAAGGTGGGTTCCGCCGCCGTCGAGTCCTCGGCGCGTCAGCCGGAGATCGCGGGCAAGATCCAGACCCAGATGATCATCGCGGCCGGCATGATCGAAGGCGCCGGCCTCTTCGCGATCATCGTCGTTCTCATCACGATCTTCGTCAAGTAAGCGCCTTGCGCATCACGCTCACCCTCGCGGCGCTCGTCGCGGCGCTCGTCGCGGCCGTACCGGCAGTGCCGGCATGGTCCGAACAGCCCGTAGCGGCGCCGGCCCCAGCGTCCGTACCGGCGGCAGCTCCCGATCACGCCACCGTACCGCCGGCGGACCCGCAGGCCACTGCGGACCCGCAGGCCACCGCGGACCCGCACAGTGCGGCGGCTGAACCGGCCGCGCACGGTGAGGCCGCTCATGGGGATGGCGCTCACGAGGGACCGAGCATCCAGGACGGGCTCTTGAAGCCCGACGTCGCGGTGACCATCGCCACGTGGCTGACGTTCGCGGCCCTCGCCTGGCTCCTCGCCAAGTTCGGCTGGACGCCTATCACCAAGGCCCTGGACGAGCGCGAGAAGAAGATCGCCGACGACGTGAAGCGAGCGGAGCAGGCGCGCAGTGACGCCGAGGCCTTCCTCGTGAAGTACCAGCAACAGCTCGCCGGCGCCCAGGGCGAGGCCGACAAGGTCCTTGCGGAAGCGCGCCAGCGCGCCGAGCAGGTCGGCCAGCGGCTCCAGGCCGAGGCCCGCGAGAGCGCGGAGGCGATCACGGCGAAGGCCATGCAGCAGATCGACGCCGAGCGGCAGAAGGCCGTCGCCGAGCTCCGTTCCATCGTCGCCGGCGCCGCCGTCGACCTGGCGGGACGCATCTTGAAGGAAGAACTCAACGCCGAGCGGCACACGAAGCTGATCGACGACGTCGTCGGCCAGATCGCGGCGAAGCGCTGACCGGCGGGAACGGGCGGGCCTGACGTGGGCACGATGAAGAACCCGCTCCTGGCCCGTCGCTACGCCAAGGCCCTCTTCGACGCCACGACCGGCAAGGCCGGGCTCGACCACCTCGCGGGCCGCTTCAACGTCCCCGAGATGCAGGCCGCGCTCGACCGTCCCCACCTGGCGCTCAAGACCCTCTACCAGCTCCTCGGCGGCGAACCCGCCGATCACGCGCTCCGCAACCTCTGCTCGATCCTGGTCCGCCGCAAGCGCGCGGGGCTCCTCCCGGAGATCGCCGAGACGTACGCCCGCATCCAGGAAGAGTCCCAGGGCATCAAGCGCGTCGAGGTCACCAGCGCCATCGCGCTCGACGGCAAGGCGCAACAGCAACTGGTCAGCGAGCTGATGAAGGTCGTCACCGGCACGAAGCAGGTGCTCCTCGAGGAAAAGGTCGACCCCGCCATCGTCGGCGGCGTCCAGATCCGCATCGGCGACAAGCTCATCGACGGCAGCGTCCAGAGCCGCCTCCAGGAGCTCCGCAGCAAGTTCTAGCGCGACCCGCCATTTCCCCGGGATCCCCTCAATCAAGTTTTGATCGCAAGGTCGTCGACGGCTATAATGCCCGCCGACGTTCCGGGACCGCCCACCAGCGGCAGGCCCGAAAGCGTGGCGGTATCGTCTAACGGTTAGGACATCAGATTCTCAATCTGGTAATCGGGGTTCGATTCCCCGTACCGCTACCAGTTTTTCCCCTCCTCACAAGAAAGGCTCGACCTTCCGGTGCCTGGAATTCGTCCGGGATGGGCGCCTGCTGTCCTTGAGGTCCAGGCGCGGCATGGTTCCTCTGCCCGAGGAGCCGCTCCCGGAAACGGCGGCCTGGCACCTTTCTCTTTCAGACTCTCACAGGATCTGACGATAACTGCCGTGGGCTGAGTCGTTGTTGGGGCTCGGCGCGCGTTTCGGGGGCCTGGATGTGATCAGGTTTGCGTAACGAATGTCAGGTTTCTGGAGGAATCACTCATGAAGAAATGGACTGTTACGGCCTTGTTCCTACTCGCGGCCATGCTCTGTGCGCCGCTCCTGGCGCCGGCCGCGCTCGCGCAGGCGCCGGCTCCCGAAGCGGTCTCGACCGCGGCAGCGCCCACCGATACGGCGGTCGCGACGACGGACACCAGTGTTGTCGCCCTGACACCGGCTCCCGCACCCGCCGCTCCCGTCGACGCCACGCCGTCGCCGAACCAGATCCAGAACACGCCCGCACCCGAGCTCCCGCAGGTCGATTCCGTCCGCGAGATGGTCGTCTCCGTCCTCATGAAGCTCGGCTCGGCGCTCGCCATCCTCGTCATCGGCTACCTCATCGCTCAGATGCTCGGCAGCGCCGTCCGCGTCGTCGTCGAGAAGTCCGGGATCAACAACCGCGTCTCCGCCGCGCTCGGCGAAGAGGGCAAGGGCGGGTTCAACGCGGCCCGCACCGCCCGCACGGTCACCTTCTGGACCGTCATGCTCATCACGCTCGTCGCCTTCTTCGACGCGCTCGGCCTGCCCGCCATCACCCAGCCCCTCAATGCCTTCCTCGGCACCATCTTCGCCTTCGCGCCCCGGCTCATTGCCGCCGGCATCATCTTCCTCGTCGCGCTCGTTCTCGCCACCGTCGCCCGCTGGGCGGTCCAGACCGGCCTGAACTCCACGACCGTCGACCGTTGGCTCCTCGACAAGGCCGGCGTCCAGAAGCCCGACGACGGCGCCCACGCCAAGACGCTCGGCAACCTCGCCTACGGTCTCGTCTTCCTCCTCTTCATTCCCGCTCTCCTCGACGCGCTCCGGATGAACGGCCTCCTTGGCCCCACCCAGCAGCTCGTTTCGAAGGCCGTCCTCATCATCCCGAACTTCTTCGGGGCCGCCATCATCCTGGCGGTGGGCTGGTTCGTCGCGCGCGTCGTGAAGCAGGTCGTCACGACGCTGCTCGAGTCCTCCGGCATCGACACCGTCGGCCGCCGCGCCGGCTTCGGGCTCGACGCCACCGGGCAGCCGCTCTCATCCCTCGGCGGCGTGCTCGTCTACGCGCTCATCCTCATCCCGGTCGTCATCGCCTCGCTCCAGGCGCTCCAGGTCGACGCCATCGCGGTGCCGGCCACGAACATGCTCAACCTCCTCCTCTCCGCGGTGCCGCGCGTCTTCGGCGCCTCGCTCATCCTCTTCGTCTCCTACCTCGTCGCCCGGCTCGTCGCCGACCTCGTCTCGTCGCTCCTCGCGGGCGCCGGCTTCAACAACATCATGGTCCGCCTTGGCCTGGGCAGTGTCACGACCCAGACCGGGCGCATGCCCTCCGACGTCGTCGGCTACGTCATCCTCACCGGCATCCTCCTGTTCGCCGCGATCGAGGCCGCCAACCTCCTGGGCTTCGGCATCATCGCCGGGCTCATCGCCCAGTTCGTCACGTTCGGAGGAAAGGTCGCGCTCGCGGTCGTCGTCCTCGGCATCGGGCTCTACCTGGCCAACTTCGCCCACGACGTGATCCGGGGCGCCGGCGGCTCCACGGCCCCGCTCTCCGCGCAGGTCGCCCGGATCGCCATCATCGTCTTCGCCACGGCCATGGCGCTGAGGCAGACGGGCATCGCGGAGGACATCGTCAACACCGCCTTCACGCTCATCCTCGGGGCGGTCGCCATCGCCTTCGCCCTGGCCTTCGGGCTGGGCTGCCGCGACCTGGCGGCGAACGGCACGGCGCAGGTGCTTAGCAAGCTGAAGTCAGACCTGCAGAAATAGTTCTCTCGACACCGCGCCGCGGTTCGTCTCTCCCGGGTCCTACACCCGGGCGGGACGGCCGCGGCGTTTTTTAATTGGCCCGCCGCTGGCCCGGTCGGGGGATCCTGGCAAAGCCTCGCGCTCGCCGCACTTCGGGCACCGACAGCCCCTCGGCTCGATGAACTCCCGCCAGTACTTCATCCCGTACGAGACGAAGATCTCCTCGCCCGCGCGGATGTTGTGCCGCGCCACGATGAAGACGCGCTCGTCGCTGATGTCGTACGTCGCGTTGGGCCGGCAGGAGTGATTGGCGTACCGACCGAGATTGGATCGGCAGGATCCGTCGATCGTCTTCTTCGCATGCACGCCGTAGAGATACCGGCTCTTCGACGTGTATTCCTCTTCCCGGCTGAGCGTGCGGCCCGTGTACTCCACGATGCAGGCGCCACGGGGGATGGGTTCGAGCGCGAAGAGGCCGAGGCCGGAGACCCCGCGCCGCACCTTCACGCGGTAGCGGCCGGGAACGAATCGATAGGAGGAGATGCCTTTCATGAGTCGGGCATGATACGGGGTTTCAGGGGTAGAGGAAACACGCACGCTTTCGACAACTTGCCTCGCCGGACTCGGCTGATAAAGTCGATCCATGTTCGGGCTCACGAAGATTGAGATGCGCGACTTGCGGACGCTCACGACACCCGCGCGGATCCAGGACTTCCTCGACGCGTTTCCGGTCAACCTGGAGAAGAACGGCGGCACCTACATGTCCCCGCGCCGCGTGCTCGCCGAGCAGAAGATGCACTGCTTCGAGGGCGCGCTCGTGGCCGCCCTGGCCTTCTGGATCCGGGGGGGAAGGCCTCTCCTGCTCGACCTCAAGACCCACGGCGATGTCGACCACGTCGTTGCTCTCTACCGCGTCCGCGGCTACTGGGGCGCGGTCTCCAAGACCAACCATGCCACGCTCCGCTTCCGCGATCCGGTCTACCGCACCCTCCGCGAGCTCGGGCTCTCGTACTTCCACGAGTACTTCAACGACACGACGGGACGGAAGGTCCTGAGGAGCTGTTCGGCGCGGCCTTTCGACCTGCGTCGCTTCGGCACTTCCTGGGTGACTTCCGCGGAGAACCTCCAGCCCCTCGCCGACGCCATCGACCAGGCCCCGCACCAGCAACTGGTTGCGAAAGCGAACATCCGCCACCTGCGACGCGCCGACGCCATGGAGCGCCGCGCCGGCGACCTCAGGGAGTGGCACACCGCCGATCCCCGGACATAGCCGGCCCCCTGCCATAAGCCCCGGCTACTTCAAGAGGTGATAGATGACCTCGTAGCGGTCGATGGATCCGCGCAGGCGCCCCGTCACCACGCGGAGAATCTCCTCGTAGAGCTCGATGACGATATCGGGATGCTCGGCCTTCAAGCGAAAGAGACTGGCGCGGTCGAAGACGATCACGTCGGCGCCGGAGTTGGTGCGCGCGGAGGCGGTGCGGGTATTGCCTGAGAATGGGGCGATCTCGCCGACGATATCGCCCTGACAGGCCACGGCGATGGCCTTTTCCTTCCCATCCACATCGCGCGAGATCACGACCTCCCCGCGCTCGATGATGAACGCCTCGTCTCCCGTATCGCCCTCGCGAAAGAGCGTGGTGCCCGGGCGGAGAGTCTCCCGCCGGCAGCACCCCTCCATCACTTCCCTGTGCTCACGCCAGAACCCCAGGATTCCCTTCTCAAGAGTCTTCATGCGTTCCTCCATGAAGACATCTAGCCCCGCTCCGGGAAGAAAGGAAAGACATGTGAGTAAAGAAGTACGCGTGATTTTGAGCGGGCGTGCCGATCGGTACACGCCCGCGCCGAGCGACCGTTTCGCGCCGTTAGGAACCTGATCAGGCAACCGGTTGTGCCGACGCGCGACCGGCTGACGGCGCGGCGTCCATGACGGCCGCCGCGCCGATCCCGGCCGCGCGGCCGGTCGCCCAAGCCCACGCGAAGTTGTAGCCGCCGATGGGGCCGAAGGCGTCGAGCAATTCGCCGGCGAGAAATATGCCGGGCGCGATCCTGCTCTCGAGCGTGCGCGCATTCACCTCGGACAGCGCCACGCCCCCGCCCGTGACCTCGGCCTTCGCATACCCCGCATGACCGCTCCACGGCAGGGTCCCGCGCGTCAGTGTCTCGATGAGGCGCAGGCGTTCCTCGCGGCGCAGCGTGGCGAGCGTGCGATCCGTGGAGACGCCGGCCGCCGCCATCAGCGCCTCCGCCAGCCGCGCCGGCAGGTCGGCGCGCAGGATCCCGGCGACGCCGGCGTGCCCCGTGCGGCTCATCCCCGGCGAGAGTCGCCGCCGCCACTCCTCCTCGCCGTGTGGCGTCCACTTCACGAAGAGGCGCGCGTCCTCGACCCGGGCGGCGCGGGCCAGGACGTGCGAGACATCGAGCACGGTGGGTCCGCTGTAGCCCTGGTGCGTGAAGAGAAAGCCCCCGGTGGAGGTCGCGCGGCGGCCAGCGGCTGAATCCTCCGCCGTCACCGTCGCCGTCACCGTGACTCCCGGCAGGGCCGCATACGGGCTCAGCGCGCGGCCCGAGGCCCAGGGCGCCAGAACGGGCGTCAGCGCGGCGTACGTCGGATGGACGGTATGGCCGAGGTTGCGCGCGATCCGAAGGCCGAACCCGTCGCTTCCCGTCGCCGGCACCGAGAGCCCGCCGGCGGCGATGACCACGGCATCCGCCTCCATGGCGCCGTCCGAAGCGAGGACGCGCCAGGCTCCGGCCGCGCGGGACTCGACATCCGGCGCCGCCTTGACCCGAACCACATCGCGCACCTCGCGACCGAAGGCGAATGTCACCCCGGCGGATCGGCATGCCGCAAGGAGCGCGTCGCGAACTTGCCGTGCCTTGTGGGAGCGCGGAAAAAGCTTCCCGGTTCCCGGGGCCGTTCCCGGTTCCTCCACCAGGGCAACGCCGAGATCGCTCTCGAAGAAGGCGCGCTGCTTCTCCAGGGGCCAGGACCGGAGGATCTTGCGCAGGCTATGAGGCGAGCTGTCGGTGACGAATCGGGACTCGTCGATCGCGGTCGGGAGAACATTGCACCGTCCTCCCCCCGAGATCAGGATCTTCTTGCCGCCCTCGACCGTGCGCTCGACGAGCGTCACGGCGGCGCCCGCGCGCGCGGCGAAGATCGCGGCCACGGTCCCGGCCGCCCCGGCGCCGATGACGACGATGCGCGGCATCAGCCGCGAGGAGGCCCTGCGGAGGTCGTCGGCTGGCCGTCCCAGAGGAGTCGCAGGCTGTTCAGGACGACGAGGACCGTGCTGCCCTCGTGCCCGATGACGCCGACCGTGAGCGGGATGGCGCTCCCGAGCGCGGCGGCGGCCAGGAGCGCAATCACGCCCAGCGAGATGGCGAGGTTCTGCCGGATGATGCGACGGGCGCGGCGGCTGAGCTGGTAGGCGTAGAAGAAGTTCTCGAGGCGATCCTGCATCAGGACCACGTCCGCCTGCTCCAGCGCCGCGTCCGAGCCGCGCACTCCCATGCCGACGGCGACGTGCGCGGCGGCAAGGCTCGGCGCATCATTGACGCCGTCGCCGATCATGGCGACCTTCTCGCCCGCATCGGTCCAGGACCGTATCCGCTCGACCTTCTCTTCCGGGCTGAGCTCCGCGTTCACGTCCTTGAGCCCGAGGTGATCGGCGACGAGGTGCGCGGCCTCGGCGCGATCCCCCGTCAGCATGCTGACATCCAGCCCAATCTTGTAGAGCGACGCCAGGAGCGGCGCGCTCTCCTCGCGGATCTCGTCGCGAAGCAGGATGCGCCCGCGGAGGTCCCCGGCCTCGAGCACCGTCTCGGTGCTCCCCACGTCCGCCATCGCGATGTTCTCGAGCCAGGCCGCCTTCGCGAAGAGCTCGCGTCGGCCCATCTGCGCTTTCACGCCGCCTGTCAGGTCGCCCTCAACTCCCGTCCCGGTAAGCGAACGGAAGCCGGCAACGTCGGCCACGGCGATCTTGCGTTCGCGACAGGCCGCGGTGATCGCGCGCGAGACAGGATGAGCGGAGTGGTGAGCAAGCGCGCCGGCGGCCGCGAGGAGTTCGTCCTCCCGGCCCGGCGGCACGGTCTCCACGCCGGTCACGCGGAGCATGCCGGTCGTGAGGGTTCCTGTCTTGTCCATGGCGACGCGCGTCACGGCGGCGAGCTTCTCGATCGCGGCGCCGCCACGGAAGAGCACGCCCTTGCGAGCTCCAGCCGCTATCCCTGCAAGAACGGCGGACGGGATCGAGAGCACGAGCGCGCAGGGGGACGCGACCACCAGGAGGATCATGGCTCGGTAGAAGGCCGACGAAGCGCCATCATCCGAGAACGCGGGAACGCCCAGCACCTTCCACCAGACAAGGAACATCCCAAGCGTCGCGGCGAGAACCGCGTAGGTGTATCCGGTCCCGAAGCGATCGGTGAAGCGCTGGGACGGGGCCTTGCTGTGCTGGGCCTCCTGGATGAGCCGTATGACCTTGGCAAGGGAACTCTCGGACGCCGCCGCCGTCACGCGGCAATCGACGCTCCCCCACTGGTTGAGCGTCCCGCCGAGCACGCGATCGCCGGTGGCCTTCTCGATGGGCACGGACTCGCCGGTCAGGTTCGACTCGTCCGCGGCCGTCGTCCCCGCGATCACCACCGCATCGACGGCGAACTGCTCGCCCGGACGCACCCTCACCACGGCCCCCGGCGCCAGGGACTCGATCGAGACGCGGGACTCCGCCCCGTCGACGACGACGGTCGCCTCCTTCGGCGCCTCGTGGAAGAGCGAGCGGATCGCGCGCTCCGTCCGCGCCATGGCCATCTCCTCCAGCGCGCCCGAGAACGAGAAGAGAAAGAGCAGCATGGCACCCTCGGACCAGTGCCCGATGGCGGCGGCGCCGACGGCGACGGCCAGCATGAGGAAGTGCACGTCGAGCGTTCGCTTCTTGAGAAGGGCCCAGACGTCGGTCGCCGCGTGCCAGCCTCCGGCAAGGTAGGCCACCAGGTAGCAGGCAAGAGCCGCCGTCGCCTGGCCGGGAGCAAATTTCTCGAGGAGGATTCCGCCGAGCGCGGTGATGCCGCAGACAGCGGCCCCGTAGAGGTCGTGGCGCCATTCCTCGAGGTCGTCGTCCGCGGCCGGGATCTCGAGCTCGCGCGGGCGAAAGAGCATCCACTCGAAGTGCTGCCAGGCGAGCCGCGGCTGGGCGGCCGCGGAATCCTTCTCGAGCAGGATCCCGGCGTCGGGCATCGAGAGGAGGCGAATGCCGGCGGGCATCGCGCGCGATCGTCCCAGTTCGCAGAGCAGGCAGTCGACCTTCCAGGGATCGTGCGCGCAGTCCGGGAGATTCTCGGGGCGGTGACGGGCGACGACGGCCTCGAGCTTCCGCCGGGCCGCGGAGGTGTCCGCGCCGTCGACGAACGCGAACGAGACCTTCTTGCGGTGCGAGTCGAGCCAGACGGCCTTCAGGGTCTCGTCCCCGGCCATCGCCTCCGCGAGCTCATACAGGATACAGCTCTCGCGGTCCTTTCCCGGGACAGTCATCGCTTAGTACTGGTTATGCAGGTCCGCCGCGCGGAGCCGTTCGTACTCGCCGGCGGCGTCGCGCAGGGCGGTCCGAGGTTCGATGCCGTAGAGAAAGATGCGGTCCAGGGCACCCGGCCGCAGGGTGACGGGATCGGTCATCATGACCTGCCAGACATAGCTCATCTCCGCGCGCGTCGGCATGACGGTCGCGCGCCCCACCTGCTCCTTGAAGATGCTGGTGACGTAGTCGGCCGAGACGATGGAGAAGTCGTAGGCGAGGCGGTCGGCGGGGAGATAGCCGGCAAGGACATTGAGCATGGAGGAGGAGTAGGTGGACGTGAGGTGATCGATCGCGGCGCTGGCGGCGGCACGGTCGCGGCAGGAGGCGGTGATGAAGAAGCCCTTCACCCCGAGAAAGGGCGACGGGTAGCGATTGAGACCCGATATCTGGGGCAGGGGCGCGATCCCCAGGCTGACACGGGTTTGATCGACGGAGCCGTAGGCCCAGGGGCCGCTCAGAAGGATGGCGGCGCGACCCGCATTGAAAAGATCCATCTGTGTCTGCCAGTCGACGGTGTCCGGCACTACGTGGTGGACGCGCGCCAAATCGCGGGCGAACGTCAGCGAACGGACGGTCTCGGGCGACTGCAGGGCGAGCTGGCCGGAGTCGTCGAAGACGCGCCCACCGAAACCGTGCAGCCACATGGCGTGGTGGTAGAAATTGCCGCGCTCGTAGACGAGCCCCCAGCGGTTGCGGGCCCGGTTGGTATTCTGGCGCGCCACGCGGATCATCTCATCGGTGGTGCGCGGCGGCGTGGGCACGAGCGCGCGGTTGTAGTACATGATGAGCGTCTCGAACGAGAGCGGAAGGCCATATTGGCGCCCCTGGTAGCTCATGGAGGAGAAGCAGAACGGGAGGTAACGGTCGCGGAGAGCGGCGGTCAGGTCTTCGTCCAGGGGCACGACGACACCCTGGTCGGCCCATTCGCCGGTCTTGTCATGGGCCCAGATGACAATATCCGGGCCATCACCCCGGCGCACGCTCGCGGCCAGTTCCTGGGTGAATCCGTTGCCGTCGCGGGCCACGGCGAGGATAGGTGGGCGCCGGTGATCCTGGCTCCAGGACGCCAGGACGAGCTCGAGCGCGGCTTGCTCGCGGCCTCGAAAGGAGTGCCAGAGCACGAGCGTGTCCGCGCGGGCGGGTTCGCCCGGGATCGCGGGCGCGGCGACGGCTTCGGCCACGGCAGGGAGCCCGGTGCACCCGGCGATTGGAACCATGGCGAACGCGAGCAGAAGGAGAATCCACCGGGTCGCGGAAAGTGAGATCCGCATCGGAGGTAAGAGTATCACGCCGACCGGCAACATCCAATGGGGCCAAGTGCCCCCTGCGCCGAAATGGGGAGCTATGCGGCCTTTCGCGCCGCGGGATCGTCACGCAGGACCGAGCGCAGGGTATGAACGATGGCCGCGTCGAACCCCGGATGCTGTTCCATCTCCTCGAGGGCCTCTTCTCCCCTCTGCACGGCCGGCCGGTAACCACGGATGGCGGTCCGCGCCGCGTACTCGTCGCAGACCGCCAGGATCCTCCCGCCATGCGAGATCTCGTCGCGCGTCAAGCCGACCGGGTATCCCGTGCCATCGAGCCTCTCGTGGTGCTCGGCCACGTAACGGGCGACAGCATCCCCGACGAGGAGGCGCGCCAGGTTGGAGGAAGCGGCGACGTGCGCCTGGATGATGAGCCGTTCGTCCACGGAGAGCCCGCCGGGATGGCCGAGGATGGCGGGGGGCAACATGACCTTGCCGGCGTCGTGCAGGGTGCCGGCGACGGCCAGGTCGAAGGCAAAGTCACCGGCCGCCTGCCCGACCTGCTCGGCAAGGAGCGAAACCCTGGCGGCGTGGAGCGCGGTCTCCGCGTCCCCGCGGCTGATCATCTCGACCACGGCAACGAGCGCCTCGAGGGAGGCAAAGTCGACCTTGGCCCGTTCCGCCGTCGCCAGCAGATACGCCTGCGCGGCGGCTCCGGGCACCAGGCGCCCGGACTCCCACTGCGTGACGAGCGAGGGCACGACGCCGAGCCTCTGGGCCAGGGCTTCCCTGGTCAGGCTGAGCCGGAGCCGGAGGAAACGCACAAGGCGTGGGCGCAGTACAGGCAACAAGAGGACACCTCGCGTTTAGGATAGGCCACGCGCACCCGGCGCGCCGCCCGGTGTACTTCTCGGCTGCGCAGGGGAAAAGGATGAGCCCGAACCCGCACCAAGGCGTCACGACTCGCCGATGTAAGCGCTTACTTTCCGAACCGATAACCACGCCGCGCCGCGGGGCGGATCCCGGGCTCAGGCCACACCTCCTGCCCCGGCGCTGCCGGCAGTCGGGAGGGCGCTACTCTTCGATGATGCGGACCGTGCGAATCGCGTCGCCCTGGAAGGTGGCGCGGTCGGGGTCGCGCTTGCGGATCGCATCGACGACGTCCATTCCCCTGGTGACGCTGCCGAAGGCCGTGTACTGCCCGTCCAGGAACGGCGTGTCCTGGAAGCAGATAAAGAACTGCGATCCGGCGGAATTGGGGTCGGAGGTGCGGGCCATCGAGACGGTGCCGCGACGATGCGGGGTGTTGGAGAACTCCGCGGGGATCGTGTATCCGGGGCCGCCGCCGCCCGACCCCGTGGGGTCGCCGCCCTGGGCCATGAATCCCTCGATGACGCGGTGAAAGGTCACGCCATTGTAGAAACCCAACCGAGCGAGCGAGACGAAGTTTGCGACGTGGTTGGGCGCGATCTCAGGGTGAAACGTGATCTCGAACTCGCCCCCCTTGGCCATCTCGATGACGGCCCGGTAGGTCTTCCCCACCGTCAACACGCTCTGGAACCGCTCGATGAAGCGGGCTCCCGCCGGCACGGCGTGCGGCGACGCGGCGCTGCTCGCGGTCGCGGACGGCGCCGGAGCGGACTGCGGCGAGGAAGCGGTCTGGGCCTGCCCCGCGGGCTCGGGGCCGCAGGCGGCGACCCCGAGCAAGAGGACGGTACAGGCCAGCTGCGACGCGCGCGTCCGCGCCTTGATGAGGCTCATCAACGAGCGGCAGGGTTGGAGAGCTGGTTAAGCCGCGACACCAGGGCCTCGGCGTCCTGGGGAACCGTGGGCTGGCGCCGAACGATGATGTCGTCCACCGTGTACGACTGCGTGTAGTACTCGCGGTTCATCCGCGGGCTGAAGGCCATGCGGGCGCCGCTGATCGCGATGCCGGCGAAGAGCCCTCGCGAGCGCACGTAGGAATAGATGTCGGCCTTGAGCGCGACGTCGATATCGCCGGCGGCATTGACGCTGTTGGGGCCGGCGGCGACGGACATGTCCGCCCCGAGCGTCAGCTTCTGCTTGAGGAGCGCCTGGAGGCCATTCTCGTTCATGATGAAGAGGATGACGTCGGCGGATTGCACGCCTGCCTGGAGCCCCCACGATCCGCCGGCCAGGGTGAAGAAGGCGGGCGACGACCAGCGGTTGGCGCCGTCACGGGAGAGCACGACGCCCTCGCCATAGCGGCCGCCAAAGATGAAACCCGCGCGCACGACGCTCGGGAAGATGGCAATGGCCTGGGCCTGGCGAAAGAGCGCAACCGGGATCGGCTGGCCAGACTGGTTGATCATCTGGTCCAGGACGGTCTGCGAGTTGCGGATCTTCTCGGTGTAACGGGATTCGGCGCCGGCCGAAACGGCAACGACGACGACCAGGGCGAGCGCGGCTAGGCGCGAGAGGCGGGACATGTACTTCCTCCTGACTAAGATGCGAAAAGTGTACGGGCGGGCGGGCACGGCGGTCAACGCGCGTCCGCGCCACGGCCCCCGGTTATCCCCAATTGACGACCCACCGACGAAAAAGTTCGCGCCCCCCGCGGGGAACGCGAGGGAAGGGTCAGGACCGGGACGTCGATCCCTGGCCGTAGACGGCCGGGTTCAGGGTGGGATCATTGTACATCTTGAACTGGCGGTAGACCTGGAGCCTGAGGCGGCGCTCGCGGAGATCCTCCAGGAGACGAGCGAGCGAACCGGCAAGGTCGTCCCGCTGGCGCGCGAGGACGGCCAGGCGATCCCGGCACTTGGCTCGATGAGCCTCGTCGGCGTCCTTCCGCTCCGCCTGTTCCCTCATGTGCCAGATCTTCAGGGACGCGATCGAGAGGCGATCCACGACCGAGCCCGGTGTCTCCGAGTTCAGGGGAAGCGCGGCACCCTCGAGCACCCAGGGCCAGGCGGCAATCAGGGCCTCGTCCAGCTTCTCGATGAGATCCTGCCTCTGCTGGTTGGCCTGGTCGATGCCCCGCTTCTGCGCCGCGATGTAAGAGTCGTCCACATCGGTGCGGCGAGCCTCGTCCTCGATGTGCCAGAGCCGGAAATTCCGCAGGTGCTGAGCGGCGGCCAGGGCGAGAAACGACGCCGCGGCGGGTTCCAGGCCCTCGAGAGTGGGGCGCGCATCCAGGGCGGCGGCGGCATCATCCGGAGCGACGCGGGTATGCCACGCGGCGACCAGGCGGTCATGAAGAGCTGGGATCAGGTTGGCTTCGAGGTGCATGCCGACATTGTGCCCATGCCTCGAGCCGAGGAAAGGAGAAATTGACCCCTCATTGACTTCACCCCCGGCCTTGCCTACGATACCCGTCGCAGTTCCGCGCCCTTAGCTCAGCTGGATAGAGCGACAGACTACGAATCTGTAGGCCAGAAGTTCGAATCTTCTAGGGCGCAGGACCGTCACAATCACGGAAAACCTGCGCCCCTCCCCTGTCTGCCTCAGGCTCCAGCGGTTACTTCCCGGTCCGCATGCGAAAGCTTACCCAGGATCGACTCAACTAACGCACGACGACGTTGCAGAGTCTCGCGATAGGCCCGCGTGTCGGTATGCGTAATCTCGGAGCGCATCGCATCGAGCTCGGAACGCAACATGCCGGTCAGAAGCGTTAATTCCGCGTCATTGCAGTCCAGCACCATGGCCATCCCCTCCCCCCTTATCCATTCTAGGGACGGCCTGGCTCCACCCGCAAGTGGCCTCCCCGCCATCCTCTGACACGCGAGACTGCCCTTGACGAACCCATGGCAACTATTATGCTCCCGCGTCTTTGCGTTCCCGGGAACGGTTCCCGATCAGGGCGCAGGGCCGACGGAACTTGACCAGGAGGTCAACAGTAAGTGAAGAAAGTCTTTGTCAGCATCACGGCATGTCTTGCCATCGTCCTCGCCACAGCGTGCGGCGGCTCCACCCCCGCTCCGGCACCCGCACCCGCGCCCGCACCCGCGCCCGCGCCCGCTCCGGCTCCGACCGATGCCGCCGCTCCCGCCGGAACCAATGCCGACCTGAACTTCGTGCTGGTCAATGCGACCGGGTACAACATCAAGGAGCTCTACCTCTCCCCCGCTTCCTCGAACTCCTGGGAAGAGAACCTGATCCCGGCAGGCCAGGTCTTCGCGAACGCTTCCAGCACGCCGATCACCTTCCGCGGTTTCAAGTCCGACGTCGCGCTCTGGGACCTGAAGGCCGTCGAGGACAACGGGGACCCGCACGAATACACCGGTCTCAACCTCACCCAGATCACCAAGCTGACGCTCAACGCCGAGGACGCGACCATCGAGTAAGCTTTTCGCTTTTGCAGGGCCCTCCGCCGCCAGGCGGAGGGCCTTTTTTCGTCTTTGGCCCTCGGCGCGGCATGGCCCTGCTTGACGCCGGGAAGCTACCGGGCTGAAATGGTCCCGTGAACGACGAAATTCTCCCGAAGGTCTGGGCCCGGCGCTTCCTGGCCCTCCTTGTCCTCGCCGCAGTCCTCGCGGCCCTTTATGCCCTTCGCACGGTCTTCCTGCCCTTCCTGCTTGCCTGGATCGCGGCCTACCTCGTCTCGCCCTTCGTCGATGCTCTGGAGAGGCGTTGGAAGGGGCGCAGGGAAGCGGCCGTCCTCTTCGTGATGATCGTCGTGCTCCTGGGCTTCGTGCTCGCCGTCGTCGTCTCGGTCCCGATCATCATCCAGGAATCCACGATGCTCGCGAAGAAGTTCCCCGAGTACCGGGCCGCGATCATGATCGAGGTCGAGTATTGGCAGGCGGAGGGACGCATACCGCCCGAGGCGCGCAACCTCGCCGTGCAGGCGCTCGAAAAGTTGCAGGAAGCGACGCCCCAGATCGCGACCTTCATCGGCCAATGGCTCATGGACTGGCTGAGTTCCCTCCTGGGCATCTTCAGCGTCCTCTTGGATTTCCTCCTCTTCGCCTTCGTCTTCTACTACTTCCTCTGCGACTTCCACCTCGTGAACCAGCGTATCCTCGAGGCCATACCGGCGCGGCACCACGCGCGGATCCGCCCGGCCCTGGCCGAGATCGACCTGAACCTGAGAACAGTGCTGAGGGGCCAGCTGATGGTGGCCCTGGCGATGGGCGCCTGCTACACCGTCGCCCTGACCCTCGTCGGCGTCCCGTATGCCGTGTTGATCGGCCCCGTCTCCGGGCTCGGAAACTTCCTTCCCTACGTCGGCCCCATGCTCGGGATGATCCCCGCGTTCCTCTTCACGATCCTCCACTACCCAGGCGACATGGCGACGCTGGGCATCCAGACGCTCTGGATCCTCGGCATCTTCGGCATGGTCCAGGTCCTGGAGAGCTACTGGCTGACTCCCAAGCTCGCGGGCCAATCTGTCGGCCTCGGACCCGTCGCCGTCCTCTTCGCGCTCTCCGTCGGCGGCGCCCTCCTTGGCATCGTCGGCGTCGTCGCCGCTCTCCCCCTGGCCGCCGTTCTCAAGGTGCTCATGGAGCGCGGCTGGCAGGAATACCGGGAGTCCGCGTTCTACGTTCATCCCGGCCCCTCCTCCGACCCGCCCGACACCTCGGCGTGATTGTCCTCGAGAACGGCGCTCCATGACGGACTCTCGCGAAGGACTCGCCAGGGTTCGTTCCGAGGTCTATCGCGACCGGGCGACCCGGGGGCTGGACAAGCGGGACATCCACGACGTCCGGCTCCTCGCGGACTTCATCTCCTGCTGGTGCCGGGGAAAGCACGCCGGGGCCCCGCGCGAGCCGTTCCGCGCGAAGCAGGAGACGGCCGACACCGCGATCGCCCCGTTCCGCCCCACGCTCTGCCCGGATTGCGCCGATCTCCTCGGGCACGCGATCTCGATGCGGATGGCCTGCCCCATGAATCCGAAGCCCGACTGCAAGAAATGCGCGTGCCGCTGCTACGCCCCCAACTACCAGCGCGACATCCGCGAGGTCATGCGCTACGCGGGATGGCGGCGCATCCTCGCCGGACGCATCGACTACCTCTGGCACTACTTCTTCTGATCGGCAGCGTCCAGCCTCTGCGACGCGTCGGCGCCTTAGCCCGGCATATTCATGAATTCGCACCACAGAGATCGCAGAGACCGCAGAGGAAGGCATAAGAGAAGGATCCTGACCAACAACCAGCGCCTGTCCTTCCACTACGGCTTGGTGCTGATACAGCGGCGAATTGAGTCAGCACGTTCTTGAATCTTTGCCCCCGTATTGGTTTACTCCGCGTTCTCTGTGATCTCTGTGGTGGAAAAGTGCGAATGATTTGCGCTAGCCGCCGGAGGCGTCGGTGTCCTCGGTATCTTCGGTCCCCGCCGCGCTCGGGGCGGTATCGTTCATCACTTCAGCGGGTTTCATGCCCGGTCGTACCGGGATTCCCCTGATCTCGATCGCAATCGCGAGGGAAAACGAATCGCCGCCGGCCGACAGGGTCGCTCGCTTGATGACCGCGCGGCAGACGCCGTCCGCGCTCCCCGAGTAGGGCTGTACAACCTCCAGGAAGACCTCGCCGTCCGGGGCGAAGACCTGGGCGTTGGACGCGATGAACGAGAGCGACGCCTGTTGCCCGTCGATCTTCTGCCGGCCGCGGCGCGCGGCATCAAAGGCGATCTCGAGCCGCCGGGCGCTCGCTCCAACACCGCTGCGGAACTCCATGACCGCTCGCCTCGAATCCGAGAAGTCCGTGGCTCCCTCCGCGCCGGTCACGAGCCTCAGGACGTCGCTCTCGGGGCCAAAGGCCGGGTTCTGAACTGTGTCCTTGGCGAGCGCGGCCGTGCCCGTTCCCGGCACCGAGGCATCAAAGAGGGCGGCCTCGAGCGCGGCCGTATCCGGCGGCGGCAATTGCCAGGTCTCGGATGCCACCCGCCAGGCCCCTTCCTCCCGGGCCACCACGGCGCTCCCCGAGAGCTTCCCCGCGGGGCCGGGCGCCGCCAGCAGAAAGGTCACTGCTTCAGGAGTGACATCGGCGCCCGCGATCGTAGCCGGCGTCTCGGGTCGATTCGCGCGGAGCTCCGCCAGGAGAGCTTCACCCGCGCCATCGCTGATCCGCGCGGCCCGCTCGATGCTCACGAGTTCCTCCAGCGCGCCCAGGTCACCGGCCTCGATGGCCGCCTGGTACCGCGCAAACGTCTCGCGCGCGGATTTCTCCTCCGCGCTCATCGTCGGAACCGGGGTGGGAGGAGGTGGTGGAGGGTCAACCAGGCCCAGCATGACAAAGAGGTCATCGCCGAACTGGTAGTAACCGACGCCGCCGGCGATCACCGCCAGGACGGCGAGAATGCCGGCGATGCGCCCCAGGCTCTTCGCCATCTGCTTGCCGCGCGAGGGAGCGCGGATGATGACGGGCTCGGGAAAGTCGTCGATGGAACCGGATGCCCCACCCGGAACTGTGGCGGCGGCCAAGGCTCCGGAAGGCGCCTCGGCCACGGCGCCGCCTGTCGACGCGCCACGAGGCACTGCCGGATCCGCGGCGGGCGTTGCCGCCGCGCCCGGCTTCCCGGCGACGCCGCCGTAGGTCTGCGCCTTGGCCGCGACGGCGCGCGCGAGGACATTGGCCCCCGACTGCTTGGTATTGGCCGGCTGGGAGGCCGCCGCATGCGCGTGCGGCACGGGCGGCTGGGGAGGCGGAGCCGGCGCGGCCGCCGGGGCCGAAAGCTCGGGCACATCCGCGATCCGCATCCACTCGGCAAACCCTTCGCGCCAGACGTACCACTCCCCGGTAACCTGGCCCGCAGCCACCATCTGCTTCAAGTCGACGGGCGCATACGGGCCCACCGGCCCCTCAGCCGAGTTCAGATACCAGACCGTGTCACCCATGATGTGCGTGGCTCCTTGCAGCCTCCGGCCTCTTCAGGCCGGCGTCAATTCCTTGGGCAGTGAGAACGTCACGTGCTCTTCCTTGATGATGAAGGGTTCCGCCTTGCCGCCATAACGCGTGATCAGCTCGTCTACCGTGGCCTTCACGATCGACTCCGGAGCGGAGGCGCCCGCCGTCAGGCCCACCGTGCGGACGCCCTCGAACCACTCCGGCTGCATCTCGGAGGGCTGATCGAAGAGGTACGCGGGCTTCCCGAGATTGCGGGCCACCTCCACGAGGCGATTGGAGTTCGAGGAGTTTCGCGAGCCTATGACGAGGAGGAGGTCGATCTCGGGCATCATCGCCTTGATGGCGTTCTGCCGGTTCTGTGTCGCGTAGCAGATGTCGTCCTTCGCCGGCACCTTGATCTCGGGAAATCTTCGCTGGAGCGCCGCCACGATCCCGGCGGTCTCGTCCAGGGAGAGCGTGGTCTGCGTGCAGTAGGCGACCTTTTGGGGATCGCGCACCTCCAGGACCGCGGCTTCCTCTTCCGTCTGCACCAGCTGGATGCGGCCCGGCGGCAACTGCCCCATCGTGCCCTCGACCTCCACGTGGCCGGCATGCCCGATCAGGATGATCTCGTAGCCGTCCCGGTCCAGCCGGTGCACCTCGAGGTGGACCTTGGTGACGAGGGGGCAGGTGGCGTCGATGACGCGCAGCGGCCGCGCCGCCGCCTCCGCGCGCACCTCCTTGGAGACCCCGTGCGCGGAGAAGATGGCCACGGCGCCGTCGGGGATCTCGCTGACCTCCTCCACGAAGATCGTCCCCTTGGCCTTGAGTTCATTGACGACGTGCTTGTTGTGGACGATCTCGTGCTTGACGTAGATGGGAGCTCCGAAGATCTCGATCGCCTTCTCGACGATCTCGATGGCGCGATCGACGCCGGCGCAGAAGCCGCGGGGAGCGGCCAGGAGGATGCGAAGTCCCTCGGACATGCGCGTATTCTACCGCGCCCGCGGTAGGAAACAACCGCCGGGAGGCTCCCTCGCTCTTCTTCCTTCTTTTCAGAGCCCCAGGTAGGCGCGCTTGACGTCCTCGTTCACCAGGAGCTCGCGGCCGGCACCTTCCAGCACGATGCGGCCGGTCTCCAGCACGTACGCGCGATGCGCGATCTCCAGCGCCAACTGCGCGTTCTGCTCCACCAGCAGGATCGGCACGCGCGTCCGGGCGATCCAGTCCAGGAGCGAGGTGAAGATCTTCTCGACGAGCTTGGGGGCGACGCCGAGCGAGGGCTCGTCCAGGAGGAGCAGCTTCGGGCGCGCCATGAGACCGCGGGCAATCGCCAGCATCTGCTGTTCGCCGCCCGAGAGCGTGCCACCGGCCTGCTGTCTCCGCTCCTTGAGGATCGGGAAGAGCTCGTAGGCGCTCTCCAGGAGAGCGGAATCCACTCCCTCCGGCCGGCTGTAGGCTCCCATCACGAGGTTCTCGGCCACCGTCAATCTGGGGAAGATGCGCCGCCCCTCCGGCACGTGCACGATCCCGGCCTCGACGAGGACGTGAGGCTCCGCGTCCGCCAGCTCGCGGCCGCCGAAGCGGACCGCGCCCGAGGTCTTGCGAACGAGCCCGGAAATGGCGCAGAGCGTCGTGGACTTGCCGGCGCCGTTGCAGCCGATGAGCGTGACCACCTCCCCCTCGCCGACGCGAAGGGAGACGTCGTGAAGGACCTCCAGCCGGCCGTAGGCGGCCGACAGCCGCTCCACCTCGAAGACGCTCACGAGGGCTTCACCTCGGCCTGGCCGCCCGCCGGGCCCTGGTCGAATCCGTGGCCGGTGCCGAGGTAGGCCTCGATCACGGCCGGGTTCTCGCGGACCTCGCGCGGCGTTCCCTCGGCGATCTTGCGCCCGTAGTCGAGCACGACCACGCGCTCGGAGAGATCCATGACGAGCTTCATGTCGTGGTCGATGAGCACGACCGTGATCCCCGAGGACTGGATGCGGCGGACGATGCCCTTGAGCTCCTCCTTCTCCGAGGGATTGAGCCCGGCGGCGGGTTCGTCCAGCAGGAGCAGCTTCGGCTCGGTGGCCAGCGCGCGGGCGATCTCGAGCC